>NZ_NFLH01000094.1 GCF_002160815.1 Massilimicrobiota sp. An134 | reverse complement strand
AAACTTTCAGATGTTAAACATCCTGGAATAACAGTTGAAGATAAAGAATCAAAGAAGAAAAGAGGAATCAGCGATCAGAAGAGAAACATTGTCTGTGCCATAGATGAGCACAACAATAAAGTGATACAGGTATCAGAAAGAGGAAGAATACATACCAAGAATCTCTATGAAATATATAAAGACAAAATTCCTTCACAATGTACAGTTGTCAGTGACAGCTTACGCTCATATCATGGACTGATGAAAAAGTTAGGAGTCAAATGGATTAAGATACCATCAGGCAAGAAAGAAAAGGACGGATATACATTGGATAAGGTCAATAGATTGCATTCGTCTATTGAATTGTTTTTGCATGGATATAGAGGGATATCAGACAAGTATTTGAAGAACTACATTGGACTATATAAGATGAAAGATCAGAATAAAAATTACTATAACAAAACGACTTTCAAGGGAATATACAAGAAGATCATGAACTCCATGTGTGAGCTAAGATATAGTGA
>NZ_NFLH01000093.1 GCF_002160815.1 Massilimicrobiota sp. An134 | reverse complement strand
TTGAAGTTTTCATCCGGACAGTGTCTGATGACTTTTTGGATGAATCTCTCAACTCTTTCAGTGACATCGATTCTTTTGTCATCCTCATGACGATTATAGAACCAATGAATCATTTTGGTTGTGTCATTATATTCTACAATTCTGCTTTCTGCCATGACAGGTCTGTTGGTATAGCGTGTTATATATGCGACGGTATCATCAACATCATCTTCGCTCTGATCTTTTTTTGGTTCTTTGGCATAGACATAGAAACCGTCGGGATAGTTTTTATAAAGGTAATTTTTAAGTGCATGGAATTGTCTTGTGTTGATTTTCCTGTCAAGAAGGTCAAGGATCTGAAACATCCAGGTTTTTCTGAGCTTATTGAAATCCATATAGGCAAGGCTTTTGATGCAGTCCTTCCTGAGATTGAGGGCATCCTGACAGACAAGCATGTGGATATGAGGATTGAATTCAAGGGGTCTGCCAAAAGTATGAAGGGTAGAGATGGCACCAAAAACAACATTATC
>NZ_NFLH01000092.1 GCF_002160815.1 Massilimicrobiota sp. An134 | reverse complement strand
GATAAAATGTTTAATGATATTATTGATTCCATTATCAATAATGCAACTGATGATGAAATTGAAATCATTAGAGAAAAGCTCAATAACCATATCATCAATCATATCTATGATGGTGAAGTACATAAGGAACTGTCAGATGAATTTGATAGTTCCTTTTGCCCTCACTGCGGGCATGAGCACATCATTAGATATGGCAAGGATAAAAATGGAAATCAAAGATATTTATGCAAACATTGTCACAAGACTTTCTCGCCCATGACAGGAACTCTGTTTTCATATTCAAAGAAGGAAGCCTATCAATGGTATCTGTATATGGAATCACTCTTTCGTGGTGATACCATTGTACAGTCTGCTCATATTGCAGGTATATGCGAACATACATCTCTTGTGTGGAGACATAAGATACTGAGTGTATGTGCTTCTCTCACGGCTGAAGATCGCATACTAGATGGAGTTGTTTACCTTGATGAAAAACTTTCAGATGTTAAACATCCTGGAATAACAGTTGAAGATAAAGAATCAAAGAAGAAAAGAGGAAT
>NZ_NFLH01000091.1 GCF_002160815.1 Massilimicrobiota sp. An134 | reverse complement strand
TTATTGTTGTGCTCATCTATGGCACAGACAATGTTTCTCTTCTGATCGCTGATTCCTCTTTTCTTCTTTGATTCTTTATCTTCAACTGTTATTCCAGGATGTTTAACATCTGAAAGTTTCTCATCAAGGTAAACAACTCCATCTAGTATGCGATCTTCAGCTGTGAGAGAAGCACATACACTCAGTATCTTATGTCTCCACACAAGAGATGTATGTTCGCATATACCTGCAATATGAGCAGACTGAACAATGGTATCACCACGAAAGAGTGATTCCATATACAGATACCATTGATAGGCTTCCTTCTTTGAATACGAAAACAAAGTTCCTGTCATGGGCGAGAAAGTCTTATGGCAATGTTTGCATAAATATCTTTGATTTCCATTTTTATCCTTGCCATATCTAATGATGTGCTCATGCCCGCAGTGAGGGCAAAAGGAACTATCAAATTCATCTGACAGTTCCTTATGCACTTCACCATCATAGATATGATTGATGATATGGTTATTGAGCTTTTCTCTAATGATTTCAATTTCATCATC
>NZ_NFLH01000090.1 GCF_002160815.1 Massilimicrobiota sp. An134 | reverse complement strand
ACAGTATATATGAATATTGGTCTTATGAAAATATCCAGTTTTGTATTTTTTTATATATCCAGATTGAGTATAATAATATCAAGGAGCTAACTATATAAAAATCAAGTCATTTGATGAAAAAGTTTGAAAATGTTAAATGATTTGATTATGCTAGCTAATCAATATGTAAGATCTTTGAAATGTGAATATGATTTGTGTTTTTGGGCATGACGAAAACAGCCTATGGAATAGACTTTTTATGAATACGGTTTCATTTTCTTTCTATCTCAGTAACGATGCATCAAACTGCTGATTTGTCGTTACCAGATGATAGATGACCCTCAACAGCTTCCTGATGCAATGGCCCTGCGCACAGCGATGACTTTTTCCCTGTGAGCGTTTAAGGTCATAGTAATCCTTGAAGACCTTGTTGAACCTGATGACTGGCACAATGATCTGATATAACGTCTTTCTTAAATAGCTCGATCCCTGCTTGGTTATGGCACTATGCTTGGCTTCGTACTGACTTGATTCGTAGTGAAATGGGGCGACACCCGCTGCCTTTATTATCTT
>NZ_NFLH01000009.1 GCF_002160815.1 Massilimicrobiota sp. An134 | reverse complement strand
TGCGGATGTGAAATGGAACTTGACGGATACATATTAAGTGAAATAGCGGAGGCTGATGGAGATGATGAACTGTCATGCATCTGCATGAAATGTGGAAAAGGAACAATGCACCAGGTCAAAAAATGATATATCTGGTTACGTTTTTGCATGCAGAAAAATAGAGTAATGCTGGTGCATTACTTTTTATTTTGCTCATTGTTAATATTTGCTTTGAGCATTTATCAACCAAACGAAACCAAATTCCTATAATATAAAAAATCAAACACATGTGATTATGGATACAAGTCATCCTGATTTTAAAAGCCATGATTTAGATACTCTTTTCATGCATTTAGCTATTAGTCAGGATACTGCTATCTTAGCCCAATTTGTTGAAGATTATTATGCTTATCAAAAATATCTTTGCTTTTTACCTTTAAAAGACTTTTCTCAACAATTCCATATTTATCTGATTTGGCATAAAAACTCTCAAAATAAAAGTTTGAATGCATTTTTACAAAGTATCAAAAAAGAGAAAGAATAATGTTTCTTCCTCTTATTGATAGTCTTCCTGTACATCAAAAGCAATTAAATCATCAAAAGTCTGTCTTCTAATCACTAATTTACTTTTGCCCTGATATGTAAAAACAACAGCTGGCTTTGGTAACTGATTATAGTTAGAAGACATGGAATAATGATAGGCCCCTGTTGAAAATTGAGCAAAGATATCACCAGGTTCAGGATATGGTAACATAATGTCTTTAACAACAATATCAGCAGATTCACAAACCTTTCCAGCAACAGTCACTTTTGTATCACGACGTTCATAAGCTTTATTAACGATAATACCATCATATTGCGCATCATATAAAGCTGTTCTAATATTATCCGTCATTCCACCATCAACACTCATATAAGTACGAACATCTGGAATGTCTTTGACTGCTCCTACTGTATATAATGTAATTCCAGCATTACCAACAACATAACGTCCTGGTTCTACAAGTACCATTGGCATTTCCCAACCACGTTTATCATAACCATCTTTAATAATATTCATGATTTCAGAAGTGATTGTTTCAAATTCTAGTGGTTCATCTTTTTTAGTATAGGCAATTCCATATCCACCACCAGCATTTATCTTTTTCACCATAATACCTAATTGATCATATATTTCATAGGCAAAACGTACAAAACGATGCATAGCACTGATATAAGCATATAAATCAAAAACCTGTGAACCAATATGGCAATGTATACCTTCAAATTCAATATGTGTAGAATCGACAATTTGTTGGATAGCTTTTAAATAAATGCCATTTCTAGCACTGAAACCAAACTTTGTATCTTTATGTCCAGTTTGAATATATCCATGTCCACCAGCTTTAATTTCTGGCACAACTCTTACAGTTGCATAAATGGTTTTATCGTATTGAGTTGCTATTTTTTCAATTAATTCTATCTCATAAAAATTATCAATCACAAAATGATCAACATCATGAGCTATCGCATAATCTATTTCAGATGGAAGTTTATTATTTCCATGGAAATAAATTTTATGAGGATCAAAACCAGCTTTTAAGGCAATAGAAATCTCTCCTGCACTCACACAGTCAATACCAATACCATATTCACTGGCAATTTTATATATCTCTAAACAACTAAATGACTTTGAAGCAAATAATGGCAAAACATTATCATACTTATCTAAAAACTTTGTTTTTAATTCTTCAAATTGATGTCTTATATGTCCTTCACTCATCACATAAAGTGGCGTTCCATATTTTTTAACTAAATCCATTGCATTGACATCATCAATATATAAACTACGATCCCTAATTTGAGCAAACTGTGTCTGTAAAACCATTGTTCTTCCCCTTTAATATAAATTCTTTAAACTAAATAAACCATTTTCTTTATCAGCAATCTTCAAACATGCTGAAATAGCCCCTTGTACAAAAACTTCTTTTGATAAAGCTGTATGTTTGACTTCAATAATTTCATCATGTCCCGCAAATAAAACACTATGTTCACCAAAAATTGTTCCAGCACGCACAGATTGAATACCAACTTCATTTCTTTCGCGTTTATGATGAACAGTAGAACGATCATAAACTTCTTTTGTCTCTTCAATATCTTCATGAATCACATCATATAAAAGTTTAGCTGTTCCACTTGGTGCATCAATTTTTTGATTATGATGTTTTTCAATAATTTCAATATCATATCCATTTTCATAAAATTCTTTCGCTACTTCTTTGACAATCTTTGTTAACATAGAAACACCAAAAGATGTGTTATATGATTGAAAAATAGGAATTTGTGAAGATGCTTCTTCAATATGTAAAATTTGTTGTTCACTATATCCTGTAGTTGCTAGAACAAGTGCACAATGATTTCTAACACCAAATTTTAAAATATCATTTAAATTATCTGGATGCGAAAAATCAATAATAGCATCTACTTTTTCATGAACTTCATTTAAAGATGCATACATTTTTTCATCAATTTTCGCATCAAAGACAGGAGAAACAACACCAACTAAATTCATTTGTGCGTTATCTCTCACTGCTTGCGTTACTTTTTTACCCATTAAACCAAAACCATAAACCAATACATTCATATTAATAGCCCTTCTTTTCAAATCTTTCCATAGCATCAAATAATAATTGTTTATTTTTTTCTGTTGTTGGGATTAATGGTCTTCTGACCATTTCACCACATACACCCATTTTTTTAAGTGCAGCCTTAGGCATAATTGGATTGACATCAATAAATAAATATTTGCTGACATCATTGAAATCATATGCCATTTGTCTAGCTAAATCCATATTACCATGTAGCACAGCTTGAGCAAATTTTTCTGTTTCTCTTGGATAAAGATTAGATAAAACAGAAATGACCCCTTTTCCTCCCGCAGCAATAAACGGTAAAATATTATCATCACAGCCACTATACATATCAAAATCTAAGTCTTTTGTGTGTGTTAAAACATCCATAGCATAAGCAATATTATCAGTTGCATCTTTCATAGCCTTAATATTTCTATGTTTAGCAAGTTCTACAACTGTATCTACTGCAATATTCATTCCTGTACGACCTGGTACATTATATATAATCATTGGAATATCAACACGATCTGCAATATAAGTATAATGATCAATTAAACCTCTTTGACTTGTCTTATTATAATAAGGTGTTACAACTAAAATAGCATCTGCGCCAACTTCTTTTGCAAACTTTGCTTTTTTCAAAGCTGTTTCTGTATCATTTGAACCAGCTCCCGCAATCACTTTTACACCTGTTCCTTTTGTCATTTCCATGACAATCTTTGTTAATTCAAATTCTTCATCAATATGAATTGTTGGTGTTTCTCCAGTTGTTCCATTCACTAAAAGAGCTTGTACTCCACCATCAATCATTCTTTGCACTTGTCTTTTAAATCCATCATAATCAATGCTTCCATCATCTAACATTGGTAATACAAGCGCAACTGCACTTCCTTCAAAAATTGGTTCCATAATTTTCCTCCTATTTATATTCATTTTGAATTTCTGACAAAGCTAAATCAACATATTCCAATGGAATCACACATGAAATAGATACTTCTGATGTTGTGACTTGAAGTAAAGGAATTTGATGTTTGCCTAATAATGTAAATAACATTGCAGCAACACCTACTTCATCTTTCATTTCATGACTTTCCAGTTTAATTTTCGCAACTTGTCTATTTTGATAAATTTGCATACGTGGATGTTTTGATCTTATCAAGGATAAAGCACGATCTAAATTTTTCTGATCATCTTGACTACATGTAAAATCAATACGCATTTCATCTTCTAATATCACTTCAGAAATCATATCTATATTGACATTCATTGAAGAAATGGTTTGAAAAATATCTCCAACAAATAACGAATTCTTTTCTACATTCATGAATTTAACTTGAATAATATGATGATCTGATTCAATCAATTTCAATATTTCCACCTTCTTTAAAATAAAAAATTGCAATGGTACCATTGCAATAATAAATATTATTTTATTAAGGCAATAGCACACCACTTCATTACAAAGTGACAGTGATATAGATATTCTCTATACCCCCAGGCAATAATCACATGCAAATAATTATCCCTTCGGCAATCGTTCCTCCTTCTTTTTAGTTGCATCTATTGATAAAAGAACTCTTAACTCTTGCACCTCTATCTTTTTTTAATACTATCATATGACTTCATTGAAAGCAACCTTTATTTTTTGTTCAATTATGTTATACTTGTAAAAAAAGAAAAGAGGTTTTTATGATGATTATATTTTATACACTCCTATCCCTATTTCTTATTATAACACCTTTTCTATATTTTCTTCGTATATTTGAACATATGAAAAAAAGTTGGCATTATACTTTATCTATTTTAACACTTATAGCCATCATAACACTTCTTATAGAAGTCATTTTTCAACCAACATCCTCTTTATGGTTTGTTTGGAACAATATAATAAATTTTTATATCCTATGTTCTTTTTGTTTTTTTATATGGATTGGTTTATATCATTTATGGTGTCATATCATTCATCATACACATCATTCTTTTTTTATAATATGTCTTTTACTTGTATCTATTTCTATAACTGGTTTAGGATATAGCTCTCATTTTCATAAAGAGATCACAGATTACCATGTCACTATTCCTAAAAATACGACTCTTTCATCATTAAAAATAGCCTTTATAAGTGATATTCATATTGGTAGTGGAACAAGCCCTCAACAAATCAAAAATCTTGTTGATACATTAAATCAAAATCAATATGACCTCATTTGTTTAGGTGGTGATATATTTGATGAAAATTCTCCTCAAGACTATATCGAACAAACATTAAAAATATTATCTGCTGCTCATAGCAAATATGGTATTTATGCAGTTGATGGTAACCATGAAAAATACATTTCTCTATCTAGTCAAAAACTTTATCAAAAATACAAAATCACTTATTTAAATGAAAAATTTGTATGTATTGATGGACTGTTTAATATAATAGGACGAGAAGATGTAAGTTTACATTCTTCAACTTCCATAGATACAATTTGTGAAAATATGGATAGTTCACTACCAACCATTGTTTTAGATCACAACCCTGGTCGATATAAAGAAAATCAAAAATATGCTGATATTCAGCTTTCTGGTCATACACATGCTGGACAGATTTTTCCTGGAAATGTCATTACCAATATGCTTTATGATAATGATTATGGTTTATTGGTACAAAATCATCATTCATTAATTGTTTCCAGTGGTTATGGTTCATGGGGATTTCCTATAAGATTTATGACAAATTGTGAATATGTTGAAGTATATGTTTCATTTTAAGAAAAAATTTTTTTATGGTAGACTTTTGAATTTAAATAATATATCATATGAAAAGCGAGGTACAGGTATTATGGTTATAGAATTAAACAGTCAATTTGAAAATAGAAAAGGAATCATTGAAAATATTGTGAGAAAGATTATTCAAGATCACAATATTGAAATATCTGATGTTTCTTTTGATAACTTAATTATTCATCTTTCTTTATGTATTTCTAGAGAAATTAATGGAACTTATATTCCAACAAGTGAAAGCCAGATTAATCATTTAAAAAGTCATGAATATTATGGTGTTTCTAAACAAATTATTGATCAGTTAGATCAACAATTTCATGTTGAAATTGATGAAAATCAAATTCAATATGTCACTATGTATTTAGCAAATATTAATCTGTTAGATATTGATTTTAATTGTGAGTTTGATTTATGCGATGATGAAACTGAAGATATTATTAATGAAACAATCAAGCGTATTGAAGCCGATCTTCAATTAGATTTAAGAAAAAACAAAGAATTCTATACAGGTATGACACTTCATTTCTATCCTGCTTTAGATCGTTTACAAAACAATCATCAACTCACTAACAACCCATTAAAAGATAAAATTCAAGCTCAATTCCAATTAGAATATAAGTGTGCAGAAATTTTCAATGATATTGTCAATGAACATTATCATAAAAGATTTAATGAACATGAACTAGCATATATAGCTTTACATTTTGGAACAGCTTTAAAGAAACAGTAATGAAAGTCGAAAGGCTTTCTTTTTTTTACAAAAAAATCAGCTTTATAAGCTGATTTATACAAAAGCATGTTTTCTTACTTTTAAGTAACAGATCATTTGAGCACTTAATGTCAAAATCCAAGAAATTGGATAAGAAATATAAAGAACAAAAAGAGACTGATTCATTTGGAAGACTGTAAATATCCAAATAACACGGAATAAGCATGCTCCTGTTAAAGATATAAGCATAGGTATAACTGAGTATCCCATTCCTCTTAGACTTCCAACAATAACATCCATAATACCACATAAAAAATAAGATGCACTGACAATACTTAAACGAATAAGCCCAGCAGAAATAACTTGTGGATCAGTTGAATAAATAGTTAATAAAACATTTCCTAACAAGTATGCTCCAAAACCTAAAACAAATCCAATAATACTAACAACAACTAAACATCTCACAAGAATTTGATTCACTCTTGAATAATTCTTTGCTCCCATATTTTGACTTGTAAAACTTAAGGATGTCTGATAAATAGAATTCATAGCCGTATAGACAAATCCTTCAATATTACTTGCTGAAGTATTTCCAGCAACAATAATAGATCCAAATGAATTCACTGATGATTGAATTAAAACATTTGAAATATTAAATACCATTCCTTGTAATCCTGCAGGTAATCCAATTTGCAACATTTTTATTAATTTATCTTTATGAAAACGTAATTGATCTTTAGATAATTTTAAAACACCATCAGCATGAATTAAACATCTTAACACTAATACTGCTGATATACATTCAGACATCATTGTTGAAATGGCGACTCCTGCAACACCTAAATGAAAAACAATAACAAAAATCAAATTGAAAATAACATTAATAATTCCTGCAAAAGTTAAATAATAAAGTGGTCTTTTGGTATCCCCAACAGTTCGTAATAAGGCTGCCCCAAAATTATAAACCATAAAACCAGGCATACCAATAAAATAGATACGCATATATATTGTTGATAAATCAATCACATTTTGAGGTGTTCCCATTAATTCCAAAAGTGGTCTTGCAAATATATTACCTACAAAAATCATAATAATTCCACCATAAATAGCAGTACAAATAGCCGTATGTACTGTTTCTGATGCATTTTTATCATCGTGAGCCCCACAAAATCTTCCAAATAAAACATTGGCTCCAACCGATATTCCTATGAACAGATTCACTAATAAATTGATTAATGAACTTGTTGATCCTACAGCTGCTAATGCATCACTGCCAGTAAATCTCCCCACAACAATAATATCAGCTGCATTAAATAATAATTGTAATATTCCTGATAGCATCAATGGCACAGAAAATATAATAATTTGTTTTAATAATGGACCATGACACATATCAATTTCATAACTTTTATTCATGATTTTCCTCCCCATTTCTTCGCTTGCATATTATAGCACTCTTTCATTAGAAAATATGATCTTTTCTTTTTTTGAAATGATATGATTGAATATTCAAGTCATTTCAATAAAAAAAGATGAATCAACTCATCCTTTTCATTTATTTTTAAATATCAGATATAGAATATAGAGAATAACACATTCCAAAAGACATGCTAAGGTAACAAGTATTGCAAAGTAACTAATCAGCGATAAAGTCTGATTTCCTCTATTAAATGCTGTTACAACTAAGAAAACAATAACACTTATTAACCCTATTCTTCTTAAATATTTAAAAAATTTATAATATCTTTCTGCTAAAAACTGATACTTTTTCACATTATTTACCTATACAAAAGCGTTTAAATAACTCATCCAGTAAGTCCTCTTTTGCTCTTTCTCCTAAAATCTCTTTTAAACTTTCCCAACTTTCATATAAATCTGTAACAATTAAATCAGTTGGCACATATTCTTGCATTGCTTGAATAGCATTTTTTAATGATTGATTTGCTTTTTCTAATAATTGAATTTGTCTCGCATTCGCAAGAATGTCATCTTGTGATGAAGTAATTTGTCCTAATTCAAACATAGCTTTAATCTTTTGAATTAATGGTTCAATATCATGATTCTTAGCACTAATTGCAATACCATCAATATCTTTGATTTCTCCCTGATCCTTTTTATTAATGACAATAATTCTTTGTGTATCCTTTGATAACTCTAATAATTCATAATCTTCTTGAGTTAATGGTTGAGAACCATCTAATACCAATAATACTAAATCTGCTTGATGAACCAGTTCTTTTGATTTATGAACACCAATATTTTCAACAACATCATCAGTATCTCTGATACCAGCTGTATCAATCATATTTAAAACAATATGATCTAATCGAATCGTTCCTTCAACAATATCTCTTGTTGTTCCAGCAATATCTGTAACAATGGCTTTATCTTCATCTAATAAAGCATTTAACAAGCTTGATTTTCCAACATTAGGTTTTCCTATAATCACCGTTGAAATACCATCTTTTAATAAATGAACATTTTGAGATGAATCAATAATATGATTCATTTTTTCTTGTAATTGTATACTTTTAGGAAGTAAAGATTCAGCTGTTAATTCTTCAACATCTTCATATTCAGGATAATCAATATTGACTTCTATCTGTGTAATAATCTGAATGAGATCTTCTTTTAAATCTTCAATAAAATGACTGATATTGCCTTGAATTCCTCTTAATGCTAATTGAGAAGCATAATCATTTTTAGCACTAATTAAATCACTAATAGCTTCTGCTTGTGATAAATCAATACGTCCATTTAAGAAAGCTCGTTTTGAAAACTCTCCATGTTCTGCCATACGTGCACCCATCTTTAAACAAAGATTCAAAACCTTTTGAGTAATAAAGATACCACCATGACAGTTAATCTCTACCATTTCTTCTCCCGTAAAAGTTCTATGTCCACGATATATATTAACCAAAACTTCATCAACTTTTTCATCTTGATCTTTAATAAATCCATATGTAATAGTATGACTTGCTTTATCCATGATTTTTCCAGTAAAAAACTGTTGAACAAAAGCAATACATCCTTTTCCACTTAAACGAATAATAGATATAGCTGCTTCTAATCTTGAAGTTGCTATAGCAACAATAATATCATCATTCATTTGAATCAATTCCTTTCTTTCTACTTCATATAGTATAACAATATCTTTTTAAAATATCTATGAAGTTATGAAAAAAAGTAGCACTCTTGTGCTACTAACAATGATTTGAAAGATACATTGCAGGATAATATTGATATTTCTTAGCTTCTTGTTCATCTAAAAATATAGAATAATGAATCTGCCTTGATGAAATCTCATGATGACCACTACAATTTGCATATCCTTCAATTTTAAATGTATATTCCTGATCTTTGATTTGAATATCAAAAACCTTTCCATTCATAACAAACCCTTGAACAATAAAATATACAGTTTGTCCTTCTTTAAGCATTTTCTTCCAATCCTTCAAATTGTAAACGATAGTATTTGGCATAAACATTATTTTTATTCAATAAGAATTGGTGTGTCCCTCTTTCAACAATACCATTATTACCAATGACAATAATTTCATCAGCATTTCTAATTGTAGATAATCTATGAGCAATGGTAATACATGTACGATTCTTTGCTAAGGCTTCTAAGCTTTTTTGAATATGACGTTCACTTTCATTATCCAAAGCACTTGTTGCTTCATCAAGAATTAAAATCTTTGGATCTTTTAAGAATATTCTGGCAATAGAAATACGTTGTTTTTGTCCCCCACTTAAACGTGTTCCTCTCTCACCTACATATGTATCATAGCCATCAGGTAAACTCATAATAAAATCATGAATATTCGCTTTTTTAGCTGCTTCAATAATTTCTTCATCACTGGCACCTGGTTTTCCATAAGAAATATTTTCTTTAATAGAACCAGTAAATAAATATACATCCTGTTGTACAATCCCAATAGATTGGCGTAATGATTTGAGAGTTAATTTTCTAATATCTTGACCATCTATTTCAATACTTCCACCTGTTACATCATAAAAACGAAGTAACAATGAACAAATGGTTGTTTTTCCTCCACCAGATGGACCAACTAATGCAATAGATTTTCCTGAATCAATATGAATATTGAGATGATCTAATACTTTTTCATCATCATATCCAAAGCTCACATCTTTATAATCAATGACACCCTGAACATTAACTAAATCATGACTGTCTGGAGCATCTTGAATTTCAACTTGAGTTTCCATCACTTCATTGAATCTTTTGAATCCTGAATAACCTTTTTGAAGCATTTCAGTAAATTCTACTAAGACTTCAATTGGAGTAATAAAGATATTAATATATAAAGCATAAGTTGCAAGAGCGACAGGTTCTAATGATCCTTCAGCAATAAAGAATCCCCCAGCAACTAAAATCGTAACATATAAAAGTCCCTGAAAGAAATTATTACCACCTTGGAATTTTCCCATACAATGATAATTATTTTTCTTACTTTGTAAAAATCTTTCATTACTTCTTGCAAATTTATGTCTTTCAATATCTTCATTTGCAAAAGATTTCACAACTCTAATTCCAGCTAAAGTATCCTGTAAAGATGCATTAACACCTGCAATCTTTTGACGATTATCCATAAATGTCTGTTGCATAGATTTGTTTTGTTTTAATGAAAACAACAACATACATAATGTTACAATCATCAATAAGATAGTTAAAGGAACATGAATATACATTAATAAAATAAATGAACCTATAATTTTAAGTAATGATATAAATACATTTTCTGGTCCATGATGAGCAAACTCACAAATATCAAATAAATCACTTACTAACTTACTCATCATTTCCCCTGTATTATTACGGTCATAATAAGAAAAAGATAATTGTTCAAACTTATCAAATAAATCTTTTCTCATATCTCTTTCCATTTGAGCACCCATAATATGTCCCTGCGCTGATACATAATATTTACATAATGCACGAATAGCATACATAATCAATAAGAAAACTGCCAACCATAATAAACTTTGTATAATTTTTTGATGACTTGATATATACAGTGTATCATTTAAATAATTTAATATTTGTGGGAATGCCAGATCAATGATACTAATAATCATGGCACAAATCATATCTAAAAAGAAAACTTTTTTATATGGCTGATAATATTTCATAAATTTTCTCATCATTTTCATAAAAATTAATACCCCCTTTACAATTCTTATTATTATAACATAGTTATGAAAAATAGCTATTTATATAACTTAAATTAATGTAAGAAATTAATTAGGATTTTTTTTGTTAATATTCTAGCAAAATGATATAATATGAAATAATTATAAAAATTAAATATATTTGTATTTATAATATAAACTTATACTAATAAACTATATATTAAGGAGATGAACAATGGATATAAATCAATTTTGGGATGCTATATTAAAACAAAAAGCAAAAAAGATAAAAACTTATTTTCATAAAGATGCCTATATTAACTGGCATTGTACGAATGAACATTTTACAGTTGATGAATTTATTCAAGCAAATTGTGAGTATCCTGGCAAATGGGATGGAAATATTGAACGAATCGAATATGTTAATGATTTAATTATTGCTGTAGTTAATGTATTTTCAATAGATCATCAATTATCTTTTCACGTTGTTTCTTTTATTAAAACAAAGAATGATCAAATTATTTCTATTGATGAATACTGGGGAGATGATGGTATAGCTCCAATATGGAGATTAGATAAAAATATAGGAAACCCTATTATATAATTTAAAAAACTCTATCAATGAAATTTCTCATTGATAGAGTCTTTTATAAATCCTCACCTTGTGTTTCAATGATATGTTTATACCAATAGAAACTATCCTTTTTATATCTTGATAAATCTCCACTTCCATCGTCATGTTTATCAACATAGATGAATCCATAACGCTTTTTCATTTCTCCTGTCGTTGCTGATACTAAGTCAATAGGACCCCACATTAAATATCCAATACATTCTACATGATCTTCTAAAATTGCTTTTTTCATTTCACTCAGATGTTTTTGAAGATACTCAATTCGATAATCATCATGAATTATTCCATTTTCCATATTATCTACAGCACCTATTCCATTTTCTGTAATCATAATTGGAATTTCATATTTTCGATATGTATAGTTAAGAAGATATCTTAATCCTATAGGATCAATTGCCCATCCCCATTTACTTTGTTTTAAAAATGGATTTTGTACACCACCAAATAATTTTTCATCATCTTCATTATCTTCACCAGTTTTAGCAACACCTGTTTGATAGTAATTCATACCAATAAAATCTATTCTACCTTCAGCAAATGCTTTAGAATCCTCTTCGCTTATTTCTAAATGAATACCAAAATCATCATATTCTTTCAGTTTATATAATGGAAATTTTCCATTACACATAGCATCTATTTGATAATAATCTCTATCCATTTCTTTAAATGCATTCATAATATTTACAGGATTACAATCCCTTGGATATATTGGATGAATACCAAAAACACATCCAACAATATTATTTTTATCAATTTTTCTAATTAATTTAGCTGCTTTAACGCCTGCTAATGTCATGTTATACCCTATAATAGCTAATGCTTTCTTTTTATCACCTGGAAGTTCTTTATAAGTTAAACCAGAAAGCATATATACAAAGAAATCAGATGCTTCTGTTTGTGGATCAATATGATTCATTTCATTAAAAGTTACCCAATATTTAACCAATCCTTTATATTCAGTAACTACAGTTTTTACATATTTTAAATAAAAATCAATTAAATCTCGATTTAACCATGAGTTATATTTTCTAACTAAATGAATAGGCATCTCAAAATGAAATAAAGTTACAATTGGTTCAATATGATACTTAATCAATGTTTGAATAATATCTTTATAATAGTTTAAACCTTCTTGGTTTGGCTTATCTTCATCACCTTTGGGATAGATTCGTGACCAATCTATTGAAATACGCAATGCTGTAAAACCCATTTGAGCAAACAAAGCAATATCTTCTTTATAATGATGATAAAAATCTATAGCTTCATGTGAAGGATATAAAATTCCTTCTTCGATTTTTTTTGTAAATCTTCTTGCTATTTCATAGCTTCCTGAAGTACAGTAGTCCATTATACCTGGACCTTTTCCTCCTTCTTGCCAAGCACCTTCGCATTGATGAGCTGCTATACTTCCTCCCCAATAAAATTCTTTGGGAAATTTATTCATACTTTCTTTCTCCTTTATTTTAAATAGTTTGATCTGTTAATTCTTTTGAATCACTTAATTCTTTTTCATATTGTTGTTTATCTGCCATTCTAAAAAATGGATAATAAACAATTATTGAAATAATCACTACTAAAAATGCCCAAATTGTTGTAGAAATAGCTCCACTTGTCATGAAAAAGCCAATTAATATTGGTGGAATTGTCCAAGGGACCATACCAATTGTTGGCATTGCTATAATACCTGCTTCCATTAATAATACTGTAGATATTGCTAATACACCTGGCAAAATAACGAATGGAATAAAGAAAATAGGATTGAAACAAATTGGAGTACCAAAAATAACCGGTTCATTAATGTTAAAAATACCTGGAGCAAGTGACATTCTACCTAAAGTTTTAAAGTATTTACTTTTAGCAATAAATGACATCAATAAGACCAAACCGATTGTAACACCTGTTCCTCCGCCCCAAATCATTGTATCTACACCATAAGTTGCAGCATAAATTGGAGCTTGTCCTGCTGCAACAGCAGCTTCATTGGCTGCTCCATTAGCAAGAATAAATGGTAATGCAACATTACATACAACTGCAGAATTAATACCACAGAAGAATACAAATCCACATAACATATGATAAATTCCGTATCCCCAAGGAGTAGAAATAGCAGATGATAATGGTGACATTAAAGTTTGAACTTGAGTGTTTACATCAAATCCTAAAACAACTGAAATGAATGTCCATAATCCTAAAATAACTACAGCTGGTAATAAAGATGAAAAAGAATCACTAACTGCAGGTGGGACACCTTCAGGCATTCTAATAACGATATTTTTTTCTTCAAAAAGCCATAAAATATAAACTGTTGTAAATCCTACTGCAATAGCAGTTAATAAACCTGTAGATCCAAAACCTGCAACATCTATACCTGTTTTAACATCATATTGTGTAATAAGAAATGCAGAAATAGAAGTTACTAATGTAGGAAAAGGTTTTGTACCTAATATATCTGATGCATAAAATCCCATAGATGCTGAAATAAATAATGCCATTACTCCCGTAGTACAACTTGAAATAGTATTAAAGAAATTATTTGCTGGTGCTAAAAAATTTGCAACCGGTTCATAAGGAATATTAGCTAATAATGTTGCAATACTTCCAATAATCAATAATGCCATTGAAGCTGTCATTGCGTTACGAATAATAGTTAATACTTTGTTTGAACCAAATTTAACTGCAATAGGCATCAATTTTGATTCAATAATTCTTGTAAATGAATCCATTTTCATTTCCTCCTGTTCAATCTGTTCAATTTTAGTTAAAAGTTTTAGGAGAATTGTTTCTCCATTCATTTGTCCGTAGTCTTCTCGGCCGATTAGAAAAACACGAACTCCATAAGGTCGAGCAATTTTTTTTAATCTTTCAAATTCATAAACTAGAGCTGGTGCAATTAGTATTACATCTACTTTACTTACATATAGTGGTACTTGACTTCCACTTGTCGCAGCTATTACGACGTCTAAATTATGTTTTTGAGCTGCCTTCCTCATATTTTTTACTATAATACTTGATGACATCCCTGCTGAACAACATAATAGAATTTTTTTCATTGCCTCTACCTACCTTTATTTTACTTATTTTCTAATAAACTTAAATTGAATCAATTTCACCTTCAAAGAGGAATTTATTAATCAAATAAAATATCTATATTATTATTTTCCTGTTCTTTAGCTGTTTTTCTTAAAATATTCTTTAAATAATCTAATGATGGATTTTTTTCTAATTCTAATAAAGATTTTTTATCATAAACTAATGCTGATAATGTTTCATGAAATAACCCTAAAGCTTCTTTTGAATCTTTTTGAATTGACAATAAAAATATATATTTAATATATTGTCTTTTCCATTTCACAGGTTTCTTTAATATACCCACAGCAACAAAAGTTGAATCCGTCAATGGTTTCATAGGATGAGGTAAAGCAATAGCATTACCAAACTCAGTAACTGAATATTTTTCTCTTTTCATAACTTCTTTTTCAAACTGTTCTGGAACATTTTTAACTTCAGAAATTCTTAAACACATTTCATGAATTAATTCTTTACTATTCTTTCCTTTCAAATCTAAGAAAAATAAATCATCTGAAAAATATTGATCTATAAATGACATGGTTTCACATTGTTGTTGAAAAGCATCACTTAATAAAAGTATATCTTGATCATCTAAAAAATATTGTACATGAATACTAGGTATCTGTGTTTGAAATGGAATAGGTACAGTCGTTAAAATAAAGTCATAAACCATTTGATCAATATTAGGTAACTCATATAATTCAGTTATATAAATACTTTGAATATAATCTTTAAATTTCTGTCTGATTTTATATAACAAAATCTGTGAACTTCCCATACCACTAGCACATATAATAATAATATTTTTCTTTGGACCTTGTTTTTGATATCTTTCTATAGCTAATTGAAAATGTAATGCAATATAACCCATTTCATTTTCATTCATTTCTACATGATATATCTGATGAATAATATTGGCTGTTAAAATACTCATTTCAAAAGCTAAAGAATTTTCTATTTTAATTTGTTCTAATAATGGATTTTGAATAACCATCTGATATTTTAATCTATTCATCATAGGTAAAATATGTAATGTCAATGATGTCTTTAAATCCATATCCATAGTAAAATCCATATGATATTTATCAACAATTTCTTTAAATATTCTTTCTAATAAATCTTCATATTCTTGATTAACAATTAAATGATTTGTATTATATTGAACTGCTTTTTTTCCTGATAAATGTAAAGCAATATAATAAATCTCAATTTTTGGAAAACAAATATGAAACTCATCTTCTATTTTTTGACATAAGATTTTTGCAATACTGTATTCTCGACTTTGAATAATATGTTCATCGTATTCATAAGGTGTATTTGACTGTACTTCTTGTAAACGTATTAAAGCAATCATAATATGAATAACAAGATTTTGAAATCCCATATCTGTTAATTTAAATTTTTCTTCTAACATTGTATCGTATAAAAGATTTGAAATAATTTCTTGTTGTTTAGAAGCTTTTGCTTTTTGAAGATAACTTTCATCACCACCATGAATATGAAAAAAATATTGTGAAATACAGGAACGTTTATGAAATTCACTTCCTTTTATTTTTAAACCATATGCAGGCTTTGTTTCTAAATCTAAATGAAAATATTTTAATTTTTCTCTTACTTCTTTTAAATCATGACTTAATGTAGAACGACTGACAAAAATCATATCACATATATCCTCTATTTTGATATAATCATCTTGTGTTAAAAACATCTTTATAAGATAATCAATTCTTTCTTCAGGATATATAGGTATTAACATTTGATTTTGTGATTCATTTTTCATCAGTTCTTCAATATATTGAAAATATTCTTCTTCATTATATATTTTTAATGAGTATCCTACTGCATGCTTGGATATAATTTCTAATCCATGCTTTTTTAGTTCTTGACGATATTCTTTAATATCATTTCTAAGCGTTCTTACTGTAACACCAAGTTCTTCACATAACTCCTGTCCTTTGACTGGATGCTGACTTTGACTTAATATTTTAATAATTTTAATTAATCTTTTATTATCCATATTCTCACCAATATCATTATACTATAAATATAATCAATCATTTCATTCCAATTTTTTCCTCTTTTAAAGAGGAAATGAATAAAAAACATCAACTATCATAAAATAGTTGATGCCTCGTACTAATCTACATATGAAATTGTCGTAAATCTTCCTTTTCCTTCTCCCTGACTTTCAGTTTTTAAATGTGGACCCATTTCAGAAATTGTTTGATGAATCACTTTTCTTTCATCAGCAGGTAAAGGATCAAGTTTCACATCTATCTTTGTACGTAAGACTTGTTTACCAAGTCTTTTTGCCATAGCTGAAACTTTTCTATATCTATTTTCTTTATATCCATTAATATCTAAGCTAATTTCAAATCTTTTCTTAAATTCATTTTGTACAGCTTGTCTTGCGATAAAATTAAATGCTCTTAGAATAACCCCATTTTTACCAATTAAAATAGAATTATTATCTGTATTAATATTACAATAAATACGTCCATCTTGAGTATATGAAACAGTTTCTACTTGAAATTCCATATTTGTAAGTGTCTTTCTTACAAAGTTTTCTAAATATTCCTGAACCATACTCTGACAATAACATTCAATCACAACTTTTTTAGAAAATAATCCCTTTTTTTCTTCAATAATTTCATATGTCAATTCATCAGGAGTAATTCCTAAATCTTGGCAAGCATGTTGAATCACATCATCTAATGTTTTTCCTTCATATGTCTTCATAGTTTTGCCCAGTCCTTATTTATCTTTTTTCTTTTCAATGTGATATAGTTGAATATAAACTGTTCTTGCAATTGTAATTAAACTTGTTGTAATCCAGTATAATGACATTGCTGTTGGCATTGATACTGCAAACCATACAATCATAACAGTCATGACAATATTCATTGTTTTCATTGATTGTTGTTGTTTTGAAACCTTATATCTTGGATTTCTCTTTAACATAATATTATTGATTTCAATCGCAAAATATTGTGTTAAACCAACCAATGCTACAATAACGATATAAGCCCATTCTCCTTCTGTAATGACTGATATTGGCGTAATTCCTAAATTTAATCCAAATAATGTTGAAGTATACAATATTTCAACTCTTTGCACTGCCTGCCAAACTGCAAGCATGATTGGTAATGTCAAGAACGTTGAAAAACTGCTTAACATGCTGATATTATGCTTTTTATATAAAGCTTGAATTTCAGCAGTTTGACGCATTTGTGATGCCTGATCTTTTCTACCAGCATATTTTCTTTGAATTCTTTCCATTTCTGGTTGAATTAATTGCATTTTTTGTGTTGACTCTGTTGATTTAATCATGATAGGTAAAATCAGAATATTGATGAAAATTGTCATTCCCACAACACCCCAAGCAACATTACCTAACATATTACTGATAAATAAAATACCTCTCGCAATTGGATAAGTTAAAATAAAATCAAAAAAACCTAAATCCTTTAAACTCCAAGGAGTTGACTCATTAATAGCACGTGATGCAATCAGTTGTCCATTTTGATCAAGATTACTTGTACATCCAACTAATACGAAGACCACAGCTACTAAAGCAAATGCTTTTAAAAATTTCTTTGTACGTTGATCTAAATACATTGTTACTTTTCCATCCTTCTATTTATTTTATTATATAGAGATACAAGGCTTTCTAAATTATCATGATAATTCTGATTTAAAAACTGATATCTCACTATAATAATAAAATCCATCTTTTGATTGTTATCAAAAACCTGCTGAACCATCATTCTGACTTGTCTTTTTATTCTATTTCGAACAACAGCATGACCTAATTTTTTACTTACTGAGATTCCCACTCTTAAATGATCTTTGTTTTGATCAAAATAAATGACAAACTGTCTGTTTGCTATTGATTTTTTCTTTTTAATGATGGATTGGAAATCTTCATTCTTCTTAATTCGATACTCTTTTTTCATATTTTTTTAGAAAAAAAACCACATTAAAGTGGAATTTTTTTAGGCAGATAAAACTTTTCTTCCTCTCTTACGGCGACGAGCAAGTACTTTTCTTCCGCCTACTGTTGCCATTCTAGCTCTAAAACCATGAGTTTTTGATCTTTTTCTCTTATTTGGTTGATATGTTCTTTTCATTGATTACACCTCCAAAATAATAAATTTTTTATACACAATAACATATGCCCCATTATTATATGGGTTTTGCTTTTATAAGTCAATGAAAATATAGAAAATTATTTGATTATTCAAGCATTTTCTTTCCTGATAAAGTTCTATTTACTTTCATTTGTGCATATCATTTATCAGGAGTATTTACGTCTATTCACAACTTATGCACAAACGCTTAAAAGTTATTCACAATTGTGCATAACTCTA
Organism: Massilimicrobiota sp. An134; assembly: GCF_002160815.1. GTDB lineage: Bacteria > Bacillota_I > Bacilli_A > Erysipelotrichales > Coprobacillaceae > Allocoprobacillus > Allocoprobacillus merdigallinarum. The sequence goes on along the minus strand of NZ_NFLH01000009.1, from coordinate 59,834 downwards.
CATTTATTCACTTATATCGTCATTTTTCTTGTGCATTATTTGTTGCTTTTTATGTGAATTAAAAAAATAAAATCATTTTGTGCACAATTATGCACATAGCATAACTTTTTATTCACAATTTCGATATCATGAAATTTGTGTAAAACTAAAAAAAGCCCGTCAATTCAATATAATTTGATGTGCATAACTATGTGAATAACTTGTGCATATTTTTTTTCATCTTCTATTTATTCACTTTTTCCTTTATAATGTGTCTTGGAGATGGTGAAAATGAACAATTTAGATATGAACTGGCAAAAAACTTTAAGTTTATTCCAAGGAAAACTTGATGATTATGGATTAGATAAAATTACTTTTGATTCTTTTTTCACTACCTTAGAAATCAAAGACATTGTAGGAAGTGTCGTGACAATCACCATTGATACAAAATGGAGCTTAGATGTTGTAGAACCTTATTTAACGCATTTACAGGAAATCTACAATACTGTCACAAATGGACACTATCAGCTACATTTAATGACTGAAGAAGATTTTAAACAAAGTCATGCAAAACAAGAACATTTATTACATTTTGATGATCACTTAAATCCTGATTTGACTTTTGATAATTTCGTTATTGGAAACAGTAATAGAATTGCTCAAAATGCATCTTTAGCGGTTGCTATGAAACCTGGTATTTCTTATAGTCCATTATTTATTCATAGTAATTCAGGATTAGGAAAAACACATTTATTAAATGCTATTGGAAATTATGCTAAAAAACGTGATCCATCTATAAATGTTTTATTTACAACAAGTGAGAACTTTGTGAATGAATATATTCAATCATTAGCTAACCATGCAATGGATGAATTTAACTATAAATATCGTCAAATGGATATATTATTAATAGATGATATTCAATTCATGGCTACAAAAGAATCATCAAGTGAGATCTTTTTCAACATTTTTAATACTTTAATTAGTAATAAAAAACAGATTGTCATTACTTCAGATAAACCGCCACGTGATCTAAAGGGAATGGAAAGTCGATTAGTCAGTCGATTTTCATCTGGTTTAACAGTAAGTATTGATACACCTGAATTTGAAACGGCTAAAGCCATTTTAAGAAAGAAAATAGAAATTGAAAATGTTGATTATCCAATAACGGAAGAAGTTTTAGACTTTATTGCCACTCATTTTAATACTGATGTCAGAGAACTAGAAGGAAGTTTAAAAAGATTATTATTTTATAAGCTCATATGTGGTAAAAAATTAGATATTATTGACTTGAATTTTGCCTTAGAAGCCTTTAGTGATTCTTATAGTCAGCCAACACAGAAAAAAGAATTAACTGTTTCAAATATAAAGAAATGTGTTGCTGATTATTATAATTTAACAGTTGCTCAAATTAATTCTAAATCAAGAACATCTAGTATTATTGTCGCAAGACATATTGCCATGTATTTAGTCAGAGAACTCATTGAAGATATTTCATTCATTCAAATTGGTCATGAATTTGGTGGAAGAGATCATTCAACTGTCATGAAAGCTTGTCATAAAGTTCAACAGAAATTAGAAAAAGATATGAATTATCGTCAAGCTATTCAAGATATTAAAAAGAAACTTGTGTAAAAGTTATGCACACTTATCCACAACTTATGCACATCATAAAAATAAAAAAACAATGAATAAAACGTCACTTTTTTTCACTTATGCATATTGTGCACAATATTATTATTATGTTATTATTTAAATAATAAAATATAAAGGAGATCATTTATGAATTTTAAGATTAAAAGATTGGAATTATTGAATGCTCTAACTAAAGTTTCAAGAGCTGTTTCTATAAAAAGTCCATTACCTGTTTTAACTGGTATTAAATTTGATTTAAAAGAAGATGAACTTATTTTAACTGGTAGTGATAGTGATATTACAATTCAAACAAGTATTCAAGATCATATTGATATTATTGAACCTGGTAGTGTTGTTTTATCATCTAAATATATATTAGAAATTATTAAAAAAATTGATTCTGAAGATGTACATATTTTTATTGTAGATGGAACACTTACAAGAATTGAAGGAGCTAACTCTCGTTTTGATTTAAATGGAACATCTTATATTGATTATCCTCGTATTGATTTAAATAAAACAGGTGTTAATTTACAGATGAAATCTATTGATTTAAAAGAAGCCATTGAACAAACTTCATTTGCGACAAGTGAAAAAGAAACAAGACCTGTTTTAACAGGAGTTAACTTCAAAGCTAAAGATCATGTTTTAGAATGTATTGCGACAGATAGTTATCGTTTAGCAAAACGTATTTTAAATATTGATTCTGATATTTCATTTAATATTATTATTCCTAAAAAGAGTTTAATTGAAATCAGCCGTATTATTGAAAAAGATGAACTGATTGATTTATATGTATCTGATCGTAAAGTTTTATTTGTTTTTGATCATGTTTTAATTCAAACAAGATTAATTGATGGAACTTTCCCTGATACAAGTCGTTTAATTCCTGATAGTTTTGATTACTCTATGAGTATTGATAGCACAAGTTTATTAAATTCTATTGATAGAGCATCATTACTGACAAATGAACAAACAAATATCGTTAAACTCACAATGAATCAGGATACAGTGATCTTATCTTCATTCTCTCAAGAAATTGGGTCAGTAGAAGAAAACTTATCTAGAGCTTTCTATAAAGGTGAGCCTTTAAAAATTTCATTTAGTGCCAGATATTTAACTGATGCTATTAAGAGTATTAATGGACAAAAAGTGAGAGTCTTATTTACTGGTGAAATGAAACCATTTATTATTAAAGACTTTGAAAGAGAAGATATTATTCAATTGGTTTTACCTGTGAGAACTTATTAAGCTAATCTATTCACGATTAGCTTTTTTTGTTATAATTTGAATGGTGGTATTATGGAAAAAATTTTACTGGTTGAAGATGATTTACAAATCGTTAAGCATTTAAATTCTTATTTAAGAGAAAATGGTTATCATTTAATTGTGATGATGATAGTGATGATTTTAACATTTAAATTAGGATGAAATCGTTTTAGAAAACAGAATATTATAGAAACATTAAAAGATGATATGTAGTCAAAAAGACTATATATCATTTTTTAGCTTATATTTAGCTTATAAGAGGTTTTTATATAAAAATGAGATTTATCACTTTTTTTATAAATATTGAATATAAGCCATAAAAACTATCATTTTTGATGTTTTTGTGATATAATAGTTCAGGTTATGAAAGTATGGGTGATAAATATATGAAAGAAGTTACAATTCATAGTGAGTATATTACTTTAGGACAATTACTTAAATTAGCTGATGCTGTAAGTAGTGGAGCTGAAGCTAAATTAGTCATTAGTGATGGACTGGTTCTTGTCAATGGTGAAGTAGAAACAAGACGTGGGAAAAAGCTCTATCATCAGGATATTGTTTCTTTTGATGGACAAGAATATCTAATCATTAATGAAGATTCATAGTATTCAATTAAAGAATTTTAGAAATTATATTGATTGTTCAGTAAAATTTGATCCTTTTATTAATATTTTAATTGGTCAAAATGCTCAAGGAAAAACAAACTTATTAGAAGCTATATATATTTTATCAATGTCTAAAAGTTTTAAGACAAAAGTCATAGATGAAATGATTTATTTTGATCAGGACTTTGCGAAAATTCAAGGACAGGTTATTAATAATCAAAAGACATTAAATTTAGAGATTGTTTTATCAAAGTTAGGAAAGAAAGCTTTGATTAATCATAATGAAATTAAAAAAACAAGTGATTATGTTGGTTATTTAAATGTTGTTTTATTTATTCCTGAGGATTTAATGTTAATAAAAGGGAGTCCAAAATTAAGAAGAAAATTGATTGATATGGAGTTATCTAAAATATCACCTATATATATGTATGATTTTAATAAATATCAAAGATTATTAAAAGAAAGAAATAAATATTTGAAATTATTAAATGAAAAACATTTAAAAGCTGATGATTACTTAGAGGTTTTATCTGAACAGATGGCACGATTACAAGTTCAATTATTAAAGAAAAGAATTGAATTTGTTGAATTATTAAATGAGATATCTACGAAAATGTATGATTATATTGCTTTACATCAGGAAGTATTATCAATTCAATATAAAACACATTATAAAGATATGAGTTATGAAGGTATTTTAGAAGATTATCGAAAGAATTATCAAAAAGATATTGCTTTTAAACAGACAACACATGGTATTCATAAAGATGATCTGGTGATGTGTTTAAATCAACAGGATGCTATAACTTATGCTTCACAAGGGCAACAAAGATCTATTGTTTTAGCAATCAAAATCGCTTTATTAGAATTGATTAAAAAAGAAATCGGAGAATATCCTGTTTTGTTGTTAGATGATGTTTTAAGTGAATTAGATGATACAAGAAAGACGAAGTTATTGAATTTAATTGAAGGAAAGGTTCAGACTTTTTTAACTTCAACAAATATTGATGGTATTCATCATCAGGTTATAGATAAAGCAAAGAAAATCGTCATTGAAAATGGAAATGTGAAAGGAGAAAGCTATGGAAGAAAATAATAAAGTTCAACACAGTTATAATGAATCTGATATTCAAGTCTTAGAAGGATTAGAAGCTGTTAGAAAAAGACCAGGTATGTATATTGGTTCAACGTCTTCTAGAGGTTTACATCATTTGGTATGGGAAATTGTTGATAACTCTATTGATGAAGCTTTAGCTGGATTTTGTAGTGAAATTAAAGTGATTTTAGAAGAAGGCGATGTTGTCAAGGTTATTGATAATGGACGTGGTATGCCAACAGGTGTTCATGCGAAAACTGGTAAGAGTACAGTTGAAACAATTTTAACTGTTTTACATGCTGGTGGTAAATTTGGTGGTGGAGGCTACAAAGTTTCTGGTGGTCTACACGGTGTTGGTGCCAGCGTTGTTAATGCATTGAGTGAATGGTTAGAAGTTTATGTACATAGAGATGGTCATATTTATTATCAAAGATTTGAAAAAGGTGGACAACCTGTTGAAGATTTAAAGATTATTGGTGATTGTGATGATACTGGAACAACAGTGACTTTTAAAGCTGATCCTTTGATTTTTGAAGAAACAACTGTATATGATTATGAAACATTAAATCAGAGAATCCGTGAATTGGCTTTCTTAAATAAAGGATTGAAATTAATTTTAGAAGATCATAGACAGACACCACATAAGAAAAATGAATATCACTATGAAGGTGGTATCAAAGAATACGTAGCTTATTTAAATCGTAATAAAACGCCTATTCATGAAGAAATTATTTATGTAGAAGATGAAATAGATGATATTAAAGTTGAAGTTGGTATGCAATATAATGATGGATATCAGCCAAATATCTACTCTTTCTGTAATAATATTAATACACATGAAGGAGGAACTCATGAAGAAGGTTTCCGTCTTGCTTTAACAAGAGTCATTAATAATTATGCAAAAAATAATAATTTTCTGAAAAAAGATGAAGAATCTTTAAGTGGGGACGATTGCCGTGAAGGTTTAACAGCAATTATTTCAGTGAAACATCCTGATCCTCAATATGAAGGACAGACAAAAACAAAATTAGGAAATGCTGAAGTGAGAAAAATCGCAAGTAATATCATTTCAACAGCGTTAGATAAATTTTTATTAGAAAATCCAAATACTGCACAAATTATTATCAATAAAGCCATTGTCGCAAGTCGTGCCAGAATGGCAGCTAAACGTGCCAGAGAAATGACAAGAAGAAAAACAGCTTTAGATAGTATTGCCTTGCCAGGTAAATTAGCTGACTGCTCATCTAAGGATCCTAGTGAATGTGAAGTATTCATTGTCGAAGGGGATTCTGCCGGTGGTAGTGCCAAAATGGGTAGAGATCGTAGAACTCAGGCCATTTTGCCATTACGTGGTAAGATTTTAAATGTTGAAAAATCAAGATTAGATAGAATTTTAGGGAATGCTGAAATTCGTTCGATGATTACAGCTTTTGGAACGGGTATTGGTGAAGAATTTGATATTAGTAAATTAAGATATCATAAAATTGTCATCATGACCGATGCCGATGTTGATGGTGGACATATTCGTATTTTGATGTTGACATTCTTATATCGTTTCTTAAAGCCATTAATTGAAGAAGGATATGTGTATGCTGCACAGCCACCATTATATTTATTGAAACATGGAAAAGAAGAATATTATTTATATTCTGATTATGAATTGGAAAAGAAAAAAGAAGAACTTGGTGAAAATGCCAAAATTTCTATTCAGCGTTATAAAGGTTTAGGAGAAATGAATGCTGAACAGTTATGGGATACAACAATGAACCCAGAACATCGTGTTTTATGGCAAATTGATTTGGATGATGCGATGCAGGCTGATGCTATGTTTGATATGCTGATGGGTGAAAAAGTTGAACCAAGACGTGAATTTATTCAAGAAAATGCACAAATGGCAGAATTAGACTTATAGTAAAGGAGAGAAAAAATGGAAGAACGTGGAATTAAGAAAAGATCATTAACAAAAGAAATGAAACAATCCTTTATCAATTATGCCATGTCAGTTATTGTTCAAAGAGCTTTACCAGATGTGAGAGATGGATTAAAGCCTGTTCAAAGAAGAATTGTGCATGGAATGAATGAACTTGGATGTTATAGTGATAAACCATATAAGAAATCAGCGCGTATTGTTGGGGAAGTTATGGGGAAATACCATCCTCATGGTGACTCTTCAATCTATGAAGCTTTAGTTCGTATGGCACAGGATTTCAGTTATCGTTATATGTTAGTAGACGGTCATGGAAACTTTGGTTCTATTGATGGTGATGGCGCTGCGGCACAACGTTATACTGAAGCCAGAATGTCTAAGATTTCTATGGAAATGGTGAGAGATATTAATAAAGATACAGTTAATTTTATTCCTAACTATGATGGTGAAGAATCAGAACCAGAAGTTATGCCATCACGTTTCCCTAACTTATTAGTCAATGGGACAACAGGAATTGCGGTTGGTATGGCTACAAATATTCCACCTCATAATTTAGGTGAAGTCATTGATGCCATATTGGCTGTTTCTCATAATCCTGATATTACGATTCTAGAATTAATGGAAAATTATATTCAGGGACCTGATTTTCCAACAGGAGCTTATATTTTAGGTAAATCAGCGATTAAAAAAGCTTATGAAACTGGTAATGGCTTAATTGTCATGAGAGCGAAAACGGATATTATTGATATTCATGGTGGTAAAAAAGCTATTGTTGTTACTGAAATACCATATATGGTCAATAAAGCTCGTTTAATTGAAAAAATGGCTGAACATGTTAAAGAAAAACGTATTGAAGGTATTACAGAAATACGTGATGAATCTAACCGTGAAGGTATTCGTATTATGATTGAACTTCGTAAAGATGTTCAACCAGAAGTTATTTTAAATCAGTTATTTAAATTAACAGCTTTACAGACAACATTTGGTGTCAATTCTATTGCTTTAGTAAATAATCAACCTCAAACTTTAAATTTAAAACAAATGATTACTTACTATCTTGATCATCAAGAAGAAGTGATTAGAAGAAGAACAGCTTATGATTTAAAGAAAGCTGAAGATCGTGCTCATATTTTAGATGGTTTAAAAAGAGCATTAGATCAGATTGATGCTATTATTGAACTCATTCGTTCATCACGAACAACAGAAATTATTCAACAGAGATTGATGGATGAATTTGATATGTCTGATCGACAAGCAAAAGCAATCAGAGAAATGCAGCTTCAAAGATTAGCTGGTTTGGAAAGAGAAAAGATTGAAAATGAATTAAATCAATTATTAGAATTGATTGCTGATTTAAAAGATATTCTTGCAAAAAGAGAAAGAATATTAGAAATTATTGAAAAAGAATTATTAGAAATTAAAGCTAAATTTGCTGATAAGAGAAGAACTGAAATTATTCAAGGAACATTTGATTTAGAAGATGAAGATTTAATTCCAGTCGAAGATGTTATTATTTCCTTAACTTCTAATGGATATGTCAAACGTATGCCTGTTGATACTTATAAAACACAAAATAGAGGTGGTAGAGGTATCAAAGGTATGGGAACCAATGAGGATGATATTGTGGATGCTCTTATTCATATGAGTACTCATGATGATTTATTATTCTTTACAAACTTTGGTAAAGTCTATCGTTTAAAAGGATATAATATTCCTGAATTTGGTAGAACTGCTAAAGGATTACCTGTTGTTAATTTATTAAATCTAGATAAAGATGAAAGTGTTAAATCTATGATTTCTATTGATAAAGATGATATTGATGAAGATAAGAATCTATATCTATTCTTTGTGACATTAAATGGTTTAGTTAAGAAAACTTCTATTGAAGAATTTAAAAATATTAGACAGTCTGGTAAGATTGCGATTAATTTAAAAGATGAAGATCAGTTGGTTGCTGTGAAATTAACAAAAGAAAATGAAGAAATTCTCGTTGCAGCATCTAATGGAAAATTAATTAGATTTAATGAAAATGATGTCAGACCAATGGGTAGAACAGCATCAGGTGTCAGAGGTATTAATGTAGATGGTAGTCATGTTGTGGGTATGACAACAAATGGAGAAGGACAATATATTATGGCTATAAGTGAAAATGGTTATGGTAAGATGTCTCCAATAGAAGATTACCGTGAATCACATCGTGGTGGTAAAGGTGTAAAAACCATTAATACGACTGAAAAGACAGGACAATTGGTAGCTTTAAGAGCTGTTAATGGTGATGAAGATTTATTAATTATGACAAGTGAAGGTATTATGATTAGACTTCCAATGGAACAAGTAAAATTAGCTGGAAGAAATACTCAAGGTGTTAGATTAATTAAAGTTGCTGAAGGATCAATTGTTTCAAGTGTAGAAGTTGTTGATAAATCTGAAGAAGAAACTGAAGATAATGAAGAAGAATAGTATGTTGTAGGACATACTATTCTCTTATGGGGAAGGAAAAAATGAGAAAACTCAATAAAAAACATGTTATGATAACATTCATTCCTATCATTGTTATGATTGTTTTGATTTTTTGGTTTGTGTTTAGAAAAACAGAAACATTAGAATTAATAGGAAATGAAAAAGAAGTTTTCATGCTAAATTCTATTTATGAAGAAAAGGGAACAAATCTTGAAGATGTAGAAATGATTGGGAATATTGATACATCTCAAGAAGGACAATATGAAATTAAATATCAATACAAAAATCAGACTGTTAAACGTCTTGTTGAAGTCTTAAATAATAAACAAATCGTTATGAATTTAAATGGATCTCAGGATACTTATGTTTTAAAAGGACAGAAGTATATAGAATCAGGATGTCATGTTATTGATCAAAATGAAGGTAATCTGACTGATCAAGTTAAAATCACAGGAAAAGTTGATACTCAAAAGGTTGGCGATTATGAGATTATATATTCTGTTCAAAATAAAGAAGGTATCTATTGTTCTAAGAAAAGAATCGTACATGTTGTCAAAGAATTTGAAAAAAATAGTCATGGGATACCTGTTTTAATGTATCATTATGTCTATACTCCAGATGATTTACCAAAAACGATAAATACAAATTATATTCTTGATTCAAAATTAGAAGAACAATTAAAATACTTAAAAGAACAAGATTTTTATTTTCCATCATATCAGGAATTATCAGCTTATATAAAAGGTGAAATTGATTTGCCAAAGAAAAGTGTTATTTTAACCTTTGATGATGGACAAAAAGGATTTTTAAAGTATGGTATTCCATTATTAGAAAAATATCAGATTCCAGCAACTTCGTTTATTATTGCATCCCAAAATGGAAAAGAAAAAGTAAAAAAATATGCCAGTGAGTATATTACTTTTCAATCTCATTCGTATGATATGCATAAAGGTGGAGGAAATATTGGACATGGTGGTATTATCAGTGCTTTAAATATGGAACAAATTAAAGAAGATTTATTAAAGGCTCAAAATATTGTTGAAAATACAGAAGCTTTTGCTTATCCATATGGAGATGTCACAGTACAAGGACAACAAGCTATTCAAGAAGCTGAAATTTTATGTGCTTTTACAACAGAGTATGGAAAAGTAAAAAAAGGTCAGGATCCAACAAAATTACCACGAGTACGTGTACTTGGTGAATCATCATTGCAATCATATATAGCATCATTAGGAATGTAAAAAAGATTTCTACTTCAATTATGTAGAAATCTTTTTTTACAATGATGTTCAAATAAAATGTATTGAGTTATTTGTTTTTATAATTTTTAATAGCTTCTTTCAATTTATTTAAAAAAGCATCTTCACCTAAAGTGTTGATTTTAAAAAACATAGCTTGACTTCCACCAGAACTAATAGCAGTGACCTGAATATGATTTTGATATTCTGTAATAGTAATAGACAAGCTTAATCGGTTTCCGCCTGTATAACTATATCTCTCTAATATTAAAATACCAACATGAACATCGTGTATATCATAATAATGTTCATCTTCTATTGAAGCTGAAAAACTTGAATTTATTAATTCATTTTTTAAAAACTGACAGAAATGATTGAAAGAACCATGAAGTTCACAAGAATATTTAGCCATGATCATACCTCCTTATTTACAGATTATCATGAAGTTTTGAAAATCATGTGTATTTTATATGTTCATATCATTTCAACAATATTTGACAAATATCTTGATCTTTTCTACAATGTTTGTAAGTAGGTGAAATGAATGAAAAAAATACAAATCAGTCAAACTTTAAAAAATATTATTGTTATTGTTGTGATAGCAGTTGTTTTCTTTTTTGTTGGAAAAGTATGGCCAAGTGGTGAAGAACCAACAACCATTACAAGTGATTTATTGTCACAACAAATTCAAGGTATTAGCGAACTAGCAAGTGTAGAATATAATTATACCAATATGGGAAAATATGAAAATCAGGCGACTTTTTATGGTTGGAAAGTCCCTTTTACAACAAAGAGTTTCATTTTATCATATGATGGTCAAATTAAGGCTGGTATTGATATGAGTTTAGTAGAAGTCAATGTTCATGGTCAAAATATTGATATAACAATACCACAAGCTAAAATCCTATCTCATGAAATTGATCAGGAAAGTATTGAAGTTTTTGATGAAACAAAAAATATATTTAATCAGATTAGTATTACTGATTATAATCAATTTGCGATAGATCAAAAAAAGAGCATGGAAAGTAAAGCACAAGAAAAAGCATTATTGGAAGAAGCTCAAAATAAAGCTAAAGAAACAATACAAACATTTGTAGAATCAATGTATTCATCTTCAGATGATTATAAAATTGAAATAAAAGTGGCAGAATCTTAAAGTTCTGTCATTTTTTGTTGAAATATAACGATATTATAGTATAATGTTAGAAGTTTGGATATAGAAATGGGAGGTCATATATGAATTCAAGTCAAAGTGGTAAGAAATTAGCGAAGAAAATGATTATTGCTTTAATTTGTGGTTTAATTGCAGGGTTTGGATGTATTTTATTAAGAGAAAATTTATTAACGAATGGGCAGGAAGCTTTATGGAATACAATCAATAATGTATTATTTCAAGATATTACTGCTGAAGGCGCTAATAGTGCAATTGGTTTATTTTATATTGTAGGTCAATTATTTGTAAATGCATTACAATTAATTATTATTCCAATGGTATTTGTATCTATTATTTTGGCTATTTGTGTTATTACAGATACAAAGAAATTAGGAAGAATTTCTTCTAAAACAATAGGAACATTCCTTATAACAACAGTTTGTGCTTTAATATGGGCTGGTATTATTGGTTCAATTGTTTATCATTTAGGAGCATTTAATGCTGTACATGCTGATAACTTAGTGATTCAACAAGGAGCTGTAGGTTCTAATCCATTAAATATCATTGTATCAGTGATTCCTAATAATTTAATTAATGCATTTACAAATAATGGTAATGTTTTAGCAGTTGTTTTCTTAGCAGTAGCGATTGGACTTGCGATGAATCAATTAAAAGATAAAACAAAAACATTAAAGAAATTATTAATTGAATGTAGTGATATTATTTCAGTTTGTTTATCATTTGTAATTACAAAATGTGCACCATATGCAATATTTTGTTTATTAACAAGAACATTTGCAATCTATGGAATTGATTATTTATTACCTGCTTTAGCTTATGTCTTAACAGTTCTATTTGCTTTGTTTGTTTATCTGTTTATAGCTTATCCTATCTATTTAATGGTGATGGGAAAAATCAATCCAAAACCATTTATGCGTAAAATACCAAAAGTTGCTTTATTTGGTTTTTCAACATCATCAAGTGCAGCAACATTACCATTAAATAAAGAAACAACAGTTCATGAATTGGGTGTAAGTGATGAAATAGCTTCATTTGTTTTACCATTAGGAATGACAATCAATATGGATGGTACAGCCATCATGCAAGTTATTGCAGCTATCTTTATTGCAGCAAGTTCTGGTTATGATGTATCTTTAACATCTATGGCAGTCATTGCATTTCTTGCTTTAATTGCATCAGTAGGAACACCTGCTGCACCAGGAGCAGGAGCTGTTATCTTATTTACTATTTTGACTGGTATGGGATATACAAATGATGGGGCATTATTGGCTTATTCATTAATTTTAGCAATCAATAGACCAATTGAAATGCTTGTGACATCATTAAATGTTGTTGGAGATTCAGCAACTTCTGTTATTGTTGGTAAAAAAGAAAATATGTTAGATGAAGATATTTATAACAGTTAAGTAAGCTCATAATCGAGCTTATTTTTTGTTTTAATATTTGCTAAAAGTAAATTTCGAAAATAAAATCATTCTTTCTAAACATTATAGAATATGATATTTATGAATGATATAATGCATATGAGCAACAATAGCGGTAGGTGGTTATGCCTTGGTCGTCTTGATCGAAGGTACGTAATCCTTCGTTAACATAGATATCCATCAATTTGATGGAAATATGAATGGCGGAGGTGATTGACATGACATCTTATGAAATGATCACGATAGTATTAGGAATGCTGACATTCCTTGTGACATTAATAAGTTTGATTATGAAAATGCTTCTTATTATTATTGATAAGAGTATAAAAAAATAACTACCTCTGTCTCTGGAAAAGTTGAGGTAGTTATTCTTACTTCACAAAATCCAAGGCATAACCGTTTATCGGTTGCTCTTTTTACATTTTCATTATAGTTTATGCATTTTTAATTGTCAATATACTGATTCATTTGTTTGTAATTATTAAAAATGATATAATTTTTTATAAGAAACAGAGGTGTTATGAGGATGACTTGTTTGATTAGAAAATGGAAAAGAGAAGATGCTCAAGATTTACAACAATCTATTAATGATTTAAGAGTTTTAAATAATTTAACAGATCGTATACCTTACCCATATCATTTACAGGATGCCTATGATTATATAGATGCTATGTTATCTGCTGATGAAAATGAAATCTTTGCTTTTGCGATTGAGTATGAAGGACAAGTTGTTGGCAGTATTTCTGTTTTAAGACAAGATGATATTTATCGTAGAAGTGCAGAATTAGGATATTATTTAGGATATTCTTATTGGGGAAAAGGTATTATGAGTAAAGCTGTGAAACAGACATGTCAATATGTTTTTGAACATAGTGATATAGAGAGAATTTTTGCGGCTCCTTTTGATTATAACCCAGCCTCACAAAGAGTCTTAGAAAAATGTGGTTTTGAACGAGAAGGTATTTTACGTAAGAATGGCTTTAAAAATGGTGAGTTTCATGACATGATAATGTATTCTTTGATTAAATAATTATTGAAATTATCAAGTCTTATGCTATAATCAGTATATCAAATCGTTGCATTGGATAAGTAAATGTGAAATCATGATAGAGAGCTGATGGTTGGTGTAAATCAGTATGAGGAAACATTGAAATCTACCAATAAGAGAAGCTAATCACTTCCGGTTGAACCGTTATCTCATAAAAGTTATCATTTTGATAAGAAATAGGGTGGCACCACGATAAATTCGTCCCTTGTGAAAGGTGCTTTTTATTTTATTGAAAAAGGAGAAATGAAAAATGATTGATATTGCTATACTAAGAGAAAATCCAGAAGCTGTAAAAGAAAATATGCGAAAGAAATTTCAGCATGATCGTTTACATTTAGTTGATGAAGCTTATGAATTAGATAAAGAATATCGTGAAGCTCTGACAAAAGCAAGTGAACTTCGAGCTATGCGTAATTCATTATCTAAAGAAATTGGACAATTTATGCGTGAAGGGAAAAAAGATTTAGCTGAAGAAAATAAAAGAAAAGTCAGTGAAATGGCTGATACTTTAAAAGAATTAGAAGCAAAAGAAGTTGAATTAGGTCCAAAATTAAAAGAAGTGATGATGAAAATTCCTAACTTTATTGATGATAGTGTACCTATTGGAAAAGATGACAGTGAAAACGTTGAAATTCAAAAATATGGAGATCCTGTTGTTCCTGATTATGAAATTCCATATCATGCTGATATTATTACAAAATTAAATGGTTTAGATAAAGAAGCAAGTGGAAGAACAAGTGGTAATGGTTTCTATTATTTGATGGGTGATATTGCTAGACTTTCTTCAGCCATGTTATCTTATGCCAGAGATTTTATGATTGATAAAGGATTTACTTATTGTATTCCTCCATTTATGATTAGAAGTGATGTTGTGACTGGTGTTATGTCATTTGAAGAAATGGATGCTATGATGTATAAAATTGAAGGTGAAGATTTATATTTAATTGGAACAAGTGAACATAGTATGATTGGTAAATTTAAAGATCAGATTGTTAAAGAAGAAGAATTACCAATTACATTAACTTCATATTCACCATGTTTTAGAAAAGAAGTTGGTGCTCATGGTATTGAAGAACGTGGTATTTATCGTGTACATCAATTTGAAAAACAGGAAATGGTTGTTTTATGTAAACCAGAAGAAGCTATGGAATGGTATGATAAAATGTGGTCATATACTGTTGAATTATTTAGAAGTTTAGATATTCCTGTAAGAACACTAGAATGTTGTAGTGGAGATTTAGCTGATTTAAAAGTTAAATCTTGTGATGTAGAAGCATGGTCACCTAGACAGAAGAAATATTTTGAAGTCGGATCTTGTTCTACATTAGGAGATGCGCAAGCTAGACGTTTAGGTATTCGTACAAAAGGTGAAAGAGGAACATATTATGTCGCAACTCTTAACAATACTGTTCTAGCAAGTACACGTGCATTAATTGCATTTATTGAAAACAATTATAATGAAGATGGAAGTATTTCTATTCCTGAAGTCTTAAGACCATATATGGGTGGAAAAGAAAGAATTGGTTAAGATTCAAAAATGACATGGTGTCCTGGATAAAAATCCGGGGCATTTTTTTATTTTATAAAGATATAAAAAAAGCTGCAAAGATGCAGCTTAGATCTTATATAAGGTGATGTAAAAGGCAATAGTGATAAATACCATCATCACATACATGACCACATATATCATCAGCAATCTCTTTCACTTGTGATGAAGCATTTCCCATTGCAACACCTGTCCCTACTGTTTGTAACATTTCTATATCATTATTTCCATCACCAAAAGCGAGAGCCTGTGATGCATCTAATTGATAATAGTCAAGAATTTTTTGAATACCAATACCTTTACCACTTTGAGCAGGAATAATATCAACAGCTCTATCCCACCATGCTGTAATTTTAGCATTTTCTACATTGTCCATAAGAATTGAATAATCTTTTTCTCTACAACCAACCATTATTTGATAAACTTCATCTTTAGCGACTTCATTAAAATCATCAGCAACTTCTACTTTCATTTTGGCAAAGTCAAAATATTGTACCAAATCATCATCTTTTCCATTGCTGGCAATTCTGTTTTTTGTAGCAATGGATAATGGTCTATGTAGTTTTTTGGCATTTTGAATAATTTGTTGAACATCATAAGATGGAATAGGGAAGTTTGAAATATCTTGATCCTTTGTAAAACAATAAGAACCATTAAAAGTTAAGAAAGCATCAAATTCAATCCCATCAAAATGTGGTAAACTCATGGGTGTTCGACCAGTTGCTAAACAGATTCTGATTTGATTTTCTTTTAATCTTTTTAATGTTTCAAGCATTTTTTGAGATATTTGTTTTTTATTCATATCAATAAGTGTTCCATCAATATCAAAAAAATGATTTTTATTGTTTTCATATAAATCTCCTTTATATTGAGTGATATATATTATTGTATAATTTTTAAGTTTATATATAAAGATAAATAATGATTTTGTTTGAATATTCGTACATATCAAATTTATATTCAAGACAGTCATAAAGACATCATTTAGATAATTTTGGTGTTTAGAAGGTTATTTAATATTGAGAAGAATATGAACTAACAGTATCCTTTTTAAAACTATCGTAGTGATTTAAAACATTAACAATAGAACACGAATTATTTAACTTATCATCAAAAGTTGAAGTTTTATAAAGGAAAAGATGGATTTATTGGGAAATAGAATTTTTTATTGATTTGTATAAGAAATATGCTATAATAGATTTTGCCATTACAATAGGCGGCTTCGAACCATGTCAGGACCGGAAGGTAGCAGCATTAAGAATGTCCGTTTATGTGTAGTGGCTTTTTTATAAGGAGTGAGATTATGAGTGATGAAGAATATATGAAAATAGCTTATCAGCAAGCTTGTTTAGCAAGAGGCATTGATGAAGTGCCTATTGGAGCTATTATTGTCAAAGATGGTGAGATTATCGCAAAGGCTTATAATCAAAAAGAATCTACCCATGATGTAACGGCACATGCTGAAATGATTGCAATTAGAGAAGCTTGTCAAAAATTAGGCAATTGGCATTTAGATGGCTGTACATTATATTCAACATTAGAGCCATGTATTATGTGCAGTGGAGCTATTATTCAAAGTCGTATAGAAAAAGTTGTTTTTGCTGCTAAAGGACAACGATGGCATGGATTATCAACTTTTTTAGCAAATCATGAGTTTAATCATCATCCTCAAGTGATTTCAGGAATCTTAGAAAAACAATGCTGTTTATTATTGTCCCAATATTTTAAAGGAAAAAGAAATCATTAATGCAGATTTTTTATCTTAAGCATATGTTTTGATATTATCTTATAGACTTTCATCATTTATCCATATCAATATGATATACTATATTTAGAGGTGAGATATATGGATCAAAAGATGTTAACGAAACAAATGAATTATGAAAAATTCTTGTCTGAAGTTATCAAATGGGTTTTCTTTGGCGTAGGCATAACGGCTATAACTTCCATATTAGTGATTTTTTCAGGGATTATCTATGCTTTAATACCTTTTTATTTTCCAGTTTTGATAATTTCAGTTATTATTGAAATCGCATTTGTATGGATATTAAATAAAAAGATAGACAAACCTATAGATGAATTATCATTTTCATCAGTTAAAAGATTTTTTATCTTATATTCAATTGTTAATGGTGTTATTTTTTCATTTATATTAGCATCAGTTTCTATTTATATAACAGCTTTAGCATTTGCTTTAACATGTGCTTATTTTGGATTATTATATACCATAACAAAATATACAAGTTCAAGTTTTTCAAATATCGCTAAAGTTTGTATATCAGTATTACCAGTCATGATTATTGGTTATATCATTTTATTGTTTATTCAGGCACCAATGCTTTATTATATTATTGTTTTTTTAGATTTATTAATTTTTACAGGTATTACTTTATATGATTTCAAAATGATTTCGACAATGTATGAACAATCGTCAGAAGAATACCAAGAAGGATTAATATTGTTTTGTGCTTTTGAACTGTATTTGGATTTTGTTAATATCTTTATTGATATTTTAATGTTAATCATGGATAATAATTAGATATCGAAAGATATCTTTTTTTATGTTATAATGTGACAAGACAAGGAGTTGATAGAGGTGGCATATAAGACATTATATCGTGTTTATCGTCCGCAAAAGTTTGAAGATGTTGCTGGACAAGAACATATTATTACAACTTTAAAACATGCTGTTGATGAAAATAAAATTGCTCATGCTTATTTATTCTGTGGTCCACGAGGAACTGGAAAAACAACAATTGCTAAATTATTAGCAAAAGCTGTTAATTGTACAGGTTCTCCTAAACCATGTGATCAATGTGAGAATTGTCAACAGATAACTTTAGGTACGCATCCAGACGTTATTGAAATTGATGCTGCCAGCAATAATGGTGTTGATGAAGTGAGAAATCTTATTGAAAAGGTCAAATACGCACCAACACAAGGAAAATATAAAGTTTATATTATTGATGAATTTCATATGATGTCACCAGGTGCTTCAAATGCTTTATTAAAAACATTAGAAGAACCTCCAACTCATGTTATATTTATTTTTGCAACAACAGAACCACACAAAATATTACCGACAATTATTTCTCGATGCCAAAGATTTGATTTCACTAAATTAAGCATTCAAGATATTGTTCATCGTATGAAAGATATTATTAATGAGGAACATTATGAATGTGATGATGAGGCATTGGAATTGATTGCAAAACTGGCTGATGGTGGAATGCGTGATGCATTGTCTATTTTAGAACAATGTCTTGCTTATAATGATCAACATTTAACTGTAAAAGATGTGAATCAGATATATGGAATTGTTTCTTTAGAAAATAAGATTGATTTTATAAAAACAATTCTTTCTAAAGATATGAAAAAAGCTTTATCATTATTAGATGATATGAAAATGAATGGAACAGATATTAAAAGATTAACATTAGATTTAGTTGATATTTTAAAAGATGTTGTTATTTATCGTAATACACATGATGAATCTATTTTATTTGTTTTATCTAAATATTACTTAGATTTAATTGTACCGTATATGGGTTGTGAAGAAGCATTAGATTTTATTGATATTTTAATGGATGCCAGTGAAAAATATGCGAAAGTAATCAATCCTTCCGTTTATTTTGAATTAGCTATTTTAAAAATGTGTAATCAAATAAAAGATGAAAAAGTTATTCATATGGAAACTGTAAAAGTACCTGAACAGCCTATTCAACAACTTAAACAAAGTGATGTGATTATAGAGGACCATCATGATGTTGAAGAAGATCATCATGATATGATAGAAGAAGAACCTGTTCAAGAAGAGATTATTGATGAAAGCATTGATGATTCATCTTTAGAAAGTCATGAAAATGATGATATTCCTACTTTTGAATTTGAACAGAAGCAGGATATTGAGCCAACTGTTGATGATGAAATTCAAGTAGATGAAGCTGATATTATGAATATCCTTGTTCAAGCCAAAAGAACAATATTGGAAAGTATTCAAGAAAGATGGCCAATTATTAAAAGATATTTAGCTAATCTGAACATGGCTAAAAGTGCAAGTATGTTATGTGATGGAACAGCAGTAGCTGCATGTGAAGGTGGACTTATTATTTCTTTTGAATATCAGCCATCTGTTAATGCTGTTAATTATTATAAGAATTATAAACAGTTAAGTGCTTTTCTTAGCGAAGTTTTAGGAAATGAGTATCGTTTTATAGCTATTCAGCAGGATGAGTGGTTGAAAATGCGTAGCCATTTTATTGAATTAAAGAGAAAAGGTCAATTACCTCAACCTCATGAATTAACATTAAAGCATATAGATAGTCATGATTTAGATCATGTTGATATGACTGAAGCACAAGAATTTGCGATTCAATTATTTGGAGAAGATATTGTAGAATTTAAGGAGGATTAATATGAATTTTGGAAATTTATTACAACAAGCGCAACAAATGCAACGTAAAGTCAATAAAGCAAAGAAGGAATTTGATGAAAGAGAATTTGAATTCAATAGTCAGGATGATTTGATTGTTGGAAAGATGAAAGGGAATCTTTCTATTATTGAATTACATATTGCACCTTCTTTAATGCAAGAAGATCAGGACAATATGGAAGCTTTATTAATGGCAACTATTAATCAAACAATAGCTAAAGTTTCTAAAGAAAGGGAAGATACATTAAATCAAGTTACAAATGGTGTTGATGTATCAGCATTTCTATAATGGAATATCCACAAAGTTTTGAAGAACTGGTTGAATGTTTTAAAATGTTACCAGGTATTGGAACAAAAGGAGCTGAACGACTTGTTTATCATGTTCTTTCAATGGATTTACAACAAGTTGAAAGATTCTCAGATGCCTTATTAAATTTGAAAAAACGAATTCATTATTGTAAGAAGTGTGGACATATTTGCGAAGGAGAAATTTGTGATATATGTCAGGATCCAACAAGGGATCAGACAACTATTTGTGTGGTAGAATCACCTAAAGATGTTTT
The DNA here is from genome assembly GCF_002160815.1 of Massilimicrobiota sp. An134. GTDB lineage: Bacteria > Bacillota_I > Bacilli_A > Erysipelotrichales > Coprobacillaceae > Allocoprobacillus > Allocoprobacillus merdigallinarum. The sequence continues at coordinate 39,438 of NZ_NFLH01000009.1, read as the reverse complement.
TGCAATGGAAAAATTGAAAGAATATCATGGATTATATCATGTATTACATGGAACTATATCCATTATGGATGGTAAAACAATTGATGATTTAAATATTCATTCTTTGTTTGAACGTTTCAATGACAATATTAAAGAAGTTATTATTGCTACAAATCCTACACGTGAAGGTGAAACAACAGCTTTATTTTTAGCTAAACTTCTTTCAAAAGAGAATATTCCAGCTTCTAGAATAGCTAATGGATTACCAATAGGAAGTAATTTAGATTATGCTGACGAATTGACTTTATTAAAATCATTAGAAGGAAGAAAAAAAATCTAATCATCTCATATATTAAAATGAGGTGATTTTTTTGTTGAAAGTAACACGCATTTTTATGAGATTGCTTATGGCAACTATTTCAATTTTTATATTTAATGCTTTTTCCTCAATAACTCATTTAACTTTATCACTCAATATATTTAATATTCTTATTATTTCTATATTTGATATTTTTGGCTTTATACTTTGCATTGTTTTAAAAGTTGTCCTTTAATTGTCAAGAAATAAAACTTTATCTTTGGATTAATTTTTTATATAATAGAGAAAGAAATGAGGTGTTAATATGTCAGGCGTTTTTATTTCTTTTGAAGGTGGAGAAGGTAGTGGAAAGACAACTATTGCCTCAATGATTAAAGAAGCGCTTACAAAAGAAGGGTATCATGTTGTTTTAACAAGAGAACCTGGTGGTGTTGAAATTGCTGAAAAAATTCGTGATATTATACATGATGTAAAATATACAAATATGGATAGAAAAACAGAAGCTTTACTCTATGCAGCAAGTCGTAGACAGCATCTAGTTGAAAAGGTTATTCCAGCATTAGAAAAAGGATATATTGTGATTTGTGATCGCTATGTTGATAGTTCAATGGTTTATCAAGGTATTGCCAGAGGGATTGGTATTGACGAAGTTTATCAGATGAATTTATTTGCGACTGAAAACATTTTACCAAAGCGTACAATCTTCTTTGATATTTTACCGGAAGATGGACTCCAACGTGTATATGCAAATAAGGATAGAGAAGTAAATAGGTTGGATTTAGAGAATATTGATTTTCATCGAAAAGTTTATCAAGGTTATTTAACTTTATGTGATAAATTTCCTGAACGTATTGTAAAAATAGATGCTTCACTAGATGTAAATCAAGTTTTTAATCAAGTCTTATCAAGAATTCAAGAAATTCTATGAGTTATAAAGAAATCTTAAAACAACAACAACCTATTTTATATCAGATTATTTCAAAAAGCTTTAAAAACAATAAAATTCCACATGCTTTTTTATTAGTAGGGAAGAATGCTCGACAACCAGCTCATTTTATTGCGAAAAGTTTGATTTGTGAAAATGATGTTCTCGCATGTGATCATTGCAATGAATGTAGACGTATTGATGAACATAATTATGGGGATTTTATTTATTGTAATGGACTTGAAGAAACAATTAAGAAACCACATATTGAATATATTCAAGAACAATTTTCTAAATCTGCTTTAGAAGGAAAGTCAAAAATATATTTAATGGAAAATATTGAAAATTCAACTATTGAAGCAATGAATAGTTTATTAAAAATGCTTGAAGAACCAACTTCAGGTGTTTATGCTATTTTTACTTGTCAAAACTTAAATCGTGTTTTACCTACGATTCAATCAAGATGTCAAGTTATTCAATTATTACCTGTTTCTCAAAAATCACTGAAAGAAGAGTTAAAGGGAGATGACATCTTGGAAGATGATATAAATATTTTATCTGAATTGTTTACAAGCTATGATGAATGTCAAAAATATATTGAATCTGATATGTTTGAAAAACTAAAGCTTGAAGTTTATCATTTTCTTGATGATCTTTATTTTCACAGAGATAATTTAATTATTAATGTTCAGACTCATTTATTAAAAGATTTTAAAGAAAAAGAGAACATTCAATTATTTTTGAATATGCTTGTTTTAGCATTAAGAGATTTGTTTCACGTGAAACATTCTATGAATCTCACTTATCCATCTTTTTTAAGTTTATATAAAAGAATAAATGATAGTGATGAAAATATTATTAATAAAATTGATTTGATTTTAAATACAGAATATTTATTGAGTACAAATGCCAATGTTATGTTGTTAATGGATAGTATGATGTTTAGAATATAGAAAGGAGAACTTATGGAAGAAAGATTAGCTCTTATTCGTTTTAATAATGTTGGAAAATCTTATTATTTTTCAACTGATTTAGATCTTTATAAAGGTGATAAAGTCGTTGTAGAAACAATAAGAGGGTTGGAATTAGGAGAGTTGGTATCAAATTTAAAACATATTTCTGAATTTAATCTTGATACTGAACTGAAGAAAATTAAAAGAGTTGCAAATCGTGCGGATTTGGAATTATTTGTTTATAATCAAGCAAAGGCTGAAAAGTCTTTAGAAATATGTAAAGAGATTGTCAAAGAGTATGATTTGGACATGCATTTAGTAAGTTGTGAATATACACTTGATGCTTCAAAAGTTATATTTATGTACACTTCTGAAACACGTGTAGATTTTAGAGAATTGTTGAAAGAGTTGGCAAGTGTTTTTAAATGTCGTATTGAATTAAGACAAATTGGACCTCGTGATAAATCTAAGATTGTGGGTGGACTTGGATCATGTGGTTTACCACTTTGCTGTTCATCATTTTTAGGAGAATTTGATGGTGTTTCTATTAATATGGCAAAAAATCAGATGCTTGCAATCAATATTGATAAGATATCAGGAGCATGTGGAAGATTGCTTTGTTGTCTTAAATATGAAGATGATACATACACAAAGGAAAAACAAAGATTTCCTAAAATTGGTTCAAAAGTAAAATACGATAATAAAATTGTAAAAGTGACTGGTTTAAATGTAATAAGTGATTTAGTCAAAATTGAACATGATGGTAATATTTCATTTGTATCATTAGATGAAATTCAAATATTACCACCAAGAGAGCATAAACATGAACCAAGAAGTCGTTAATTATTTATTGGCTTATGAAAATATGCAGATTATCCAAAGAAAAGATATGTTTAACTTTTCTTTGGATACTGTTTTATTAGCTCACTTTTGTACAATTAATAAAGATTTAGATGAAATTATTGATTTTGGAACGAATAATGCTGCCATTCCTCTTTTGTTGAGTTTAAGAACTGACAAGAAAATAAAGGGGATTGAAATACAAAAAGAAGCTGTAGATTTGGCTTTGAAGAATGTTCAATTAAATCATTTAGAGAATCAGATTAAAATTATACATTCAGATATTAAAGATTATGTAAAGAATGCTTCTAAAGTGAAATTGGTTGTATGTAATCCGCCATTCTTTAGGGTTGATGAAAGAAGTAATCTTAATGATAATGAGTTCCTTAAAATAGCTCGTCATGAAATTAAAATAAACTTAGAAGAAATTATTCAATCAGCAGCAAGAATTTTGGATAATAAAGGACGTTTTGCAATGGTTCATCGTCCTGATCGTATGATTGAAATTATTAATATCATGCAAAAATATGATATTGAACCAAAACGTATTCGCTTTGTTTATCCTAAAATTGGAAAGGATTCTCATATCTTTTTAATTGAAGGTATGTATAAAGGAAATAAAGGACTGAAAATTGAATCACCATTATATGCTCATAATGATGATGGTAGTTATACGAACGAAATAAGAAAAATGTTTGGAGAAGATATCAATGAATAGACAAAAAAGTTTTGAAAATTCATTACCTACACTATATATTGTAGCGACACCTATTGGTAATTTGAATGAAATGACTTATCGTGCTATACAAACTTTAAAAGAAGTCGATTATATTGCTGCAGAGGATACACGCAATACCATTAAATTATTAAACCACTTTGACATTTCAACAAAACTTGTTTCTCATCATGAACATAATTTAATGATTGCAATACCTAAAATTATTAATGATTTAAAGAGTGGTTTGAATATTGCTTTGGTTAGTGATGCTGGATATCCTGCAATTAGCGATCCAGGTTATGAACTTGTTAAAGAGGTTATTCGTGAAGGATTTAATGTTGTACCTGTTTCAGGTGCTAATGCATGTTTAGATGCATTAGTTGTTTCAGGTATTGCTCCTCAGCCATTTATGTTTTATGGTTTCTTAGATAGGAATGATAAGAATAAGAAGAAGGAGTTAGAAAAACTTAAAAACTATAGAGAAACAATTGTTTTTTATGAAGCACCACATCGTATTAAAAAGACACTAAAATTGATGTTAGAGATTTTAGGAAATCGTTCAATTGCATTATGTAGAGAATTAACTAAGAAGCATGAAGAAATTAATCGAGGAACAATTGATGACATATTATCTGTTATAGATGATATGAAAGGTGAAATGGTCATTGTTGTAGAAGGTAATCAAGAAGAAAATGTAGAAGATATAAAAACTTTTGATCAGAGTATTGAAGAACATGTTGAAGAGTATATCGAAAATGGTTTAACTACTAAGGATGCTATTAAAGCAGTAGCAAAAGAAAGAGGTTTATCTAAAAATATTGTATATAATGAATATCATAAAAAATGAATATAGAAATATATTCTTTTTTTTATATTTTATGTATAATAAACATATAAAAAAGGAGGAATAAATATGATTTATACAATAACATTTAACCCATCAATTGATTATATTGTTGAAGTAGATGATTTTCAACTGGGGAAAGTCAATAGAACAGCAAATGAATATATTTTAACTGGTGGAAAGGGAATTAATGTTTCAATCGTTTTAAATAATTTAGGAATTGAAAGTCAGGCATTAGGTTTTATTGCAGGATTTACAGGTTCCTATATTCAAAGTCATTTAGAAGAAAAAGGTATACATACAGATTTTATTGATGTTCAAAATGGTTATTCACGTATTAATTTTAAAATGAAAAGTCATGAAGAATCAGAGGTTAATGGAAATGGACCAATGATTAATGAAACTGATTTAACAAAGCTTATTGAAAAAATAAAAAAATTAAACAAAGGGGATATACTTGTTTTATCAGGAAGCATACCAAAATGTATATCTGATGATATTTATGCTCATATCATGAAAGAGATTAATCATTTAGGAATAAAAGTTGTTGTTGATGCAACAGGAAATTTATTAATGAATGTATTAGAATATAAACCATTTTTAATTAAACCTAATAATCATGAATTAGAAGAAATGTTTCACGTGAAACTTTTTAATCAAAAAGACATTGTTAAATATGCTAAAAAGCTTCAAGAAATGGGTGCAAAAAATGTATTGATTTCAATGGCAGGAGATGGAGCACTCTTTGTATGTGAAAATGGAAAAGTCTATTTTTGTGATGCACCTAAAGGTCAAGTTGTCAATTCAGTAGGTGCTGGAGATTCAATGGTTGCAGGATTCATTGCAGGATATGTCAAAACTCAAGATTATCTACAAGCTTTTAAAATGGGAGTAGCAACAGGAAGTGCAAGTGCATTTTCAAAAAACTTAGCGACTGCTGATGAAGTTGAACTTTTATTAAAAACAATTAATGAGGTCGAATATGAATATTAAAGATTTATTAAAAGAAGATAGTATTATTCTTAATTCAAATGCTAAAGATAAAAATGAAGCGATTCATGAAATGGTAGAAAAACACTTTCAATGTGGACATATCAAAGATAAGTTCGTTTTTGAAAAAGCTATCTTAGAGAGGGAAAAGATATCATCAACAGGAGTGGGCAATTTGATAGCAATACCTCATGCTCAAAGTGAAACAGTTTGTTATCCTTCTTTAGTAGCAATGGTTAACAAAAATGGTATAGATTATGATGCATTAGATCAAAAGCCAGTCTCTCTCTTTTTTATGATTGCAGTACCTAAAGATGGTGGATCACAGCATTTACAGATATTAGCTCAACTATGTCAAATGTTAATGGAAGAAGATATGGTTAAGCAATTGATTAATAGTCAAGATGAACAAGAGTTTATTCATTTATTATTTCAAAATATGGATACAATGAAAGATCACAATGTTGTTCAAAATAATATTGATCTAGTAGCTGTAACTGCTTGTCCTACAGGAATAGCACATACTTATATGGCAGAAAAAGCATTAATAGAGAAAGCAAAAGAAATGAATATATCCATAAAGGTTGAAACAAATGGAGCAAGTGGTATTCAACATAAATTAACAAAAGAAGATATAGAAAAGGCAAAATGTGTTATTGTAGCGGCAGATAAGAAAGTGGAGATGGAAAGATTTCAAAATAAATATGTTATTCAAGTTCCTGTGACAAAAGCGATTGATCATACTGAAGAATTATTAAAAAACGCATTACAGCAAAAAGCAGAAATTTATCATGGCAAAGAATTATACAAAGAAAGTAATGAAAAGGGGACTAGAAAAATATATCAACATCTCATGAATGGTATATCACAGATTATACCTATCTTAATGATTTCAGGTATATTAATGAGTCTTATTCCTTACTTACAGAATATGGATGTTGATCAGGAATATTTAACTATCATGTATTATATTGCATCACTTGCTATTAATATTGCAATTCCAATAACCAGTGCTTTTATTGGTGATAGTATAGCAGGAAAACAGGGATTTGTTGTTTCTTTGATTTCATCCATCTTTTTGATTAATGTGCAGGGTAATATTATAGAAGGGATTTTAGTAGGATTCATAGGTGGATATCTAGCATTAGGCTTATCACATTTGTTTTCATATTTACCAAAGGATTTACAAAGTTTAACTCCAAATTTATTTGTACCTATTATAGGAACAACAATATTAAGTTTTCTCATTTATATGTTAGCCCCATATTTTATTGATTATGTCAGTTTATTGAATCAAAATCTAGATAGTATTGTAATTGTTATTATTGGTGCAATCTTAGGTATGATGATGTCCATTGATTTAGGTGGTCCAATTAATAAGATTGCTTATACAATAGGTATTATCGGTATCTTTACAGGTAGATATGATATGATGTCAGCAGTTATGTTAGCTGGTATGATGCCACCATTGATCATATGGTTAACAATGTTAACAACAAAAGTTTTTGATCAAGAAGATAAACAAAAGAAATGGTCTTGTTTATTAAATGGATTGTGTTTTGTCAGTGAAGTAGCTATTCCATATATGAAAAAATATAAAAGCGCTGTTAAATATCCATGTATTATAGCATCAAGCATAGCTGGCGCATTATCAATGTATTTTCAATGTGGTCAAGCTTTCCCACATGGTGGTATATGGACAATATTCCTCATTAATAATCCAATTTATTTTATCTCTAGTTTAATGATTTCACTGATCATAGGAACACTATTAATCGTTATAATGAATAAGTTAAAACTAAAAGCATAAATTGCTATATACAATTTATTGGAATAAAAAAGAAGCTGTGACAAAATATCTTTTTAAAAATTGATATGTTCAGCTTCTTTTCTTTAATTTGAATTTTAAAAAAAATAATAGTATCTTCAAAATTGATTCTCTTTGTTTTTTTATAAATGACTTCTATTTATTTATGTTCTTTAATATAATAAAACCAAAAGTAATGATTAAGATAATGATTGTAATTTGCATAGCTAAAATTTGTTTAAGAATATAGTCAGTACCATTCATGTTTGATATAAAACTATAAACAATTTCTTTACCTAAAATGATGCTGAGTATTATACCTAAAAAAATTTTAACACCTGTATTATTCAATAAATGTTTCATAGTGTCACCCCATATCTGTTTTTACAATATAATTTTAACATTTCTTTACTTATTATAGAAGATTTATTATGATTGATGAAGAATATATGTATTATCAATGAAATGAAAAAGGGTAATGATGATCAAAAAATGATTTTCATTACCCTTTTTGTAGACTATTGGATATTTATTTTGCTATTAATATAATCTTCTATAATTATAAACATATCTTTCCCAGTATCCAGATAATGGGGCAGTTTTAACACATTGATCAGGATATTGTCCAACAGTTCCAGAACCTTCTCCAGAAGCATGAACAAAACTTCCACCACCAATATAGATACCAATATGAGCAACACCACTACCATAACTAAATGTAATGACATCACCAGGTTGTAATTCTGATCGAGAAATAGCTTTTCCACTACCAGCATATCCTGCAGCAGTTGTACGACCAAGACTTACGCCAGCTTGGTTATAAGCCCAATAAACTAAACCAGAACAATCGAAATAATTAGGACCATTTGCACCCCACCAATAACGACAACCCAGTCTTGTTAGAGCTTTTTGAGCAATGGCATTTCCTACGGCTGAATCACCTGGAACATATGATCCACCACCGCCACCACCACTAGGAGCACGAGAAATCAATTCAGATAAAGCTGCATCAATTTTCTTTTGTGCAGAGGAAACTTCTTTAGATTCTTGTTGACTATCTTTAATTTTTTCTTGTTGTGCAGTTTTCAGTTCTATGTATTTTTCTTGTAAAGCTTCCTGTGATTTTTTCTGTGATTCTAAGTTTTCTTTAGCTGTTTCTAGAGACTTTTGTTGTGTGTCAAGATTTTGCTTTTGTTGTGTGAGTTCTTCTACTAACTCTTTTTCATAAGCTGTAATATCATTAACACTTCCTATACGTGAGAAGAAAGTTGAGAAATCTTCAGAACCAAATAAGAAATCTAAAACCCAGTTAGAGTTATATGTTGTTTGCATAACATATAAACGTTCTCTCATTTGTTCTTCTTTCTTTGCAATGTCTTTCTTTATTTTTTCGATTGATTTTAACATATAATCAATTTCTTTGTTTTTTTCATCTATTTGAGAATTTAAAGTTTCGATCTTTTTAGATACTTCTTCAATGTTATCATTAGTTTCACTTAAATCATCTTTTGTATCTTGAATCTCTTCTTTTAAATCTTGATTTTTTTCTTTTAAATATTTGTTAAATTCCTGACATACTTTTTTATTAGAATTTGTTAGATTTGAAGAACAAATTTTAATATATTTATCTTCCTGTCCTTCAAAATCAGTCGCATGAACATCTATTGGAAATAGACTCATAGCAAATACTGAACAAAAAGCTAAAAAACTTATACCTAATTTTTTCATTCAATTAATCACCTCTGTAAAAAACATTATAACATAAAAAACTCTAAAAAAAATACCAATTCATAGAATTTATGAAAGTCAGTATTCATACATGTTTATATATTATAAAGCATATAATAGAAAGTCGTTATAACTATGGCAAATGTGGAGGCATTTTTTTTATAAGAACATATTGTATCTTGAGGAGGTGAGTTAATGGTTAAAGATGGTATTGATGTTTCACAATATCAAGGTGAAATCAATTGGGAACTTGTTAAAAATCATATTGATTTTGCAATTTTGAGATGTGGCTTTGGGCAGGATTTGCCTGGACAAGATGATCCTACTTTTAAACGTAATGCTGATGAATGTACAAGATTAGGTATTCCTTTTGGTGTTTATCTTTATTCATATGCCACTGATGAAAGGGCGGCATTATCAGAAGCTAGACATGTTATGAGACTTATTCAAGATTATAAGATGGAATATCCTATTTATTTGGATTTAGAAGATCCGAGTATAGGAAGATTGACAAATGATCAAATTGAAAAAAATGCAAGAGTCTGGGCTGATGAGCTTGCTAAACATAATTATTTCCCAGGATTCTATGCTTCATATTATTGGTGGACAACAAAACTAACTGGTCCAACATTTAAAAGATATACAAGATGGGTTGCTCGCTATGCTGAAGAATTAGGAGTAGAAGGATTTGATATGTGGCAATATACGAATCATGGTTTTGTTGAAGGAATAAGTGTACCTGTAGATAGAAATCATTCATATCGTGATTTTCCAACAGAAATTAAAGCTGGTGGATATAACAACTTCAATGTTGAAACAAACCCAGAACCTGCACCAGAACCAGAAGTACCACAACAAAACTATCAGGTAGGAGATCATGTAACATTTAATCATGTTTTTATCTCTTCAGACAGTAGTGTTCCTTTAGTTCCATATATGAATCATGGTACTATTACAAGAGTTGTTCCTAATGTGAGAAATCCATACTTGATAGGAAATGGTCTTGGATGGGTGAATAATGAAAGTATTACAGGAACTCTCAGATATTTATCTCATCCAACATATCGTGGAGATTCATTGGTAGATGCTTTGAGTCAGATAGGAGTTGATTCATCTTTTGCATCGAGAAAAGATTTAGCACAAAAAAATGGAATTGAGAACTATACTGGTAGTGCCAGACAAAATTTAGAATTATTAAGACTCCTTCAAGAAGGTCGCTTAAAAAGTTAAGGTATTGCTGTAAAGCGATACCTTTTCATATTGTATTTATGTTTGTACAATAGTATAATAGAGGCGTTTTAAAGGGGAGAGTGAAATATAATGGTTTATGCCAAGACAAGAAATGAAAAAGAATGGAAAAAACATATTACTTCGTTTATATGTGTACTTGTTGCTTCCATTATTATGTCTATCAATATAAAATCATTTGTTAGAGCAGGGGATTTGATACCAGGAGGATTTACAGGTTTATCATTATTGATTCAAAGATCATGTAGTGTTTTTTTTCAATTAGAATTACCTTATTCTCTTATTAATATTTCATTAAATGCTGTACCAGCATTTATTGGATTTAAGATAATAGGAAAGAAATTTACAAGTTATTCAGTGCTAATGATTGTTCTCAATTCATTTTTAGTCGACTTAATACCAGTCACACCTATTACATATGATCCATTACTTGTATCAGTTTTTGGGGGTATTTTAAATGGTATAGCTATTGTCATTGCATTATATGGAAAAGCATCAAGTGGAGGTACTGATTTTATTGCTGTCTATTTATCAAATAAATTAAAGAAACCATCATGGAATTTTGTATTTGGAATTAATGTTGTTATTTTAACAACAGGAGGTTTCTTATTTGGATTTGAAGCAGCCATGTATTCAATTATTTTCCAGTTTGTTTCAACACAAGTCATAGAAAGATTACATCGTAGAGATCATAAAGTGACTTTATTAATTATTACAAAAGATGGGGAAACAATTGGACAAGAGTTATTAGAATATACACATCATGGTGTAACACAATTTGAAGGACAAGGATGTTATTTAAAAGAAAATAAAACAATGTTATATACTGTTGTTGGAGCAGATGAAGTGAAAGATGTTGTTCAGTTGATTAAAGCATTAGACCCACATGTTTTTATTAATATTATCAACTCTGAAGGTGTAACAGGAAGATTTTATCAAGAACCTATCGAATAAGAAAAGGAAGGTTTATATAGATTTCGTATTTCTATATAAATCTTCCTTTTTCTATTTCGGAACTATTTTGTAAATATTTATTTAAAAAATATTCAAAAATTTGAATGTGTAATTCTTCATCCTCAATAATACGATGCAAAATCTTTTGGATTGTTCTTTCTTTTATACAGGTTATTTGTTGTTGATATATAGCAATTGTATTTTGTTCTTGAATAATCGCATTTTCTAATAAAGATTTTAAATGACTAGGATAGACATTATATCCAGGTGACCAGTATTCTAGACAACCTTGCTGACAATCCCAAAGTCGAGGATCTGCACCTAAATGATAAGCTAAATGAGCAAAGATATCTAAATGATGCATTTCAACAATACTGATTTTTTCCATTGCTACAGATAATTCAGGCCAAACGTCTTTTAAAATAACATGATTATAAAAATAAAGACTAACAGCATTCATTTCCGAATAGAGTCCAGCTAAATTAGATAACATTAAAGATGCATATTGTGGATTTTCCTTTATATCAATCATTTCTGGATAAGGTTTGTTGATAAAGTAGTTCATAAAATAACCTCCATACTTCTACTGTATGAAGGTTATCTATAATTATTCTAATATTTTTTCAAAACCGATACGCAAGTCACCACTTAATAGAGTAATTTCTCCACATTGATGAAAACCATGTTTTTGTAAAAAACGTTGCATAGATAAATTATCTTCATGGGTATCAATGCGGATACTATGAATATGGTTTTGTTGACATTCATGAATAGCATATTCTAATAATTGATGAGCTATATTTTGACCCTTATGACTTTCATCTACAACTATTCGATGAATAACAGCATAAGGCTTATGATGAGTTAACCATTGTCCCTGAATCTTTTGATAAGTTGGCTCGTCTTCAATAGCAAAATACATTGTTCCAATAATATCATGATCTTCAATAACATAACTATTATTCTTTTGAATATCTTCAATAATATCTAAAGATTGAGGGTAACCATCTTGCCATTGATCAATATTTTGTTGTTTAAAATAATTTTGAGCTTGATGAATAAGTGTCATAATTCTTTGTACATCATCAAGATGAGATTTTCTTATTTCCATGTTGTTCTCCTTAAACTATAAATGATGACATCATGATATTGAAAGTTCTTATAGGCATGTTCAAATAAGTAACCTTCTTTTTCAAAATGATTCCATTCTAAAACACGACATGATGCTTTATTTTCTACAAAGACTTCAGCATAAATTTTATGAATATGGTAACATTCAAAAACATGCTGACAAAATAAACGTACAGCTTGTCGCATGATACCACGATGAGCATAAAGTGGATTTAACCAATATCCTAATTCACAATTATGGACGTAAATATCATTATGCAAAGTTCCACCAATACAACCTACACAAATACCATCTACAACAATTCCAAAATCTAGACCATGATTTTGTAAAGAATGAGTAATAAAAGACATAGCATGATCTAATGTATATGGATAGGGAAAAGTATTTCTTAAATACGTACCAATACTTTTTTCATTAGCATGATATGCTAATTGACAGGGATCAATTTGATCTAAAGTTTTTAATTCAATAATCATAGACTCTCCTTAAGGAAGAGGCTTATCACTCGCAAGGTAAAGATCGTACCATTGTTGACGTGTTAAATGAATATCACACGCTTGGACCATTTCTTTTAAATGAACAGGTGAAGTTGTTCCCATAATAGGTTGCATACAAGCTGGATGACGAAGTAACCATGCAATTGCGATAGCACTCTTTGTCACATGATATTCATCTGCTAGTTTTTCCATGACAGAATTAAGTTTTTCATAGTTAGGATGATCAATAAAACATCCTTCTGCCCATGATGCCTGTACAACACTCCAAGGTTGAATCGTGATATCATGTAAACGACAATAATCTAAAACACCACCATCTTTATCTTGAGCCCATGATTCTTTCATATTCATATTCATTCCTGAATCAATCATAACAGAATGTACGATAGATAACTGTAATTGATTAATAATTAATGGGTGTTGAGTATATTTTTGTAAAAGTTCTATTTGTAAAGGTGTATGATTAGAAACACCAAAATATTTCACTTTTCCACTTTTATATAATTCATCAAAAGCTTCAGCAACTTCTTTTGGATCACATAAGGCATCAGGACGATGCAATAATAAAATATCAATATAATCAGTTTGTAATCTTTTTAAAGAATTTTCAACACTTGTTAAGATATGCTCCTTAGAAAAATCATAGCGTTTCCCTGGAACAATTCCACATTTTGTTTGAATAATCATTTTTTCACGATATTCAGGGTGCTTTTTTAAAACTTCACCAAAAATTTCTTCTGATTTTCCTCCACCATAAATATCAGCATGATCAAAAAAGTTAATACCTGCATCTAAAGCAGTTTGAACGAGTTCTTCGACTTGTTCTAGGCTTTTATCAGCAATACGCATACAACCTAAAGCTAAACGAGAAGCCTTTAAATCTGATTTTGATATTTGAAAATATTCCATAAATTAGTCCCTCCTGTTGTTATTATATAAAATAATGATTATAATGTAAAAGAAAAAGAGGTGTTTCCATGTATCATATTGTTAGTATTATCGTGTATATTGTTTCGATTACTCTTGCTATGATTGGTTTAAGCTGTTTTCGCTTTGATCAATACATCAGAAAAGGTAAAGAAAGAGAATTTCATATTTTCTTTATTGTTACATCAATAGCTTTAGGTTATTTATTTGCATCTTTTATATTGGATTTTGGAAGTTTAAGTTTTCAATTCTAAATAAGAAGTTTTCAACATATATATGAATGATGAAAAAAATATATGTAAAACTTCTTTTTATATTTTCTATTTTATTAGTGATCGGTTGTTTTCATTATCAGGATGCAATGGTTTGGATTCATTCAAAATATCAAGTGAAAACAAAGGAAAAAAATGTACAAGTTCAAATGTCTGATCAGGTTGTATCCATCCCATTAGAAGAATATCTTATAGGAGTTATTGCCGGGGAAATGCCAGTCAGTTTTGAAAAGGAGGCACTCAAGGCACAGGCAGTAGCCAGTCGTACTTTTGTATTATCAAGGAATTTAAAAGTTGATAATACAACCAATTCACAGGTTTATTTAGATGATGATGAAATGAAGAAAAAATGGGGAAAACAATATGCACAAAATAAACAGAAAATAGAAGAAGCAATTCAAGAAACAAAAGGCGAAGTTATGACATATCAGGGAGAATATATTTCTGCATTGTTTTTTTCTAGCAGTAATGGCAGAACTGTTAATAGTGAAGATTATTTTACGGGAGAAGTGGCCTATCTTAAATCGGTTGATAGTCATTGGGATACAAGTATTGATCCTCATAATACAAGGAGTCAGACTTTTACCAAACAGCAATTAGCCAATATATTTAATGTTGTTCCTGAACAAATCAAAATCACATCCCATACATCAAGTGGCTATGTTGACAAAGTCACTATTAATCAAAAAACATATACAGGTAGAGAAATCAGAGAAAAACTATCGCTACCATCTTCGTGTTTTCAAATTCAGTTTTCATCAAAAGGTTATACTTTTATTACGCATGGCAATGGTCATGGTGTTGGTATGAGTCAATATGGTGCTCAAGCTATGGCTTTAGAAAAGAAAAGTTATAAAGAGATTTTACATCATTATTATCAAAATGTTGAAATTGAAAGTATAGACTCTTAACTTTTGTTCATACTTAAGTTGAGGTGAAAACATGAAGAAAAGATCTTTTCATTATAAGAAGATATTAGGAATCTCACTAGCTTTAGCTTTATTTTTAGGTGGAATTGGGATTGTTCAAAATATTTTAGATGAACGTACTCAAAATTTTGAAGATGAAACTGTTGTCAAAGTGGATGAAAATCAGACAAAAGAAAACAAAACTGAAGAAAAGAAAGTAGAAACTTTAAAATCACCGGTTAAAGATGGTATAGGGATAGTGAGATATTATTATGATAAGGATGATGATGCCACAAAGCAGGAACAGTCTTTAATATTATTTGAAGATGTTTATCGTCCTAATCAAGGTATTGACTATGCCAATAAGAATGAAAAATTTGATGTGTTGGCAGCTATCAGTGGTACTGTTACAAAGAAAACAAATGATCCTGTACTTGGCTGGGTTATCACTATTACCAATAGTGATAATATTTCTACAACTTATGAATCATTATCAGAAGTATCAGTAGAATTAAATAAAGAAGTCAAACAAGGTGATGTGATTGGTAAAAGTGGTGAGAATGTTTATGAAGCTGACTTAAAAAATCACTTACATTTTATTCTTCAAAAAGGAGATCAATTGTATAATCCAGAGAAATTTATTGGACAGACACTTGATATGATTAAATAAAATTTAGGTTCTTAGGAATCTAAATTTTTTTAAAATATTCACATAAATTTCATACATTTGGTATATTATCATTGAGGAAAAGAAAGTGTTTTGAAAAAGATAAAAATTATGTTGATATAGAAATAATTTTTTCTTGTAATTAATAGGAAAAATGATACAATAGAAATGCTTATAGGAGGAATGTTCAATGAAATTATCAAAGGAAATTGGTATTGACTTAGGAACAGCTAACATTCTTATTTATGTCAAAGGTGAAGGTATTGTTGTCAATGAGCCTTCTGTTGTAACTATCAATACTGAAACAAATAAACCTATCGCAGTAGGAGAAGAAGCCAGAGATATGCTTGGAAAAACTCCAGGTAAATTTCAAGCTATTCGTCCTTTAAAAGATGGGGTTATCGCAGATTTTCAAATTACTGAAATATTATTAACTCATTTTATTAATAAACTTAACTTAAAAGGAGTTTTCTCAAGACCAACTATCTTAATTTGTTGTCCATCAAATATCACTTCAATTGAAAAGAGTGCTATTCAGGATGTTGCATTAAGATGTGGAGCTAAACGTGTTTATATCGAAGAAGAACCAAAAGTAGCTGCTATTGGTGCTGGATTAGATATTTCTAAACCATCAGGAAACATGGTTGTAGATATCGGTGGTGGAACAACTGATATTGCAGTTCTTTCATTAGGTGATATCGTTACAAGTACATCTTTAAAGATTGCTGGAGATAAAATGGATGCTGAATTAATTAAATATGTTAAAGATAAATATAAATTATTAATTGGTGACCGTACAGCAGAAGAAATTAAGATGACAATTGGTAGTGCTTATGAAGCTGATTCAAAAGAAGTAATGGATGTAAGAGGTAGAGATTTAGTTACAGGATTACCTCATACAATCCAATTGAATGCTAAAGAAACTCAAGAAGCTTTAGAAGA
The DNA here is from genome assembly GCF_002160815.1 of Massilimicrobiota sp. An134. Lineage (GTDB taxonomy): Bacteria > Bacillota_I > Bacilli_A > Erysipelotrichales > Coprobacillaceae > Allocoprobacillus > Allocoprobacillus merdigallinarum. The sequence goes on along the minus strand of NZ_NFLH01000009.1, from coordinate 22,788 downwards.
ATGTTGTATGACAATTTTACGTTCTACAAAACAAGTTCTTGAACAAACACCACCAGAATTATCAGCTGATATCGTTAATAAAGGTATTTTCTTAACAGGTGGAGGAGCTTTACTTCATAACTTAGATAAATTCTTAGAAGAAGGATTAGGAGTTCCTGTATTTGTAGCTGAAAATGCTCTTGACTGTGTCGCTGAAGGTTGTGGAGTTATGTTAGAAAATACTCAATATTTACAATAGTTAATAAAAGAGGCTGTAACGAAATAGCTTTTTAAAGTGAATGCGTACAGCTTTTTTATGTGAATTTTGAGAATAAAAAATGATAAACTTATGATATGAAAATGGACAATGATGATCATTGCCCATTTTTATTATGACTTAAAAATATTTGGTTGAGTTATTTTTAATAATGTCTTCATTGACAAAATCAATGAAATCAATCATAGAATATTATTGAACCTTGATTTTTAACTTTTTATAAATTAGGAAACCAAAATAACCAAAGATCAAGAATGATAAAATAGAATCAAACACAATAGCAATCATATTATTTGTTCCATTAAATACTTCCAATAATAAAGGTATACTGACTGCAAATCCCATTAATAATCCCCAAATACAATGAAATCATGATTTTGGAAAGAAAACAAAACCTATAAATAAAACAATCATTAGCAACATAACTGAATCATTCATAAACGAAAAGTGATATTCGCCGTTTTGTTAGAATAGTGCTAAAAGACCTAAAACACAAATTCATAAATTATTCATCTTAGGACTCATAAATTTCATAAAACCACCATCCATATCTTAGACTAATTCATCTTTACTGCGCATTAATTCTTCACTGCCATTTTGATAAGTTTGTATAATTTGCTGATGGTATTTTTCATATATGTTGATCATTTTTGTAATATACGGATTCACTATGTCTTGAATATTTTTTATATTTTCAAAATCTGAACTGTTCTGTATATTTGAACAGTCAACATATCTTCTAATCCAAAAATCATCAGTTTTGATAAATACATATATACTTTTTTTACCGTATATCCATAATGAAGTGCTACTCATCAGCTCAACTTCACATTCATATCCTTCATATTTCCAATTATATTCATGTTGTTTCTTATTATAATCATTTATATACGCTTTAGAATCTCTTTCCTCTAGAAAATAGATGTACTCTGTATCATCTTGTAATGAAACACCAACAGGTTCATTTTCCTTATTATAAATAAAATCAAAGCTATCATAATTCTCCACGAAATACGGATTATAGTCATTATATCCCCATAATTGTGAAAACAAAAATCCAATTATCAAAAGACTCATAAAACCTAAAACTATTATTATACGTTTTTTCATATTACATTTTTACCTCGACAAGCTTTATTCCCATTATCCTACTATTTTTTATAAGTTTTTTAGAAAGTTTAATCATTGAACTATAGCTCATAAGAGCTATATATAAGTTATAATCATCAAGTTTAAAATAGTAGAACTTATTTCTATATGAATAATTATTATTTTCCACCATAGTATTAGCAAAATCATCAATCAATTTATTTGAATCATAGAATTGTTTTCCATTGAAATGATATAATTAAATATTATGAATGGATACATCTTTTTCTAAGTATTCTTCAACTGAATGATTACAATATGAGTGAAATATACTGCATTGATCATTGTTATAAGAATATTCATAATATTATCAATAGTCATAGAGAAATTTTAATTATTTCTTCATACAATCTTATATGTCATTTTTACCTTTATTACTGTATCTATAATGGAAAGAATTGCCTTCTTTTTTCGTACCATCCTTCCTTGGCATATTATTCTTTTTCTATTTCAATTATACTATGATATATATATTGACTCAAATATAAAACCAATTCTATAAATAGTTTAAATATCTTTTATCATCTATAAAATATTGAAAATAATAGTTTTTTCTTTATCTGTAAAAAAATAGATTTTTTATATGATTTTGTTAAAATAGATGACTGAGGTGATAAAGATGGGGAAAAAGAAATATTTTTTCTTTGATATTGATGGAACTTTAGCTGTAGGAACACCAGGAGATCAATATGTTCCTGAATCAGCGAAAAAAACAATTAAAGAATTAGAAGCAAAAGGACATTTTGTTGCTATTGCAACAGGTAGAAGTTATGCAATGGCAGTCAATCATATGAAAGAATTAGGATTTAAAAATATGGTGAGTGACGGGGGAAATGGAATCACTATCAATGAAAAACTAATTGAAATCAAACCTTTAGATTATGATAAGTGTCTAGCATTAATTGATGAATGTAAAGAAAAAGGATTCATTTGGGCAATATCACCAGATAATGAAACAAGACGTTTAGCACCAGATAATCGCTTTTATGATTTTACACATGATATTTATATGGATACAGTTGTTGAAGAAGGCTTGGATCCAAGAAATTATGATCAAATTTATAAAGTTTATGTGGCTTGTTTTTCTCCAGAAGAAGAAAAACTAGAAACTTTAAAGCAATTACCTTGGTGTCGTTTCCATAAAGAATATTTATTTGTTGAACCAGGAGATAAATCAGTAGGAATTAAAGCTATTGTTGATCATTTTGGTGGAGATTATCAGGATGTTGTTGTTTTTGGTGATGAGAAGAATGATTTGAGTATGTTTCGTGATGAATGGACTTCTATTGCGATGGGAAATGCTATTGATGAATTAAAAGCAAAAGCAACATATATTACAGATGATGCTGATAAAGATGGCATTTATAAAGCATGTCAGCATTTTGGATGGGTGGATTAAATGAGTAGGAAAATTATATTTTTTGATATTGATGGAACATTGTTTTGTCCAGAGTTAGGACGTATTACTGATGAAGTGAAAAATGCAATTAAATCAGTTCAAAAGCAAGGACATTTATGTTTTGTTGCAAGTGGTAGACCTTATGGATTCATTGCTGAAAATGTAAAAGAAATAGGGTTTGATGGATATGTACTGGCAAATGGGGCTAATGTGAAATATCATAATAAAGATTTAACAGCAAGATATTTAAATCCAGAAAAGGTTAAAGAATTGACTGAGTGTTTAAAGTCTAAAAATATTGAATATATTTTGCAGACACCAACACTTTGTTATTTGAATCAGTCAAACCAATGTTTATTAGATTTCTATTCTCATTGTAATATAGATTTTCATAATTTATGTTATCAATATGATGAAGAAGATATTATAAAAAGAACAGTTAAAATGGAAGCATGGACAAAAAATCAGGAAGAGTTAGATTATGCGATTTCATGTTTTCAATCTTTTTCTTACGAATTGCATCCAGATCATCATAGCTTAGAAATTTATTCTAATGAAGTATCTAAGGCAACAGGTATATTAGATGTCTTACATGAATTAAATATTGATATTAAAGATAGTTACTGTTTTGGGGATGGTCCTAATGATGTAGAAATGTTTGAAACAGTTGGACATCCTATTGCGATGGGAAATGCTATTGAAGATATTAAAAAAAGAGCAGAAATCATATGTCCAAGTGTTCAGGAAAATGGAGTGGCTATACAATTAGAAAAGATGTTTAATGAATAACTAGCTATCAAAGCTAGTTTTTTCGTATTATTGATAATATAAAAAGAGCAGAAACATTCTGCTCATATAAAATCTACATAAATAATATCATTGCAAACATAAAAAGTAAGGATATACTGGCAACTAATAGTGCAAAGTTAAAGCCAGTTTTTTCGTGTACTTCATTTTTAATGCCAAAAGCTAATGAAAACACAAAGAGAAAAGGCAAAATAAACCAGATAAGATATATCAATGTATGAAAGCCATCAGTTTGAAAGAGTTCATTCAACATTGTTTGTATCCTCGTTAAGAAGTTGAACAAAAATTTGATCTAATTCAGGTAGAGATCTTTTTAAAATAATAGGTCTACCATTTTGATTCAGAAAACAATGTAAACTTTTCCCAATAGCTACAATGTCATCATTGACTTTCATCGTATATTCTATTTCTAGACGTGTTCCCTTATATGCAGAAACATTTGTTTCAATGTTAATAAGATCAGGGAAAGTCGTACTTTTTTTATAATCACATTGAATGCCTATAACAGGAGAACTAATACCTAATTCTTCCATCTTATCATAACCAAAACCAATATGATTTAAAAAATCAATACGCGCTTCTTCCATAAAACGAATGTAATTAGAATGATGTGTAATTTGTATTTTATCGGTTTCATAATATTGAACTTGATGTGTATATGTGTGCATAATCTAATCTATACTCCTTTACTTTTTTATTATAATGAATTTATTATATATATTCAAATTGATTTTGATAAAAAAGTTTAATATTTATGAACTTTATTTTAAAAATATGAAATTTATTGTTGCATTAGGGGTAGAAATATGTATAATAAAGTTGTTTGATTTTTTGAATTTAAAGTTTAGTATAGTGACATGGAGGTTTATATGGACATTGGAAAGAAATTGAAGGATTTGCGTATTAAAAATGATTTGACCTTGGAAGAGTTGGCTTCAAGAAGTGAACTCACAAAAGGATTTCTTTCTCAAGTCGAAAGAAATTTAACCAGTCCAAGTATCTCTACACTTGAAGATTTGTTAGAGGCACTAGGCACCAATCTTTCTGAGTTCTTTCAATCTGATCAGGAAGAAAAGATTGTCTTTCATACACAGGATTTCTTTGTGGATGAAAAAGACGAATATACGATTGAGTGGGTTATTCCTAATGCTCAGAAAAATGAAATGGAACCAATTCTTTTAACTATTCATGGACATGAAAGAAGTAAAGAAATGGAATGTCATAATGGAGAAGAATTCGGTTATATTTTAAAAGGAAATGTCACTTTAGTTCGTGGGAATAAAAAATATAGATTAAAAGCAAAAGAAACATTCTATATGGATGGTAAAGAAAGTCATTATTTTATCAATAATGGTTCAAGTGATGCCAAAATATTGTGGGTCACAACACCACCAATGTTTTAAAAGAAGGGAGTATGATTATGGATAAGAAGAAGTTAATACAATTTCGTAATATAGTGAAAGAATTTGATGGACAAATTGTTTTAAAAGGTGTCAATCTTGATATTTATGAAAATGAGTTTGTGACTTTACTGGGACCTAGTGGTTGTGGAAAGACAACATTACTAAGAATTTTAGGTGGTTTTCTAGATGCAACTGAGGGAGAAGTTATTTTTGATGGGGAAGACATTAGTCAAGTTCCTGCACATAAAAGAGAGTTAAATACTGTCTTTCAAAAATATGCTCTTTTCCCACATATGAGTGTTTATCAAAATATTGCCTTTGGATTAAAAATTAAGAAAATAAGTAAAGACGTTATTGAACAAAAAGTTATGAAAATGTTAAAGCTCATTGGTTTAGAAGGTTTTGAAAATAAAAACGTTACACTTCTTTCAGGGGGACAACAGCAACGTGTAGCGATTGCCAGAGCACTTGTTAATGAACCTAAGGTTTTATTATTAGATGAACCGCTTGGAGCATTGGATTTAAAATTAAGAAAAGAAATGCAATATGAATTAAAAAGAATTCAACAGGAAGTTGGAATTACCTTTATCTTTGTTACACATGACCAGGAAGAAGCCCTAACTATGTCAGATAAGATTGTTGTTATGAAGGATGGGGAAATTCAACAAGTTGGAACACCTCAGGAAATCTATAATGAACCAGAAAATAGATATGTAGCAAACTTCATTGGGGAAAGTAATATTATTCCAGCTGTCATGTTAGAAGATTATAAAGTGAAATTTGATGATATTGTTTTTGACTGTGTGGATTTTGGATTTAAAGATAAACAACCTGTTGATGTTGTGATTCGTCCAGAGGATATTGATATTGTCGATGTCAAAGATGGAAAAATGACAGGTGAAGTCTTAAGTGTTCTTTTTAAAGGTGTACATTATGAAGTTATGGTTGAAACTGTTCCAGGAACAAGTGTAACTGTGAACATGCATGTCATCAGAAATCGTGATGTGACATCTGAAAACGGAAAAGAAAAAATCAGTGCCAATGATTTCTATGTCGATATTGAAGATGTCAAATCATTAGATGATGCTGAAATTATTGCGCGTGCTGATGCACAGGCATGGAATCCTGAAACAGATGATTATATTTCTATCAGTAAGATTGATTATGATTTAAAAGAAGAAATTGGTGAATATGCAGTGACATTCTCGACTTCAAGTGGAACATCAGTAGAACGTAAGATCATTGTTGTGAATCAACCTGTTGTGAAGAATGAAAGAGCGAATGAGGGGGTTATGGCATTCAATTTCTTTAAAACAGTTGATGAACTTGATGAATCCGTAGCATTAGATACAGATTTAAAAACATGGGCAAATGCTCAAGGATGGAAATTGAATGATGAAGATGAATCTGTAGATATTTATGTAGATTATGATTTTGATCCTGAACATATTGAAGAAGGAACATATAAAGTCACTTTCTCAACAGAAGGTAGAGAATTAAAGATTCATACAACAGATTATGTGGAAGAAGGTAAAGAGGTCGGTTTAACATTCTTCCCTGAAGATATTCATGTCATGGAAAAGATGGGGTTCTAGAATGAAACGTTTTTCACAATTAGCATGGCCCTATATGATATGGGTGATCTTAATGATTTTATTACCAATGTTATTAATTCTTTTCTATTCATTAACAACAAGTGGAAATGACATCATTAACTTTACATTTACTTTGGATCATTTTAAAAAGTTTTTTACCGACCCAGACTTTTTACTTGTCTTATGGCGTTCATTGACGATTGCTGTGAAGACAACAATTATCTGTGTTGTTTTAGGTTATCCAGTTGCTTATTTTATTGCAAGAAGCAGTGATCGTGTTCGTAATATTCTTGTTTTAGCTATTACTTTACCAATGTGGATTAATATGTTAGTCAGAACATATGCCTGGATAGGAATTCTTTCTGATGGGGGTATAGCTCAAACAATTTTAGGTTTCTTTGGATTTAAAGATATGGAGTTGTTATATACAGAAGGTTCTGTATTGCTTGGAATGGTTTATAACTTTATTCCATTTATGATTCTACAAATCAATACATCTCTATGTAAGATGGATAAATCATTATTAGAAGCCAGTGCTGATTTAGGGGCGAACAGAGTTCAGACATTCTTACGTGTCACTTTGCCATTATCTTTATCAGGAGTTGTCAGTGGAATAACACTTGTCTTTTTACCAGCAGTGAGTTCATTCTTTATTCCTAAACTTCTTGGTGGAGGACAGTTCTTCTTAATTGGTAACGTGATTGAAAATCAATTTATTACAGTTGGAGAATGGAACTTTGGTAGTGCAATCTCTATGATTATGGCAGTCATTATGATGATTTGTATGTATGCAATTAGAAAAATTGATGAACGTAATAGTGGAGGAGGGAATCAGGAATCATGAAAAAAGATAAGAGAATTATTGGTAAAATTTTAATGGTTCTGATGATTTTATTCTTCTATTTACCAATTGTATTTATGGTTATCTTCTCTTTTAATGAAAGTAAATCATTAACACATTTTACTGGTTTTAGTTTAAACTGGTATGAAAAACTCTTCCAAAATAGAGATATGATGGAATCATTATATGTCACAATTACAGTTGCTGTGATTGCTACAATTGTATCGACAATAGTAGGAACAATTAGTGCCATTGGTTTATCAAAATCAAGCAAGATTGTTAAAAAAGTCATGATGCAGTTAAATGATTTTCCAATTATGAATCCAGAAATTGTGACAGCTATTGGGTTGATGTTACTATTTATTACATTTCATATAGAACGTGGTTTTATGACAATGTTACTTGCTCATATTACATTCTGTATACCTTATGTCATTTTAAGTGTGATGCCTAAAATTCGTTCACTAGATCCAAATCTATCTGATGCAGCAATGGATTTAGGAGCAACACCATGGCAAGCTTTAACAAAAGTTTTAGTACCACAAATTATGCCTGGTATCGTATCAGGAGCCTTAATTGCCTTTACAATGTCATTTGATGATTTTATCATTTCATACTTTGTAACAGGAGGAGGGGTTAAAAACTTAAGTATCATGGTTTATACAATGAGTAAAAGAGTTAACCCAACAATCAATGCAATATCTACGCTTGTCGTAGTATTGATAACGGTAGTCTTAGTGATTATCAATGTAGTACCACTAATTAAAGCAAGAAGGGAGAAAAAAGATGAAAAAGTTATTAACTAGTTTATTAGCGGTTGCAACAATGTTTACTTTAACAGCGTGTGGAGGGGATTCAAATGCAGATAAGCCATATGCTGGACAAGAATTACACCTTTATAACTGGGGAGAATACATGGGTGAAAATTTTATCTCTGGTTTTGAAGATTTAACAGGCGCAACAGTCGTTGTGGATTACTTTGATTCAAATGAAGCTATGTATATCAAAGTCGCAAATGGAGAACCATATGATATTTTAGTTCCTAGTGACTATATGATTGAAAGATTAATTCAAGAAGATCTTATTCAAAAATTAGATAAAGATAAGATTACATGTATGGATGAGCTTGTTGATGCTGTCAAAGGATTACCTTATGATCCAAACAATGAATATTCTATTCCATATTTCTGGGGAACAGTTGGAATTGTTTATGACAAAACAAAAGTCAGTGAAGCTGACTTAGAAAAAGAAGGATACAATATTTTCTTAGATACTAAATACAAAGGAGATATTTATCTATATGATTCTGAACGTGATTCATTCATGATGGCATTAAAAGCTTTAGGATATTCAATGAATACAAAAGATGAAAAAGAATTAGAAGAAGCTTATAACTGGTTAGTGAAATGTGTAGAAACAATGGAACCAGAAATCGTAACTGATGAAATTATTGATAACATGGCTCAAGGTAGAAAAGCTTTAGGATTGATTTACTCTGGAGATGCTGCTTATGTTATGAGTGAAAATGAAAACATGGGATTCTATATGCCTGAAACAGGAACAAATTTATGGAGTGATGCTATGGTGATTCCAAAGAATGCTGAAAATGTAGAATTAGCACATGAATTTATTAACTATGCTTGTAGCTATGAAGCTGCTATGGATAATTCAAGCTTTGTAGGATATACTTCTGCTAATCAGGAAGTTATGGATGAATTAGCAAGTGGAGATTATGAAGGAATTAATGCTTACGTACCTAGAACTGGTAATGATAAAGATGAAGTTTTTGAATATGATGAAGCAACTCGTAAAATCATTTCAGATTACTTCAGTAAAGTAAAAATCGCAGCTTCAAATGCTCAATAACAATAATGAGAAGATTGATACTATGTATTAATCTTCTTTTTTTTCACAAAAATAAAAAAGATGAACATTTATATAAGTATTAATTGCATATAAAAAGAAATGACGACAAAGATTTAACATGTTATAATTTGAAAGCATTGAGGTGGATGAATGAGAAAAGTTATTTTATTTATTGCGATGAGTCTAGATGGATATATTGCTGATCAAAATGGTGGAGTAGACTGGTTACAAGGACAGGACTCCAATCAGGAAACAAAAGATATTTATACAGAATTTATTCAAAATATAGATACAGTTATTATGGGATGGAATACATATCATCAGATTGTAACAGAACTATCACCAGATCAGTGGATTTATTCTTCACTTCAAAGCTATGTCATAACACATAATCAAAAAGAATCAACAGAAAATATTCAATTTGTTTTACAGGATCCAAGCGATTTGATTAGGGAGTTAAAACAAAAAGAAGGAAAAGATATATGGATTTGTGGTGGAGTACAAATCATTCAATCGCTTATGCAAAATCAAATGATTGATGAATATCATATTTCTATTATTCCAATTCTTTTAGGATCAGGCATTTCATTGTTTCATACAGGATTTTCAACAATTCCATTACAATTAGTAGAATCTCATGAGAATAATGGAATATTGGACACAATTTATATACGAAGAAAAGAAACGGATATAAATGAGTCATGTGATAGAAAATGATTTTTTAGAAATAGTAAGGTTTCTATTTTATTGTATGTATAGAGCAAGAAAAAGGAATGAATATCATGGAAGGAAGGCATAAAAATGAAAGGAATTATTATATATGGTTCTCACTATGGAACAACAAAACAATATGCTGAAGAATTATCAAGATTAACACATTTACCATTAGAAAACGAAGAAGATGTAAAAAATATACAAGATGATTTCATTGTTTATTTAGGTGGATTATATGCTGGAGGAGTTAAGGGATTAAAACATATAGTTAAAATGATACCATCACAGACACAAATGATTGTCGTGACAGTAGGTTTAGCAGATGTTCAAGATGAACAAAATATAAAAAATATAAGACATGCTCTCCAACAACAATTATCACCAGAACTTTTTCATGGCTCAAAGTTTTTTCATTTACGTGGAGGTATTGATTATTCAAAGTTAAGCTTTAAACACAAGACTATGATGACTCTTTTATATAAGGTTACTAAAAATAAACCATGAGAAAATATGACTGCAGAAGATCAAGCTATGGTGGATTCGTATAATAAAAAAGTTGATTTTGTTGATTTTCAAGCATTAAAGCCAATTGTTGAAGAAATTAACTTTATCATGCAAGGAGAATCGAAATGAGAAAAAGATATAAAAAGAAACTTATAAAAATTATTGTTGCTGGTGTTGTTGCACTGGGTGGATATCTTGGTGTTGAATTTCATCAGCAGACATATAGTGCTATCAGTATTGAAGATGTCCCAGAATATAGTGGGCAACCTTATGTGATTATTAATGATAATGAACCTTACTTTGATAAGGATGATTTAACAACACAAGCATTTGAAAAATATAGTTCTTTAGATTCATTAGGAAGATGTGGTGTAGCTTATGCAAATATTGGTGAAGAAACTATGCCAACAGAAAAAAGAGGGAATATTGGAATGATTAAACCCTCTGGATGGCAAATTAAAAAATATGATTTTATAGATGGGAAATATTTATATAATCGTTGTCATTTGATTGGATATCAGTTGAGTGGTGAAAATGCAAATGAGAAAAATCTAATTACAGGTACAAGATACATGAATACAGAAGGAATGCTGCCTTTTGAAAATCAAGTGGCTGATTATGTACAAGAAACAGGTAATCATGTTCTTTATCGCGTGACGCCCGTTTTTGAAGGAAATCATTTGGTTGCTGATGGTGTTTTAATGGAAGCTATGTCAGTAGAAGATCAAGGATTAGATATTGAATTTAATGTATTTGTTTATAATGTACAACCTGGTGTAAAAATTGATTATGCGACAGGAAATAGTCAACTTGAGTAAAAATTATTTATCTTTATTTAAAAATGTTTCTTTATATTTATAGAATAAAACAATACCAGCTAAAACAGTTGTTATTCCGTTAGATATAATAAAAGAAAAGGAGGAAAAAAACATGTTTAAGATTTCAAATTTTACGAACAATAATGATGTTCAAATTATTCAAGAATGTGGACCATTTCAGGTTATTGAATATCAACGTGATTTAAGTGTTATGCCACATCATGCTCAAACGGCATATTTTTGTAATGAAATGAATATTCGAAAAAGACAAGTTATTTGTGATATTAATAAAGCAAATATTGTTGTTCAGGCAGGGGCAATGCAATGGATGGTTGGAAATGTTTATGCCACAACAGGATTAAAAGGTGTAGGAGATTTATTATCTAAAGCAGTTCGTGGAAAAGTTACAGGGGAAACAGCAATTAAACCAGAATATACAGGAGAAGGAATTTTGGTTTTAGAGCCAACATATAAGCATATTTTATTGCTTGATCTTGATGAATGGAATCATTCAGTTGTATTAGATGATGGATTGTTTTTAGCATGTGATGCCAATTTAAAACATAAAGCTGTCATGCGTTCTAATTTGTCTTCTGCTGCTGCGGGAAATGAAGGACTATTTAACTTGGGAATTGAAGGATCTGGTGTTGTCTGTTTAGAGTCTGATTGTCCAAAGGAAGAGTTGATTGAAATAACTTTAGAAGATGATGTTTTAAAGATTGATGGTAACATGGCTATTGCATGGAGTGGAACTCTTGAGTTCAAAGTAGAACGTTCTGGAAAAACATTAGCAGGATCAGCAGCATCTGGTGAAGGCCTTGTGAATGTCTATCGTGGCACAGGAAAGGTTTTGATTGCACCAGTTGAATCAAGAAAATAGGTATAAAAAAGGATTGAAAACGAAACTTTCAATCCTTTGTTTTTTATTTTAAGATTTTGAAGTGATGTCCTGGTTTAATGAAATCTAACAACATTAATTCTTCAGGTTTTACAGTAGCGACTAAGTTACGTTCACCATCATTAGGAATTTCAGTTAAAACAATTTCAAGTTCACCACGATAGTGTGCTAAATTATCATTAACAATCAATACATCTCCACGAGTGAAAACTTTTTTACCTGGATCTCTATATGGAATAGACTGTGATTCTACATTCATTTGAGAATCTTTTCCCATATCTCCATCTTGAACACTTTTCTTTTCTTTAAACCATACACGTGGTGATGAAGAACGTAACATGAATGATGAATGATCATAACGATCCCAATGAGGAGCGAAATCATACATGATTTCTTTTTCGTTTTGACTAATACCTTCAGCTTCATCAACTCTAATTTCAATAGCTTGCATATTCACTTTAGATAATGCTTCTAATTCTTCATCAGTTGCAGGATAGTTTCCAATTAAGATATCATCAACATCTCCAGTCGCAAGCATATAACGAGCTTGTAAATCAATTGGTAAACCACGCATAATTTCAACAGTTGGTAAACCACAGAAAACTTGCCATGGACCAATTGTATGTTCATTGTTACTAGAAACAAAAGCAGCAGTGTGTAAATTTAATTCTTTCCAATAACGGTTAAAATCCATAAATAAATCAAAATCTAACCCAGTATAACGTTCTGGGAAGAAGTTATGACACATAGTGATTTGATCTTTATTACCACCATTATTGATTAAAAGTTCTACACCCATATCCATACTAGCGTTAAATTCAATTTTAATATTGTATGGATTACGTGTTAATTGAATATCACCTTGAGTTCCAAAGTTACCATCCATTCTAATAATATCTAATCCCAAATCAGCGAATGGTTTTAAATTGCTAGGTGTTGCTCCAATTAAGTCAAAAACTTGTGGATTTGTATCAGCAGCAACTTCAAATCCTAATTCATGAGCTTTTTTCATGAAATCTTTAAATTGAACTAAATAACTTTCTCTTTCATCATCTGGAATAGATAAGAAACATGTAAAAATTCTGCTAAAACCTAATTTTGCAGCTTTTTCCATGTATGCGTATACCTCTTCCATTGGTGTTTTGTCAGGGTATACAGAAATACCTAATTTGTGCATATTCATTTTCCTCCTTATATTTTACATTATAACACCTTTGTGAATAGACTTTAAGCAAAAAAGAGCTTAGAATAGATTTTGTCATTTAAAATATATTATATTATGATATTTTTAAAGAGATAATTAAATAACTTCAAAAGAAAAGATAAGTCTATATGATGAGTATATAAATGGAAAATTTTTTTCATTAATAAGAATAAATAAATGAAATAAATGCAGTCAGGACTTCGCAAAATCGCATATTTATGATATAACAAAAGATATAGAATTGAAGAAAGGAGCTAAGAATCATGAGTTTAGAAATATGTTTATCGTTTGTTGTGACATTCGTATTAAGCTTAATTCTTGTTCCAATAGTAGGAAAGGTTTCAAAAAAACTTGGTATTATTGCCCATACAAATAAACGAACAATACATAAAGGCATTATCGCAAGAACTGGTGGTTATGCGATTTATATGAGTTTTTTAATTGGAACGATGATCTTCTTAAAAACAGACACACAGATTAATGCTATTTTAATAGGTGGCTTTATCATTTTCTTAACAGGATTTTATGATGATATTCATGATTTATCTCCGAAATTAAAAATGCTTGGTCAAGTCATTGCCGCGTTAGTCGTTATTATTTATGGTGATATTGTTTTAAAGGGATTCACGCTTCCATTCTTACCTGAATCAGTGTCTTATATACTAGCTATTATTATTACTATTTTATGGATCGTAGGTATTAGTAATGCTATTAATTTAATTGATGGATTAGATGGATTGTGTGCAGGTATATCTATTATTGTTCTGGTGACTATTTCATTGACTTCATTAACTTATGGACGTACAGATATTTCTTCTTTATCATTGCTTTTAGCTGGCGCAATAGGTGGCTTTTTAGTGTATAACTTTCATCCTGCATCTATCTTTTTGGGTGATTGTGGGGCATTGTTTATTGGTTTTATGATTGCAGTCATTTCATTACTTGGATTTGGTTATAAAAGCTCATCTTTTTTTACATTAGGGGCACCGATTGTTGTTTTGATGGTTCCAATTATGGATACGTTTATTGCGATTATTCGTCGTAAAGTTCATCATAAAAGTTTTAGTGAAGCTGATCGTAATCATCTTCATCATAAATTGATGTTTTCTTTAGAACTTGGACAAACCAAGAGTGTTTTAATCTTATATGCTGTTACAGTATTATTCTCTTTATGTTCTTATCTTTATTTATTTGATAAGGTTGCAGCAACTATTTTATTTATTGCTTTGATGGTTTTATTTGAACTTTTTGTAGAAGCAACAAATATGATTGATCGTAAATATAAACCACTTTTAACGATTTTAAATATTTTCATTAAAAGTGAATATTTGCCTTCCATCAAAGATACAAAACCATACCAAAGAATTATTCAAAAAGCCAAGAAAAAATATGCTGTTATTTTGGTTCTTGTTATAGGTATTGTATTCTCAATGGTTTTTGTTTTGAATAATGAGGAAAAAGTAGAACCTCAGACACCAGTGACTACTGAGTATATAGAGTCGCAAAATGAAACAAGTTTAATGAGTGATATATATAATCAATTAGTCACAGCTATTAATCGTGGTGATAAAACAGCAGAAAGGCAATTAGTGGCTGCTTATTTTGTGAGTGATTACTATACTTTATCGAATAAAGAGAATGGAGAAATAGGTGGTATTGATTATTTCTATGCTGAGAAAAAAGATGATTTTACAGCTTATGCTCGAAATGAATATTATAAAGAAATACAGACAGATATAAATCCACCTGAAGTTATCCGTTATGATATTTTATCTAATGTGGTTTCTTATAAAGCTTTGTCAGGATTGGAAGATTATAGTTATTACGATGTCAAAGTTCAAATGACTTTTAAAGAAATAAATCCTATTTTAGATACATTACAATATACAACAACGGTGACTTTAATTGAAAAAGATCAGAAGTTTAGTGTTGTTGCGATGGAGAACGATAATGGATAAATTTTTATGGGTAGGACTTGGCGGAGCACTTGGAGCTATATTCAGATATGGCATAAGTCTTATACCATTAAAAAATCATTTTCCTATACTCACACTTATAACAAATATTCTAGGAGCTTTCATTATTGGAATGGTTGTAGGCTTGTTTACCAAAGAACGTATTTCACCATCTATAAATTTATTTTTAAAAACTGGAGTTTGTGGAGGATTTACGACTTTTTCTACATTTTCTCTAGAAACTTTGACGCTTTTAGAAGATGGATTTTATGCACTTGCTGTAGTATATGCTATGATAAGTGTGATAGGATGTATTATTGGTGTTTATTTAGGAAGAATAATTGTTCAATAGAAGCATATCATGATGCTTCTTTTTCTTTATTATCTTTTCGTAATAGTATATAATGATGGTGTAAAAGTTTATGAATTTGTTGGTTGGAAATAGAGATATTTCATGAAAATGGAAGCAGGTGTGAATCCTGAGCTGTCCCGCAGCCGTGAAAGGGAGTCAATGTAATATAACCACTGGGCAACTGGGAAGGTGCAAAGACAAAGAACTTGAGCCGGAATACATGCCAACATCTTGGAATACACTTTACGGAGTATAAAGTCGTTCTAGTTTCAATTCTAGGGCAGAGATGTCCTGTTTTTGTCTAGAAAAAGAGGAGGACAAAATGAAGAAAATTTTTACATGTTTATTGGTTATGCTAATGTTGGTGATGGGAAATATTTTTCCAATAGCTGCACTTACTTATGATGAAAGCTATACATTAGCAAAAAATTATTTTCAAAATTTAAGCGCGTTTCAATCAGTTGATGAAATCATTGCGAGTGAATCAGTTGGAGTAGAAACGGATCAGAAGGTTATACCTGAAGAACTTCTTGCAACAGATACAGCATCAAATGTTGCGAAAACAATTATAGTTTTAACTTTACATGGAAATGATCCTAGAAATTATAACGGGGTCAACTATGTTGAATTATTAGAATCAGCAATTCAAAGTGATGGAGCTGTTCATTTTGAAAATGAGAATGGTTTTGGTTCAAATAATCAGATTTTTTGTGTAGATGCTTTATATATTGTAGGCTCAGATAAACAAGAATTAGCCGCAGATTATCTAGCTTCTATGATTCAAGATAATGGAGCATTTACATATGCTGGAGGTTATGAAGATCTTGCTGTCACAGGATGGGCAATAGAAGCTTTGAGTTTAGTTAATCAAGAGAAATATCAGCCAACTATTCAACAGGCTATGACATATATTTTATCATATCAAAAAGAGGATGCTGGATTTGATATGTATGGATATGGTGCAGATGCTAATACGCAGGCATGTGTACTGGCGGGATTATTAACATATGATAGTGCTGGTGTGAAAGCCGGAACATATAATCAAAATGAACATAATCCATATGATGTCTTATTATCTTTCCAAAACTCTGATGGAAGTTTTTGGTCATCATTTACAGGAGAAGGGCAATATAATTTGCTTGCAACTGTACAAGGTGTACAAACAATAGGATACTATTATAATGGTTCAGTTTATCAAAAGGCCCATCAAGCATACTTAGCTTTAGGTGAAGTTACCGAAATAGAAAAAGAACCAGAAATACCTGTTGAAGAAGATTCAGTTAAAGAAGATAAAGAAACATCTTCGACAGAAATGCAAAATGATAATCAGACAAAAGAAGAATCATCATCACAAAAAGCTGATGTGGTTCAAACAGATGATTCATCATGGTTGATAGGATATAGTTTATTATTTATTGGAAGTGGTATACTTCTATTGAAAGGAAGACAGTATCTTGAATAAAACAAAGAAATATACGCTCATTTTTGTTGTTGTATGTTTTTTATTAATAGGTGGAGTAGGCATTTATCATGCCTACTTTGCTTCACCAAGTCAGTCAGCAAAACAAGTGACTGAAAATACAGAAAATCAAGTTCAACAAGAAATGACAGATTCGAAACAAAAAGAGGAAGTTTCCCAAGAGAAAAAAGAGGAACAAGAGAATCAAACTTCTCAACAAGAAAAAAAAGAAGAACAAGTGAATCAAGTTTCTCAGCAAGAAAAAAAACAGTCATCAAAACAAAAGCCTGAATCTCAATCAACACAACAGAAACAAACAACAACTTCCAATCAGGAAACATCTACATCTCACCAAACACAAGTAGAGGATGTACCTGAAAAAGAGGAAGAAGTTTATATTGAAGAAGAAATTGCATCTGTTTATGTGACAATCACTGGTGTTGATGGTGTTATGGCACAAGATTATATAGAATATGAAGAAGGTATAAGTGCTTATGATGCTTTAAAAATATTAGCAGATAATTATGAAATGCCTGTGAGTACATCAGGAATTGGGCAAGCCATTTATGTGAAAGGGATCAACGGACTTATGGAATTTGATTATGGTGGCATGTCAGGATGGAAATATAAGGTTAATGGAACATATCCTCAAACGAGTGCAGGTGCTTGCACTTTAAAAGATGGTGATCAGGTTGAATGGGTCTATTCAACAAATGGATAAAGTTAAAGAAATCAGTTTGATTGGAATATTAGCGGCTGTCAATATAGCATCACGTATAGCTTTACAGGCATTACCTAATATTAAGCCCGTAACATCCATTATCATTATTTCAGTGATGATTTTTGGTTTGGCATTTGGTATTAAATTAACGATTGTGACAACACTTGTTTCTAATATCTATTTAGGTATGGGAATTTGGACAATTTTTCAGATTTTAGCATGGATTGTGATTTGTTTATTGACGCAATGTTTAATGGATTTTTTTAAGAAAATACATAAACAACCACATATTTTAGTTATGGCTATATTTGCTTTTTTGATGGGATATGTTTTTGGTTTTATTGTATCATTAGATAAATTTGTTGTGGGTGGACCATCACTATTTATTGTTTATTATATATCGGGATTATTATTTGATACTTTTCATGCAGTTGGAAACTTCTTTTTCTATTTAATTGGGGCACCATTGTTGATGAAAATCTTCGTTAAAAATAAAAGTATTGTAATTTAAATGATGATATGCTATGATGTCTATGCGAATGTATAAAAAAGAAAAGGAGGTACGACAATGATTTTAAATATTTTATTGATTATAGTTTCAATTGCTCTTATTGTTGTATGCCTATTACAAAGTGGAAAATCTGATGGTGTGGTGAATGCTTTGACTGGTCAAAGTTCTAACCTATTTGCTCATCAAAAAGAAAGAGGAGCAGATTTGGTTTTAACACGTATTACTGTTGGACTTGCAATTGCATTTTTTGTTCTTGCAATCTTAATTAGAATGGGTTAATCATTAGGGCACTTTGATGTGTCCTCTTTTTATTAATTGGATAAACTAAAAGTGAGGTGAGAAAATTGAAAGAAGAAATATTAGAGTTATTATCTGATCAAACTTATACAAGAAGAAAAATTCAAGAATTAGCAGAACACTTTCATATGACAGAAACACAGGATTATGTTGCGTTTATCAAACTTATTAATGAAATGGAAGATGAAGGGCTTATTATAAGAAGTCGTATTAATGATTATTATTTGATTAATCAGCTTCAATATTATAAAGGTGTCTTAGAATTAAATAAACGTGGATTTGGTTTTGTAAAAGTTGATGAAGATAGAGAATTTTATATACATGATTCCAATATGAAGGATGCACTTCATAATGATACTGTTTTAATCGAAAAGATTAAATCTCATGGACAACGTGAAGAAGGACGTGTTGTACGTGTTTTAAAGCGTGGAAAACTTCGTTATGTTGGGGAAGTGAAGCGTGGAAGAAAAGACTATATTGTCAAAACAGATGATCAGAAATTTGATAAGCCTATTATTGTTGATGCAGCACATATGCATGGCGCTATGCCAGGGCATAAGGTTGTGGTAGAAATTAAGACTTTTAAACCACAAATTAAGGGCGATATTATTAAAATTATTGGACATCGTAATGATCCTGGAATAGATATTTTATCTATTGTCCATGCGCATGATGTAGATATTGAATTTCCTAAGGAAGTCTACGAACAAATTGAAGGTATCTCAGATGAAATTGATCCAAGTGATATTGAAAATCGTGTGGATTTAAGAAATGAGTTGATTGTGACAATTGATGGTGATGATGCTAAGGACTTAGATGATGCCATTTCTTTAAAGAAATTGGATAATGGACATTATCACTTAGGAGTTCATATTGCAGATGTCTCTTATTATGTCACAGAAGGTTCACCTTTAGATAAGGAAGCCATTAAAAGAGGAACATCTATTTATTTGGTTGACCGTGTGATTCCAATGCTACCACATAAATTATCAAATGGAATATGTTCATTAAATCCAAATACAGATCGTTATACAATCAGTTGTATTATGGAAATTGATAAACATGGTGAAGTTGTTAATCATGATATTTTACCAACGGTGATTCATTCTTCTTATCGTATGACATATAATAATGTGAATAAGATTTTAGATGGTGATCAAAAATTACAGCAGGAATATGCACCAGCTGTGCCATTATTCTTTTTAATGCAGGAATTAGCGACATTATTAAGAAAAGTCAGAGATGAACGTGGTGCTATTGATTTTGATGTTGATGAAGCTAAGGTGCTTGTTGATCAAAAAGGAAAGCCAACTGATGTTGTTTTAAGAAAACGTGGCGCTTCTGATAAAATTATTGAAGAGTTTATGTTGAAAGCCAATGAAACAGTAGCGCAACATTTTAAATGGATGGATTTACCATTTATTTATCGTGTTCATGAACAGCCAAAGGTTAAGAAATTACAACAATTTGTGAATATTGTAAAACCATTAGGATATACGATTAAAGGATCTTTAGAACATGTTTATCCAAATGAATTAAATGCGATTATTCATGCATCTAAAGGAACTGATGAACATGTGATTGTGTCAACATTATTGTTAAGATGTATGCAAAAAGCAAGATATGACGCTCAATGTTTAGGGCATTTTGGTTTAGCGGATGAATATTATACACACTTTACTTCACCAATACGTCGTTACCCTGATTTATTGGGACATCGTTTAATTAGAACATTCTTATTTAAACAGGATTATAAACAGACAGCCCATTTTGAAGAAGTGATTCCAGAATTAGCAGAACAATCTTCATATCGTGAAAAAGAAGCTGTTGATATTGAAAGAGAAGTAACAGATATGAAGATGGCTGAGTATATGTCTGAACATATTGGGGAAGAATTTGAAGGTATGATTTCTTCTATTACTTCTTTTGGCTTCTTTGTTGAACTGCCAAATACTATTGATGGTTTGGTACATATCACAGATTTAACAGATGATTATTATCACTATGATGAAAAACAAATGGTTCTCGTTGGTGAAAGAACAGGAAGAATCTTTAAATTATCTGATAAAGTGAAAGTTAGAGTTGTCGCTTGCGATAAAAAAGAAAGAACAATTGATTTTGAAGTTGTGGGAATGGAATCAAGAAAAAAGAAATCAAAAATTGTGAAAATAAATGATAGAAAAGTAAAGACAAAACGTACAAAAAAGGGTAAAATAAATAGGTCACATAGAAAGACAAGAAAACATAGATAGAAAGGATGTGATATGCATGAAAGTTGTCACTCAGAATAAAAAAGCATTTCATGATTACTTTATTTTAGATACTTATGAAGCTGGAATTGAGTTAAAAGGGACAGAAATTAAATCAGTACGTCTTGGACATGTCAATTTAAAAGATGCTTTTATTCGTTTTAAGAACGATGAAGCTTTTATTGAAAACATGCATATCGCTCCTTATGAACAAGGAAATATTTTTAATCATGAACCACTTCGTAATAGAAAGCTATTGCTTCATAAAAAGCAAATTAAAAAGCTACAAAGAGAAGTGAAAGAAAATGGTTTAACAGTAGTTCCTACAAAATTATATTTTAATACGTCTAAGTTAAAAGTAGAGATTGCTTTAGCAAGAGGTAAGAAATTATATGACAAACGTCAGGATCTGAAAGCTAAAGATGCAAAAAGAGATATGGAAAGAGCATTAAAAAATGCTTACTAATGGGGGCGTCTTGGATTCGACAGGGGTCAGTTTGAATGGAATGGCAGCCGTGGGCATACGTTAATTGCAAACAAAAAATATCTGGAAACAGACAACAATTATCTTTCGCTTGCTAGTCGACGTTAGACTTTAGCGAATATCAGCCTATAGCATACCTATGGCTATAGAACTGGTAACATATCTAATAGGTTAAGGGTATAAAGATTCTGGATTTATACCACGAAAATGTACAGAATCGCTAAGTGAAAGACTGCTTGTGGATCGTAGCTTAGTTAAATTCATTCGACAAGATAAGCTGTAGAAGTTTCATATGGGACGGCTTTTGGACAGGGGTTCGATTCCCCTCGCCTCCACCAAAGAAAACAATAACCGCTAAAAACATTGATTTTAAGCGGTTTTTTTATATTGTTTTATTGAAAATTATATCAAATAGCCACAGTTAGCCATTTTTTGATAGTAAAAAAAGTAAAAGATATCAAAATATAATATTGAGAAATGATATCAATATTCATGTTAATAATTTTAGATTAAATGTGTGTATGTAGGCAATGAAAATTCTAGTATAGTATTTGATATCATGTAAGAAATATATTATTCGTATAAATAATATAGTAATTTATTGAAAGTTGATAAGATTATTTGAGATATAATTTTATACTATATGTATAAAAAGAAGAATAAAGTTATTTAAAATTGTATTAATAAAGTTAAACAAAATGAAATATTTTATATTTTAATAGTGATTATAAAAAAATTTTAAACTATAAAATATCATTTTTTGTTGATTATAAAAAGGAAAATTGAATTTATAGTGTTTCCTTTGTCTAACTATGAATAAAAAAAATGAAAAAAAGTAAAAAAAAGACTTGCAAAGGTAAAGGATAGATGGTATTATAGATGAGCACTCGACGAGAGAGCACAGGGACATTGAAAACTGAACAGTAAACACGTCAATAAAGATAGGAAAAAAGAAAGAGTCAAGAAGACATGAAATTGTCTGAAGATAGAAAAGGACAATGGAGAGTTTGATCCTGGCTCAGGATGAACGCTGGCGGCGTGCCTAATACATGCAAGTCGGACGCAATGCTTCGGCATTGAGTGGCGAACGGGTGAGTAATACATAAGCAACCTGCCCCTGTGAGGGGGATAACTGCTGGAAACGGCAGCTAAGACCGCATAGGCATACATGACGCATGTCGAGTATGTTAAATATCCTACGGGATAGCACAGGGATGGGCTTATGACGCATTAGCTAGCTGGTGAGGTAGAGGCTCACCAGGGCGACGATGCGTAGCCGGCCTGAGAGGGTGGACGGCCACACTGG
>NZ_NFLH01000089.1 GCF_002160815.1 Massilimicrobiota sp. An134 | reverse complement strand
TCTCTCACGGCTGAAGATCGCATACTAGATGGAGTTGTTTACCTTGATGAAAAACTTTCAGATGTTAAACATCCTGGAATAACAGTTGAAGATAAAGAATCAAAGAAGAAAAGAGGAATTAGCGATCAGAAGAGAAACATTGTCTGTGCCATAGATGAACACAACAATAAAGTGATACAGGTATCAGAAAGAGGAAGAATACATACCAAGAATCTCTATGAAATATATAAAGACAAAATCCCTTCACAATGTACAGTTGTCAGTGACAGCCTTCGCTCATATCATGGACTGATGAAAAAGTTAGGGGTTAAATGGATTAAGATTCCATCAGGCAAGAAAGAAAAGGACGGATATACATTGGATAAGGTCAATAGATTGCATTCGTCTATTGAATTGTTTTTGCATGGATATAGAGGGATATCAGACAAGTATTTAAAGAACTACATTGGACTATATAAGATGAAAGATCAGAATAAAAATTACTATAACAAAACGACTTTCAAGGGAATATACAAGAAGATCATGAACTCCATGTGTGAGCTAAGATATAGTGA
>NZ_NFLH01000088.1 GCF_002160815.1 Massilimicrobiota sp. An134 | reverse complement strand
TAGTCTTGAAACTACATCTGTCAAGGTATATAATAAACTATGTTAGTTATATCTATAGTTAAAGCATACGACAGTCTTTGGCTTGACATGTCGCTTGTATTTTCTGTTGGGTCGAATTGACAGAATCTCTTTAGCTATCAGATACTCTACAGGTGGATTCTTTCCACCTTTTTTTCTTAGAAACTCTCTGATGATATGTATAGATTTTGTAAAATTAACCCGATATGTATATTTGTTTCTGTCCTTTTTAGGAATCTTTATTTCCTGTACAATCCTTTGACAGAAATTATACATGATCATACGTGCATAGATTTCCTGCTGTATGAGTTTTCTTTTCTTGGCATGCAATGCATTGAGTCCAATGGATACTTGAGTTCTCGAAAAGAAGTTTCCTCGCCCCATCTCATATTGTAGATTTCACGGATTTCTTCCATTGAGAAATCCTCTCTGCTTAAATTGGTAATAATAGTTTCATATTTATCATCGGATATTTTGAATCTCACGACCCTACAGTTGAACTCATACCAGGGATTCTCTTTGTCCATAAAATCAAATCTCAT
>NZ_NFLH01000087.1 GCF_002160815.1 Massilimicrobiota sp. An134 | reverse complement strand
GGTATTATCACACATCGTCATCACCATCCAAAGCCAATAGAATCTGTAATTTCATAAAACATCCCGTCCTTTCTTTTTCTACATCTTCATGATAGAGGAAATGGAAGCAGAAAGACATAGAGGTCATGTGGTTTGAAAAGAGAAATACAGGTTTCTGGAAAATTTCTTATAAATGAGCAGTTCATCTATTGGGCAGTTGCCAAGCTTAACGATGAAATGGTATATGTGAGACAGTTCGATAATAAGATGATCTGTTGAATCGGAAAGAATGGAAACAATATCATCGAAGGAGACAGCAGATAGGAAAGGAATCATGGGAAAAAGAAGCAGCGCATGAGTTTTGCCGCAATGAGGGCATATGACTCTCTGGATGTTGATGGAGCTGTCCTTGAAGTTTCTTTTATAGTAGCCATGAACAGACAAGCCTCTATGAGAGCATTTTGGACATGATAGGAGAGACAAATCCAGTGAAAAGATAACATTGGAATAATTTTTTTGATTAATGGTATTGATTTTTCTGCTGGTTTTTAATATTATCATATTGTCGTTAGGACAAGATGAGACTCAACTTTG
>NZ_NFLH01000086.1 GCF_002160815.1 Massilimicrobiota sp. An134 | reverse complement strand
TGCGAAATTCCTGGTACGGAGATGATAGGAGAGTTTAAGTCAGTGGAAAACTCTTCTATTTTTTTATCTATTTCTTTGAGCTGATCATTAAGCAGTTCGATATGAGCTATTAGATGTTTGATCTGCATTTCATCTGCCAACGAAGAAATGCCAACAGATGTTTTAGCACTTTCCTTTAGCTTTTCAGCAGTCAGAGAAATGCGATTGCCTCTGCCGGTAATATCAAAACATTTGCGCAATGTTCTGATGTCAGCCTGTGCAATGGCCTTTGCACTGCCAAACTGTTTAAGAATAGACATATAGACTTTGGTATACTTGGATTTAAAAAGTGAGTTATATTCAGGAAAAACAAGATCTATGCATTTCTGCAGACGATTGGAAAGAACATTGATCTGTTCCTTGAGGGAATGATGCAACCTAGTCAGCTGCTTTTGTTCATAAAGGTCAAATTTCTTAGATGACGTCAAACGATAAGGTTTCTTGAGTTTATTTGAGCTTAATATATCGCATATATTAAGAGTATCAAGTTTATCGTTTTTAGTGATGCCACCATCCATTCTACGATTGAGATCGGTAGTTTTAGGATTGATCAAAGCGACGTTGTAGTTCTTC
>NZ_NFLH01000085.1 GCF_002160815.1 Massilimicrobiota sp. An134 | reverse complement strand
CCAGAGAAATGCGAAATTCCTGGTACGGAGATGATAGGAGAGTTTAAGTCAGTGGAAAACTCTTCTATTTTTTTATCTATTTCTTTGAGCTGATCATTAAGCAGTTCGATATGAGCTATCAAATGCTTGATCTGCATCTCATCAGCCAATGAAGAGATGCCAACAGATGTTTTAGCACTTTCCTTTAGCTTTTCAGCAGTCAGAGAAATGCGATTGCCTCTGCCGGTAATATCAAAGCATTTGCGTAATGTTCTGATGTCAGCCTGTGCAATAGTCTTTGCACTGCCGAACTGTTTAAGAATAGACATATAGACTTTTCCATACTTGGATTTAAAAAGTGCGTTATATTCAGGAAAAACAAGATCTATGCATTTCTGCAGACGATTGGAAAGAACATTGATCTGTTCCTTGAGGGAATGATGCAACCTAGTCAGCTGCTTCTGTTCATAAAGATCAAATTTCTTAGATGACGTCAAACGATAAGGTTTCTTGAGTTTATTTAAGCTTAATATATCGCATATATTAAGAGTATCAAGTTTATCGTTTTTAGTGATGCCACCATCCATTCTACGATTGAGATCGGTAGTTTTAGGATTGATCAAAGCGACGTTGTAGTTCTTC
>NZ_NFLH01000084.1 GCF_002160815.1 Massilimicrobiota sp. An134 | reverse complement strand
CTGTTTTGAGTGTCTTGTATGAAACTTCGATATCCCATCTATATGTATATAGCTCAATGATTTCCTGAGCAGAGAATTCCTCTCCTAGGTTGGTAAAGAAAATAAGCTCTTTCTGACACGCCTCTCCATGATTGTTGATATATTCAATTCTTCTTTTAATGACCCTGATTTTCATGACTGGATTATTTTCTCTCAATTCCATGGCTTCAGGTGAAAATCGGAATCTCCTTCTCCATTTTTCATCAATTTCCACCTCAATCCATTCATCATCAGATTTCATGAGCGCAACCTGCTTCTTATAGAAATTGCTTTTTCCTCTGATGATATAATGATAATCAATACACTCAAGGTGGGATATGATTTCGGCTGATCCATAATATCTGTCAGCAAGATAAATGACATCCTTTCCCTTGAATATACTTTGACTTCGATAGAGATGAGAAAACGCAAGAGGCAATTCTGAATATGGTGCAGGTCTGAGTGAAAAATCTATAAACAGACCATTAAGGACATCATAGAGTCCTCCGGCCTTGGACTGGACTTTTTTGACATCGAACATGTCAATGATATGTTGATTCTCCACAAAATGAAAATCATAGATATTATAGACATTGTATGGGATTTCCATATAGGTCCCATCTTCTGC
>NZ_NFLH01000083.1 GCF_002160815.1 Massilimicrobiota sp. An134 | reverse complement strand
ACTTATACCGATAAAATAATTATGCCGATTAAATTGAAATAATCATTGTATCATCATTAGTTTTTTATTGATTTATCGGCATAAAACTTTTGTAATTATCTTAAGGAGGATGATTACAAATGACAAAATTTAATACTTTTAAAGAGCTTGCAGATGATACCAAAGAAAAAATGAAATCTTATCATGATTATCCAATTAAGACATTGTCAAGATATGATGGAATAGTAAAAATTATTGGTCATCTAATGAAACAAAATAACTGTGTATATTCAACCAATATTATCGATCAATGGCTAAAAGAGTGTACCATCAAATTTTCCAAAAGTACAGTTGAAAGATATCGCAGAGTTGCCTGTCTTTTAAGCGATAATTATCATGGCAATCTTGATGGATGGAAAATTTATTCCAGTCAGCCTTGCTTGATTCCAAAATCTAATGAATATCTTAATGTGATAAATGATTATAAGATATTCTTGGAAAATGAAGAATATTCCACAAAAACTATTTTATGTAGATTGCATGATGCCAGATACTTTCTCGTGTATTTAGAAAACAATAATGTGTTCAATACAAAAGATATCAGTCATCAGATGATATCGAATTATATTCTATCTGAACATTTTGAAAATAGAAAGATAGCAGGCATATCTGCA
>NZ_NFLH01000082.1 GCF_002160815.1 Massilimicrobiota sp. An134 | reverse complement strand
GATGATACCGTCGCATATATAACACGCTATACCAACAGACCTGTCATGGCAGAAAGCAGAATTGTAGAATATAATGACACGACCAAAATGATTCATTGGTTCTATAATCGTCATGAGGATGACAAAAGAATCGATGTCACTGAAAGAGTTGAGAGATTCATCCAAAAAGTCATCAGACACTGTCCGGATGAAAACTTCAAGATGACTCGCTACTATGGATTCTATTCCAACAGGTCGACCAGACATTACAATAGAATGGCTGAGCTTCTGGCTCATAAGCAGAAAAAGGAAACACAGTACAAGAAGGAAAGACAGGCCATCGCAAAAATTCAAATCCAGAAGACACATTTCCGTTATTTTATGATACAATCATTTCAGAGGGATCCCATCAAATGCAGATGTGGAATGATCATGAATTATGCTGAAACATATAATCCCTTTGAAGGAGGACGGAAGAATGACATCCCGTACAAAGAAAGATGCATCTACACATCAAAATATCTCAGAAGTCAAACCATTAACGCCAGAAGAAGTTGATGAAATGCTTCTCCATGATGACACATATGAATCAGATAAGGTACTTATGAAATGTGACAGATGCGGATGTGAAATGGAACTTGACGGATACATATTAAGTGAAATAGCGGAGGCTGATGGAGATGATGAACT
>NZ_NFLH01000081.1 GCF_002160815.1 Massilimicrobiota sp. An134 | reverse complement strand
TCAGGCTGTTGACAAAGTAAAAAAGTCAACAGCTTTTAGTTTTCAAATGAAAGAATATATGGTATTATATCCATTGTCGTGGATGACTTCTTTCCAAGTACGCAAACTTTGAGGCTCCACGACCTTTTTTTATCATCATGTCATGAAAATATGATATAATGTAAGTGCGTATTTGCAGGTAAAATATTATGGCAATGACATGTTTAAACAATCGTAAAAATGACAGCTTTATTTTGAGTACTATAGATGAATTAGTACCATCAGATCACAAGGTAAGAGAGCTTGAGGAAGCCATTGACTGGACATTTATTTATCCATTGGTCAGACCGCTCTACAGTTCTTTTGGAAGACCAAGTATCGATCCGGTGGTACTTTTTAAAATGCTTTTTATTAACTTTACATTTGGTATTCATTCCATGAGAAGAACATGTGAAGAAATCAAGGTCAACCTTGCCTACAGGTGGTTTTTAGGATTGTCCATTGATGATGAGGTTCCAAACTATTCAACCTGGTCACAGAACTATATCAGAAGATATGGAGATTCAGAAATTTTTGATGAGATTTTCAACAGGATCATCGAAGAAGCCATAGCATATGATTTTGTGGATCTTGATACAGTATTTGGAGATGGAACACATCGAAAAGCCAACGCCAATAGTAGAAAACACGAAAACAAGGTCGTGGAGATCGTCAAGAAA
>NZ_NFLH01000080.1 GCF_002160815.1 Massilimicrobiota sp. An134 | reverse complement strand
GGAACGCTGTTTAGCTGATTTAGCGGCACACTTAGAGCAGAACCTGGATTTGCAGGTATGAGGGATGGTCGTTTCAAAACCGCAGTCAGGACATTCATACGTATCAAAACCAAGATAGACGGAACCACAGAGGATAGTATCGAGAATATTCTTATAAGTCACATCACGCATTCTATTGTCATTGTAAAGCTTAGTAATATAATCGATATTATCAAAAAAAATATAACCAAAAGATTCTTTAGTATTCTTTCTTATATAAGAAGATAAGACAGCAGAATCGTATAAAAGAGTATCAGGAGTAGAGAGATCAATCATAAGAACACCACCTAAGATGATTATACAATACAAAAAAGCGATAATCATCAAAGATGATTAATCGCCATGGACAAAATTTATTTTGTCCTTTTTTTATATATTCTTACTGAAGGAGTCTTACACTACAAAGCACGGTGAGGTGAGTTGTAGATTTCTGCAGCTCGTTCAGTTTAAAAAACTCTCTTTGCATATATGTCTGTTAAGACAGTTATTGAATAAACGACCAACTGCACCAATTTTACGTACTGAAACGTTCTTTTTGACTTCCTTTGAGATTGTTGTACACTCCTTATCCAATTTTTTTGACAATTGCCTTGAAAGAATCGTTATTTTTTAGACCATTTTCAATTGTGATTCTATCAAGAGCAGTTAAATGTTTCTGATTAGCCATGATGAGCACCTCCAGTAGAAGGAATACCCACTATTATTA
>NZ_NFLH01000008.1 GCF_002160815.1 Massilimicrobiota sp. An134 | reverse complement strand
GTATTATTACACAAACTTTGATTCTAGTTATGATAGTGATGATGAATATATGGGAAAATCACGTTTATATAATGATTCATTTGATTATGTTGAAAATGAAGCTGATGTATTGACATCACTCCAAAAACAGTCGATTGCTGATTATGGAAATTCAAAAGTAGAAGAAGTCACTATTCCAGTTTCATAGATATAAATGAGTTTAGATGATGAAAACGCACGTTTGTGCGTTTTTTAAATACAATAAATGCATAAAGTTAATATAGAGTTTAAAAAGTCATGATAGATTTTGAAAATGGAAAGACATAAGTTGATTATTGATGAGTCTTTATGTTATATTAAACAAAAGTGGTGATAATCATGAAAAAATGGATATGCCTATTTATAACATGTCTATTATTAATAGGATGTCAACATACACAAACAGAGAAATTGGTTATTCAAGGTATTCAAGAAATACCTTATGAAGAATTGGTAGAAAAGCTTGATCAAAAAGTCACTTTTTTATTATATATAGGTAGACCAGACTGTGGTGATTGTCAGGATTTTTATCCGGTATTAGAAGAGTACATCAATGAGCATGAAGGAACAGGTATTTATTATTTGAATATTAAGGAATATCGTGATCGTGCTCGAGATGATGATGCAACACAGGCAGAAAAAGACTTTTATGAAAATATTTATCAAAGATTAGATTTTGATTGGACACCTACAATTGAGGTTATTAGAAATGGGAAAATAGATGAAACTTATCAGTATTTGGATGAAGATTATTTTGATATCCAAGATCGTGAACAACAACTAAAAAGGAAACAAGCGTTTTTAGATGAATTTGAAGTCTTTATGAATGATTATTTTGAGGAGGAATAGAATATGAAAAAATGCCCGAGATGTGGACACGAATTAAAGGAGAATGAGAATTTTTGTTCTCATTGTGGATTAGATTTAAGGAACAATTATCGTTATCAAAAACCCCAAAATAAAGCGATGACTTATTTGTTGTATGTCATTATTTTCTTTTCATTTATAACTATTCCTTTATTATATAGTCGCGTTCTTAATAATATGGTAAGTGATGAAACCATCCAACACAATGAGCGAGTGGAGCTTCCTGAAATTCAGGGTGATGCGATGAGAGTGATTGCTGTTTATGATACATTAGCTGATTTTCAAAATCAGTTTACAAATGTTGATGGTATTGTTGATGATATAGAAAAATTTGAAGCTTCATTATCACAAAAGCAAGCTGGATCATGGACAAAAAAATATCAGATTCAAATTGCAGATAATTACAATATTTTTTATGATTTGACTTATCAGATTCAAATAGATGAAAACCTCACACTTCAGGTTCAACGTACATTTGATAGAGCACATAATTATAATGATGAGAAAATCACTTTTATCAAAGATCATGCGACAACTTTTGATGAATTATTTTTGACAGAAGACCAACAAAAACTTGTACAAACATTTACTGGTCAACAAAGCACAACAACACAATTGATGCAGGATTTTAAAGAACGTCAAAAAGAATTTGAAGAGAAAAAAGAAAGACTAGGCCATTATGGTATGGGAAATTATGATGGACAATCTTCATTTGTTGTATATCGTAGAGATCAATCTTATTATTCAAAGTTGACTTATGTGCATACACCTCAAGATTATATTGCTTAAAAATTTAAAAGAAGGGTTGGTTTCTATATGGCATAGAAGTCAATCCTTTTTACATTATAGAATTATATGGAAAATATGATAAAATCTATTTATGTGCAGGAATAACAATATATAAAATTTCACTTTGCTTTTTGATATAGGTTAGATATAATAGGAACAATAGGTGATATGTAATGAAGATATTGATTAGTGATGTAGATGGAACATTGGTTCATGACAATCAAAATATAAGTCAAGATAACATTGATTGGATGAAAGAACTACAAAGACAAGGACATAAAATAGCACTCTGTACAGGTCGACAACTTTTTGAAATGAAATGGATTTTAAATGAGATTCCATTTCCTTATGATTATTTAATATTAAATAATGGAGCTCAAATTCTAGATAGAAATCATCGTGTTTTATATGAAAAAAAGATGGATGCGTATACAGGGAGAGCTATTTTGGATTATGTGACACAGTTTGATGATCTATATTCTTTTTATAGTGATGGAGCATTCAGTTATGGTTTTAGTCATGGACAGTGTGTAGAACATATGACAAATCTTGAAGAACCTGTTGATGTTTCATTTCAGGAACTTTATCAGAATGCACCACATTTTGATATTATTTCTTTTCATCAGGATAATCAGGAAATGACAATCACCAAAGCCTGTTATGAATATATTCAAAAGCATTACGGGGATAAGCTCAGTGTGTATTATAATTTGCATTATGTTGATATTGTCGCAAGAGGATGTTCTAAAGGCAATGGTATGACATGGCTTTGTCAGCATTTAGGTATCAATGAACAGGATATTTATGCGATAGGTGATTCATATAATGATTTATCTATGCTGCAAGCTATCAGACAGGGATATACTTTTAAACATGCTCATGAAGATATCAAATCAATGGTACCAAGACATGTTCATTATGTTCATGAAGTGATTCAAGATATGTTAGGAGGGAAAAATAATGA
The DNA here is from genome assembly GCF_002160815.1 of Massilimicrobiota sp. An134. GTDB lineage: Bacteria > Bacillota_I > Bacilli_A > Erysipelotrichales > Coprobacillaceae > Allocoprobacillus > Allocoprobacillus merdigallinarum. Next base: position 84,038 of record NZ_NFLH01000008.1, on the reverse strand, counting down.
GTTGGCAAGATAAGTTAAGAAATGTTCAACCTTATGAAGCAGGAGAACAACCACAAATTAAAAATTTAATTAAATTAAATACGAATGAAAATCCATATGATCCAGGTGAAAAAGTGAAACAGGCGATTTTGAATTTTGATTCTTCACATTTGGCTTTATATCCACGTCCAGATGCGGATGCATTAAGACAGGCGTTAGCTGATTATCATCATTTAGATACACGTCAGGTTTTTGTTGGAAATGGTTCAGATGAAGTGCTGGCACTGATCTTTTTAACATGCTTTAATGGTCAAGAACCAGTGCTGTTTCCTGATATCAGTTATTCTTTTTATCCAGTTTATTGTGATCTATATCAGATAGCTTACAAAAAAATTCCTTTAAATCAAGATTTTGAAATCAACAAAGAAGATTATATTCAGCCTAATTCTGGTATTATTTTCCCTAATCCTAATGCCCCAACAGGACTGTGTGTTTCATTAGATATGATTGAAGATCTTTTAAAACATAATCAGGATAGTATTGTTGTGATTGATGAAGCATATATTGATTTTGGTGGGCAAAGTGCTGTTCCATTGATTCAAAAATATCCAAATTTATTGATCACACAAACATTTTCTAAATATCGTTCATTAGCGGGAATTCGTTTAGGGGTAGCTCTAGGAAGTCAGGAAGTAATCGCTAAACTATATGATGTGAAAAACTCATTTAATTCTTATCCTGTTGATAGTTTGGCACAGGCTATTGGTGTTGCGAGTATGGAAGATAGTGATTATATCCAACAAAATGCTCAAAAAATCATAGAAACACGAGAATATACAAAGTCTGAATTAAAAAAGTTGGGTTTTGTAATGCCTGATTCAAAAGCTAATTTTATCTTTGTGAAACATCCTCAGTATGATGCTCAGAAGTTATTTTTACAATTAAGAGAAAAAGGTATACTGGTACGTTATTTTCATCAACCAAGAATTGAGCAATATTTAAGAATAACAATAGGCACAATGGAACAAATGAAAATATTGGTTCATGAAATCGAAAATATTTTAAAAGCATAATCATATAAGCTTTGTGATATTCATGATATAATACATATAAAGGAGTTACTATGAAAAAAGATTTTGCAGTTATTTTTGATTTAGATGGGACATTATTAAATACAGATTTGTTAATTAGAAAATCTTTTGAACATGTCTTTCATCATTATAAGCCAGACTATCAAATTAGTGATCAGGAACATTTATCATTTTTAGGCCCAGCCTTAAAAGATACATTTTCTAGATATTTTCCTGATGAGATGATTGAGGAACTGATTGATTATTATCGTGCATATAATCATGCTCATCATCAGGATTATGTGACCATTTACCCTCATGTTGAAGAAACCTTAAAAACATTATCAAAACAAGGTTATCCATTAGCGGTTGTCACAACTAAATATCGTCAGGCTGCTTTGATTGGGCTGGATTTATTTGAAATTACTCCTTATTTTGATATGATTTTAGGAATGGATGATGTTGAACATGTCAAGTCAAATCCTGAAGGTATTTTAAAAGTAATGAATACATTTCATTGTTTAAACGGTTTATATATTGGAGATAATGTGACTGATATACAAGCTGGAAAAAATGCGGGTATTTATACAGCTGGTGTCAAATGGACACCTAAAGGTTATCAGGATATGCAAGCTTTAGCTCCTGATTTACTAATAGATGATATGTCAGAAATTATAACATTTGTAGAAAGGAAGATGAATGGATGACTGATTTAATTGTTGTGGGTGCTGGTCCAGCTGGTTTAACAGCTGCCTTATATGCTTCGCGTGCAGGAGCCAGTGTTTTGGTTTTAGATGGTGGAGCACCTGGTGGAAAGATGAATTTAACAGCTGAAATAGAAAATTATCCTGGATTAATAACAAAAGGACCAGAACTGGCTTATGCCATGTATGAACAATGTTTATCTTTTGGTGCTCAATATGAATATGGTGAAGTGACACGTATTGAACATCATGAAGATCATCAAGTTGTTTATGTAGGTGATAAAACATATGAAGCACGCTATGTTTTTATTGCGACAGGTACAAAAGAACGTCATATGGGAATCCCTCATGAAGAAGAAATGAGTGGAAGAGGTGTGTCTTATTGTGCTGTCTGTGATGGGCCTTTCTTTAAAAATAAAGATGTCTGTGTTGTAGGTGGCGGAAACAGTGCTATTGAAGAAGCTATTTATTTAAGTGATATTGTGAATCATGTGCATATTATTGTGCGTCGTGATGTGTTGCGTGCTGATCAATATTTAGTTAATAAATTACAAGAAAAAGACAACATTGAAATCCATTATTTAAAGAAACCTCATGAAGTGAAAGTTGAAAATCAAAAAGTTGTGGGGCTGATTGTAGAAGATTCTCACACAGGAGAACTTTCTACAATTGAAGCACAAGGAATTTTTCCATTTATAGGATTAGATCCTATTACAGAATTTGTAAAAGATTTGGGAATAGTGAATGAAAAAGGGTATATTGAAGTTGATATGAATCAGGAAACAAAAGTTGCTGGTATTTTTGCTGGTGGGGATGTGACTGATAAACAACTGCGACAAGTTGTGACTGCTGCTAATGATGGTGCTATTGCAGGACAATATATTGCTTCATTATTCAAATAGAGAGAAGGGAAATAGATTCTTTTCTCTTTTTGTATAAAAAAAGAGTACACTTATAATGTGATTTTTGATATATTATAAAAGAGAAGGTGAGTTATATGAATAAAATTGAAGTTATTGTTGTAACGGGGATGTCTGGGGCTGGTAAAACTCAGGCAATGGCTATCTTTGAAAATATGGAGTATCGCTGTATAGATAATTATCCTATTCCATTATTAAAAGAATTTGGGGATTTAATGCGTACTTCTACGAAATATTCTAAAGTGGCTATGGCAGTATCGCTAGGTGATGCGATTTTGGCTGTAAGAATCTTATCAAACATGGATTGGGTAGATTTGACAGTTATTTTCTTAGACTGTGACGATAAAGTTTTACTTTCACGTTATAAACAGACAAGACGCTCTCACCCACTCATGATTAGTAATGTGGCATCATCTTTGGTTGAAGCTATTGAATTTGAACGTGAAATGGCAGATCCTATTAGTCAGTTAGCTAATATTGTGATTGATACAACATTATTAAAGCCATCAAAATTACAAGATAAATTAGAAAGTTATTTCCACAAAGGAAATCGTGATACATTTAGAGTTTCTTTTATTTCATTTGGATATAAACATGGAATTCCACGTGATGCAGACTTGTTATTAGATGTACGTTTTTTACCAAATCCTTTTTATATTGAAAGCTTAAGAAAATTAACTGGAAATGATAAAGAGGTTTATGATTATGTGATGTCACAAAGTGAAACACAGGAATTTGTTCGTAGAACAATAGAATATTATGATTATTTATTAAAGAAATATGAAGAAGAGGGTAAAATGCAAATGATTATTGGAATTGGATGTACTGGGGGACAGCATCGTTCAGTCACACTTACTAATTATTTTGCAGAGTATTATTCAAAATATTATCAAGTTTATAAATGGCATCGTGATGCTGATCATTAAGGAGGTTTTATGATGATTTCTTTTTCAAGAGTCGTCAAAGAAGAAATTGTGTTCAATGATTTTGATCAACCATGTGAAAAGGCAATACTTTGTGCAATGATTAAAATTCTTGGAACATTGTCACTCAATCAGTCAGGCTTAACGCTAACATTAAGAACTGAAAATGCGAAAATCGCATCTAAATTGCATAAATTCTTAAAGGATTTATATCAACCACATATAGAATTTCGTGTTTCTAGAAAAATGAAATTGAAAAAAAATAACATTTATACATTGATGGTTTCTAAGGCAAGAGAAATCTTAGAAGACTTACATCTTATGGAAGGCATTGGTATACAAAGTTTTCCAGATATTCATTTTTTAGAAACAGATGCCAAGAAAAGAGCTTATCTGGCTGGGGTCTTTTTATCTTGTGGAAGTGTGAATAATCCAGATACATCTAACTATCATCTGGAAATGAGTGTAAATGAACCAGAATATGCTTCATTTATTATGGAGTTGATGAATTGTTATGACTTGCATGCCAAAATGATTAAAAGACGTAATAAATATGTTGTGTATTTAAAATCAGCAGAGAAAATTGGGGATTTTTTAAGAGCCATAGGTGCTTCACAATCAGTTATGAATTTTGAAATGACACGTATTGACCGTTCTATGGCCAATACTGTCAATAGATGGAATAATTGTGATATTGCTAATGAAGTGAAGGCGATGAGTGCTTCTACAGCTCAAATTGAAGATATTGCCTATATCATTGATAAAGTAGGCATTGAGATTTTAGATGATAAGACACGTACAGTGGCTTTATTACGTTTAGAAAATCCTGAGTTGACTTTAAATGAATTGGCAGATACATATTATCAGCAGACTGGTCAAACCATTAGTAAATCAGGATTACATCATCGTTTTAAAAAGATTAAGGAAGAAGCTCAAAAAATACGACAGATGGAGAATGAGTGAGTATGGAAAATATAAATATTCGTTTTGGGAGAAGAATTAAAGAACTCCGTTTGATGCAAAATGTTTCTCAGGAAGAACTTGGATTTCGTTGCCAGTTATCTAAAAACTATGTTTCAGATGTTGAAAGAGGTCGTAGAAATGTGTCTTTAAAGGTTGTTGAAAAGTTTGCATCAGGTTTAAAAGTACCAGTTTACTATTTGTTTGTATGGCATGAGGAGGAAGACGCAGTTCATTTATAGTTTATATTTATCATATAGACTATATCGCAAAAGGAGAAATGATATGGGATATAATTTTATATATTTGTTATGTGTGCTTGTATTAATTATGTTAGCTTTAAGATTATTTTTACCAATCCTTATTGTTTTGATTGGGGTTATTTTGGTTATCTGGATAATAAGAAAGCTTTTCTTTTCACGCCGTCAGTCACATGAAGATAAAGAAGATCAGGAATATTATGAATCTCTTTATCAGGATTACCAAAATCAGGATAGTGATGTTATTGACGTTGATTATAAAGTTGTTGATGAACATGAAAATCCTCATCAACAGTCGTAGGAGGATTGGGATATGATTTGTCCAAATTGTCAAAATGAAGTCAGCAATGATATGAATTATTGTCCATATTGTGGTCATCCATTATACAAGTCACAAGAACAAAATGATGGATATTATGAACCACTGTTTTTTGATGAAGAAACTGTTGAAAAGGAAACAAAGACATCGTCTTTTAAAGATATACCAGTCAATAAAAAAGTAAATAAGTTACTCATTTTAGTAAGTGTTATTGTTTTGGCTGTTTTAACAGTTGTATCTTATGAATATGTTTATCATGGACCAACGCTTAATTATACGTCTTTTCATGATACATCATCAGATACATTACCACAACAACCTATGACAATATCAGGAAAAACAGGTTTTTCAAGTTTGGTTGGAAATATCAATCAAAATGGTGAGGCTTATTTTGATGGTGAAACGCTTTATATGTGTAATGATCAGGGGTATCTTGTATCCATGGATCAAAACTTAAATAACCGTCAAACATTGGTTACAGAGAAATGTCAAAATATCATGATTCATAATGATAAGATTTATTATACAAATCAACAGAATTATTTATGTGAAGTTTCATTAGATGGTAAAAATCAAAATCAATTCATAACTAAAGCTATTTATTATCCATATATAGATAATGATCGCATCTACTATCAATTAGATGAGAATAATGAATCAATCTATGTTTATGATATCAATACACAAAAACAGACAAAGCTTAATGATAGACACTCTTATTGTATTAATGTTGTAGATGATTATATTTATTATACATCTGATGATGGTATTTATCGTATGAATAGAAATGGAGAAAATGATGAAAAGTTATTGAGTGGAGCATTTTATAATTTAATTTATTTAGATGGAAAACTTTATTATTTATCATCAGATGGTATCTGTTTGTTAGATATAAATAGTAAAAAGACAGAGGTATTAAAAGCGAATGTTGTTAATTTCTTAAATATGAATGAACAGTATTTATTTTATCAATCTATGGATGGCAGTGTTGTTAGATATGATTTATCAACACAGCAAGAAAAGACAATTTACAATGGATTGGTTGATACAGGATATATTGTTGGTGATAAATTGATTGTGAAAACATATGTATCAGCTTATCAACAAGAAAGCTATTATGTCATTATGGACTTTGATGGTGCCCAGCAACAAAGATTGTTCTTTGATGGACAGGGTGATTATATTTAATTGTCACTATATTGATTTGAGCTAGATAAAATATCAATATATAAGAATATGAAAAGAAATAGTTGTTTTAAACAGCTATTTTTTTATTATATAAGAACAATAAAATTTCATAGCTTTCCTAGTGAACTGGTGCTATAATAGTGCATATATTAAAAATGAGGTAAAATTATGCTAATAAGAGAGATTATTGAAGCCACTGGTGGCACATTGTTGAGCGGAAATATCAATGATGATATTCATGGATTTACGCAAGATACAAGACAGATTCATGAAGGAGATATGTATATTCCGCTGGTTGGAGAAAAAAATGATGGACATCAGTTTATAAAACAGGCTTTTGAAGCTGGCGCAAGTTCTGTTATAACATCTCAGCCCATAGATTATCCTGATAAAAACGTGATTTTAGTGAAGGATACTTTACAGGCATTAACAGATATGGCAGCTTATTTAAGAAAACATCGTGCTGTTAAAGTTGTGGGAATTACAGGGAGTGTTGGAAAAACAAGTACCAAGGATATGATTTATGCTGTGGTATCAATGCAATATAAAACTCTGAAAACTTTAGGTAACTACAACAATCATATCGGTTTACCTTTAACAGTTTTAAGACTTCAGGATGAAGAAGTCATGGTATTAGAAATGGGGATGAATCATCTTGGTGAAATTCGCCATCTGACACATATTGCAAGACCTGATATTGCAGTTATTACAAACGTTGGAACAGCACATATTGGAGAACTAGGTTCACGAGAGAATATTCTAAAAGCGAAGATGGAAATTGTTGAAGGATTAACTCAGCAGGGACGCCTTATTATCAATGATGATAATGATATGTTGCATACTGTACAATCTCAAGATTATCCTATTATTCGTGTTGGTGAAAATAATGACTGTTATTTAAAAGCTTATCATGTTGAGTTATTATTAGAAGAATCTTATTTTGATTTGGATTATCAGGGAAAAACTTATCATGTTCATGTGCCAGTTTCTGGTCAGCATTTTGTGATGAATGCGTTGATTGCGATTGCGGTAGGGTTAAGCTTAGATATTGATATTGAAAAGTGTATTAAAGGTATTGATCAATTTGAACTGACAAAAAATCGTATGGATATGATCGAACTGAGTCATGGAATCAGATTGATTGATGGCACATATAATGCCAACTTAGATTCAATGAAGTCAAGTCTTGATGTTTTATCAAAATATCCAAATAGAAAAATAGCTATCTTGGCAGATATGTTAGAGCTAGGAGCGTATGAACAGGCATTTCATCAGGAAGTTGGGCAATATGTTGCTAAAAAGCATATAGATCAATTAATGTGTGTAGGACCTGCAAGCCAGAATATTGTTTTAAAAGCGCAGGAAAATGGTATAGAAGCTTATCATTTTGAAAGTAATCAAGATTTAATTCAAGCTTTAGAGGGATGTATACAGGATGATGATGTGATTTTATTAAAAGGATCACATGGCATGCATCTTGATGAAGTTGTAGACTATTTAAAGGAGAAATATAAAAAATGAGAAAATTAATGATTATATGTGGAGGACAATCTACTGAACATACCATTTCAAGAATGTCTTGTACATCTGTTTTAAAAAATCTTCATAGAGATCGTTATGAGTTGACTTTGGTTGGTATTGATCAGTCTGGAGAATGGTATCTTTTAGATGCCAGTCAGGAAGATTTAACTTTAGATTCATGGTTAGATCACTCAACACATATTGAAGATATTTATCATTTGTTGAAACAACAAGATGTTATTTTCCCTGTTCTTCATGGACAATATGGTGAAGATGGAACGATTCAGGGGTTATTTGAATTGGCTGGTGTTCCATATGTAGGATGTAGAACATTAGCTTCAAGTGTGGCCATGGATAAAATTTATACCAAAAAGATTTTAGAAACAGTAGGAATTCCACAAGTGAAATCTTTATATGTGAAAAAAAGATATGATGGTCAATATGTTGTTGTGAATCATCAATTTGATGAAACTGATGATATATTAACAGCAGTGAAAAATCAGTTAGGGTTTCCTTGTTTTGTGAAGGCAAGTCGTTCTGGATCAAGTGTAGGTTGTTATCGTGTAGATCATGAAGAGGACTTGCTAGAAATATTATATCAGGCAGGACAATATGATAGTCATATTGTGATAGAAGAATGCATTGATTGTATCGAATTAGAAACAGCTGTATTAGGAAATGATGATCCTATTGTTTCTCGTGTAGGACAAATTATGCCTCATGGTGAGTTTTATACTTTTGAATCTAAATATGAGGATGAAGAAAGTCAGACTTGTATACCTGCACTTGTCGACCAGGAGATTCAAGATCAAATTAGAGAATATGCATTAAAAGTTTTCAAAGCTATTGATGGACATGGTTTATCTCGTGTGGATTTCTTCTTGGATAAGAAAACAAATCAGATTTATCTTAATGAAATTAATACGATGCCTGGATTTACAAAGATTTCGATGTATCCTCAGTTAATAGCTGATTTAGGCATCACTTATAGTGATTTAATTGATCGTCTTATTGATTTAGCTTTTGATCGATAGAATAACTCTAAAGGGTTATTCTTTTTTTGTTTTCAATGAATAAAAATATAATGGAAAACATGAGATATTTGATTTTATGGATTGTATGGGCACATCGTTATTTGGATTGAGTATATGTCATATATAATCAAAGTGTTTTATGAATCAATAATGGAGATGGAAAGGTGATAAATTGCTTTTATGAATGATATTTGAACACTCATAAAATAAATATATTTTTTGAAAAAGACGAAAAATAATATATATAATTTCACAAAACTAAAAAAGTAAATAGAAAAAAGAGAAGAATATAGTTGACTATGTTTGAGAAAAGGTATATGATATATCCAACAACTCTATAATAAATACAGTGATAGGAAATAGTAAATAACAAATGATGCATAGAGAAGTTCTGGCTGGTGGAAAGAACTGTGAAAGTGTTATTGAACTCGTCCTTGAGTGGAGCACTGAAAAATAAAGTAAGCTGCTACGGAATGCGACCGTTATCACGCTAGAGTATGAACTTATATGAATAAGCGTACTTGATAAGGTTATTGTCGTGAGGCAATAATGAATATGAGGTGGAACCACGAAGTCATGAACTCTCGTCCTCAACTATGATGTTTTTCATGGTGAGAACGAGTTTTTTTATTATAGGAAAGGAGAGGAAAATATATGAACTATAAAAAATATAGAAGATTTGAAACAATTAAATTGGCAGATCGTACATGGCCAGATCATGAAATTGAACAAGCGCCTATCTGGTGTTCGGTTGATTTACGTGATGGGAATCAAGCTTTAATTACACCAATGGATATTAATGAAAAAGTAGAAATGTTTCAAATGCTTGTTGATTTAGGCTTTAAAGAGATAGAAGTTGGTTTTCCATCATCATCACAGATTGAGTTTGACTTTTTAAGATTACTAATAGATAAAAATCTGATACCTGATGATGTAACAGTGCAGGTATTAACACAAGCGAGAGAACATTTGATTAAAAGAACATTTGAATCCTTAAAAGGATTAAAGAAAGCGATTGTGCATATTTATAATTCAACATCTATTTTACAAAGAGATGTTGTGTTTCATAAGAGTAAGGAAGAAATTAAAAAAATTGCTGTTGATGGAACAAAATTAGTCAAGGAGTTATCTCAGGATTTTGATGGAGAAGTTATTTTAGAATATTCGCCTGAAAGTTTTACTGGTACGGAAGTTGATTATGCGATGGAAGTCTGTGAAGCTGTTTTAGATACTTGGGGTGCTTCAAAAGAACATAAAGTGATTATTAATTTACCATCTACAGTTGAAATGGATACACCAAATGTATACGCAGATCAGATTGAATGGATGTGCCGTCATTTTAAAGATAGAGAAAGAGTTATTGTGAGTGTTCATCCACATAATGATAGAGGTTGTGGTGTGGCTTCTACTGAACTTGCTTTATTGGCAGGAGCTGATCGTGTTGAAGGAACATTGTTTGGAAATGGGGAAAGAACAGGAAATGTTGATATTGTGACATTGGCTTTAAATATGTTTACACATGGCATTGATCCAAAATTGGAATTAGGTCAAATGAATCAAATTAAAGATGTTTACGAAAAATGTACAAAAATGGAAATTCCACCAAGACAGCCATATGCTGGAGAACTTGTTTTTACTGCCTTTTCTGGCAGCCATCAAGATGCCATTAATAAAGGTATGTATGCTTATCATCAACGTGGAGATGGTATTTGGGAAGTCCCTTATTTACCAATTGATCCAGCTGACTTAAATCGTCAATATGAGCCAATTGTACGTATTAATTCACAATCAGGTAAAGGTGGAGTGGCTTTTGTTATGGATACAGTCTTTGGATATCATTTACCAAAAGCTTTACAGGCTGATTTTGCAAAAGCTATTCAAAATATTAGTGAAATTGAAGGAGAAGTTTCTCCAGAACGTATTTATGACACATTTAAAAAGGAATATATAGATTTGGAATATCCATATAAATTTATTAAACAGAGATTAATAGATATTAGTGATGAAGATAATGAGTATGAAAGACGCGCTGAAGTGACAATTGAAGATCATGGTGAAGTGAAAACTTTAATTGGATATGGCAATGGACCTATTGATGCAGTTAAGAACGCATTCAATGCCACAGATGATTTTCTATATACAGATTTAGTGGATTATAGTGAACATGCTTTAACATCTGGTTCAAATTCTAAAGCTGCTGCCTATGTCCAATTAAGACCACAAGGTGAAGAGCTTTGTGAGTATGGGGTAGGAGTGCATTTGAATATTACAACAGCGACGATTAAAGCTATGATTTCAGCTATGAATCGCATTTATAAAAATATAAAAAAGGAAGGATAATTTATGGAAGAACTTATTTTATCAATTCTTGTACACAATAGTGCAGGGGTCCTGACACGTGTGAGTGGTTTGTTTTCAAGACGTGGCTATAACATTGATAGTTTAACCGTAGGACCAACAAACACAGAAGGTGTTTCAAGAATGACAGTGGTTGCACATGGGAATCAGCAAATTCTTGAACAGATTGAAAAGCAGCTTAGAAAGTTAGAAGATGTTATTGAAATCTTTGCCTTACCAAGCGAAGCATCTGTTTACCGTGAACTTGTCATGATTAAAGTTGAAGCTGATTGTCACACACGTGCAGATATTGTTTCAATCGTCGATATATTTAGAGCTAAGATTGTTGATGTGTCACCAGATTCAATGGTTATTGAAGTAACAGGAACACATAATAAAATCAATGGTTTATTAGCAATGTTAGATGGCTTCAATATTGTTGAGATCGTGCGTACTGGTTTAGCTGGTATTTCAAGAGGTCTTAATAATTTTGAAATAAATAAGAAAGAAAACAGGGGGTAAAAAAATGTCAAAAATTTATTATGAATCAGATTGTAATTTAGCTTTATTGGATGGAAAAACAGTCGCTATTATTGGTTATGGATCACAAGGGCATGCTCATGCATTGAACTTAAAAGAATCAGGAGTGCATGTTATTGTAGGACTATATGAAGGTTCAAAATCTTGGGCAAAAGCTGAAGCACAAGGATTTGAAGTTTATACTTCAGCTGAAGCTGCTAAAAAAGCAGATATTATTATGATTTTAATTAATGATGAATTACAGGCAAAATTATATAAAGAATCAATTGAACCAAATTTGGAAGAAGGAAACATGTTGATGTTTGCACATGGATTTAATATTCATTTTGGTCAAATTGTGCCACCAAAAAATGTTGATGTGACAATGATTGCACCTAAAGCACCAGGACATACAGTACGTAGTGAATATCAGGCTGGAAAAGGAACACCATGTTTAGTAGCAGTAGAACAAGATGCAACAGGTCGAGCTTTAGATATGGCTTTGGCTTATGGTTTAGCTATTGGTGGGGCAAGAGCAGGTATTTTGGAAACAACATTCAGAACTGAAACTGAAACTGACTTATTTGGTGAACAGGCTGTATTATGTGGTGGTGTCTGTGCGTTAATGCAGGCTGGTTTTGAAACATTAGTAGAAGCAGGATATGATCCAAAGAATGCATATTTTGAATGTATTCATGAAATGAAATTGATTGTTGATTTGATCTATCAATCAGGATTTGAAGGAATGAGATATTCTATTTCAAATACAGCAGAATATGGAGATTATATTACTGGACCAAAGATTATTACTGAAGATACAAAGAAAGCTATGCGTCAAATCTTAAAAGATATTCAAGATGGAACATTTGCGAAAGATTTCTTATTGGATATGTCACCAGCTGGAGGACAAGCTCATTTCAAAGCTATGCGTAAATTAGCTAAAGAACATCAAAGTGAAAAAGTTGGAAAAGAAATCAGAAGTTTATATAGCTGGTCTGATGAAGATAAATTAATTAATAACTAAAATACACACACTTTGTGTGTGTTCAGTAAAGAGTCAAATGACTCTTTAGTGAGGACATACAAAGTCATAAGGGGGAATATATATGTCAATGACAATGACACAGAAAATATTAGCTGGTCATGCAGGATTGAAAGAAGTTGTGGCTGGTCAGTTAATTGAAGCAAAACTAGATGTTGTAATGGCTAATGATATTACAGGGCCAATGGCTTTGCCGATTTTTAAACAAATGGCTGATCATGTTTTTGATAAGGATAAGGTTGTTTTGGTTCCTGATCATTTTACGCCTAATAAAGATATGAAATCAGCAGAAAATTCAAAGGCCATCAGAGAGTTTTCTAGAGAACAGTGTTTAACACATCATATGGAACAGGGAAAATGTGGTGTTGAACATGCGATTTTACCAGAACAGGGAATTGTCGTTGCTGGAGAGTGTATTATTGGGGCTGACTCACATACTTGTACTTATGGAGCGTTAGGGGCTTTTTCAACAGGTGTTGGAACAACTGATATCGCGACAGGTATGGCCACAGGAGAACTTTGGTTTAAGGTGCCAAGTGCTATTAAGTTTGTTTTAAAAGGAGCATTACAGCCATATGTCAGTGGTAAAGATGTGATTTTACATATTATTGGACGTATTGGTGTTGATGGTGCTTTATATAAATCTATGGAATTTACTGGGGAAGGTGTTTCTTCTTTAACGATGGATGATCGTTTTACAATTTGTAATATGGCGATTGAAGCAGGTGCTAAAAATGGTATTTTCCCAGTTGATGACAAAACAAGAGAATATATGAAACAACATTCAAAGAAAAGTTATAAAGAGTATCAGGCTGATGAAGATGCAGAATATGATGAAGTCATTGAAATTGATTTATCAAAAATTACACCAACTGTAGCTTTCCCTCATTTACCTGGAAATGCACATACAATGGAAGAAATCAATGAAAGTGAAAAGATTTATATTGATCAAGTTGTGATTGGTTCATGTACGAATGGTCGTTTAAGTGATTTGCGTAAAGCTGCGGCGTTATTAAAAGGAAAGAAAGTCGCTGATACAGTTAGAGTCATGGTCATTCCTGCAACACAGAAAATTTTTGTGGAATGTATTCGAGAAGGTTTGGCAGAAATTTTTGTGGAAGCAGGATGTGCATTCAATACACCAAGCTGTGGACCATGTATGGGTGGTCATATGGGTGTTATGGCAAAAGGTGAAAAATGTGTTTCTACAACAAACCGTAACTTTGTAGGAAGAATGGGAGATACAGAATCTTTGATTTATTTAGCTTCTCCTGAGGTTGCGGCAGCGAGTGCTATTGCAGGATATATAGCTGATCCAAGAAAGGTGGGAAAATAACATGAAAGCCCAAGGAACTGTTTTAAAATATGGGGATAATGTGGATACGGATGTGATTATCCCAGCACGTTATTTAAATTCATTTGATGCAAAAGAATTAGCCAGTCACGCCATGGTGGATATTGATCCAACATTTGTGGAAAGATTAAATCCAGGAGATATTATGGTGGCAGGAAAAAACTTTGGCTGTGGTTCTTCACGTGAACATGCTCCATTAGCTTTAAAAACAGCTGGAGTCAGTTGTGTGATTGCCCAGTCTTTTGCTCGTATTTTTTATCGTAATTCGATTAATATTGGATTTGCTATTTTGGAATGTCCTGAAGCTGCTCAAGACATAGATGAAGGCAATCAGGTAGAAGTTGATTTTGATACAGGAATCATTAAAAATATAACAAAAAATAAACAATATCAGGCACAGCCATTCCCTGAATTTTTACAAAAAATGATTCAGGCAAATGGATTGGTGAATTATGTTAACGAAAAGAAAAGAGGATAATCTATGGAAAAAACAATTGCAGTCATTAAAGGTGATGGTATTGGTCCGGAAATTGTCAATGAAGCATTGAAAGTCTTAGATGCTATTGCCAAGAAATATCATCATACTTTTCATTATCAATATATAGATATGGGTGGTATATCCATTGATAAATATGGTGTGCCTTTGACTGATGAAGCTATTGAAATAGCTCAAAAAAGTGATGCCGTTTTATTAGGCTCTATTGGTGGGGATACAAATACTTCACCATGGTATCAGTTAGAACCATCATTAAGACCAGAAGCCGGGTTGTTAAAGATGCGTAAAGCTTTGGGGTTATTTGCCAATTTAAGACCTGCTTATTTATATAAAGAATTAAAAGGTGCCTGTCCATTAAAAGAAGAACTAAGTCAGGATGGTTTTGATATGATCATTATTCGTGAATTGACAGGGGGACTTTATTTTGGTGAAAGGGAAACCAAAGAGATTGATGGACAGATGGTGGCTCATGATAATCTGATTTATAGTGAAGCAGAAATTCGTCGTATTGCTAAACGTGCATTTGATATTGCAATGAAGCGACGTCATAAAGTGACAAGTGTCGATAAGGCTAATGTTTTAGATACTTCTCGTTTATGGCGAAAAGTTGTCAATGAAGTTGCCAAAGATTATCCAGATGTGGAATTAGAACATATGCTTGTGGATAACTGTGCAATGCAGTTAGTCAAAGATCCACGTCAGTTTGATGTCATTTTGACTGAAAATATGTTTGGAGATATTTTAAGTGATGAAGCTAGTATGATTACCGGATCAATTGGTATGTTATCAAGTGCATCATTAAGAGAAGATAAACTGGGTATGTATGAACCAAGTCATGGAAGTGCACCAGATATTGCTGGAAAGAATATTGCCAATCCTATCGCAACAATTCTTTCAGCAGCAATGATGCTTCGCTATTCATTTGATATGGATGAAGAAGCAGATGATATTGAACAAGCTGTAGAAAAAGTTTTGGAAAAGAACTATCGTACAACAGATATTATGTCTGAAGGAAAACAACAGGTGACATGTTGTCAAATGGGACAATATGTTGTAGAGAACTTATAGGAGGTAAATGCATGAAAAGTGATCAAGTCAAAAAAGGAGTAGAAAGAGCTCCACATCGTTCATTATTTAATGCTTTGGGAATGACTGAAGAAGAATTAGATAGACCACTCATTGGAGTGGTAAATTCTTATAATGAAATTGTTCCAGGTCATATGAATTTAGATAAAATTGCTGAAGCAGTGAAAAAAGGAATTTATTTAGCAGGTGGAACACCTGTTGAAATACCTGCAATTGCTGTTTGTGATGGTATTGCTATGAATCATACAGGAATGAAATATTCATTAGTCACAAGAGAATTGATTTGTGATAGTACTGAATGCTTAGCCAATGCACATCAATTTGATGGTTTGGTAATGATTCCAAACTGTGATAAAAATGTTCCTGGTTTATTAATGGCAGCCGCAAGAATTAATGTGCCAACAATTTTTGTGAGTGGTGGACCAATGCTGGCTGGAAGAAGATTAGATGGCAAACAAACATGTTTATCATCATTATTTGAAGCTGTGGGACAATATAATGCAGGGAAAATCACTGCTGAAAAATTAAAAGAATTTGAAGAAAAAGCATGTCCAACATGTGGTTCATGTTCAGGTATGTATACAGCTAATTCTATGAACTGTTTAACAGAAGTTTTAGGAATGGGATTAAAAGGTAATGGAACTATTCCAGCTGTCTATAGTGAAAGAATCAGATTAGCTAAACATGCAGGTATGCAAATTATGGAATTAGTCAAAAAAGATATCAAACCAAGAGATATCATGACAAAGGATGCTTTCTTGAATGCTTTGACTGTTGATATGGCTTTAGGTTGTTCAACAAACTCAATGTTACATTTACCTGCTATCGCATATGAAGCTGGAGTTGAGTTAAATTTAGAAATTGCTAATGAAATCAGTCAACATACACCAAACTTGTGTCATTTAGCGCCTGCAGGGGATACATTTATGGAAGATTTAAATGAAGCTGGTGGTGTGTATGCTGTGATGAATGAATTAGATCAATTAGGTATTTTACACACAGATGTTTTAACTTGTACAACAAAAACATTAAAAGAAAATATTGAAGGATGTGTTAATTTAGATCCAAATATCATTCGACCTGTAGAAAATCCATATATGAAGACAGGTGGAATTGCTGTTTTAAAAGGAAACTTAGCACCTGATAGCTGTGTTGTGAAACAAAGTGCAGTGGCACCAGAAATGTTACAACATAAAGGACCAGCAAGAGTCTTTGATTGTGAAGAAGATGCAATAGCTGCTATTCGTGCTGGAAAGATTGTCGCTGGTGATGTTGTTGTCATTCGTTATGAAGGACCAAAAGGTGGACCAGGAATGCGAGAAATGTTATCACCAACTTCAGAAATTGCAGGTATGGGATTGGATAAAGATGTTGCTTTGATTACAGATGGACGTTTCTCTGGTGCAACACGTGGAGCATCAATTGGACATGTATCACCAGAAGCAGCAGTTGGAGGACCAATTGGACTTGTTGAAGAAGGTGATATGATTGAAATAGATATTGTCAATCATCGTATTGAATTGTTAGTGAGTGATGATGTCTTAGAAGAAAGAAGAAAGGCTTTTAAACCAAAATTACCAGTTGTGAATGGATATTTGAAAAAATATGCGTCAATGGTGACTTCTGCAAACACTGGTGCTGTTTTAAAAGTCAAGGAATAGGGGGAAGTATATGTTATTAACTGGAGCCGATATTGTCATTGAATGTTTATTAGAACAGGGTGTTGATACTGTTTTTGGTTATCCTGGAGGAACAATTTTAAACGTTTATGACAGTTTATATCATTATCGAGATCGAATTAATCATGTTTTGACTTCTCATGAACAAGGGGCTTCACATGCCGCTGATGGCTATGCCAGAGCTACAGGAAAAGTAGGTGTCTGTATGGCTACAAGTGGACCAGGGGCGACAAATCTTGTGACAGGAATAGCAACAGCTTATATGGATTCTGTACCTTTGGTTGCTATTACAGCCAATGTGGGTGTGCCATTGTTAGGAAAAGACAGTTTTCAGGAAGTTGATATTACAGGTGTGACAATGCCTATTACAAAACACAATTATATTGTCAAAGATGTAGAAAGTTTAGCACCAACAATTCGTAAAGCTTTTCAAATTGCCAAAGAAGGTAGACCTGGACCCGTTCTTGTGGATATTACAAAAGATGTCACAGCTGCCAAATGTGAATATCATCATCAAAAACCAGAAAAAATAGAAAGACGTAGTTATACTTATCCAACATCAACATTAAAAGAAGCTATTGAAATGATTGAAAAAAGTGAAAAGCCATTTGTTTTTGTTGGAGGAGGTGTTGTCAGATCTAATGCTTCCCAGGAACTACGTGAGTTTGTAGAAAAGATTGATGCGCCTGTTACCGATTCTTTGATGGGAAAAGGTGCTTTTGATGGAACCAATCCACGTTATACAGGAATGCTTGGAATGCATGGAACAAAAACAAGTAATCTTGGTGTTTCTAACTGTGATTTATTAGTAGCAATAGGTGTCAGATTTAGTGACCGTGTCATTGGAAATGCTCAAAAATTTGCGAGACATGCTAAAATTATTCATATTGATGTTGATGAGGCAGAGATTAATAAAAATGTCAATGTTGATTTAGGTATTGTGGGTGATGCGAAAAGTGTTTTAAATGCTTTGAATTTATTGTTAAAGCAACAAAATCATTCACAGTGGTTAAAGGAAATTAGAGCTTTAAAAGAACAATATCCATTATCTTATGATAGTGATAAATTAACAGGACCTTATGTGATTGAACAAATTGAAGCACTCACAGATAATAATGCCATTATCTGTACTGAAGTAGGTCAAAATCAGATGTGGGCAGCTCAATATTACCATTTTAAAAGACCATGTCAGTTGATTACAAGTGGTGGACTTGGAACGATGGGTTATGGCTTAGGGGCTTCCATTGGTGTAAAGTATGGAAAACCTGATCAATATGTCTTTAATATTGCTGGAGATGGATGTTTTAGAATGAACATGAATGAATTAGCAACAGCTTCACGTTATCAAGTTCCTATCATTGAAGTCATTTTAAATAATCATGTTTTAGGAATGGTTCGTCAATGGCAGACATTATTTTATGGAAAACGTTATTCAGCAACTGTACTTGATGATAAAGTTGATTTCTGTAAAACAGCAGAGGGACTTGGATGTAAAGCCATAAGAGTCACAAAGAAAGAAGAAGTGGCTCCAGCTATTTTGGAAGCAATGGATAGTCAGGGACCAGTAGTGATTGAATGTATGATTGAAGAAGATGATAAAGTCTTCCCAATGGTTGCTCCTGGTGCACCAATTGATGATGTTTTTGATCAAAATGATATACAGGAATAGTCAAAAACTATTCCTTTTTGTATACAATAAATATCCACCAGAAGTTGGTGGATATTTAAAATCATATTATTTTTAATGAAGATGTTGTTAATAATGTTATGCTTCATCTATGTTGATTCATATATTCTTTTAATATAGCTAAAGTCATATTTTTTGCGATTATAGAAGATTTGATACAATTTTTTTCAAAATTTTCAACACCTTTGTGTTCAGCAGTATCAGTAATACAGCGAATTGAAAGAAATGGTATCTTGTTTACATAGCATACATGAGCGATACTGGCTGTTTCCATATCAACTGCTAAAGGGGCAAATTCATCATTGATCTTTTTACGTCCCATATCTGTTATAAAAGCTTCTCCTGTCACAATTCGTCCCCAAAAGACTTTGTTTTTTGATTCTATGTTTTTTACAGCTCTTTTTGATATTTTTATTAAGTCTTGATCTGCTTTAAAAAATACAGTTTTTAGCCATGGATGAAATTCTGTTAAAGTATCTTGTGCAACATCATGGTAACAGACTTCGGTGGATATAACAGTGTCAAATATTTTCAATTTTGGATTCATTCCACCAGCGGTCCCTGCATTTATAACTATATTTACATTAAAATGATCAATCAGTATTTGTGTTGCTATAGCAGCATTGACTTTACATACCCCAGAAAATAGGGTGACAACTTGCATGCCATAAATCTCTCCCTCATAAAATTTAAGCATTGCCTTTTTTGTGATATTATAGTTATCTATCATGGCTAAAAACGGAGAAAGTTCATCATCAGTGGCACATACAATTCCGATTTTCAATTTTATTCCCTTCTTTCGTTTATGAAAATTAAAATTTATCTAAAATAATTATCATCAATTTCTCCAAATTGGAATTTGAAAACCATAAAATTATGAGTGATTATTGCTCTCCATAGGTTATCAATAAAATCCTCCGAAAGCCTTGAAAACAAAGGATTTATCGCAATCAGTACACCTTATCTCTTTATATGGTTTCACACAATGTTACCCTTGTTCTGCACAATCATAAGGGCAAAATCAAGGGCAAGAAAATCTCATAACAACATATAACAGAGTGTGGCAATCGGAGAACTGTGACATATGTGCGAATATATTATAACGGAGGATTTTTTAATGGACAAGTATATTTATGATGCAAGCAATGGTTTATGGTATGAGTTGCAGGGGGATTATTATATTCCTTGCCTTACTTTACCAGCCGAAAAAGAAAACAAACCTATCAGTTTGTGGGGGCAGCGACACAAACACTACTTACAAGAACATAAACGGACGGTTTATATTTCGCTGCTCACAAGCGGCAAATTGAATAATTACCTTGCCGACATTGACGAACAAGCAACGGAAATGATGTTTCGATTGGTTGAGCAAATGGCTGACAAGGAGGGCGTGACCGAACAACTTAAAGTAGAAAACCCGATGTTGTGGGTTGGTCGAATGAATGAGATACAGGCAAGAGCACGAGAAATTGTATATGCCGATATTATCTATAAGTAAAAAATGTAATATATAGAATATTAAAATTGTGGCAGTCAAAAATTAAAACTTTGCCTGCCACAATTATGATTCGATGTGTTTTCTTTCATAATGACTTTGGTAATTCATTATGCTATAATGAATTTAATTTACGGTATCGCACTGCATCTACTAATTTGGAGTTTGATTAGAACAGGAAAAGATTATATTGATTGCTCTCTATGCGAGATTAAAACCGATTATACAGGAGGAAATTGAATGAGCAATATTATTCAAATCAATAATCTTAATAAAAGTTTTGGAAGTGTAAACGCTGTTCAGAATTTGAGTTTTCGTGTGAAAAAAGGAGAGTTGTTTGCCTTTCTTGGTATCAATGGGGCAGGAAAATCAACTACAATCAATATTATGTGTGGACAACTGTCGAAAGACAGTGGAAGCGTTTTTATTGATAAACACGATTTAGATAAGGATATGGACTATATTAAGCGTGAACTGGGCGTAGTTTTTCAATCATCTGTCTTGGATTCTGCCCTTTCTGTTTATGATAATTTGGAAAGTCGTGCCGCTTTATATGGCATTACTGGAATGGAGTTTAAGAAACGACTTGAGGAACTGGCGAAAATATTAGATTTTGAAAATTTATTGAAACGCACCGTTGGTAAATTATCAGGAGGACAACGCCGAAGAATTGATATTGCAAGGGCTTTGTTTCATAAGCCTAAAATTCTTATTCTTGATGAGCCGACAACAGGGCTTGATCCGCAGACACGCCGACTTATTTGGAATGTTATATCAAGTTTTCGCAAAGATGAAAATATGACTGTATTTTTAACTACGCACTATATGGAAGAAGCTGCGGAAGCTGATTATGTTGTAATCATTGATAATGGAAAAATATCCGCAGAGGGTACTCCGCTTGAATTAAAAAATATTTATACTGGGGATTACATCACAATTTATGATGTAGATGAAAAGGATATTAAAGCACTTGATGTGGAATATGAGCAAATCCGAAACGGTTATCGCCTTTCTGTACCGAATACAAAGGCTGCAACTGAATTGATTATTCGTAATCCACAGTTGTTTAATGATTACGAAATAACAAAAGGAAAAATGGACGATGTTTTTCTTGCTGTTACAGGAAAAACATTAGTGGGAGGTGCTGAAAAATGAGTATGGCTTTCATTCTTATCAAAAGGAATATCAAATTGTTTTTCAAAGATAAGGGAATGTTCTTTACCTCTTTGATAACGCCTGCTATATTGCTTGTACTCTATGTAACTTTTCTTGGGAATGTGTATCGGGATAGTTTTACATCTAATTTACCTAATTCATTAAAACTATCAGAAAGTATAATAGAGGGACTGGTAGGCGGTCAACTTATCTCCTCTATTCTTGCTGTTTCGTGTGTAACGGTTGCTTTTTGTTCTAATTTTTTAATGGTGCAAGATAAAGCAAATGGTACGATAAGAGATTTAAGAATATCTCCTGTGAAGTCAGCTACACTTTCGCTGAGTTATTATGTTGCAACCTTGCTTTCAACACTTATTATTTGCTTTGCTGCAACGGGTATCTGTCTTACTTATGTAGCTATTGTCGGTTGGTATATGTCACTCGCAGATATATTCTTTTTGTTTCTTGATATTTTACTTCTTGTTTTGTTTGGAACAGCATTATCTTCGATTATTAATTTTTTCTTATCAACACAAGGACAAATTTCAGCGGTAGGCACAATCATCAGTGCGGGATATGGTTTCATTTGTGGTGCATATATGCCTATTTCTTCATTTGGAGAAGGGCTGCAAAAAATAATCTCATTTTTGCCAGGCACTTATGGTACATCACTTATCCGAAATCATACAATGCAAGGGGCGCTTGCCGAAATGCAAAATCAAGGTATTCCAACAGAGGTTATTGAAAAAATAAAAGATTCCCTTGATTGCAATATTTATTTTTTTGGAAGTCAAGTAAATATTGGAATGATGTATATGATACTTGGTATCACTATTTTGGTATTGATTGGAATTTATATTTTGTTAAACAAATCAAAAAAATATAACTGTTAATTTAGTAGCTGCAAATGATTATGTAATCCGCCACTATGGGTAAAACCATAACGGCGGTTTTTCAATGCCTATCGGCTATCTCTGTCAATGGATTTTTTACGCTTTCTTTGCGGTGGGTTCTGCTTGTTGCGTTCCTGTATCTCACGCAAATGTTTTAGCACGCTCTGCTTTTCGGGCTGTCTAAGCTGTTCTTTAGCGGTGGCTGTCGGTTTCCTGCTGACTTGGCGTCCCCATTCGGCAAGGTCACGGTTGTATTGTTCCACAACGCTTTCCATTTCTCGGAAAGTACGCATAAATATCTGAACATCGGGATAACCGTCCTCTTTGAGCGTGTCGGGGATTTTATCCAGCCTGTCGGCAATCTCTGCTTCGGTTTCTTTGATTTTTACTTCCAACGCTTTTCGCTCTTTGACTTTGAAAAGCCCCTTTGTATCGGCAAGCTGCTGTTTCAACTGCGGCAGAACTTTGTCCTGCTGGAGGTTAAAGAAAAAGACCGCACCTATTATGAGGTTTACAGTCTGCCGAGGTCGGAGGAGGTCCCAGCAGGGTACAAGGAACTATCCTTTGTCTGCCTTAGACCTGACGGAGCATTTGAAGCACCGAGTACGGTGGGGATTATGCGCAGGACAGCGAGAAAAAAGGTGGAGGGATTGGAGGATTTCCACTTCCATATGCTCAGACACACCTATACAAGCAATCTGCTTTCAAATGGAGCTGCCCCGAAAGATGTGCAGGAACTTCTCGGACACGCTGATGTCAGTACCACAATGAACATTTACGCTCACGCTACAAGGGAAGCGAAGCGTACTTCCGCAAGACTGCTGGATAAGGTAATCGGCGGAGAATAAAAAATTTCCCTTGTTTCGGCTCATAAGGGCAAAAACAAGGGAAAATACATAAGGTTTGAACATTTAATAGGCGATATGCCTTGAAAATACAGGGTTTATAGAGGATTGAATAGATAAATAAGAATTTGTAAAATATTTCTATCTCATTATTTTTTGTTCCTATTTATCATAGGACAAATATACCTTTATTTTTTTAATTTAGATAGACTGATTTGAAAATTAATTGTTATATTTTTAAGTGTTGGATAAAAATTGGCTTTTTCTCACATACAAAAATGGAAAAATAATTTGTCTTTAATCGCATTATGTCATGTGCTTATAAGTATTTCTATTTCTTTTTCTACTTTTGAAAAGATACTTCATACTATATTGCTGATACAGGTTCTTCTATAACTTTATTATTTATTTTTTATAGATAATCTGACACTTTTGTTGAAAATATCTGAGTTTATTCTTTCAAATAATTTTATTAAAACACAAAACTAAGAATTGCTTATATAAACCAACTGATTTAAATGGTCAATGAAGTTTATTTAGAAAAACTTTAGAAAAAATACATGGCTTTTCCATATAAATATGATAAGATTAGAAATAGTTATATATTAAAAATGGGTGATATTATGAGTGAAGTGAAGGGATTAACAAGTCAGCAGGTGAAAGAACAAGTTCAGTTAGGACATGTGAATGTTTCACCAAAACCTTTAGTTAAGACAAATAGACAGATTTTTTGTGAACATGTGTTTACACTTTTTAATGTTTATAATTTTGTGATTGCCTGTGCTTTGATTTATGTTAAAGCATGGTCAAGTTTATTTTTTGTATTGATTGTCACAATGAATACAGTGATTCATATTTATCAGGATATTCGTTCACGTAATATGGTGGCACGTTTAAATTTAATTATTTCACCAAAGACAAAAGTTTTACGTGATGGCTGTATTCAGGAAATAGATAATGAAGAGATTGTTTTGAATGATGTTGTTTTCTTGGAAACAGGAATGCAGATATCATCAGATTGCATTGTGCTAGATACGCAGGTAGAAGTTGATGAGTCATTATTAACTGGTGAGGCTGATCCGGTTTTAAAGGATATCGGTGATCATCTTTTATCAGGAAGTTTTATTATTTCTGGAGCATGTCATGCTTGTGTTGAACATGTGGGTATGGATAACTATGCAACAAAGATTGCCAGTGAAGCACGTAAACGTAAGCCAGTGACATCAGAGTTGGTGAAAACTTTTAAGAAAGTCACACGTTTTACAAGTATGCTTGTATTACCAATCAGTATTTGCTTGCTTTATCAGGCTATGGGTATCAGAAATGAAACTTTGAATACAACCATTGTCAATACGTCAACAGCATTATTAGGTATGTTACCAATTGGTCTGGTTTTATTAACAAGTGTATCTCTGGCTACTAGCGTTGTAAGACTAGGAAAAAGAAAAGTGTTAGTTCAGGAAATGTTCAGTATTGAAACATTATCCCATGTCGATGTGTTATGTTTGGATAAAACGGGAACATTAACACAGGGAAAAATGCAAGTTCAAGATGTTTATACTTTTGATACACAATGGAGTCATCAATTTTCTTTGATTATGAATTCATTTGTGAAAGGAACTCTTGATAATAATGCAACGTCTTTGACTTTACAGGATTATTTTCAAGGTGAAGCCCCTTATTCCACATTAAGAAGAGTCTCTTTTTCTTCAGCAAGAAAATGGAGTGCACTAGAATTAGAAAATATAGGAACGATTATTGTTGGAGCACCTGAAATCATCTTGCCTGATTTTGTTTTGCCAACCCAAATTGAAGAGGCTAAACATCAAGGTGCTAGAATTTTATTGATTGCTAGACATCATGATTTTGATACTTTTCAGGAAGATATGATGCATAGTGTTCCATTGGCAGTGATTGTTATTTTAGATCCATTAAGAGAAGATGCTAAAGAAACAATACAGTTTTTTAAAGATAATGATGTTGATGTGAAAGTTATATCTGGGGATAATCCTGTCACTGTTAGTGCTTTAGCGAGTCAGGCTGGTATTGAAAATGCTCAAAATTATATTGATGCCTCTACATTATCAACGCCACAAGAATTAGAAGATGCCATTTTAAATTATCATGTGATAGGACGTGCCTCACCATCACAGAAACATGAGATGATTTTATGTTTACAAAAACATAAACAAAAGGTTGCGATGACTGGTGATGGCGTGAATGATGTTTTGGCTTTAAAAGATGCTGATGTATCTATTGCTATGGGTTCTGGATCAGATGCCGCTAAACAAATTTCACAATTTGTTGTCATCAATGGTGAACTATCAACAATGGTAGATGTTGTGAAAGAGGGAAGACTAGATATTAATAATGTGACACGTTCTGCTTCGATGTATTATTTAAAAACAATCTATACAATTTTGATATCTATCACATGTATTCTTTTAAATATGCCTTATCCATTTATTCCTTTTCAAATGACATTACTGGATAACTTTGTAGAGGGATTCCCATCATTTATGATTTTATTTGAAAAGAATATCTCTAAACAAAAAGAATCTATTGGTAGGTATACAATGCGCTATTCATTTCCAAATGCTATTGCGATTGTTTTATGTGTCATTGCTTTAAAACTATTAGCACCGACATTATCATTATCTTTAAATCAGGCTTTTACAATTCTCTACTATACAACAGCTATTTTATCCATTCATATGATTTATCGTATTTATAGTCCTATTAATCTTTATCGAACAGTCGTTTTAATTGTTGATATTGTAGCTTTTGTGCTTGTTTCTTATATCACATATGATTTATTGCAACTTGCGCCAGTGACTTCACTGTTGTTTCAGTATCTTATCATGACACTTCTTTTTGGTTTGATTGTGTCAACATGTTTATCAAAAATAGTTGTCCATTATTTAGATACATATCCTCAAGACTAGGCTTAGCCTAGTTTTTTGATAATCAAATATAATATCTATTTTAAAGATGTTTATTGATGGATCATAATGATTTTCAATGGAATTGGTATCATAATCATGTTGAGATATTTTATGATATTTTTGAATCCTGAAAAAGTCTTGAGAAATTAAGTTGAAAGCGTTTTGATAAAGCGATATAATATGTGTCAGGAGGATACGGGAAATGAAAAGATTATTAAATTGTACAACAAGTGAAATGTTATCAATGAACAAAGATGAATTGAAACAATCTATTCTAGCCAGTGAAGGAAGAACAATTATGACTGAAACAGTTGTGGCTTGTCCACCTTTACTTGGTGATTTAACAAATGCTGAATTAGCTGTTTCTTTTGGAAGTGATATGGTTTTATTAAATGTATTTGATTGCAATAATCCTCATATTAATGGATTACCTGAAACAGATGAACCTGTGAAATTATTAAAGAAATTAGTAGGTAGACCAGTAGGGTGTAATCTTGAACCAATTGATGAAAATGCCAAAATGATGGAAAACAGATTAGAAATTTCTAGTGGTCGTCATGCGACAAAAGAAACATTTATAAAAGCTAAAGAATTGGGATTTGATTTTATCTGTTTAACAGGAAATCCTGGAACAGGTGTAAGTAATGCATCTATTGAAAATGCTATTAAACTTGCAAAAGAATACTTTGGTGGAATGATTATTGCAGGTAAAATGCATTCTTCAGGAATTGATGAAGCATTAGTTGATTTAGATAGTATTGAAAGATTTATTGATGCAGGTGCTGATATTATTTTAATGCCTGCTGTTTATACAGTGCCTGGTTTATCAGAAGAAGAAGTGACTGCTGCTTGTAAATTAATTAAATCTAAAGGAGCTTTATCATTAAGTTCTATTGGAACATCTCAAGAAGGTAGTGATGAAGGAACAATTCGACAAATTGCATTAGTCAATAAACGTTGTGGTATTGATATCCAACATATTGGTGATGCTGGTTGGTGTGGTATTGCTTTACCTGAAAATATTATGGCATTATCAATTGCGATTAGAGGTAAACGTTGGACATATCATAAAATTGCATCTTCAGTGAATAGATAGGATTCGAAAGAGTCCTATTTTTTTATTTGAAAAAACGAGTTTTCTTGTGGTGAGAAATTATTTTTTATAAAATAAAAGAAAGAAGTCTTAAAAAAGAAAGGAGTGTTTGTATGGATGATTATGGAATTAAAAAATATGGGATTAGTACGACAGGAAATGTTTTTAGAAATATTCCAGCGGGATCATTGATTGAAAAAGCTTTAATTAAAAAAGAAGGACGTTTAAGTCGAGCTGGATGTTTATGTGTGGAAACAGGTCAAAGAACGGGACGTTCACCTCATGATAAATATGTTGTAGATACACCAGCTGTTCATGATAAAATTGCTTGGGGAAAAGTGAATCAACCTGCATCTAGAGAACAGTTTGAAAAAGTTTATCAGGCAATTATTCAACATTTTCAAGATAAGGATTTATATATTTTTGATGGTTATGCTGGCGCAAATCCAAAGTATTCTTATGGTTTTAGAATTATTAATGAAAAAGCAAGTCAAAATCTTTTTATTTCTAATTTATTAATTAAACCAACACCACGTGAATTACAACATTTTCAAGAGGATTATTTAGTATTGGTTGCTCCTGATTGTCATGTTGATGCATCAGTTGGTTTAAATAGTGATGTGGCTGTTATGATTGATTATGAAAAACAGATTGTTTTGATTGCAGGAACTGGATATTCTGGAGAAATCAAAAAGAGTATTTTCTGTGTCATGAATTATATGTTACCTCAACGCAATGTTTTTACAATGCATTGTTCAGCTAATATTGGGGAAGATGGAAATACGGCATTATTTTTTGGATTGTCAGGAACAGGAAAAACAACGTTATCAACAGATCCTCATCGTCAATTGATAGGTGATGATGAACATGGTTGGTCACGAACTTCTGTTTTTAATTTTGAAGGTGGATGTTATGCAAAATGTATCAATCTTTCACAAAAAAATGAGCCAGATATTTGGGATGCTGTTAGATTTGGAGCTATGGCAGAAAATGTCTGTTTATTTGAAGATACAAGAATTATTGATTTTGATGATGATTCTATTACAGAAAATACACGTGTGGGGTACCCACTTGAATTTATTAAAAATATTGAACCAAGTGGTATGGGACCTATCCCTAAGACAATATTCTTTTTAGCTGCTGATGCTTTTGGTGTTTTGCCACCTATTTCTAAATTGGATCAAAATTCAGCTGTTTACCACTTTGTATCAGGTTATACAAGTAAACTGGCTGGTACGGAAAATGGTATTACTGAGCCACAGGCAACATTCTCTACATGTTTTGGAGAACCATTTTTACCAATGGATCCACTACTTTATGCGAAACAATTTCAAAAACGCATGACCAAAGCAGGATCTAATGTCTTTTTGATTAATACTGGATGGGTTGGCGGTTCTTATGGTATAGGACGTCGAATTCCATTAAAATATACTAGAGCAATGATTGAAGCGGCCATTAATGGAGAATTAGATTATGTTAGCTATGAAGTTGATCCATTCTTTAATTTAAACATTCCACTCTTTTGTCCGGGAGTTCCTCATGAATTATTAAACCCTCGAACAACATGGGTTAGTAAAGATGCTTATGATATGACAGCTCAAAAGCTTGTTGAAATGTTCCAGGAAAACTTTAAACAATATACAAATTTCCCAGAAATGATTATCAATGCTGGACCAGGAGGAAAGATTAACAATACGTTTTAAAAAATAATGGGTTGTCTTTTTTAACTTGTATAGAACAATGAAGATATGTAAATACTATGAGTGATAAGTGATTTTGAAAGTATAAAGATTGCACAAGATCAGAAAATGTGTTATTCTATTAATAGTTAGTTATAACTAACTTATATGTGATATAGATCATACAATGAAACTTATTAGGAGGAAAGTAAAATGAGTCAAATCGTCAGTGTCTATGCAAGAGAAGTCTTGGATTCACGTGGGAATCCAACAGTAGAAGTAGAAGTGAAAAGCGAAAGTGGTGCTTTTGGTAGAGCCATTGTTCCAAGTGGTGCTTCAACAGGTGTTCATGAAGCTGTTGAATTAAGAGACAAAGATGCCAACAGATATTTAGGATTAGGTGTTTTAAATGCTGTTCAAAATGTTAATGAGGAAATTGCAAAAGCAGTTGTAGGTGAAGAAGTCACTGCACAAAGAAAAATTGATCAGATGATGATTGATTTAGATGGAACACCCAATAAAGGTCGTTTAGGAGCCAATGCGATTTTAGGTGTGTCATTAGCTGTTGCCAAATGTGCTGCTGATGAATTACATGTTCCTTTATATCGTTATATTGGAGGAGCGAATGCTCATGTGTTACCTACGCCAATGATGAATATTATTAATGGTGGGGCACATGCGGATAATAATGTGGATTTCCAGGAATTTATGATTATGCCAGTCAATGCACCTTCGTTTAAAGAAGCTATTCGTATGGGAGCTGAAGTTTTCCATGCATTAAAGAAAGTTTTAAAGGGAAAAGGATTAAACACTGCCGTTGGTGATGAAGGTGGTTTTGCGCCTAACTTAGCATCTAATGAAGAAGCAATTCAAACAATCTTAGAAGCGATTGAAACAGCCGGATACAAACCAGGTGTTGATGTGAAATTAGCTATGGATGTTGCAAGCAGTGAATTCTACAAAGATGGAAAATATACATTACCAGGAGAAAACAACAAATCATTTACGTCTCAAGAACTTGTTGATTTCTATGTTGAACTTTGTGATAAATATCCAATTATTTCTATTGAAGATGGATTAGATCAAGATGATTGGGAAGGATGGGATTACTTAACTGAAAAATTAGGTGATCGTGTTCAATTGGTTGGTGATGACTTCTTTGTGACAAATACAAAACGTTTACAACAAGGTATTGAAAAAGGTGTTGCTAACTCTATTTTGATTAAAGTGAATCAGATTGGAACTTTAACTGAAACATTAGAAGCTATTGAAATGGCTCAAAAAGCAAACTATACAGCTGTTGTTTCACATCGTTCTGGAGAAACAGAAGATACAACAATTGCTGATATTGCAGTAGCAACAAATGCAGGTCAAATTAAAACTGGTTCTGCTTCTCGTACAGACCGTATTGCAAAATACAACCAGTTGATGAGAATTGAAGATGAGTTAAAAGATCAATCTTGTTATGCATCAACAGAAGCTTTTTATCAATTAAATAATCAATAATATTTTATTGGTCATAGATAAAAAGGAAAGACTTGAGTATCAATCATAAGTCTTTCCTTTTTTTATCTATTAAAAATATTGTTCATTTTTTAAAATCAGTAAGGATTGAAAGCTATGTGGAAAATATTGACATTGAAAACCTAATTGTTGGCATTGTTCTGCCATCTTTTTAGCAGTTTTTCCAGTATCACAGATAAAATATAGAAGTTTATCATGAGGTAAATAAGGAATTTGACTTTTTAAATCATCCCCAGGAATATTGATAGCATTTTTTAAATGAAGTTGACGAAAAGAAAATTCATCACGTAAATCAATAATGAGAGTTTGTGGATTATAGATATGTTGAAGGATATCATCATACATAAAATCACCACTATTAATATATGTCAATATCATGTGTTGGTGAAAGTGTTTTTATAGAATGAGTCAATAAATGACGATTATACGGAGATTATTTTGAGTTCACATAAAATATAAAAACAGCTTTTTCTATTTTTACAAAAAATGACAATTCTTATTGCTTTAACAACTATAAAAGCAATTGAAAATCAGTTGTAAGAATGTTATAATTTGCACATGGAGGGTTGAGAAAAATGGACAAAAAAACAATTAAAGATATTGAAGTCGCTGGAAAAACTGTCTTAGTTCGTGTTGACTTCAACGTACCTAGAAACAAAGAAACAGGAGAAATTACAAATGACAACAGAATTGTTGCCGCATTACCTACTTTAAAATATTTGTTAGAACAAAAACCAAAAGCTATCGTATTGTTCTCACATTTAGGTAAAGTAAAAACTGAAGAAGATAAAGCTAAAAATGATTTATCTGTTGTAGCTCCTAGATTATCTGAATTATTAGGAGTAGATGTGAAATTTGTAAACTGTACAAGAGGACCTGAACTTGAAAATGCTGTTAAAGAAGCTGATAATGCTCAAGTCATCTTAGTACAAAATACACGTTATGAAAAAGGTGAAAGCAAAAATGATCCTGAATTAGGTCAATATTGGGCATCACTTGGAGATGTATTCGTTGAAGATGCATTCGGTTCAGTACATAGAGCACATGCTTCTACTGCTGGAATTCCTGCTCATTTACCATCTGCTGCTGGATTCTTAGTTGAAAAAGAAATTGCTTATATTGGAAAAGCTGTTAGTGATCCTGAAAGACCAATGGTTGCTATTTTAGGTGGAGCTAAAGTTTCTGATAAGATCTTAGTTATTGAAAACTTATTAAAGATTGCTGATAAAGTTATCGTTGGTGGAGGTATGACTTATACTTTCATGAAAGCTATGGGACATGAAATTGGTAATTCTTTAGTTGAAGATGATCGTATTGATGTTGCTAAAGAAATTATTGAAAAAGGTGGAGATAAATTAATCTTACCTGTTGATTCAGTAATCAATAATGCATTTGCTGCTGAAGGTGATATCAAAGTATGTGGTGAAGATATTCCAGAAGGATACATGGGATTAGATATTGGACCTAAATCAGTTGAAAATATCAAAGCTGCTTTAGAAGGAGCTAAAACTGTTGTATGGAATGGTCCAATGGGTGTATTTGAAATGGAACCATTCGCTAAAGGAACTATCGCAGTATGCGAAGCTTTAGCAAACTTACCAGATGCTAATACAATTATCGGTGGTGGAGATAGTGCTGCTGCTGTTATGCAACTTGGATATGCTGATAAAGTTTCTCATATCTCAACTGGTGGAGGAGCTTCATTAGAATATATGGAAGGTAAAGTATTACCTGGTATTGCTGCAATTGATGATAAATAATAAGGGGATTATAAAGATGAGAAAACCAATTATCGTAGGAAACTGGAAAATGAATAAAACAATTGCCCAAACAAAAGCTTTTGTTGAAGCGGTTGATGGAGCATGCACTGATAAAGCTGATTGGGGAATTGCAACTCCATATTTAGCTTTACAGACTGCTAAAGGTGCAGCTAAAAACTTAATTGTTGCTGCTCAAAACTGTCATTTTAAAGATAGTGGTGCTTATACTGGAGAAGTGAGTGTAAGCATGTTAAAAGAAATTGGAGTAGAATGGGTTATTTTAGGTCACTCTGAAAGAAGACAATATTTTGGTGAAACTGATGAAACAGTGAATGCAAAAATGCGTCAAGTTTTATCAAATGATTTAACTCCAATTGTATGTGTTGGTGAAACATTAGAAGAATATGAAGCAGGAACAACTAAAGATGTTGTGAAAACTCAAACAGTAGCTGCATTTAAAGATGTATGTCCAAACTGTGCAAGTCGTGTTGTTATTGCTTATGAACCAGTATGGGCTATTGGTACTGGAAAAACTGCAACTAATGAAATTGCTCAAGATGTTTGTGCATATATTAGAAGTGTTGTTGCTGAATTATATGGTCAGGAAGTTGCTGATCAAGTGAGAATCCAATATGGTGGATCTGTAAAACCAGAAGGATTAAAAGCTTTATTAGAACAACCTGATATTGATGGAGCATTAGTAGGTGGAGCTTCTTTACAAGAAGATTCATATAAAGCTATGATTGCTGCATTAGACTAATTGTTCATTGAAAAGTCAACCTATAAATATGGGTTGACTTTTTTGAAAATGAAAAGAAAAGATATGGAAAATATTGATTTTTATTGGGAAAAATAATTTTATAAATTGAAAAGGTTTACATTGTTTTTTCGCTTTTTTTATTATGAAAAATATATACTCTTGCTTGTTTTTTCACAAGGAATATAGTATATTAGACGTGTAAATAATTTTATGATGTCGGAGGAAATGTTATGGCAGAAAAAAAAGCTGTAAAAAAAGAAGCCCCAAAGGCTGAATGGACTAATGAACAAGTTGATGCTCATATTGATGAGTTAGTACAAAAAGCATTAGTTGCATTAGACAAATTTGAATCTTTTGATCAAGATGCTGTAGATTACATCGTTGCTAAATGCTCTGTTGCTGGATTAGATCAACATGGTGTTTTAGCAGAAGCAGCTGTTAAAGAAACTGGAAGAGGTGTCTTTGAAGATAAAGCTGTTAAAAACTTATTCGCCTGCGAATATGTAACAAGTAATCTTCGTCACTTGAAAACTGTAGGAATTATCAACGAAGATCCTTTAACTGGAATTACTGAAATTGCTGAACCAGTTGGTGTTATCTGTGGTATTGTTCCAACAACAAACCCAACTTCAACAGTTATCTTCAAATCATTAATTTCATTAAAGACAAGAAACCCAATCATCTTCTCATTCCATCCATCTGCATATGAATGTTCAGTTCAAGCTGCAAAAGTAGTGAGAGATGCTGCAATTGCTGCTGGAGCTCCAGAAGATTGTATTCAATGGATTGGTGTACGTGGATCAATGTATGCAACTAGCGCATTAATGAACCATCCAGGTGTTGCAACAATCTTAGCAACTGGTGGTAACGCAATGGTTAAAGCTGCTTACTCTTGTGGTAAACCTGCTTTAGGTGTTGGTGCTGGTAACGTACCTGCATATGTTGAAAAATCTTGTATCTTAAAAAGAGCAGTTAATGATATCGTATTATCAAAATCATTTGATAATGGTATGATTTGTGCTTCTGAACAAGCTGCAATCGTTGACCAAGAAATTTATAATGAATTTAAAGAAGAAATTTCTCGTTTTAAAGTATATTGGGTAAATGCTGAAGAAAAAGCTAAACTTGAAAAATATATGTTTGGTGCTGAAGCATACAGTGATAAAGTTAACGAAGTTGGAACTGTTAATGCTGCGGTTGTTGGTAAAGCAGCAACTTGGATCGCTGAACAAGCTGGATTTAAAGTACCAGAAGATACTCAAATCTTACTTGCTGAATGTAAAGAAGTTGGTCCAAATGAACCATTAACAAGAGAAAAATTATCTCCAGTATTAGCTGTATTAAAAGCAACTTCAACTGAAGATGGTATTGCTAAATCTGCTGCTATGGTAGCATTCAACGGTTTAGGACACTCTGCTGCTATTCATACACAAAATCATGATATTTCAGTAGAATTTGGTTTAAAATGTAAAGCAATTCGTGTTATCGAAAATGCTCCATCTACATTCGGTGGAATTGGTTCAGTTTACAATGCCTTCATTCCATCATTAACATTAGGATGTGGATCTTATGGTCACAACTCAGTATCTAATAACGTTAGTGCTGTAAATTTATTAAATATTAAGAGAATAGGGAGACGTAACAACAATATGCAATGGGTTAAACTTCCTCCAAAAATCTACTTTGAAAGAAATTCAATTAGATATTTAAGAGATATGAAATACATGGAAAAAGCCATGATTATTACTGATAGAGGTATGTACAATCTTGGATATGTTGAAAAGATTGAAGACGTTATCAGAAGAAGACGTAATAAAGTTGACTTAGAATTATACTTCGATGTAGAACCAGATCCAAGTATTGATACAGTTAACGAAGGTGTTGAATTAATGAGAAAATTCCAACCTGATGTTATCATTGCATTAGGTGGTGGATCATCAATGGATGCTGCAAAAGTTATGTGGTTAATGTATGAACATCCAGAAGTTAACTTCGATGATATCAAACAAAAATTCATGGATATCAGAAAACGTGCATTCAAATTCCCTGAATTAGGTAAGAAAGCAAGATTAATCTGTATCCCAACAACTTCAGGAACAGGTTCAGAAGTTACACCATTCGCAGTTATTACTGATAAGAAAGCTAATAAGAAATATCCATTAACTGACTACGCATTAACTCCAACTGTAGCTATCGTAGATCCAGAATTCGTTATGAGTTTACCACCAGCAATTGCTGCTGATACTGGTATTGACGTATTAACTCATGCTGTTGAAGCTTATGTTTCAATCTTAGCTTCTGACTTTACTGATGGATGGGCTAAACAAGCTGTTAAGATGGTATTTGATTACTTAGAAGAATCAGTTACAAAAGGAACTCCAATCGCTAGAGAAAAAATGCACAATGCTGCAACTATCGCAGGTATGGCATTCGCTAACGCATTCTTAGGAATGAACCACTCATTAGCTCATAAGATTGGTGGAGAATGGCATATTCCTCATGGACGTACAAATGGTATCTTATTACCACATGTTATTAGATACAATGGTACAGTTCCAACTAAATTAAATATCTGGCCAAAAATTGAAAACTATAAAGCTGATATTAAATACATGGAATTAGCACAATTAATTGGATTAAAACCAAAAACTCCTGAAGAAGGTGTTCAAATGTTCGCTGATGCATGTGAAGAATTATGTGTTAAAGTTGGTGTTGCAACTAACGTTAAATCTCAAGGTATTGATAAAGCTGCTTGGGAAGAATCAATTCATAGAATTGCTATGAACGCATATGAAGATCAATGTACTCCAGCTAACCCAAGAATGCCAATCGTAAAAGATATGGAAGAAATCTTACGTACTATTTACGATTATGAATCAAAATTTGCACCTAAAGATGCAAAATAATATAAATCGAGCATAACCTTATGGCTATGCTCTTTTTTCTTACAAATAGAAAAAAATATTGTATAATAAAGTTATAAGGAAATGGAGGTAATAAAAAATGGGTTTTCCTAAAGGATTTTTATGGGGTGGAGCAGTTGCTGCCAACCAATGTGAAGGTGCTTATCTAGAAGATGGAAAAGGTTTATGTGTGCCTGATATGTTATTAGGTGGAGATGTGAATACACCAAGAACATTTTTACCAAAAACAGATCCTACAGCCTTTTATCCAAGTCATGAAGCTGTAGATTTCTATCACCATTATAAAGAAGATATTGCTATGTTTGCTGAAATGGGATGGAATGTTTTTAGATTTTCAATTAACTGGGGACGTATTTTCCCTAATGGTGATGATGAAGAACCAAATGAAGCAGGTTTGGAGTTTTATGATGATGTGATTAATGAATGTCATAAACATGGAATGGAACCTTTGATTACTTTATGTCACTATGAAATTCCATGGAATATTGTCACAAAATATAATGGGTTTACTGATCGAAGAGTGATTGATTTATTTGTAAAGTATGCAACAACATGCTTTAAACGATATAAGGATAAAGTGAAATATTGGTTAACTTTTAATGAAATCAATATTGCATGTATGGGTGAAGGAGGAATTGGAAATCTTTATGGTTTAGGAATGATGGATCCTGAAGATGTCAATTCAGATCACCGTATTCCATTGAATGAATTAAAGAGTGATCCACAAAAAATGTTTGAAGCTTTACATAATGAATTTGTTGCCAGTGCGTTAACTGTAAAAGCAGGACATGAAATTAACCCTGATTTTATGATAGGAAACATGATTGCTCATACAACAGTTTATCCATTGACACCAAATCCTAAAGATATTTTAGCTGCATATGATGAAGATGATTTCAAGAACAATTTCTGTGGTGATGTTCAGGTTCGTGGTGAATATCCATCATATATGTGGCGCTATTTTAAAGAAAACGGTATTGATACTTCTTATATTACTGAAGAAGATAAGAAAATTTTAAAAGAAGGAACAGTTGACTTCTATACATTCTCATATTATCAATCTAACTGTATCACTGTAAATAAGGATGTAGAAATGGCTAAAGGTAATATGACAGTTGGTGCTAAAAATCCTTATTTAAAAGCAAGTGACTGGGGATGGCAAATTGATCCAGACGGATTACGTTATACATTAAAATTATTAAATGGTCGTTACCCACATACACCATTAATGATTGTTGAAAATGGACTTGGAGCATTTGATAAGGTTGAAGAAGATGGCTCTATTCATGATGATTATCGTATTGCCTACTTAAGACCACATATTGCTGCTATGAAAGAAGCTATTGAAGATGGTGTTCCATTAATTGGTTATACAACTTGGGGACCAATTGACTTGGTTTCAGCAGGAACAGGACAATATGCAAAACGTTATGGATTTGTTTATGTGGATAGACATGATGATGGAACAGGTGATTTCTCTAGAAGTCGTAAAGACTCATTTTATTGGTATAAAAAAGTTATTGCATCTAATGGAGAAGATTTAGATTAAATAAAAAAAGGACATTTAGAAATGTCCTTTTTAAGTATTCATATGTTAGCGAATGTTTAACGCTTATTTTTTCCAATCTTCTAGCATTTTTAAAGCTTGGTCTAAAACTTTTTCACCGTCCATCATACCATAAGTACGCATGTCAATAACATCAACAGGGATAGCGTTTTTAACTTGTTCTTTGATAGAATTTAAACGGAAACGAACTTGAGGTCCAATAAGTAAAACATCACATGGATCAGCAGCATATTCTGTTGTAAGAGCAGTTTCACTAACAGCCCAAATTTTAGCTTCTAAACCTCTTTCTTTTGCAGCTTTTTGCATTCTTGTGACAAGTAAGCTAGTTGACATACCAGCGCTACATGCTAACATGATTTTAACCATATCAAGATTCCTCCTTATTTATAATATTTCTATATAAATATTATACACCTATCTTATCAATTATGAAATAACAAAGATTAAATTTCATAAAATTATTGACTTATGTGTCACTCTTGATTACCATAATAAAGAAAATAAAAGTAAAGGAAATCATATATGAAAAAGAAAGACATTATTTTTATTATTGGCTTATGTATTGTGATTGGCGCAATCTATTTTATTTATCAACTGACTCAAGATAAAAAAGGTGGTATTATAGAAATCCATTATCATGATGAAATTATTGAAACAATAGATATATCAAAGAATCAGACATATACTTTTGAAGGAGATTATGGTGAATTTCATTTAGAAGTGCAAGATCATCAATATCGTGCAGTCAATGTT
Source organism: Massilimicrobiota sp. An134 (assembly GCF_002160815.1). Lineage (GTDB taxonomy): Bacteria > Bacillota_I > Bacilli_A > Erysipelotrichales > Coprobacillaceae > Allocoprobacillus > Allocoprobacillus merdigallinarum. The sequence continues at coordinate 45,567 of NZ_NFLH01000008.1, read as the reverse complement.
GATTGTCCTAATCATGATTGTGAAAAAGTTGGTTGGGTTAAAGAAGGAAGTTCAAAAAGTATTATATGTGTACCAAATCAGATTTATGTTGTACAAGCAAATGTAGAAGCACAATACTAATCAAGAAAAACTGTGAATTAAGAAATTGTTCATAGAGAATTCATAAGTTCTCGGTAGTATATAAGTGTCTTAAGACAAGACATATAATATGATAAAATATAGACGATCCCTCTCCCTATATACCAATTCGTCTATAAAAGTAAAAAGAACGTTTCCCCACGTTCTTTTTTTGTGTTTAAAATGGCAATATTTAAAAAAGTTCACATAAAGTTCTTATGAAATTCACAATGAATTCATATGGCTGGGTTAATATATAAGTGTCTTAAGAAAAGACATATAATATGATAAAATATAGACGACCCCTCTCCCTATATATCAAATTCGTCTATAAAAGCAAAAAGAACGTTTCCCCACGTTCTTTTTACTTTTATATAAGATGAAAATGTTCTAAAGCATGTTGAATACCATCCTGGTTAACAGGGGTTGTTATGTAAGTGACTTGGTCCAATAAAAGAGGATGACTATTTCCCATAGCAACTGATTCATGTGTATAAGTTAACATAGGTAAATCATTAAGGGAATCACCCATACTTATAGTGTCTTTTAAGGTATATCCAAGATGATCAATCAAGTATTGAATACCAGTTGCTTTAGAATATGGAAGAGGCACAATTTCTAAGAAATCAATATCTCTTTGTATAATAAGAAAGTCGTTTTCTAATGCTTTTTTAAAGGCTTCAATTGGTGTGTCAGGTTGATACCAGACAGTGAGTTTATCAAAAGGAACATCCTCATGACTAGAAAAACTGTGAACTTGAAAATGAAGATCCTGATATTTCTTTTTAATAGCTTGAATAAAAGGGTGCTTTAAATGTTGTGAAAAATAAACACCATTTTTTCCTTCTAACATTGCATCGACCTGATATTGATCAATGCTTTGAATCACTTTTTTTCTTAGTTCAAAATCTAATTCAGTATGAAATAATATTTTTTGTTGATATTCGATATAGGTTCCACAACCACAGACATATCCATCAAAAGGAAGATCAGTGATGATCTTATCAATTGTAGAAATAGGACGACCGGTATTAATAAAACAAAGATGACCATTTTTTTGAGCTTTTTCAATAGCTTCAATTGTAGAAGCTGGCACAGATCCACTCTGTTCATCCAACAAAGTCCCATCTATATCAAAAAATATAAGTTTTTTATTCATAAAACATTTCTCCTTTTTTCATATCATAAGCTATGAATCCTATAGTGGTCAAGAGATAATGATGATGTTGTATTGCGAAAAAATTATCCCTGTGATATAATTTTTTAAACTACGAGAGGGGTTGATCGAAATGTATAAGATTTTACACAAAGAAAAATTAAATGATGTTGTAGAGTTAATGGTTGTTCATGCACCCCATGTTGCGAGAAAATGTGAACCAGGACAGTTTATCATTTTAAGAGTGGGTGATGATGGAGAAAGAATCCCATTGACAATTGCTGATTATGATAGAAAAAAAGAAACAATTACAATTATTTATCAAATTGTTGGATATTCTACAAAAGCATTATCTTTATTAAATGAAGGTGATGAAATTACAGATTTTGTAGGACCTTTAGGAGAACCAACAAAATTACATGCTTCAAAACATGTTATTGGTGTTGCTGGTGGTGTAGGAAGTGCACCACTTTATCCACAGTTAAGAGCTTTAGCACAAATGGGTGTTGAGGTTGATGTGATTATTGGTGGAAGAGAAGCACAATATGTTTTATGGGCTGATGAATTTAGAAAGTTCTGTAAAAATGTTTATATAACAACAGATAATGGCTCACTTGGTAGAAAAGGCTTTGTAACTCAAGTGTTAGCTGATTTGATTGAACAAGGTGAAGAGATTGATGAAGTGATTGCGATTGGACCAGTGCCAATGATGAAAGCAGTTGTTGCTGTTACAAAACCCCATAATATAAAAACATCAGTTTCTTTAAATCCAATTATGATTGATGGAACAGGTATGTGTGGATGTTGTCGTGTAACTGTTGATGGTAAAATTAAGTTTGCTTGTGTTGATGGACCAGATTTTGACGGGTTACAAGTTGATTTCGATGAACTGATGGCACGTCAAAGAATGTTTAAAGAAGAAGAACATCAAATGGATGAAAAAGCAAATCGTATGTGTAATTTAATGGGAGGTGTTCAATAATGCCTAATATGTCATTAGAAAAGGTGAAAATGCCTGAACAGGAACCTCAGATTAGAAATCAGAACTTTAAGGAAGTTGCATTAGGATATACAAAAGAACAGGCTATGGAAGAAGCTACAAGATGTTTAAATTGTAAACATAGTCCATGTAAGAATGGTTGTCCAGTCGGTGTACCTATTCCTGAATTTATTGCCGAAGTTGCAAAAGGAAACTTTGAAGAAGCATATGACATTATTACACAGGAAAATGCTCTTCCAGCTATTTGTGGACGTGTCTGTCCTCAAGAAAATCAATGTGAAGGGAAATGTGTTCGTGGCATCAAAGGAGAATCAGTAGGAATTGGACGATTAGAAAGATTTGTTGCTGATTATCATCGAGATCATGGTCAAAAGAAAGACAATCATATTGAAAAGAATGGAAAAAAGGTCGCCGTTGTCGGAAGTGGCCCTGCAGGTATGACTTGTGCAGGAGAATTAGCGAAAAAAGGATATGATGTGACTGTTTTTGAAGCTTTGCATAAAACAGGTGGCGTTTTATCATATGGAATCCCTGAATTCCGTTTACCTAAAGATTTGGTTCAAAAGGAAATTGATGGGGTCGCTGATTTAGGTGTCAAATTTGAAACAAACGTTGTTGTTGGACGTTCTATAACAATTGATGAATTACAAGAAGAAGGTTATGAAGCTATCTTTGTTGGAAGTGGCGCTGGACTTCCTCGTTTCCAAGGTATTCCTGGTGAAAATTTAAATGGTGTTTATGCAGCTAATGAATTTTTAACACGTGTCAATTTGATGAAAGGTTATGAATTCCCAAATCATCCGACACCAGTGAAAATTACTGAAACAGTTTGTGTTATTGGGGCTGGAAATGTCGCAATGGATGCTGCAAGAACTGCAAAACGTTTAGGAGCAAAAAATGTATATATTGTTTATCGTCGTGGTGAACAAGAAATTCCAGCCAGAGCTGAAGAAGTACATCATGCTAAAGAAGAAGGCATTATTTTCAAGTTACTTACAAATCCAGTCAAAATTGAAGGCAAAGATGGTTGGGTTAAATCTATGGAATGTGTAGAAATGGAACTTGGTGAACCTGATGAAAGTGGTAGAAGAAGACCAGTTGTTAAGGAAGGTTCTAACTTTGTTATTGAAACGGGAACAGTGATTGTTTCTATTGGTCAAAGTCCTAATCCATTAATCAGACAGACAACACCTGGTTTAGATACTCAAAAATGGGGTGGAATCATTGTGGATGAAGAAACAATGAAAACATCTAAAGATGGTGTTTATGCTGGTGGCGATGTTGTCACTGGAGCAGCTACAGTTATTTTGGCTATGGGCGCTGGTAAAAAAGCAGCTCAAGCGATTGATGAAGCATTAAAACAAAAATAAAACAGGGAAATGAAGTGATCTTTATGATCGGATTATCCAAATCATAAGGGTTGCTTCATCAGTCCTGTTTTTTTATTTATCCAATATATATTTTTTTAAAAAATTGATTATTTCAGTTGATAAACACGAAGTTTATCATATGATTTTTGTTAGAAATTATAAAGCTTGACATGATTCTCTTTCTACTAAATAACATGGGAGTTGAATACGCATTGGTAAGAGTTTGGTATGATCTTTAATAGCCTGATGAAGTAATCTGGCTCCAAATTGTCCCATATCAAATGCAGGAGCATAAAAAGTTGTAAGAGGCGGATATGTATAATTGCTGGCATCAATATTATCAAAACCAATAATAGAAATATCGTCAGGAATATGGAAACCATAATCATTCAAAGCTTTCATTGCGCCCATCGCAATCGGATCACTGGCAGCAAAAAGAGCTGTTGGTAAATGATGAGATTGAATCATGTTTGACATCATAGCATAACCTGATTCACTGGTAAATTCTCCTTCAATCATATAATCCTCATATTCTATTTGATATTCTTTAGCATATTTGATAAAAGATTTTTTTCTTATATCATCATAAGCTTGTCCATCATCTAAATATTCAACACCACCAAGATAACCAATCTTTTGATGACCTAGATCTGTTAAATATGTCAGAGTTTGTTTTAAAGCTAAATCAAAATCTAAAACAATTGAACATTCTTTTAAATTTTCATAATCCATATCCAATAAAATAATAGCATCATTATATTTTTTTAAAGTTTCAATATGACTTTTACTAAATTTACCTAGGCAAATAATCCCATCAATTCCCTTTAAAGACTTTTCAATGTTCACATCATCTTTAAATATTCTTCTTAAAATAATTCCGTTTTTGGCACAATAATCTTCTACACCATGACGTAAAGTTAAGTAGTAGGGATCATTGATTTCCTGTTGTAAAGAATACCATTGAATCAGACAAATATGAATACCAGGGTCATTTTTCTTTTTCTTTTGGTATTGCAGTGCTTTTGCGGCTTCTAAGACATTTTCTCTTGTTTGTTGAGGAACGCTTAATGTAGGATCATTGTTTAAGATGCGGGAAACTGTCGCAATTGAAACTTGAGCCATTTGGGCAATATCTTTTAAAGTGGCCATAATTACCTCCTTGTTTTCTATATTATATAGGAAAATGTTATAAAAAGCCATGAAATTCATAGAATAACTTTATAAGTAAAATTTTACTTAAAAATAAGTAAATAATGTTTGAAGTTTTGTTAAAAGCGTGGTATGGTATAGGTAAGAAAAGGGAGGATCAAAATATGAACCATGAGATTAATCAGTTAATACAATTTGGGTTAGATCATCATCTGATTCAAGAGGAAGATGTGGACTATACAGTCAATTTACTGTTGGATTTATTAAAAATGAATGAATTTTATAAAGAAGATATTCATGAAACGATTAGTGACAGTACAGGTATTTTAGAAAAGATGTTAGACTATGCAGTGGATAAGGGAATTATTGAAGATAGTATTGTGGAAAAAGATTTATTTGATACACGCATTATGAATTGTCTGATGCCTAGACCTAGTGAGGTGATTCGAGAATTTCGTCAACGCTATACTCATTCTCCTCAGGATGCGACAAAGTATTTTTATCAGCTTTCTATTGATTCTCATTATATTCGTAAAAACAGAACGGACCAGAATATTAAATTTCAAAAATATTATAAATATGGCAATATAGATATTACGATTAATCTGTCTAAACCAGAGAAAGATCCTAAAGATATTGCAAAAGCAAAGTTAGTCAAAACAAGTGGATATCCTCAATGTTTACTATGCAAAGAAAATGTAGGTTTTAGCGGTGATTTTAATCGTCCTGCCAGACAAAACCACCGTATTATTCCATTGAAATTAAATGATACAGATTATTATTTACAATACTCACCTTATGTTTATTATAATGAACACTGTATTGTTTTAAATAAGGAACATATTCCTATGGTGATTAATCAAGATACGTTTCAACATCTGTTATCCTTTGTTGAACAGTTTCCTCATTATATGTTAGGTTCTAATGCAGATTTACCAATTGTAGGAGGATCAATTTTAACACATGATCATTATCAGGGTGGATGTTATGAGTTTCCAATGAATAATGCAGATGTTATTAAAACAATGTCATGGGATAAATATCCTGATTTAAAGATTGAAATATTAAAATGGCCACTTTCAACAATCAGAGTAACTTGCCAAGATTCACAAAAAATTGTTGAATTTGCGACAAAAACATTAAAAGCATGGAAGAATTATTCTAATCCATCTCTAGATATTCTTTCACACAGTGATCAAACACCACATAATACCATCACTCCAATCGCAAGAATGAAAAATCATGACTATCAAATGGATCTTGTCTTAAGAAATAATCGAACTTCTCAAGAACATCCTGATGGTATTTTTCATCCTCATGCTTCATTGCATCATATTAAAAAAGAAAATATTGGTTTAATAGAAGTGATGGGCTTAGCAGTTTTACCAGCACGTTTGAAAGTGGAATTGGAATTATTAAAAGACTGTCTATTAGGAAAAAAAGAAATCAGTGAATATCCTGAATTACAGAAACATGAATTATGGTATAATGAAATCAAAGAAAACTATCAGATTCAAGAAGATACGGTTGATGATGTTTTGAAAACAGCTCTCACAATAAAGTTTGTAGAAGTTTTAGAAGATGCTGGTGTTTTTAAAATGAATGATGAAGGTATTGAAGCGTTTTGTAGTTTTGTAGAGTCATTATGTAAGGAGGAGGATAATAATGATTGAAGTGATCAAACATATAGATGATCAAATTGATTTGATTTCTATGAAAAATGAACAATTAGAAGTTGTTGTATCCAATTATGGATGTACAATTATCAAAGTTATCATGGCAGATAAAAATGGACATAAAGATGATGTCGTTTTAGGTTATGATGATTTTACACAATACCAGACATTAGATGCTTATTTAGGAGCGTTGGTAGGAAGAGTTGCTAATAGAATTAAAGCAGGACAATTTAGTTTAAATGGTCAAGATTACCATTTGGCTGTTAATAACGGTCCTAACCATTTACATGGTGGGATCAAAGGATTTAGTTATCAGGTTTTTGATTATACAATTGAAGATGAACACACATTAAAACTTCACTATTTATCAAAAGATGGAGAAGAAGGTTATCCAGGTGATTTAGATTTAACAGTCATATATACATTAAAAGATGATACTTTAACAGCTCATTATCAGGCAACATCATCAGCAGATACACTTATTAATATTACAAATCATTCATATTTTAATTTGTCAGGACACAAAGAAAACATCTATCAGCATACTTTACAGATTCATGCATCCCAATTTGCCTGCGTTGACTCTGATGGTTTAACAACTGGTGAATTGAAAGATGTTGAAGGAACACCATTTGATTTCAGACAACCTGCACTTATTGGTGAAAGAGTAGAACAGGATGATGAACAGTTAAAAATTGGTAAAGGATTTGATCATCCATTTCTTTTTGATACGCAAAGCAATCAGGTGATTTTAACTCATGAGCCAACAGGAAGACAATTGATTGTGTCAACGACTTTACCACAAGCTCAGATTTATACAGCTAATTATTTGGATGGAAGATTAGGAAAATATGGAGAACGCTATTATGCAAGAGATGCTGTATGTATTGAAACACAGAATATGCCTGATGCGATTCATTTAGAAGAACATCCAACAACACTATTAAAGAAAGGAGAAACATATGATGAAATAACATCATATCAGTTTAAAGTTATTCAATAATGAAAAAAGCAAGTTTAATTATTCAAGATATTCAAAACAATGTTTATAATGATACATTTTTAGATATTTATGTTGATCAAGAACAATTAGAACATCAAAAATTAAGATATGTTCAAGCTATTGAAAAATTCATTGATTTATATGGTGATCAGGAAGTCAGCATTTATAGCACACCTGGAAGAAGCGAGGTTTGTGGAAATCATACTGATCATCAACATGGTGAAGTTTTAGCTGCAGCTATTAATTTAGATATCATTGCAGTCGTTGCAAAAGATGATACAAAGATTAAAATTTTATCTGATGATTATGATATTGAAGCTATTCACATTGATGATTTGACATTAAGAGAAAATGAAAAAGAGTCATCAGAAGGATTGATTCGTGGTATTCTTGCTAGATTCCAACAACTTCAACATAAAATTGGTGGCTTTGTGGGATATATGACAAGTGATGTTTTACAAGGATCTGGATTATCTTCATCAGCTGCCTTTGAAGTGATGATTGGAACAATATTATCAGGTATGTATAATGATATGAAAGTAGATCCTGTCACAATTGCGAAAATTGGTCAATATAGTGAAAATGTTTATTTTGGAAAACCATGTGGATTAATGGATCAATGTGCCTGCTCAGTGGGAAGTTTGATTCATATTGATTTCAAGGATAATGAAAATCCTATTGTAGAAAAAATAAATGTTGATTTTCCACGTTTCCATCATAGTTTGTGTATTGTTGATGTCCATGCTTCACACGCTGATTTAACAGAAGATTATGCGTCTATTCCTGAAGAATTGAAAGAAGTCGATCATTTCTTCCATCAGGAATACTTAAGAGATGTGGACGAAAAAGAATTTTATGAACATTTAACTGAAGTCAGAGAAGCAGTCAATGACCGTGCTGTTTTAAGAGCCATTCATGTCTTTAAAGAAAATAAACGTGTTCAACAGGCTGTTCAGTCATTAAAACAGGAAGACTTTGATACTTTTAAGACAATTGTCAAAGCTTCAGGAGAAAGTTCGTTTAAATATCTTCAAAATATTTATTCTAATCATTATGTTGGACAACAGGCTGTTTCTTTAGCTCTCGCATTGTCTGAAAATTTATTAGGAGCACATGGAGTATGTCGTGTTCATGGTGGTGGTTTTGCTGGAACAATTCAAGCTTTTGTAGAAGATGATTATGTTGAAGCATATAAACAGGGAATTGAAAAATATTTTGGTGAAGGAAGCTGTCATATTTTAAAAATCAGAAAATATGGTGGTATGAAAGTTATTGATTAAAATGATAGGAGACTTAATTTCTATAAAAGAAGTTAAGTCTTTTGTTTTATAGTTTGGATTATGTTTGTTTTGTTATTGAATTTAAAATGATATAATAATATGAAGAAGAGTTATTTTAAAAAATTGAATATGATAATGATGTCATAAAAAGATTGTAGAAAAGGAAGTGGTTTTTGTGTATTGTCATTATTGTGGAAAAGAGGTTCAGGAGGATATGCAGTATTGTCCAAATTGTGGCTATCCCTTACAAAATTCACCATATGTCTATCATGAAACAGATGCACCTAGTTTTTTATTTTCTCTGATCTCCTTTTTTGCGCCACTTGCAGGATTGGTTTTATATATCATTTGGCGTAAAGACTTTCCTCAAAAAGCGAAGTCCTGTATGAATGGTATGATATGTGGCATCATTGCAGAAATTCTTGTCACAATCTTTTTGAGGAGCTATCTTTCACAGAATATAATGGGAGTGATGATCAATATATGATTGATGCATCTATAGAAATTTCATAATTAGTTTTTATCATGATAAAAAAGCTATCTCTTTTTGAAAATATAGTGTATAATCACATTGGAGGCGAAATTCATGTATAAATTATTAGAACCCTATGCAAAGTTAGTTGATTTTTTAGGGGAGGCTTTAGGTGATAATGTGGAAGTAGCGCTTCATGATCTCACTTCCAAAGAACAGGAAATTGTTGCGATTGCGAATAGTCATATTTCTGGTAGAGAAATAGGTGCTAAATTATCTAATTTATCTATTCATTACTTAAAAACAAAACAATATAAAGATCATGATTATGTCATGAATTATAAAACAACAGGTAGTGATGGAAAATTACTTCGTTCAGCAACATACTTTATCAAAGAAGATGGGCAGGAAATGCCTGTAGGAATGCTTTGTGTCAATGTCAATATTTCTGATTATGAATATATAGAAACGACATTAAAAAGAATTCTTGGTATTAAAGAACGTAAAGACGTAGAATTTAAGCTTGATAATCCAATTGAGATTTTATCATCACCATTGGATGAAATGATTGATAAATATATTAAAGAATGCCTGGAAAAAATGGGCTTTCCAAGTTATTTTCTAGTTGAAAGATTAAATGTTGAAGAAAAGATCAAGGTTGTCAAATACTTACAGGAAAAAGGAACATTTAAAGTCAAGGGTGCAATTGTACTTGTTGCTGAAAAATTGGCTGTTAGTGAACCGACAATTTATCGTTATTTAAAGAAAATGTAGAGAAAGGGGATAGACATGAAAGATATTGTTTTTGTCAGTGGGCATAAAAATCCAGATAGTGATTCTATTTGTAGTGCGATTGCTTATGCCAATTATTTATTTACAATTGGACGTTATAATGCGGTACCAGTCAGATTAGGAGAAATTAATAAGGAAACGGAATATATTTTAAAAAGATTCCATACAGAGATTCCAGTTTTATTAAAAACTGTTAAACAGACAGTTGAAGACTTAGAATATGATAAAGTGACAGTCTTTTCAAAAGAATTAACATTAAAAACAGCATGGTCATTAATGAAACAGCAGAATTTAAAAAGTGCTCCAGTATTAGATGATCATAGTCAGTTATTGGGATTATTATCAACTTCTAATATTATTGAAGGATATATGGATCAATGGGACAGTCAAATTCTAAAAGAAGCAAATACACCAATTGAAAATGTGATTGATACATTGGATGCAAGTATTCTTTATTTGGATAAACAGTTAAAGACAATCAAAGGCGAAATTCATATTGCCGCTATGACTGGCGAAGAAGCTAGTAAACGTGTGCATGAAAATGATGTTGTCATTGTAGGTGGAGATCGTGATGAAGCGATTGAACATTTAATGAATAAAAAGATATCATTGATTATTTTAACTGGATCACTTTCTATCTCTAAAGAATTATTACAGCGTTGTGCAGATGCACATATGAGTGTCATTTCAACACCATTTAATACATTCATGGCATCACAACAAATTATTCAGGCTGTGCCAGTAGAATATGTGATGCAAAAAGGTGGTTTAACAACTTTTTCAACTGATGATACAGTCGATTATGTTAAAGAAGTCATGAGTGAAACACGTTATCGTAGTTACCCAGTTATTGATTTTATGGGTAGAGTTGTTGGATCTATTTCACGTTATCAGGTGTTAAATGGAATGAAGAAGAAAGTCATTCAAGTCGATCACAATGAAAGAAGTCAGGCTATTGATGGCATTGAAGAAGCTGAAATTTTAGAAATCATTGACCATCATAGAGTTGCTGATATTCAAACAGTTGGACCAGTATTATTTAGAGCTGAACCAGTTGGATGTACTGCAACAATTGTAGCAAAATGCTATAAAGAATCTGGTGTTGAGATTCCTCAAGATATGGCTGGTTTAATGTTAGGGGCTATTATCAGTGATACATTGTTATTTAAATCTCCGACATGTACACCAACCGATACCAAAATGGCTAAAGAACTTGCAGCTATAGCTGGAGTAGATATTCAAGAATTTGGTATGAGTATGTTTAAAGCAGGAACTTCATTGGTTGGTAAAACTGTTGAAGAAATCTTCAATCAGGATTATAAGAAGTTTACATTTGGTGATTTATCAGCAGGTGTTGCACAAGTCAATACAATGGATATTGAAGGATTTGCTCCATATAAAAAAGATATGCTTGATTATATGGAACAGGTTGCAAAAGATAATCATATGGAATTTACAATGTTGCTTTTAACTGATGTTATTAATGCGACAAGTGAAGTTTTAGTCGCAGGGCCTCGTAAAGATTATGTGGAAACAGCTTTCCATGTTGAACTTGTTGATCAGCAGGCAAGTTTACCTGGTGTTATTTCAAGAAAGAAACAAGTTGTACCTGTGATTACTGAAGTTTTAACACAATAAATCAAAGGACAAGGTTTTCATGCCTTGTCCTTTTATCAAAAATGATAAATGAATATTTAGATGATATGATGTCTTTTGAGTGCCTGATAAATACCATCATGATCAATATCATCAGTGACTTCATCAGCGGCTTCTTTGACTTCATCCTTTGCATTTCCCATTGCAGCACCAATGTTAACTAACTTTAACATGTCTATATCATTATGCCCATCACCAAATGCCATTGTTTCTTCAAGTGAGATATGATAGCTTTTTAAAACTTCTAAGATGCCATTTTGTTTACCACCTTTTTTTGGAATGATATCAATGGCTAAATCATGCCAACGTGTATATTGGCAGTGGGGCATCTGTTGGAGAATTTCTTGTTCTTGTTCAACTGTAATATCATAAGGAATGACTTGATAAATAGGATAAGTCAAACCACGTTTTAAATCACCTAATTCAGGTAAAGGAGTAGAAATGGCCTTTTGAACCGTTTCAACAGCTTGATTGTGGTAATTGATATACATTTTATCATCTTCAACAAAAATACATGGAAATGGTTTTTGATCAATGAAAGAAAGAATTTGTTGAATATCTTGTGGATCAATTGGTAAATCATAAATCACTTTGTTTTTGTTGTAACAGTATTGACCATTAAGTGTAATATATCCTTCAAATTCTAAATCATCTAAAGGTAAATCCCTGATTTCAGAAATATGTCTTCCTGTTGCGATAAAAGTATAAATTCCTTTTTCTTTTAATAGTTGCAGAGCTAATTTGGTAGATTCAGGAACACTTTGTGTTGAGTGTGATAAAAGAGTTCCATCAATATCAAAAAATATAGCTTTAATCATTTGTAACACCTCACATTTATAGTATAATATTATAGCATAGTGCAGGTGATAAAGATATGAAATTATTCGCTCATAGAGGATATAGTGCTCAGTATCCAGAAAATACCATGGAAGCTTTTGTTCAAGCTTACCAAAAAGGCTTTGATGGCGTGGAAACAGATGTTCATATGACCAAGGATGGTCAACTGGTTTTGATTCATGATGAAACCATTGATCGAACAAGTGATGGAAAAGGATATATTCAAGACTACACATATGATGAATTAAAAAGATTTTCATTTTCTCATGGATCTGCTGGTTATTATCCTTTACCATTATTAAAAGATTTGCTGACTTTTATTCAAGATAAAGATTTTTTAGTCAATATTGAACTTAAGACAGATGTTATTCATTATACTGAGCTTGAAGAAAAAGTGCATCAGCTGGTCTGTCAGTTAGGTGTTGAAAAGAAAATTTATTATTCATCATTTTATTTACCATCAGTATTAAAAATGAAAAGTCTTTATCCACAAGGATATGTAGGATATTTAATGGAAGAAAATTATGATAAAAAATATCAGGAGCTTCTCAAATATCATATTGGTGCTTTTCATCCACGTTATGATTTTTTAAATAGCCAAAGAATCAAACAATTAAAACAACACAATATTCTTGTTGCTTCATGGACAATTCCTGATTTTAAAGAATATCAAAGATTAAAAGAATTGGGAGTGGATATACTAATATCAAATGAATATTTGAGGTGAAAGAGTCATGAAAACAACTGGAATGGTTAGAAGAATTGATGATTTGGGAAGAATTGTTATTCCTAAAGAAATTAGAAAACAGTTAATGTTGAAAGAAGGAGAAAGTGTTTCGTTTGCAGTAGAACATAATCACATTGTTTTAACAAAATTTTCTATCTTGCATAAATTAAGTCCCACAATTCAAATCTTATTAGAACGTCTTTATAGTAAGTATCATAATACATTTTTACTGTGTGATAAAAGATGTATTGTGGTCTGTTCATCAGATGGACTGGCTAAATATCAAAGACGTGATTTAACAAAAGATTTTCTATTATTATTAGATCAAAAAGAACAGCATATTGAAACGACGATGGAATTTTATGGTAAGCAGGAACAAGTGACTATTTATCCATTGCTTTGTGAACAGGAAATACAAGGGGCTTTGATTATGTTAAGTCATCAGACACCTTATTATTTAATGGATCAGACTTTGCTGGATTTTGTGAAAGATATTATTGAGGAGGAAATAGAATCGTGCGTTTAGATAAATTTTTAAAAGTATCAAGAATTATTAAAAGAAGAACTTTGTCCAAAGAAATGAGTGAAGCTTCACGTGTTAAAGTGAATGGAAAGGTCGCAAAACCTTCCACTCAATTAAAGATAGATGACATCATTGAAGTAGAATTTGGACGTAGTATTCTTGTGGTGAAAGTCAAAGAATTAAGAGAACATGTTTTAAAAGATGATAGTCATATGTTATATGAAATTATAGAAGAGAAGAAAAAGCCAGAGGTTACAATTTTGTAGACCTCTTTTTAGCATAATTCTTTTTGATATACATATGTTGATGTAGGAGGGTTGAATATGGATAATAGTTTACATTTTGAACAGACGCCTTATCATCATGTATGTTTAAAAGATCGTAAAAGTTTAGAGTTAACAGGAGTTAAAAAAATAGAAAGTTTTGATGCATATGAATTTTTGATTGAAACATCCCTAGGTTATTTAAATATTACAGGAAGTGAACTGACGTTAGTGCGTTTAGATCAAGATCAAAATGAAGTCAGTATTCGTGGCAATATTGATAGTATCAGTTATGTTTCAGATAAGAAAAAGCAACATCCTAAAGAAAAAATGTTTAATAAACTCTTGAAATAATGTCTTTAATTGTACAGTTTCAATGTCTGTTTTATTCCTTTTTATTTGGTTTTATCATGACGGGTGTTTATCATATCATGAATCGTTTGTTGTATGGTGTTCCCATGTTTTTAAGATACATTTGTCAATGTCTGATAGGTATCTGTTTTGGAATGCTTTATTTCTATGGTTTGGTGTTCTTGAATGAAGGAATTTTAAGACTTTATTTTTTTATTTTTATGTTGATGGGATATTTGTTATATAGTCATTATTATGCGTATTATCTTTTGTACTTTTTAGAAAAGATTGTATCTATTTTCAAAAGAATATTCTCACCTTTTATCTTCTTTTTTCGTTATATTAATGGTATAATACAAAAAAGAATAGGAAGGATGAAGAGAAAATGGCAAAAAAGAAAACACCAAGATATAAAAAACTCTTAGGCTTTGTCTATATTGGTATTTCTGCTTTGCTGATTTATACCCTAGGAGTGAATGCTTATCGTGTCATAGGTCAAAAGCAGCAGCTCGCACAACTAGAAGAAAGAAAGGCAGAATTAGAAAAGGAAAAGAAAGAATTATCTGAAGAAGTGGAACTTTTAGCGGATGATGATTATGTTGCCAGATATGCCAGAGAGCAATATATTTTTCCTGATGATGGAGAAGAGGTTATTAAATTACCAGAAACAAAAAAATAAGCTCGGGCTTATTTTTTTGTCTTATCAAAGGAGGTTGTGAAATGTTTGTATCTTTTTGTTTTCCCATGAAAACATTACAGCGAGAACGTGAAATTATTGTATATTTACCAGATGATTATTATCAACAAAATAAAGATTATCCTGTTCTTTATATTCAAGATGGACAAAATGCTTTCTTTGATTATTCCTCTTATTGTGGTATAAGTTGGGGATTTTTAGAGTATGTCAAACAAACAGGAATGGAAATCATCCTTGTCGCCATTCCATGCAATGAAACAGGTTTTAAACGTATGGATGAGTATGGTCCATGGAAGATTAATGAAGCATTGTCTTATCAGGAAACGGGTCAAAAAGGTATGATTATTGGTGGAGAAGGAAAAGCTTATATTGACTGGTTAAAAGATGAGCTTAAACCTTATATTGATCAACGTTTTCGTACCCAAAAAGAAAATACTGGTATTGTGGGTAGCTCTATGGGGGCAGTCATTAGTGCTTATGGGGCTCTTCGTTATCCTGATGTTTTTAAAAAGTGTGCGGCTTTATCTACCGCTTTCTGGTTTTATGTTGATGAATTTTTAGATGTGATCAGGCATCAACAATATAGTCAGGATAATCGTTTTTATTTGGACTTGGGTGAATTTGAAAGTGGTGATGATCAAAAGATTAATCAATGGTACATAGAAAGCAATCAAATCATTTACGAGCAATTACAATCTCGAATAGAACATCTGGAAGCCCATTATTTTGAAGGGGCTGGACATAATGAAAGCGAATGGCGTCAAAGAGTGCCTCTATTCATGGCGTTTTTATATGAGGAGGAATGATCATGTATCAAATGATTTTATCTGATTTAGATGAAACATTGTTAGTCAATCATCATGTTCCTAAGTTTAATCAGGAAGCTATCAGACAGCTTAAGGATGTTAAGTTTGTGCCAGCGACGGGACGCTCATTTTCAATGATTGAAGATATTCTTGAAGAAATTGGAACAGCCAAGCAGGCCCATGAATATTCTATTTGTTTTAATGGTGGGCTGATTGTAGAAAATCAAAATGCTCAAATATTGTCTTTTCAGGGATTAACTTTTGATCAGGCTAAACAACTTTTTGACTTAGGAGAAAATTATGATGTATGTATTATGATTTTTACATTAAATCATTGTTATTTATTTAAACCAGATCCAACGGAGATTGCAAGAAAAAAAGCTCAAAAAGCAGCGTTTACGGTTATAGATGATTATCATATGGATTTTTTAAAAAATGAAAAGATTGCGAAATTTTTATATGTCAAACCTGATATGGATTATTTAAAGAGTGTTGAACAAGATTTACCAGAGGATATCAAAAAACAGTTTTCAATCAGTTATTCATCATATCGTTATCTAGAATTTAATCCTTTAGGTGTCAGTAAAGGGGCAGCATTGAAATGGTTAGCTAATTATCTCCATATAGATAAACAAAATGTGATTGCGATTGGTGATAATTATAATGATGTTTCGATGATTCAGGAAGCTGGTTTAGGTGTTTGTGTGGCTGGAGGAGCTCAAGATATTCAAGCCATCAGTGATTATGTTACAACGGTGGACTATGATCAGGGAGCTGTTAAAGAAGTGATTGAAAAATTTATTTTAAAGGGGGAAAAATAAAAGTGAAATATAAAGTGATCGCAAGTGATATGGATGAAACATTGTTGAATGATCAACATAAGATCTGTCAGAGAAATATTGATTTTATACGAATGGCGAAAGAAAAAGGAGTGAAATTTGTCCCAGCAACTGGGCGTGGTTTCATGTCTATTCAACGTGATTTAAAATTATTAGGATTGTATGATATACCACAAGAATATGTCTTATCTTTCAATGGTGGAGCTTTAACAGAAAACAAAGATAATAAGCTTTTATATTTTGAAGGACTTTCTTTTGAAAAGACAAAAGAAATCTTTGAATTTGGTTTACAGCAAGATGTCTGCCAGCATATTTATACAAAGGATAAAGTCTATGTTTATAATTTATCTGAATCTGAAGCGAAGCGTATTCGTGAACAACAGGTTGAATGTGAAATCATGACTGAAAATACAATGGATTTTCTAAAAGATGAGCCTATCTCAAAAATCCTTTTCCAAAATACAGATGTGCCTTATTTAATGAGTCTGGAACCTCAAATGAAAGCTATCACTGAGGGAATGTGTGCAGTAAGCTATTCTTCTAATCGTTATATGGAATTTAATAAGATTGGTGTGGATAAAGGACAGGGATTAAAACATTTAGCTCAAATCATTGGTGTTGATTTATCTGAATGCATTGCTGTAGGGGATAATTATAATGATTTACCAATGTTAGAAGTTGCTGGTTTATCAGTTGCAGCTGGTAATGCTGTGGAAGATGTGAAAAAAGTTTGTGATGTTGTCACAAAAGCAGACAATAATGAAGGTGTCATTGCTGAAATTGTAGAAAGGTTTATTCTTTAATGGATTTTAAAACAATTATTGATCATGAACGTCAACAGCCTTATTATCAGCAGTTAGAAGCTTTTGTGAATCATGAATATCAGATACATACGGTTTATCCACCTCGCAATCGTATTTTTCATTGCTTTAATTTTAAAGATTATGACGATATTAAAGTTGTCATTATTGGGCAGGATCCTTATCATGAAGAACATCAGGCTAATGGCTTGGCTTTTAGTGTCGCAAAGGGTGTGCAAATTCCACCGAGTCTGGTTAATATTTATAAAGAAGCACATGATGATGTTGGAATTGATATTCCTCGTCATGGTGATTTATCTGCGTGGGCACATCAGGGTGTGTTATTATTAAATACTGTTTTGACAGTACAAGCTCATCGTGCTAATTCTCATAAAGAAAAAGGATGGGAAATTTTCACCAATCATATTATTGAGGCTATGAATCAAAGAGAGAAGCCATTAGTATTTATATTGTGGGGAAGACAGGCTATTGATAAAGCGAAAATGATTGATCAGACAAAACACTGTGTCATTACTAGCCCTCATCCTTCACCTTTATCAGCTTATCGTGGTTTTTTTGGTTCGAAACCTTTTTCTAAAACGAATCAGTTTTTAATAAGTCAAGGGATAGAACCGATAGATTGGAGGATTCGTTAATGTTTACTCATGTGAATGATGCCATTGCATATATAGAATCAAAAAGAAGTAAAAGAACAATTGATCAATTTCGAGAAACCTTAAATAAATGTCACATTTTAATGAAACAAAAAAATATGATACATATTGCTGGAACCAATGGAAAAGGTTCAACTGTGAATTATTTAAGAAGTATCTTAAATGCTCATGGGTATAAAGTTGGAACTTTTACATCACCTTATTTGATCAGTCATAATGATCGTATTCGTGTTGATGATGTTCCTATAAGTGATGAAGATTTATTGAAATACGTGAATCAATATTATCGCATCATTGAAGAAGATCAGTTATCTATGTTTGAAATTGATGTCTTAATCATGTTGGCTTATTTTCAATCTTTGGATTTGGATTATCGTATCATTGAAACGGGTATTGGTGGTTTGAATGATAAAACGAATGTCATTGATCCTATTGTCAGTGCTATTACGAATATAGGGCTTGATCATCAAAAACAATTAGGGGATATTTATGATATTATTAATGAAAAAATGGGTATCATAAAACCGAATCAGATGTTTATTACCAGTGAAACAAAGGGAACAATTCTAGCAAGATTTCAAGAACAATGTGATGCTATGGGAGCAGTGATGTATGTCGTTCCAGAATATCAGGTGTCACGTTATCCATTTCATTTTAGATATCGTGATATGGCATTTACCTTGGAAAATCAAGGAATCTATCAGGTGACAAATGCCAGACTTGCTTTAACTATTGCTTCAAAACTTATTAAGTTTGATCCTGTTGTTACACAACCAGCGATTGAACAGGCTTCATGGAAAGGGCGTTATGAAACATTATCTTATCATGATGTACAGGTTGATATTGATGGAGCACATAATATGCCTGGAATCCAAGCTTTGTTGCAGACATTAAGAGTCAAAAAAGAAAAGGATGTAGCGATTATCTTTTCTTGTTTGAATGATCGTGATGTTGATGAGATGATTGATGAAATGTTAAAAGCAGGTTATCCTGTCTATGTGACAACGTTTCAGGATGAAAGAGCTATTGATTTATCGACCATAGAACCACGTCCTCAATTAACAATTGTTAAAAGTTATATTGAGGCTATGCAGACAGCTTATATAAAAAAACAGCATATTGTGGTAACGGGGTCATTGCATTTTATCTCGAAAGTGAGAAAATATCTGATTGAATTAAAAAATCAGGAATTAAAGAAAGTAAGTGAATAAAAACCAATAAAGAACGAAACTTTATTGGTTTTTTTAATTGCTATCGTGTATTAAAATTGATAGGTTCATCAAATTCGGCCCAAACGAAATAGACAAACTGAAAAATATAATATTTTTGATTTTTGGGGTCACGTACGACAAAATGGTCACGTCCTACTTCTTCGATAATACCTTTGTATACACGATCGCGCCAGTCTTCACTGCCAGTATATGTGAAGTAAAAAGTACCAAGTTTTCCGATATTTAAACGTAAAATATTTTCTAAATAAGTCTGTTCAGAAATGGGAGTTGGTAGAGATGAAGTTTGAGATCCGGGAACGATTGTTTGATTGTTTGTATCCATATATCCTCCTATAAGTCGCAATTTAATTTAGCACCAGGTGCATAGAAACAGTGATTTTTGTAACGTCCGCTGAGTTCGCCATAAAATTGTTGGGGGCATGAGACATTGCTGCCAGGATTTTTAAACCATAAGGCATTTGTAGCTGGTTCAATACGATAACCATCAATATTGCGTAAAGCCAGTTCTTTTTCTTTGGCGTTAACAGGTTGATTGAATAATGGTTGTCCGACCCCAGAAAAAGCATTTTTTTGATAAACAACTTCAGAAATTGTGCGTGTATCTTTAAAAACATCGCAGTTAGCTACGACACGATTTACGACAACATTACCGACCATCAACATACCTTCTTCACCTTCGCCTAATGCTTCAGCTTTCATAATGCGTGCCAGTAAATCAACATCAGAATCGTTGTATAAGATTCTAGGAGACATTCTAATCACCTCTATTCACTATATGAAAAAATTTAGAAAAGTTGCTAAAAATAAAAAAATATTGATGAGTTCAATATTATTTAAAAACAGAATGAAATTGATAAAAATTTGATAAAAATTTTTAATTAAAATTGACATGAAATAGTATTTTTTTAAAAAAGATTGTGATAAAATAGAGGTATAGGTAAGCACTTTCACAATCACAATTGAGGAGGAAAAATTATGGGAAAAGAAATTGTTGCGATGATTTTAGCTGGAGGACGTGGAACACGTCTTGAAGCATTAACTGCAAAAGTAGCGAAACCTGCTGTACATTTTGGAGGAAAGTATAGAATTATAGACTTTCCTTTAAGTAATTGTGCGAACTCTGGAATTGATGTTGTTGGAGTTTTGACACAATACGAATCAGTCTTGCTTGGAACATATGTAGGTGCTGGAACTAAGTGGGGACTTGATGGAAATAACTCATTAGCTGCTATCTTGCCAGCTCGTGAAAGAGGTGGAGTTGGAGCAACATGGTATGCAGGAACAGCTGATGCCATTTATCAGAATATCAGTTTCTTAGATCAATATGATCCTGAATATGTTTTGATTTTATCAGGAGACCATATTTATAAGATGGATTATGCTGAAATGTTGGCAGCACATAAAGAAAAAGGTGCTGATTTAACAGTGGCTGTTTTAAATGTTTCTTTAAAAGAAGCAAGTCGTTTTGGTATTATGAATACAAATAAAGATGGTTCAATTTATGAATTTGAAGAAAAACCTGAAAAACCAAAATCAACTTTGGCATCTATGGGTATTTATATCTTTACTTATAAAGAATTAAGAAAATATTTGATTGAAGATGCAAAAGATGACAATAGTAAACATGATTTTGGTATGAATATCATTCCAATGATGTTAGAAGATAAGAAAAAATTATATGCTTATGAATTCTCTGGTTATTGGAAAGATGTTGGAACTGTGGAAAGTTTATGGCAAGCCAATATGGACTTGTTAGATGATAAAGAGTTAGATCTTTATAATGTGAAAAAGGATTGGAAAATCTATACTGAAGATACATTGAGTAAACCTCAAATTATTGGTGAAGAAGCATCAATTAAGCATTCACTTGTTACTCAAGGTTGTATCGTTAATGGTGATGTAGAAGGTTCTGTCTTATTCAACAATGTATATATCGGTGAAGGTGCAAAGGTTGTTGATTCTGTCTTAATGCCAGGTGTATTGGTAGAAGAGGGTGCAGAAATCTACAAAGCTATTGTTGATGAAGGTGTTGTCATTAAATCAACTGACGTCATCAATAAAGAAGCTAAAGAAGTGGAACTTGTCAGTGACAATGCATAATAAGAGGGGGTTAACGAGATGGCAAAAGTAGTTGGATATATAAATTTACACTCTGATGTTTCATATAAAGGTTTAACAGAAAAAAGGCCAGTAGCTTCAGTAAGCTTTTTAGGTCGTTATGGAATTATTGATTTTGTTTTATCAAATATGTCAAATTCTAATGTGGATACAGTGGGTATTCTTATTAAAGAAAAACCAAGATCATTGTTTAAACATTTAGGAAATGGAAACTCTTGGAATTTTAACTCTAAATCTGGAGGAGTTTCACTTTTATATAATGAAAAATATGCAAATAGTTCAATGTATAATCATGATATTAATAATATTGTGGAAAATATTGCTTTTCTTGAAAAATCAAAAGCAGATTATGTTGTGATTGCACCAGCTCATATTATTACAACAATGAATTATGCTGATGTTGTTGATGCACATGCAAAATCTGGTGCTGAAATTACAATGGTTTATCAAAAAATCGATAATGCTGATGAAACATTTGTTGGTTCTGATTTCTTACGTTTAAAAGGTAAACAAGTTATGGAAATCAAGAATAATAAAGGAAATAGAAAAGAGAGAAATATTTCTTTAGAAACATATGTTATTAATAAAAAGACATTATTAAAATTAATTAGCTATGCTCAAAAGATTAGTTCATTCTTTAATTTAAGAGATACACTTGCTTACTTATGTGATGAAAGAAAAATCATGGCTTATGAATATAAAGGATTTGCAAGATGCATTGATTCTTATGAAGCTTATTATAAAGTGAGCATGGAATTCTTGGATATGGATGTTTCAACACAAGTCTTTAAGAGTACTTGGCCAATCTTTACCAATACAAATGATACACCACCTACAAAATATTTAAAGAATGCCATTGTTAAAAAATCATTTGTGGCTAATGGGGCTATCATTGACGGTGAAGTTGATGGATGTATTTTATCACGAAATGTTACAATTGGTAAAAATGCCGTTGTGAAAAATTGTATTATATTAAATGGTTCTAAAGTTTGCGCAGGAGCTCATTTGGAAAATGTAGTTATTGATAAAGATGCTCGTGTAGAAAAGAAAACAGAGCTTATTGGTGAAGGAGAACCACTTTATGTTAAAGAAGGGGATGTTGTATAATGAAAATCGTATTTGCAACAAGTGAAGCGAATCCCTATATTAAATCAGGTGGTTTAGCAGATGTTTTAGGATCACTTCCAAAAGCACTTGTTCAAAAAGGACATGAATGTATTGTTGTTTTGCCTAAATATCAGGATATGAAATTGGCAGATACAATTGAATATGTGACAAACTATGATATCTGGGTTGGTTGGAGAAAATGCTATTGTGGTGTTTTTAAAGCTGAATATGATGGTGTCACTTATTATTTCATTGATAATGAACAATACTTTAGAAGACCTGGTTTATATGGTTATGATGATGATAATGAAAGATTTGCATTTTTTGACTTTGCAGTTTTAGAATTGTTATCACACATTGATATTAAACCAGACATCTTACATTTACATGATTGGCAAACGGCTATGATTGCCACATTATATAAAGAAAGATATGCATATTATGAATATTATCAAGGTATTAAAATTGTTTTCACAATCCATAATATTGCATATCAGGGAAAATGTGATCCTGCATTGTTAAGTGATCATTTTGGATTAGATAATTATCTCTATTATAATGGTAACTGCCGTAATGATGGATGTTTCAATATGATGAAAGCAGCTATTTATTATAGTGATATTATTACGACTGTATCACCAACTTATGCTAAAGAAATATTAACAGATAGCTTTGGTGAAGGATTACAGAATATCTTACAAATGCGTCGTCATGATTTGTATGGTATTTTAAATGGTATTGATTATGAAACAATCAATCCTGCCACAGATCCTGAAATTGTAGAACATTTTGACATTACAAATGTTGATGAAAAGAAAGTTATTAATAAATTAGCTTTACAAAAAGAATGTGGATTGCCAGAAAATAAAGATGTCCCATTAATTGGTATTGTCACAAGATTGACTTGGCAAAAGGGATTAGATTTAATTATTAATCGTATGGAAGAATTGATGAAACGTGATGTTCAAGTTGTGATTTTAGGTGCTGGTGATCAAAAATATGAAGAACCACTTAAAGGAATAGCAGCTTATCATAATCAAAAGTTATCATTAAATCTTAAATATGACTTTGGTTTATCTTGTCGTATCTATGCTGGTTGTGATATGTTCTTGATGCCATCATTATTTGAACCTTGTGGTTTATCACAAATGATGTCACTTCGTTATGGAACAATACCAATTGTCAGAGAAACAGGTGGATTAAAGGATAGCGTGGAACCATATAATGAGTATGAAAATACAGGTGATGGATTCAGCTTTAAAAATTATAATGCACATGAAATGATGGACATTATTGACTATGCATTAAAGGTTTATCAGGATAAAGAAAAATGGCAAGGATTGGTTCATCGTGCAATGGAAGCGAAACTTGATTGGGATAAAAGTGCTGATGCCTATTTGAAAGTTTTTAATTCATTGTTAGATTAATAAAGGGGATAGGGAAACCTATCTCTTTTGTTTGATAAAGAAATTTTATTTGATTTTCAGAGTTGAGTTTAGTACAATGTTTCCATAAGGAGGGAGGAAAATGAAGATCTCAATCAAAATTTTGGCGGTTTTATTATTGGTTGTGACTCTTTTTGCATGTGAAAAAGAGAAAACAGATATATCTTTAGA
Source organism: Massilimicrobiota sp. An134 (assembly GCF_002160815.1). Taxonomy (GTDB): domain Bacteria; phylum Bacillota_I; class Bacilli_A; order Erysipelotrichales; family Coprobacillaceae; genus Allocoprobacillus; species Allocoprobacillus merdigallinarum. The sequence continues at coordinate 21,306 of NZ_NFLH01000008.1, read as the reverse complement.
AAGAGATGGAACTCTTTATGAAGTCGCTGATCAGGTTTCCTTCTATTACCCTAAAGATTTTCAATTAAATGTGAACAATGAAAATCAAAAAGATGTTCGATTTACAAAAAATGATGAAATGTATATTTACGCAACAATCATTGATGATACGGATAATGTTTTAAATGAATTGCCTCAATTATATGGAGGACAATTGGAAGAAGAAGGTGCCATTGATGTTTATTATTATAAGGAAGTTATTCCAAGTGGTATCGAGTGTTATCGGTTTACAGGGACTTATCAGGCTTCGGGTATGAAATTTGTACAAATGGTATATTTTACTGAGGAAGCAAGTTATATTTATAGTTATCAAGCTCCAGAAAATGTATATGATGAACAAAGTGGTGTGGCTTTACAGTATTTAGAATCTTTGACAGTTCATCATTAATCTTGATTAACTCATATGAATTTGTTATAGTATTGATAGATAAAGAGTTAATAAAGCATTTGATAAGGTTAATAGAAGTGAAATCTTTATCATATGCTTTTTTATTTAAGGAGGAAAGGGAATGAAGCTGTTTAATTCACTCACAAATCAAAAGGAAGAGTTTGTTCCAATTAAAAAGGGAGAAGTCAGTATTTATGTTTGTGGACCAACGGTTTACAATTATGTGCATATTGGTAATACACGTCCAATGATTGTGTTTGACATATTGAGAAGAACTTTTGAATATTTAGGTTATAAGGTGACATTTGTTTCTAATTTTACGGATGTAGATGATAAAATCATAAAAGCTGCTAAAGAAGAAGGTGTCAGTGAAAAAGAATTAACAGATAAATATATTAAAGCCTATGAAGATGTTCGTAGAGGTTTAAATTTGTTGTTTCCAACTTATGCTCCACGTGTAACTGAAACGATGCAGCCTATTATTGATTTTATTGCTGGTCTTGTTGAACAGGGATATGCATATGAAGTTGATGGTGACGTTTATTTTAGAGTTACAAAAATTCATGAATATGGGATGTTATCAGGGATTAAAATTGAAGATTTGATTGCTGGAGCAAGTGAACGTGTGGATGATAATGATAAAAAAGAAAGCTCAACAGATTTTGCATTATGGAAAAAAACAGATGAAGGAATTCAATTTGATAGTCCATGGTCTAAAGGAAGACCAGGATGGCATACAGAATGTGTTGTTATGATTAATGATATCTTTGAAAATGGACGCATTGATATTCATGGTGGTGGACAGGATTTAAAATTCCCACATCATGAAAATGAAATTGCACAGTCTATGGCATGTCATCATCATCCGATTGCACATATCTGGATGCATAATCAGATGATTAACATTAATAATCAGAAAATGTCAAAATCTTTAGGAAATGTTTTATGGGCTAAAGATTTATTAGAACAGCTTGGCTGCAATGTTTATAAATGGCTCATGCTTTCTACACATTATCGTAATCCATTGAATTTTACAGATGAAGTTTTGAATAATGTGAAAAAAGAAGTTGAAAAAGTAGAAAATATTATTAAACAAGTGTCTTTATATTTACAGATTCAACATATTGATCATAAAGATTATTATAAAAATATTGTGGATCAAATGGTGGAAGCATTGAGTGATGATTTGAATACTTCATTAGCATTGTCACAAATTTTAGGACAAGTGAAAGTTTTGAATCAATTGATGAGAGTCAAAGAAAAAGATGATTTAGAAATATCAAAGAATTATCAGACGTTGCTTTGTATGTTAGATACAATGGGATTTGTTTATAATCCAAAACAGTTAAGTGATAGTGAAATTGCTTTATATCAGCAATGGCAAAAAGAAAAAAGTGCAAAGAATTTTGAACAGGCAGATTTATTAAGACAAGAATTACAGAATAAAGGAATTTTATAATGAAACCAGAATTAATAAATGTATTAGCTTTAGCGTATTTAGGTGATAGTGTTTTTGAGGTTTATGTGAGAGAATATCTATTGGTTGAAAAAGGCATCATGAAGCCAGATTTATTACAGCAGGCCTCTAAGTCATTTGTCAGTGCCAAAGCTCAGGCGGCATTTATGCAGGAAGCTATTTTGAAACAATGGTTAAGTGAAGAAGAAATAAGTATTTATAAAAGAGGGAGAAATGCAAAGAGTCGACATGTACCGAAAAATACATCAGTATTTATCTATAATCAGTCGACAGGTTTTGAAGCGTTAATAGGACATTTGTATTTATTAAAAAAGCAAGAGAGAATAACAGAAATTTTTGAGTTATTTAAATTATTTGTTTGTGAAAATGAGAAAAACATGAGAAAAATTTGAGACGCATGGAGTGAAAAATATGACACAATATATTTATGGAAAAAACACAGTTATAGAATCTTTAAAGGGAAATAAACCAGTTTATGAGGTTTATTTGATGAAAAATGCAAAAGATGATAAAGTTCTTTCCCTTGCAAAAGCTAAACATGTGAAGGTGCATATGGTGCGTCATAAAGATGAGTTAAATCAACTTGTTGGATCTGTTGTTCATCAAGGTATTGTGGCAGCAGTACAAGATTATCGTTATTATACGCTTGAAGAAATTTTCAATGCTATTCCACAAGGGAAACAACCATTGTTGCTGATGCTTGATGGTTTGGAAGATCCACATAATCTAGGAGCTATTTTAAGAACTTGTGATGCTATTGAAGTCGATGGTGTTATTATTGGTAAAAATAGGAGTGTAGGATTATCTGCAACCGTAGCTAAAGTATCTACTGGAGCCATTGATTATGTGAAAGTTGCACAAGTGACGAATTTATCAAGAACTTTAGACGATTTAAAGGAAAAAGGTTTTTGGGTCGTTGGTTGTGACTTAGATGAATCACAGGACTATCGTGCCATTGATTACAATATGCCTCTTGTCGTTGTGATTGGCTCAGAGGGGTTTGGTATATCACGTCTGGTTAAAAAGCATTGTGATATGAATGTTGTTTTACCTATGACGGGACATGTTACGTCTTTAAATGCTTCTGTTGCTTCAGCGATTATACTTTATCAGATTTACAATTCACGTCATCCTTTAAAGTAGAAAGGAGGTAGCATGCAAGGCTACAATTATGATGATGAATTGGTTTATTTAATGCGATGTGGCAGTGAGGAAGCTCAAGATATACTTTATAAACGCTATTATCGCAGAGTTTCAAAATGGGTATTAGCTTTTACAAAATATTTTATAAATGGTTATGAATATGAAGATTTTATTCAAATGGCTATGATGGGTTTTCATGATATTCTGGATAGTTATCGTGATGACCAAAAAGCAAGCTTATCGACATTTATGAAGATTGCTATTACCAAACGCATTTTAAGTTTAATGCGTGTGAATAAGGATGTTTGTTATCGTGCAGGAATGACAATTCTTTCCTTGGATAGTTATACGAGTGAAGATGAAGATACACGCTATATAGATCTGGTCGCTGATATTCATGAGCGCTATCAGCCTGAAGTTCATCTGATTGTTAAAGAAACAGCCACTTACTATGCTTTACAGATTGATGCCAAAACATCGCAACGTGAAAAGATGGTTATGAATTACAAAAAGGCTGGTTATGACGAAGTAGAAATTGCAAAAAAGCTTCATATTTCAGTAAAAAGTGTCTATAATGCGGTTTATCGCTATTCAAAGAAAATAGTTGCCATTGACGAGCTAAAATAAATATGTTAAATTATATTAACGGTAAAGGAGTGATGAACATGAAACAAAAAGTAATCTTGGTTTGTAGTGAGTGTTTATCACGTAATTATTCAGTCACTAAAAATAAAAGATTAAATGTAGAAAGACTTGAGTTAAGAAAATATTGTAAAAAATGTGGAAAACATACAATCCATAAAGAAACAAAATAGGAGGTAGACATGAAAATCAAAGAATGGTGTACACTAAAGGGTATTCGTGCTGAAATCAAGAATATTCATTGGTTAACAAAAAAAGAATTGGCTTATAATTCAGTTGTTGTTTTGGTTTTTTGCTTTTTGTTTGGAATTTACTTTTATGGTAGCGATGCAGTTATTGCATTAATTTTAAAAGCATTGGGGTTGAATTAAGATGTCTGGAATGAATGATGAAGGAAGACGCTGGTATGTTGTGAATACATATTCAGGTCATGAAAATAAAGTTAAAGAAAATTTAGAAAAACGTGTTGAATCAATGGGATTACAGGACTGTCTATTTAATATTGTGATTCCTGAACACGTAGAAACTGAAATTAAAGATGGTAAAAAAATTAATAAAACGAAAAATATGTTTCCTGGTTATGTACTGGTAGAAATGATCATGACAGATGAAGCATGGTATATTGTTCGTAATACATCAGGAGTAACTGGGTTCATTGGATCTTCTGGTGGTGGAGCGAAACCATTCCCATTACCTAAGGAAGAAATTGATCCTATTTTAAAAAGTATGGGTATCAAAACATCTCAAGTTGAAGTTGATTTTGGTGTTGGTGATGAAGTTCGTGTTGTTTCTGGTCCATTTGCTGGAAAACAGGGAAAAGTGGAATCTATTGATCATGAAAAAGAAGAAGCTTCTGTTTTGATTGATTTCTTAGGTAATCAAAATTTAATGGAAATTGGGCTTGTTCAGTTAGAAAAAGTTGAATTATAATGAAAAGACCTGAAATATGGTCTTTTTTTGATAAAAAAGTTGATTTATTCAATAAAAAACTATTGCATTCCTTAATAGATTATGTATAATAATTAAACGACGCAATATGTGTTACTATGCGTGGGAGGATTGACTGTCCTGTACCACAGCACGGACAAATTTTTATAGGAGGTGTGTCGCGTGAGTAAAAAAGTCACAAGAGTTATGAAAATTCAATTCCCTGCTGGGGGAGCAAAACCAGGGCCAGCTTTAGCAGGTGCTGGAATTCAGATGCCAAAATTCTGTACTGCTTTCAACGATCAAACTAAAGATCGTATGGGAGAAACTGTACCAGTTGTTTTGACAATCTATGAAGATAAAAGTTTTGATTTCGTATTAAAAACTGCTCCAACTGCAGAAATGATCAAAAAGGCATGTGGAATTAAGAAAGCTGCTTCTGATTCTAAACAAACAGTTGCAACTTTATCAGCTGAAAAATTAAAAGAAATCGCTGAATACAAAATGCCTGATTTAAATGCTAACGATTTAGAAGGAGCTATGAAAATCGTAGCTGGTACTGCTCGTAATATGGGTGTAAAAGTTGAAGGCTTAGATGCTTAATTTAATGAAGAGGAGATAAGAAAATGGCTAAAAGAAGTAAAAAATATCAAGAAGCCGCTGCTCTTATTGAAAAAGGTAAAGCTTACCCAATTGATGAAGCAGTTGCTTTAGTAAAGAAAACAAGTAAAGTTAATTTTGATGCAAGTGTGGATGTTGTATTTAAATTAGGATTAGATACAAGACATGCTGATCAACAATTACGTGGTGCAGTTGTATTACCACACGGAACTGGAAAAACTAAAAAAGTTTTAGTTGTCACTCAAGGAGCTAAAGTTGAAGAAGCTAAAGCTGCTGGAGCAGATGTTGTAGGTGGAAAAGAAATTCTTGAAGATATCCAAAAAGGATGGCTTGATTTCGAAGTTATGATTGCAACACCTGATATGATGGCTGAATTAGGAAAATTAGGACGTATTTTAGGGCCTAAAGGATTAATGCCTAACCCTAAAACTGGAACAGTCACTATGGATGTAGCAAAAGCTGTTCAAGAAACAAAAGCTGGTAAAGTGACTTACCGTACTGATAAAGATGGTAATGTTCATATGCCAATCGGAAGAGTATCTTTCGATGATGAAAAACTTGCAGAAAACTTTAAAACAGTTTACGACTTATTATTAAGAGTTAAACCATCTTCTGCAAAAGGAACTTATATGAAGAACATCGTTGTTTCTTCAACTATGGGTCCTTCAGTAAAAGTTGCTTCAATGTAATTGAAATCATAACAAAAAGACGCAATCAATATACCGTAGACAGCAACGGGGAAACCTTAATGAAGTTGCCGAGGTGATATTGTCAAAGAATTGACAACTCCCTCGTGTTTACTGAGGGAGTTTTTCACGGATATATTGTTGCATATATAAAATCAATAGGAGGTGTAACAATGTCAAAAGAAATCTTAGAAGCGAAACAACAGGTTGTTGCTGAAATTAGTGAACAATTAAAAGCTTCACAATCAACAGTTGTTGTAGAATATCGTGGATTAACAGTGGCTGAAGTTACTGAATTACGTAGAGCTTTAAGAGCTGAAAATGTGGGATTTAAAGTTTATAAAAACACATTAGTTCAAAGAGCTGTTGAACAAGAAGGTATGAACGAATTAGAAGAATACCTTGTTGGTCCAAATGCTTTAGCGTTTGGTAAAGATGATGCAGTGGCTCCTGCAAGAATCTTAGCTGATTTTGCAAAAGACCATGAAGCATTACAAATTAAAGCTGCTTATATCGAAGGTAAATTCTTACCAAAAGAAGAAGTTATGGCAGTGGCAAAATTACCTAATCGTGAAGGTATGTACTCAATGTTACTTGCATGTATGAAAGAACCTGTTGCAAAAGTGGCAAGAGTTATTCAAGCTGTTGCTGATGCAAAAGGTGGAGATGCAGCTGAAGAAGCTGCTGCTGAATAGTTAAAAATGAACGGAGGAAAATAAAATGGCAAAATTAACACATGAAGATATCTTAGCTTATTTAGAAGAAGCTACAATTTTAGAATTAAATGATTTAGTAAAAGCAATCGAAGAAAAATTTGATGTAACTGCTGCTGCTCCTGTAGCTGTTGTTGCTGGTGGAGAAGCTGCTGCAGATGCTGCACCTGCTAACGTAACTGTAACATTAACTGATGTTGGTGCTACTAAAGTTGCTGTTATCAAAGCAGTAAGAGAAATCACTGGTTTAGGATTAGTTGATGCTAAAGGATTAGTAGACAAAGTTCCAGCTGAAATTAAGAAAGATATTCCTGCAGAAGAAGGAGCTAAGATTAAAGAACAATTAGAAGCTGCTGGTGCAACTGTAGAAGTTAAATAATTTCTTGGAATAAAAAAGCCCTTGTCAAAGGGCTTTTTATCTTAGGAGAATAGAAGATGACACATTATTATACAAATAATATTGATTTAAAATCTCAAAAAACACAAATTTCTTTTCAATATAGAGGACATCATCTGGTTTTTATAAGTGATAGTGGCGTTTTTTCAAAAGAACGTATTGATTATGGTTCGCGTGTTTTATTGGAAAGCATGAATATACAATCTCATCAAAAAACATTATTAGATGTTGGTTGTGGTTATGGGACTTTAGGTATTTCTTTAAAGAAAGTCTATCCATGGTTACATGTTGAAATGGTTGATGTGAATGAACGTGCTATTGCATTGGCTAATGAGTCTATTGAATATAATCAGGAAAATGATATTATTGCTTATAAAAGCTCGGTTTATGAAAATGTAAAAGATACATTTGATATTATTGTTTCTAATCCGCCTATTCGTGCAGGGAAAAAGATTGTTTTTGAAATATTAGAAAAAGCCTATGATCATTTAAATAATCAAGGAGAATTATTTATTGTTATTCAAAAAAAACAAGGCGCTCCTTCAGCTAAGAAAAAAATGGAAGATGTTTTTGGGAATTGTGAAATTATAAAACGTGATAAAGGATATTTTATTTTAAAATCTGTAAAATAACACTGTTTTTTACTGTTTCAAAAGTTATTTTGAAATTTATGATTTGGTATTGACTTCAACTGGCCTCTATGCTAGTATAATAAAATGCCTACTCATATATAAAAAGCAGTGTTTTTTGCGTGCTTTAAATAAGGAGATAGAGATAATTGATAAGGAGTGAAGCGGGCTTGGAAAAAAATGTAACTCAGGCAAAAAGTCGTATTAATCGTCGTAATTATTCAAGAATTAGTGGGTCTTTAGAATTACCAAATTTAGTAGAAATCCAAACAAATTCTTATGAATGGTTTAAGAACGAAGGTATCAAAGAAGTTTTTAACGATGTTTATCCTATTAGCAATTTTAATGAAACTTTAACTTTAGAGTTTGTTGATTGCCGTTTTGATGAGCCAAAATATTCAGTAGATGAAGCTAAAGATAGAGATGCAAATTATTCTGCTCCTATTCGTGCTACTTTACGTTTAGTGAATAATGGAACTGGCGAAATTAAAGAAAACGAAGTCTTTATGGGAGATTTTCCATTAATGACTGATGCTGGTACTTTTATCATTAATGGTGCTGAACGTGTTATTGTTTCACAATTAGTGCGTTCACCAGGTGCATATTTTGCTGATGCCATGGATAAAAGTGGTAAGACAGTCTTTACAGGAAGCATGATTCCTTCAAGAGGAACATGGCTTGAATTTGAAAATGATGCAAAAGATATTTTAAATGTACGTATTGACCGTACACGTAAAATTCCTGGTACAATTTTATTACGTGCTTTAGGTTTAAGCAGTGATGAAGATATTATTGAAGTGTTAGGTGATCATGAGTTTATTAGAAATACTCTAGCCAAAGATACAACTCACAATACTGATGAAGCTTTAATTGAAATTTACAATAAATTAAGACCAGGAGAACCTGCAACGCTAGAAGGTGCTAATACTTTATTATATACAAGATTTTTTGATGCAAAAAGATATGATCTTGCGCGTGCAGGACGTTTTAAACTTGGCAAAAAATTGAGTTTATTAGATAGAATTACAAACCGTGTTTTAGCTCAGGATGTTATAGATATAGATGGAAATGTTGTCATGAAAGAAGGAACTTTATTAACAAAAGATAAAGTTGACCTTTTAGCTCCTGTTTTCCAGGCTGGAGCTCATACAATGGACATTAAAACAAATGATTTCTTAAAATCACATGGACGTATTCAAGTGCTTGAAGTCTATGTTGATGAAACAAAATCAAAGAAAATGAGAGTTGTTGGGACAGATTTATCATTAGATTGTAAATATATTACAATTTCTGATATGATTGCTGCCTATTCATATATGTTGAATCTTGTTGATATTTATGATTCATTAGATTTAGCAAGTGACGATAGAGTCAACTTAATGAGTCGTATTGGTTTATTAGATGATATTGATCATTTAGGAAATAGACGTGTACGTTCTGTTGGTGAATTAATTCAAAATCAATTTAGAATTGGTTTATCAAGAATGGAGAGAGTCGTTAAAGAAAGAATGTCATTATCTGAAATTGATAGTGTCACTCCTCAGTCATTAACTAACATTCGTCCATTAACTGCCGCTATGAAAGAATTTTTCTCATCATCTCAGTTATCTCAATTTATGGATCAGATTAATCCATTAGCCGAGTTAACAAATAAACGTCGTTTATCAGCATTAGGACCAGGTGGTTTATCAAGAGATCGTGCTGGTTATGAAGTCCGTGACGTTCATGCCTCTCACTATGGTCGTATTTGTCCAATTGAAACACCTGAAGGTCCAAATATCGGGTTAATTTCTACACTTGCTTCTTATGCAAAAATCAATAAATATGGATTTATTGAAACACCATATCGTAAAGTGAATCATAGTGTGATTGACGAAAATGATGTGCGTTATTTAACAGCCGATGAAGAAAAGAATTATGTCATTGCACAAGCAAAAGTTCAACATGATGAAAATGGAAAAATCTTGGATGAACAAGTTATTGCCCGTCATTTGGGAGAAAATATTATGGCTAAGCCTGAAGAAATTGATTTTATTGATATTTCTCCAAAACAGATCGTTTCTGTAGCCACTTCATGTATTCCTTTCCTAGAAAATGACGATGCGACTCGTGCTTTGATGGGTGCCAACATGCAACGTCAGGCCGTACCATTATTAAATCCACACACACCTCTTGTAGGAACTGGTATGGAATATCAGGCTGCTAGAGATTCTGGAGCTGCAGTTGTGGCTAAAAAAGATGGTATTGTCACATATGTTGATGCGAAAAAGATTATTGTTGAAGAAGATACAGGTCCACATAAGTATCGTTTAACAAAATTTGCGATTTCCAATGCGGGAACTTGCATTAATCATAGACCAATCGTAAAAGCTGGAGATAAAGTTGTCAAAGGGGAAATTTTAGCTGATGGTCCATCTATGGAACAAGGTGAATTAGCCCTTGGACAAAACGTATTGGTTGGTTTTATGACATGGAATGGTTATAACTACGAAGATGCTGTTATCATGTCTGAAAGATTAGTGAAAGAAGATGTTTATACATCTATTCATATTGAAGAATATAGTATTGAATGTCGTGATACAAAATTAGGTCCTGAAGAAATTACGCGTGATATTCCAAACGTTGGGGAAGATGCCCGTAAAAACTTGAATAGCGAAGGTATCATTATGATTGGTGCTGAAGTGAAAGAAGGGGATATCTTAGTTGGTAAAGTAACACCTAAAGGACAGGCAGAATTATCTGCTGAAGAAAAATTATTACTAGCAATCTTTGGTGAAAAATCAAGAGAAGTCAAAGATAATTCATTAAGAGTTCCTCATGGTGGTGCTGGTATTGTTCATGATATTAAAATCTTCTCTAGAAAAAATGGTGATGAATTACAACCAGGTGTTAATAAAGTTGTTAAAGTGTATATCGTTCAAAAACGTAAGATTTCTGAAGGAGATAAAATGGCCGGACGTCATGGTAACAAAGGGGTTATCTCTAAGATCTTACCTATCGAAGATATGCCACATTTGGAAGATGGTACAATTCTTGATATCATGTTAAATCCATTAGGGGTACCATCACGTATGAACATTGGTCAGGTATTGGAATTACATTTAGGATATGCTGCTAGAGAGTTAGGAATGTACTTTGCAACTCCTGCATTTGATGGTATTAACTCAAAAGATCTTGAGAATATCATGAAAGAAGCTGGAATGTCAGTTGATGGAAAACAACCAGTTATTTCTGGTATGACTGGAGAATATTTTGATTCTAATATTTCAGTTGGGGTTATGTATATGATTAAATTAGCCCACATGGTTGACGATAAATTACATGCCAGATCAGTAGGTCCATACTCATTAGTTACACAACAGCCTTTAGGTGGTAAGGCTCAAAACGGTGGACAGAGATTTGGGGAAATGGAAGTTTGGGCACTTGAAGCATATGGTGCAGCTTATACATTAAGAGAAATCTTAACGGTTAAATCTGACGATGTTGTTGGTCGTGTCAAAACTTATGAAGCCATTGTAAAAGGTCAAAAATTACCTGAACCTGGTTTGCCAGAATCATTTAGAGTTTTAACAAAAGAATTACAGGCATTAGCTTTAGATATTCGTATGTTAGATAAAGATGGTCAAGAAATAGATGCAAGAAAGATTGAAGATGAAGAACGTCGTTTCCCAACTTCAATTGATACAACTCCTGAACAACCAGAAGTCACTGAAGAAGAAGTGGCTGAGGTAGAAGGTGATTTCTCTGAAGATGAAGAATCATTTGATGATTTGGATTCTGTAATTGATGAACTCTTCACTGATGATGAAGAAGAAAGTAACGAAGAATAGGAGGAAACAATGAATGGCAGATGTCAATAACTTTTCAGCAATCCAGATTGGATTAGCTTCTCCAGAAAAAATTCGTGAATGGTCTTATGGTGAAGTTAAAAAACCTGAAACTATTAATTATCGTTCTCAAAAACCTGAAAAAGATGGTCTATTCTGTGAAAGAATCTTTGGACCATCTAAGGATTGGGAATGTAGCTGTGGAAAATATAAGAAAGTCAGATATAAAGGCGTAATCTGTGATCGCTGTGGTGTCGAAGTCACAAAATCTTCTGTACGTCGTGAACGTATGGGACATATTGAGCTTGCGACTCCAGTCGCACATATCTGGTATTTAAAAGGTATTCCATCAAGAATGGGGCTTATTCTTGATATGTCACCAAAACAACTTGAAGAAATCATTTATTTCGTTTCTTATGTTGTCACTGATAAAGGAAGTACACCTTTAGAATATAAACAAGTTTTATCTGAAAGAGATTATCGTAACTGTTATGAAAAATTTGGTCATCAGTTTGAAGCCAAAACTGGGGCAGAAGCGATTAAAATCTTACTTCAAAAAGTTGATTTAGATGAAGAATTTGAATCAGTAACAAAAGATTTAAAAGAAGCACAGGGACAAAGACGTTCTAAATTATTGAAGAGACTAGAAGCTATTGAAGCTTTCAGAACTTCACATAATCAGCCTGAATGGATGATTCTTGATGTGCTTCCAGTTATTCCACCTGATTTAAGACCAATGTTACAGTTGGATGGTGGACGTTTTGCGACAAGTGATTTGAATGATTTGTATCGTCGTGTGATTACACGTAATAATCGTTTAAAGAAATTATTAGAACTTGGAACACCATCAATCATTGTCCAAAATGAAAAACGTATGTTACAGGAAGCAGTTGATGCTTTGATTGATAATGGACGTCGTTCTAAACCAATTACAGGTGCTGGAGGAAGACCATTAAAATCATTAAGCCATACGTTAAAAGGAAAACAAGGACGTTTCCGTCAAAACTTACTTGGGAAACGTGTTGACTATTCAGGACGTTCAGTTATCGCTGTTGGTCCAGACTTAAAAATGTATCAATGTGGTATTCCACGTGAAATGGCATTGAATTTATTTAAACCATTTGTGATTAGTGGATTAGTGAGAGAGCAGATTGCAACAAATATCAAAGCTGCTGAAAGATTAATTGATAAGATGGATGATGTGATTTGGCCAATCGTTGAAGAAGTCATCAAAGAACATCCAGTCTTATTAAACCGTGCGCCTACATTGCATAGATTAGGTATTCAGGCATTCGAACCTAAATTGGTTGAAGGACGTGCTATTCGTTTGCATCCATTAGTATGTCCAGCGTTCAACGCTGACTTTGATGGTGACCAGATGGCAGTTCACGTTCCATTAGGGGAAGAAGCTATTCAAGAAGCTAGACAGTTAATGTTAGGTTCTCACAATATCCTTGGACCAAAAGATGGAAAACCTATCGTTACACCTTCTCAGGACATGGTGTTAGGTAACTATTACTTAACATTAGAAGATGAAGGGGCTGTTGGTGAAGGAACTGTTTTTGCAGATGTGAATGAAGTTTTAATGGCATATGATGCAAAAACTGTACATTTACACACAAGAATTGCAATTAGAGGAAAATCTTTAAAGAATAAGACATTTACTGAAAAACAAAATAATAGCTATTTAATTACAAGTGTTGGTAAAATTATCTTTAACCAGATTTTTGATGGGGCATTCCCATTTATCAATGATTCTAGTAAAGAAAATTTAGTTGCAACACCAGATAAATATTTCGTACCAATGGGTACTGATATTAAAGCACATATTAAAGCACAACCTTTAATTAAACCATTGGGTAAAAAAGCTTTAGGAAACATTATCAATGAAATGTTTGATCCTACAAAAATTAGTGATACAACAGCGATGTTGGATAAATTAAAAGATCAAGGATTCTATTATTCTACAATTGCTGGTATTACAGTTTCTGTTTATGATATTCAGGTTCCACAAAGTAAATACGTTTTATTTGATGAAGCTGATGAAAAACTTGAAGTAATCAAGAAATTATATCGTAAAGGGAAAATCACTGATGAAGAAAGACATAATATCGTTATTAAGTTATGGGAATCTGTTAAAGATCAGGTTCAGGCTGTCGTTAAAGATGAGTTTGAAGCTGATGACCGTAATCCAATCTTCATTATGTCTGATTCAGGTGCCCGTGGTAATATCTCAAACTTTACACAGTTAGTAGGTATGCGTGGATTGATGTCTAATCCAAAAGGTGAAACAATTGAGTTGCCTATCAAATCTTCATTTAGAGAAGGTTTAACTGCATCTGAATTCTTCATCTCTACACATGGTGCTCGTAAAGGATCTACTGATACAGCCTTAAAAACAGCCGATTCAGGATATTTGACAAGACGTTTGGTTGATGTTGCTCAAGAAGTCATTGTTACTGAAGATGATTGTGGTACAGATCAGGGATTTGTTGTTACAGAATTGTACAATACTTCAGATAATTCGGTTATTGTGCCATTATATGACCGTCTAGTGGGACGTTATTCTCAAAAGGATATTGTTCATCCTGAAACAGGTGAAACGCTTGTTAAAGCTGGCGAAATGATTGATGAAGCGATTGCTAAGAATATTACTGATGCAGGTATTAAAGAAGTTGAAATTCGTTCTATTTTTGGATGTAAAGCGAAAAATGGAATTTGTAGAAAATGTTATGGTCGTAATCTAGCAACTGGTGAACAAGTTGAATTAGGAGAAGCTATTGGTATTATGGCGGCTCAATCAATTGGTGAACCTGGTACACAGTTAACAATGCGTACATTCCACATGGGTGGAGTTGCTGGTGGTGCCGATATCACTCAAGGTTTACCTCGTATTCAAGAGTTATTTGAAGCAAGAAATCCAAAAGCAAAATCTATTATTTCTGAAATTGATGGTGAAGTTTCTAATATCATTGATAACAATGGTAGAGCTGAAGTTGTCGTTTCTAACTTACTTGAAACAAAGAGTTATTTAACACCTTATGGTGCAAAATTAAGAGTTTCTGTAGGTGATGAAGTTGGTATTGGTTCTAAAATTACTGAAGGATCAATTGATCCAAAAGAATTATTAGCTGTTGCTGATGTCAAAGCTGTAGAAAATTATATCTTGAAAGAAGTTCAAAAAGTTTATCGTTTACAAGGTATTGAAATTTCAGATAAACACATTGAAGTTATTATTCATCAAATGTTGAAAAAGATGCGTATTGTTGAAGGTGGAGATACTGGAGCATTGCCTGGAACACATATTAATGTTCAAAGATTTACAGAATTGAATAAGGAAGTTTTAAAGGCTGGAAAACATCCTGCTGTTGCAAGACCAATCTTGTTAGGGATCACAAAAGCTTCACTTGAAACAGAATCATTCTTATCTGCTGCATCATTCCAGGAAACAACAAAAATCTTAACGGATGCTGCAATTAAAGGAAAAATTGATGAATTAAAAGGTCTAAAAGAAAATGTTATTATTGGTAAATTATTACCTGCTGGTACAGGATTAAGAGGACCTTTAAAATCACCTGAAACGATTGCTAGAGAGTTAGAAGAAGCACGCAAAGAAAAGGAATTAGAAGAAGCTGAACATTTACAAGCTGAAACTTTATCAGAAAGTTTGTTAAGCAGTACTGAAATTGATGAAGAATTTTCAACAACAGAATAAAATAAAGAAACAAGGTCTTAAAAAAGATCTTGTTTTTCTTTGATAAAAAGAGTAAAAAGTGTTGACTTTATAAATTTTGTCGTATATAATTGCTTTCGGTACTCGACTAAGAGTGCATTTTATCTCATCAAAAAATGAAACACCCGGAATTGTGTGTTAAGAAGAAAGGAAAGGAGAAAAACATGCCTACAATTAATCAATTAGTCAGAAAAGGACGTAGTGAAAAAACATCTAAATCAAAATCACCTGCGTTAAATAGAGGTTACAACTCATTATTAAAGAAACCAACTAATATTAGTTCACCTCAAAAACGTGGTGTTTGTACTCGTGTTGCCACTATGACACCAAAGAAACCTAACTCGGCTTTACGTAAATATGCCCGTGTTCGTTTATCAAACGGAATGGAAGTTACTGCATATATTCCAGGAATTGGGCACAACTTACAGGAACACAGCGTTGTGTTAATTCGTGGAGGACGTGTTAAGGACTTACCAGGGGTTCGTTATCATATTATTCGTGGTACTATGGACTGTGCTGGTGTAAAAGATCGTATGCAAGGACGCTCTCGTTATGGAGCTAAAAAACCTAAAAAATAAGAGATAGGAGGAAAAACTGATGTCAAGAAGAGGACGCGTAGCAAAAAGAGATGTACTACCTGATCCAATTTATAATTCTAAGGTAGTTACAAAATTAATTAACAATATCATGCTTGATGGTAAAAAAGGTGTTGCTCAAAACATCTTATATGAAGCATTTAAAAAAGTTGAAGAAAAAACTGGAAATCCTGCAATGGAAGTATTTGATCAAGCAATCAACAATATCATGCCTGTACTTGAATTAAAAGTAAGACGTATTGGAGGAGCTAACTATCAAGTACCTGTTGAAGTATCTCCAGAAAGAAGAATGACATTAGGATTAAGATGGTTAGTTAACTATTCTCGTTTAAGAAACGAAAAAAGCATGATTGATCGTCTTGCTAATGAAATTATTGATGCCTCTAATGGAACTGGTGCTTCTGTGAAAAAGAAAGAAGATACTCATAAGATGGCTGAAGCTAATAAAGCATTTGCACATTTCCGTTGGTAATATATGATTTAGAGGAAATATTTGAAAGGAGAAAAATATGGCTCGTGAATTTTCGTTAGAAAAAACTCGTAATATTGGAATCATGGCTCACATTGATGCTGGTAAAACAACAACAACTGAACGTGTTCTTTATTACACTGGAAAAATTCATAAAATTGGTGAAACACATGATGGTGCTTCACAAATGGACTGGATGGAACAAGAGCAAGAACGTGGTATTACAATCACTTCAGCAGCAACAACTGCACAATGGAATGGATACCGTGTTAACATCATTGATACTCCAGGCCATGTCGATTTCACTGTTGAAGTAGAACGTTCTTTACGTGTACTTGACGGTGCTGTTACTGTATTAGACTCAAAAGCTGGTGTTGAACCACAAACAGAAACTGTTTGGCGTCAAGCAACAACTTATGGAGTTCCTCGAATTGTCTTCTGTAACAAAATGGATGCAACTGGGGCAGATTTCTTAATGTCTGTTGAATCTATTGGAAAAAGATTAGATGCTAACGCTGTAGCTATTCAATTACCAATTGGTGCCGAAGATACATTTGAAGGTGTTATTGACTTAATTAAAATGAAAGCTGTTCATTTTGAAGGAGCTAAGGGTGAAAACGTTGTTTATTCTGAAATTCCTGAAAATATGAAAGCTCAAGCAGAAGAATATCGTCAAAAAATGATTGATTCAGCTGCATCTTTTGATGATGATTTAATGATGAAAGTCTTAGAAGAAGAACCAGTTACTGAAGAAGAAATTAAAGCAGCAATCCGTAAAGGAGTATTAGCTGTTGAATTATTCCCAGTATTATGTGGATCTGCTTATAAAGACAAAGGTGTACAGTTAATGTTAGATGCTGTTATCGACTTCTTACCTGCACCAACTGATGTTCCATCAATTAAAGGTGAAGATGAAGATGGTAACGAAATCGAAAGACATGCAAGTGATGATGAGCCATTCTCTGCATTAGCATTTAAGATTATGGCTGACCCATTTGTTGGTAAATTAACATTCTTCCGTGTATATTCAGGACATATTGAATCTGGATCATATGTTTTAAACTCTTCTAAAGATAAAAAAGAACGTTTAGGACGTATCTTACAGATGCATGCTAATACACGTAAAGAAATTAGCGAAGTTTACGCTGGAGATATTGCTGCAGCTGTTGGATTTAAAAATACAACAACTGGGGATACTATCTGTGATGAAAAGAATTTCATTATCTTAGAAAAAATGGAATTCCCTGAACCAGTTATTGAATTAGCAATTGAACCAAAAACAAAACAAGACCAAGATAAATTAAGTAACGGTTTAGCAAGATTAGCTGAAGAAGACCCTACATTTAGAGTCACTACAAATCCTGAAACTGGTGATACAATTATTGCCGGAGTTGGGGAATTACACTTAGACGTTATCGTTGATCGTTTAAAGAGAGAATACAAAGTTGAAGCTAATGTTGGGGCACCACAAGTTGCTTATCGTGAAACAATTAGAAAAACTGCTGATTGTGAAGGTAAATTCGTACGTCAATCTGGTGGACGTGGACAATACGGACATGTATGGATTAAATTCGAACCAAATGAAGGTAAAGGATTTGAATTCGTTGATGCTGTAGTTGGTGGAACTGTCCCTAGAGAATACATTGGTTCTGTTAAAGCTGGTCTTGAAGAAGCATTAGATAATGGTATGATTGCTGGATATCCAGTATTAGATATTAAAGCAACATTATTTGATGGGTCTTACCATGATGTCGATTCATCAGAAATGGCATATAAGGTAGCTGCAAGTTTAGCATTAAAAGAAGCTGGTAAAAAATGTGATCCAGTTATCTTGGAACCAATTATGGCTGTAGAAGTCACTGCACCTTCTGAATACTTAGGAAGCGTTATGGGAGATATCTCTTCTAGACGTGGTATGATTGAAGGACAAGAAGAAAGAGGAAACGCTGTTTTAGTACAAGCAAGTGTACCTTTATCTGAAATGTTTGGATATGTTACTGATTTAAGATCATTTACACAAGGACGTGGAAATTACACTATGCAATTTGATCGTTATGAACCAGTTCCTAAGTCAATTGCAGAAAGTATTATTAAGAAAAATGGTGGAAATAATTAATCCACTAAAAGTATTGCATTTTTGAGATAAATCATTTAGAATGTATATGTAAAAATTTAATGAAATTTATATAGGAGGAAGCTTAAATGGCTAAAGAAAAATTTGACCGCTCTAAAGCGCATGTTAATATTGGAACAATTGGTCACGTTGACCATGGTAAAACAACTTTAACTGCAGCAATCACTACTGTTTTAGCACAAGAAGGAAATGCTCAAGCAATGGATTATGCTGCAATCGATGCTGCACCTGAAGAAAAAGAACGTGGAATCACAATCAACACTGCACACGTTGAATATCAAACAGCAACTCGTCACTATGCACACGTTGACTGTCCAGGTCATGCTGACTACATCAAAAACATGATCACTGGTGCTGCTCAAATGGATGGAGCTATCTTAGTAGTAGCTGCTACTGATGGACCTATGCCACAAACAAGAGAACACATCTTATTATCTCGTCAGGTAGGTGTACCTTACATCATCGTATTCTTAAATAAATGTGATATGGTTGATGATGACGAATTAATCGAATTAGTTGAAATGGAAGTTCGTGAATTATTAAATGAATACGGATTCCCAGGAGATGACACTCCAATTATTCGTGGATCAGCTTTAAAAGCATTAGAAGGAGATCCAAAATGGGTACCAGCTATTCATGAATTAATGGATGCTGTAGATACTTATATTCCAACTCCAACTCGTGATACTGATAAACCATTCTTAATGCCAGTTGAAGACGTATTTACAATCACTGGACGTGGAACAGTTGCTACAGGACGTGTTGAAAGAGGACAATTAAAATTAAATGACCCAATCGAAATCGTTGGTATTCATGAAACTCAAAATACAGTTGCTACTGGTATCGAAATGTTCCGTAAATTATTAGATTACGCTGAAGCAGGAGATAACGTAGGGGTATTATTAAGAGGTATCAACAGAGATCAAATTCAACGTGGACAAGTATTAGCTAAACCAGGATCAGTACATCCACACAAAAAATTCGTATGCCAAGTTTACGTTTTATCAAAAGATGAAGGTGGACGTCATACACCATTCTTCTCTAACTATAGACCACAATTCTATTTCAGAACTACTGACATCACTGGTGTTATCGAATTACCAGATGGTGTAGAAATGGTTATGCCAGGAGATAACGTAGAATTAACAGTTGAATTAATCCATGCTATCGCACTTGAAAATGGTACTAAATTCTCAATTCGTGAAGGTGGAAGAACTGTTGCTTCTGGAACAGTTACTGAAGTTATTGAATAATTTTCATGAAAAGGTATCTTATTGATACCTTTTTTGTTTACACTTTTTTATAAAAAGGTTATGATGTTAAGGTATGGAGGTTGAGTATGGAAAAATTATTTTTCTTTGATATAGATGGAACACTTATTGAATGTAATAAAGGTATATATCGTATCCCAAATGATGTCCGCTATGGGATGGATCAACTAAAGAAACAGGGACATGATGTTTTTTTAGCGACTGGAAGATGTAAATGCTTTATTGTGGATGGAGTTATGGATTATCCTTTTAGTGGTTATGTAACTTGTAATGGTGCTTATGTAGAATATAAAGGGAAAGAAATATATAAAAAGGTTGTTCCAAAAGAAGCTATTGAAAAAACACATCAGCTATGTGTTGAAAGAAACCTGGCATACTATTTTGAAGGCAATGATCATATTTATGTTTTAAATAAACAAAATCCTAAACATATTGAGTTTAAGAATAATTGGGGAATGAAAGATGAAATTATTATTGATTCATATCAAATTGATGAGATTGAAACATATATTGGGATGATTGTTTTAAATTCTCTTGATGATAGAGAAATAATGTATCAAACATTATCACCTTATTTTGATATTCAACAGCATCAAAGTGGATTATCTTTTGATTTAACTTTAAAAGGTGAATCTAAAGCAAAAGGAATTCAAAAGCTTGTTGAAGCTTTAGGCAAAAATATTAAAGATACGATTGCATTTGGAGATGGACGAAATGATATTGAAATGATCTCTTTTGTTGGATTAGGAATTGCCATGGGTAATGCTGCTGATGAAACAAAAGCAGTTGCCGATTATATTACGGATAATGTTGATTGCGATGGTATATTGAAAGCACTTAAACATTTTTCTTTTCTTTAGTGTTTATAGTTGAAATTATAAAGTTGATTTGATAAAATAAATATACAGAGTAATTCTGAATTTGTTTGTTAAAGGAGAAATTGAAAATGGATGAACAAGAACAAGTAGTTATTAACCTTATCGTAAACAGTGGAAGTGCACGTAGCTCTGCTATCGAAGCTATTCAATATGCAAAAGCTGGTGATTTAGATAAGGCTGATGAATCATTACAAAATGCAAAAGAAACTGTAAATGAAGCACATCATGCACAAACTGAATTAATTCAGGCTGAAATTAGAGGAGAAAAAGCTCCATTAAACTTATTAATGGTACATGCTCAAGATCATTTAATGACTGCATTAGTTGTTATTGATTTAGCACAAGAATTTATTGATCTTTATAAAAAAATCAAATAATTAAAAGATTAGTGATTCAAGCAAAACCCCAATGACGGAGGATTAACTCAGTTAATGGGGTTTTATTTTTTAAATTTATGAGTGAATCTTTATAAAATTACAAATAAAAAAACATTGATAAATCCAATGAAAAATAGAATTTTGTAAAAATAGGAATAAAAAAAACGAAAAAAAGTAAAAAAAAGACTTGCAAAGGTAGAGGATAGATGGTATTATAGATGAGCACTCGACGAGAGGGCGCAGGGACATTGAAAACTGAACAGTAAACACGTCAATAAAGATAGGAAAAAAGAAAGAGTCAAGAAGACATGAAATTGTCTGAAGATAGAAAAGGACAATGGAGAGTTTGATCCTGGCTC
>NZ_NFLH01000079.1 GCF_002160815.1 Massilimicrobiota sp. An134 | reverse complement strand
TAGTCTTGAAACTACATCTGTCAAGGTATATAATAAACTATGTTAGTTATATCTATAGTTAAAGCATACGACAGTCTTTGGCTTGACATGTCGCTTGTATTTTCTGTTGGGTCGAATTGGCAGAATCTCTTTAGCTATCAGATACTCTACAGGTGGATTCTTTCCACCTTTTTTTCTTAGAAACTCTCTGATGATATGTATGGATTTTGTAAAATTAACCCGATATGTATATTTGTTTCTGTCCTTTTTAGGAATCTTTATTTCCTGTACAATCCTTTGACAGAAATTATACATGACCATACGTGCATAGATTTCCTGCTGTATGAGTTTTCTTTTCTTGGCATGCAATGCATTGAGTCCAATGGCATACTTGAGTTCTCGAAAAGAAGTTTCCTCGCCCCATCTCATATTGTAGATTTCACGGATTTCTTCCATTGAGAATTCCTCTCTGCTTAAATTGGTAATAATAGTTTCATATTTATCATCGGATATTTTGAATCTCACGACCCTACAGTTGAACTCATACCAGGGATTCTCTTTGTCCATAAAATCAAATCTCATTGATTTGGTAATAATTTTATATATTTCAGGACAGGCTTTTGTCATTTTTGTTTGTTTTAAGGTCAGCATTCTAAACACATCAACATCAAACTCACCATCAGGAAATGGTCCTAGTGACTTGGTGATGCTAGTCGTAGATTCAATGTCTTTAACACGAATGATATATTTATGTCCTGAGTGTACAACATGTTCAAAACCATTGTAGGATTCATAGCCTCTATCGGCAATGAAGATGGCTTTCTGTCCATCATATCTGTCAACAAGTTGACAGAAAGCATCATTTTCGTCTTTTTTGGCTTCA
>NZ_NFLH01000078.1 GCF_002160815.1 Massilimicrobiota sp. An134 | reverse complement strand
TGCTCCTATCAATAAAATATAATGATAATCTTCAACCATTAATATAAGCTTATTGTAATTAACAAAAGTAGGATAAATAGAGATAGGTGTTTCATCTATTTTTAAACCAATATGTCCAAGAAGTTGGCGGATATTAGAAAGCAATCGCAACAGGCCCTAGTTTTATGAGCATTGAAATTTAAAAACTTTAGTATAATGATAATGTTAAATTCTCTATGTATAATAGTGTTGTGGTTGGAGAAATTATAACACTAAAAATAAGAAGAAAAGTCACATAAATAATTTGTATAAGTTCATTACTTACAAAGTGTAACTTTAAATATTATTTGATATTTTCATGCAATTATTGAAGAGTGGTATTTTATGGTAAAAAAGAATAGAAGCGAGAGAAAGAAAAAAATCTTTCATTGTAAGTTTATGGTTTATCTGAAATATGAAGATGTAAATTCTTAAATCTATTAAAGTTTTAATATCTATTCTCTAGTCATAATTTAATTTTTATTATCTTACTTTTCCCTTCTTTTGCTTTTTCTGGTAGCATTGTCATATTTCATACTAATTATTTTAATAATTCTTCTTTGAAGTTAATGTTAACACTTGTTCCACAGGGTATTATAATTCCTTAGAAATATATGTATATTTTCGAGATGTATTGTCAAATACCAGTATATGAAGAAGATAAATTTTAGATATATTTTCAAATTTATTATAAAATAGTTGATACATATGTTACTGTTCTTCTTAAAATATTATTTTGAGTTTACTTTTTATATAGAAAGATACTGATAACTATATCAGTTGTTAAAAATCAGTTGATTTAATTTGAAAAGTAAATTCCACTTTTTTTAAGACTAAGTTCTACTTAAAAAATATTGATAAGTAGAACTTAATCTTGGAAATGACATAATTTATATTTTTAATTTTTGTGTTTGTG
>NZ_NFLH01000077.1 GCF_002160815.1 Massilimicrobiota sp. An134 | reverse complement strand
CACAAGATTGCAATATCCGAATGGATTGAATTCTGTTTGGGTATTTTCAGATATGAGAGTATCAATTTAACTTCCAAGAACAACAAAAACAGCTTTACAACATCAAAATATTGGCTATATAAACTCTTTTATATTATTGAAGACATGCAAGATGATATCGTACTTGAAGGTAATGTCTATATCGATGAAACATTCTATCCTGTTGTCGAATCTGATAAAACTGTTAAAGATGGCAAAAAACTAAGAGGATTATCAAAAGACCAAATATGCATCGGCATCGCATATGATGGCAATCATGTTTATGCTCATGTTGAGGGATTTGGAAAAACATGCCAAAAGAAAACAAAGGACACATTCATAAATCATATTAAGCCTGGATCGCATCTTATACATGACAAAGAAAAAAGTCATAAGATTCTGATAAAAGAATTGAAACTAAGCGATGAATCATATGATGCAAATAAGCTAAAAAAATGCAAAGATAAAGATAATCCATTGAATCCCATAAACAGGCAGTGTTACTTACTAAAACGATTTCTAAGATCTCATCCAGGATTTTCTAGAGATGGTATACAGCATTACATTAATCTATATTGCTTTATATCTAATCCCCCAGCTGATAAGCTAGAAAAGGTCGAAATGGTACTAAATAGCGCCATACACCTTACCCAATCATTAAGATACAGAGATTTCTATGCTTCAAAATCCCGATAAAATAAGGATTTTGAAGTTTTTAGTAGGCTCACTGTGCAAATAAGGATTTTAAAATAATATTTGTTATCATTACAGAAAAAACAATTTGTTTTGATAAACAAGCCAAGATAAAAAAAGTGCAAAAATCATTAAAAAAATAACCCAATATTCTTTATTATTTCATAAGATGCAAAAAAGCTCGATAAAATCGAGCCCAATGGAGTCAACTTAGTAAGTTGGCTCTTTTTTATTTTTTTGGAAATAAAAGAGTGTCTTTTTTACTTGTAGTTAAGTATAATTATCTATTTATTATCTTATTTCCTTTACTTTTGTTGTATAATGTAGTTAAGAAAGAAGGTGCT
>NZ_NFLH01000076.1 GCF_002160815.1 Massilimicrobiota sp. An134 | reverse complement strand
GCGAAGCCATGAACCGAAGCCCCAGTAAACGGCGGCCGTAACTATAACGGTCCTAAGGTAGCGAAATTCCTTGTCAGGTAAGTTCTGACCCGCACGAAAGGCGTAACGATTTGGGCGCTGTCTCGGCTGTAGACTCGGTGAAGTCTTAGTACCTGTGAAGATGCAGGTTACCCGCGACTAGACGGAAAGACCCCATGGAGCTTTACTGTAGCTTGATATTGGACTCTGATGCATGATGTACAGGATAGGTAGGAGGCAAGGATACGGATACGCCAGTATTCGAGGAGCCGACGTTGGGATACTACCCTTGATGCATTGGAGTTCTAACCGGACGACATGGAGCTGTCGACGGGACAGTGTCAGGTGGGCAGTTTGACTGGGGCGGTCGCCTCCCAAAGAGTAACGGAGGCGCCCAAAGATACCCTCAGCATGGATGGAAACCATGCGCAGAGTGCAAAGGCAAAAGGGTGTTTGACTGCGAGACAGACAAGTCGAGCAGGGACGAAAGTCGGGCTTAGTGATCCGGCGGCACCGAATGGAAGGGCCGTCGCTCAACGGATAAAAGCTACCCTGGGGATAACAGGCTGATCTCCCCCAAGAGTTCACATCGACGGGGAGGTTTGGCACCTCGATGTCGGCTCATCGCATCCTGGAGCTGAAGTCGGTTCCAAGGGTTGGGCTGTTCGCCCATTAAAGCGGTACGCGAGCTGGGTTCAGAACGTCGTGAGACAGTTCGGTCCCTATCTGTCGTGGGCGCAGGAAGTTTGAGGAGAGCTGCCCTCAGTACGAGAGGACCGGGGTGGACGGACCGATGGTGCACCAGTTGTCACGCCAGTGGCACAGCTGGGTAGCCAAGTCCGGAAGGGATAAACGCTGAAGGCATCTAAGCGTGAAGCCCCCTCCAAGATGAGACTTCCCATTCTTCGGAAGTAAGGTTCCTCCAAGACGAGGAGGTAGATAGGTCATGGGTGCAAGCATGGTGACATGCTGAGCTGAATGATACTAATAGACCGAGGGCTTAGCCGAAGTGGAAGAGAGAGGCTGTTCAGTTTTGAGCGTTCGTGCTCGAAGGGATCTGGTGGTGAAGGCGTGATGGAAACACCTGTACCCATGCCGAACACAGAAGTTAAGCATCACAGCGGCGAAGATAGTAGGCAACTGCGAAAATAGCACGCTGCCAGTCCATGTGAGGGAATAGTCATTCTATTCCCT
>NZ_NFLH01000075.1 GCF_002160815.1 Massilimicrobiota sp. An134 | reverse complement strand
CTGATATAACGTCTTTCTTAAATAGCTCGATCCCTGCTTGGTTATGGCACTATGCTTGGCTTCGTACTGACTTGATTCGTAGTGAAATGGGGCGACACCCGCTGCCTTTATTATCTTTGAAGGCTTAGAATAGTTGAAAATATCTCCATATTCTGCTAGAATTGATGTACCAGAGAAATGCGAAATTCCTGGTACGGAGATGATAGGAGAGTTTAAGTCAGTGGAAAACTCTTCTATTTTTTTATCTATTTCTTTGAGCTGATCATTAAGCAGTTCGATATGAGCTATTAGATGTTTAATCTGCATTTCATCTGCCAACGAAGAAATGCCAACAGATGTTTTTGCACTTTCCTTTAGCTTTTCAGCAGTCAGAGAAATGCGATTGCCTCTGCCGGTAATATCAAAGCATTTGCGTAAAGTTCTGATGTCAGCCTGTGCAATGGCCTTTGCACTGCCAAACTGTTTAAGAATAGACATATAGACTTTTCCGTACTTGGATTTAAAAAGTGAGTTATATTCAGGAAAAACAAGATCTATGCATTTCTGCAGACGATTGGAAAGAACATTAATCTGTTCCTTGAGGGAATGATGCAACCTAGTCAGCTGCTTCTGTTCATAAAGGTCAAATTTCTTAGATGACGTCAAACGATAAGGTTTCTTGAGTTTGTTTGAGCTTAATATATCGCATATATTAAGAGTATCAAGTTTATCGTTTTTAGTGATGCCACCATCCATTCTACGATTGAGATCGGTAGTTTTAGGATTGATTAAAGCGACGTTGTAGTTTTTCTGCAAAAGAAAGCGCAATAAAGCGAAATGATAATGACCAGTATCTTCCATACCGATAAGAACGCTATCAACAGGATAGAGAGCGATCTGAGAGATAAGGAATTCAAAACCCTGAGCATTATTAGAGAAAGCGACAGGCTGAAGAATAATTTCACCAGTCAACTTGTCAACGATACTGACGAAATGCTTGTGCTTTCCAATATCAATACCAACTAATTTCATAAAAACCATCCTTTCAAATAAATTTCATGTGATGTGGTACCCACAACACTTAGACCATAAAACCTGGTACAAAATGTGAATTCAAAGACTCATCTAACTCATCGTTATTGAGGAATAAGTGAGTGGTCCAAACCTCCTTGAAGTAGTCAAAGCCACACGGAAAAATACAAATCCACAAACACATATTTCAATTTTACATATAAACCTAAACGTCATCAACTACGTATTAATAAAGTTGATAGAAAGGAGAAGGTATATTTTAATGACTGATAAATGAGTCAATTATAATATACCAGG
>NZ_NFLH01000074.1 GCF_002160815.1 Massilimicrobiota sp. An134 | reverse complement strand
ACGGGATAGCACAGGGATGGGC
Source organism: Massilimicrobiota sp. An134 (assembly GCF_002160815.1). Taxonomy (GTDB): domain Bacteria; phylum Bacillota_I; class Bacilli_A; order Erysipelotrichales; family Coprobacillaceae; genus Allocoprobacillus; species Allocoprobacillus merdigallinarum. Next base: position 1,313 of record NZ_NFLH01000074.1, on the reverse strand, counting down.
TTATGACGCATTAGCTAGCTGGTGAGGTAGAGGCTCACCAGGGCGACGATGCGTAGCCGGCCTGAGAGGGTGGACGGCCACACTGGGACTGAGACACGGCCCAGACTCCTACGGGAGGCAGCAGTAGGGAATTTTCGGCAATGGGCGAAAGCCTGACCGAGCAACGCCGCGTGAAGGAAGAAGTCATTCGTGATGTAAACTTCTGTTATAAAGGAAGAACGGCGCCTGTAGGGAATGACAGGCGAGTGACGGTACTTTATGAGGAAGCCACGGCTAACTACGTGCCAGCAGCCGCGGTAATACGTAGGTGGCGAGCGTTATCCGGAATCATTGGGCGTAAAGAGGGAGCAGGCGGCAGTGCAGGTCTGCGGTGAAAGCCCGAAGCTAAACTTCGGTAAGCCGTGGAAACCGCACAGCTAGAGAGCATCAGAGGATCGCGGAATTCCATGTGTAGCGGTGAAATGCGTAGATATATGGAGGAACACCAGTGGCGAAGGCGGCGGTCTGGGGTGCAGCTGACGCTCAGTCCCGAAAGCGTGGGGAGCAAATAGGATTAGATACCCTAGTAGTCCACGCCGTAAACGATGAGTGCTAAGTGTTGGGGGTCAGACCTCAGTGCTGCAGTTAACGCAATAAGCACTCCGCCTGAGTAGTACGTTCGCAAGAATGAAACTCAAAGGAATTGACGGGGGCCCGCACAAGCGGTGGAGCATGTGGTTTAATTCGAAGCAACGCGAAGAACCTTACCAGGTCTTGACATGGAGATAAAGGCTCTGGAGACAGAGAGATAGCTATATCTCACACAGGTGGTGCATGGTTGTCGTCAGCTCGTGTCGTGAGATGTTGGGTTAAGTCCCGCAACGAGCGCAACCCCTGTTGCCAGTTGCCAGCATTAGGTTGGGGACTCTGGCGAGACTGCCTCTGCAAGGAGGAGGAAGGCGGGGATGACGTCAAATCATCATGCCCCTTATGACCTGGGCTACACACGTGCTACAATGGACGGATCAGAGGGAGGCGAAGCCGCGAGGTGGAGCGAAACCCAGAAACCCGTTCACAGTTCGGACTGCAGTCTGCAACTCGACTGCACGAAGCTGGAATCGCTAGTAATCGCGAATCAGCATGTCGCGGTGAATACGTTCTCGGGCCTTGTACACACCGCCCGTCACACCATGAGAGTTGGTAACACCCGAAGCCGGTGGCCCAACCGCAAGGAGGGAGCTGTCTAAGGTGGGACTGATGATTGGGGTGAAGTCGTAACAAGGTATCCCTACGGGAACGTGGGGATGGATCACCTCCTTTCTAGGGAGAAGAGA
>NZ_NFLH01000073.1 GCF_002160815.1 Massilimicrobiota sp. An134 | reverse complement strand
CAGTCGCTTGGGCCGTTTCACTGCGGCTCAGCTTCCACTGAGCACTCCTTCTCCCTAAGTTACGGAGTCATTTTGCAGAGTTCCTTAGCTATAGTTCTCTCGCTCACCTTAGGATTCTCTCCTCACCCATGTGTGTCCATTTTCGGTACGGGCTGTCTGCAGTTTTGCTAGAAGCTTTTCTTGGAAGCCGGCTTTGGCCTCTTCTGTACTTATCGCAATGTTCCATCCGCGTCACGCCTTCGGGTTATGCCATCCGGATTTGCCTGGATGACCCCTACCTCGCTTGCTCCAGCTCTTCCAGCCGCTGGTTGGCCTAGCCGTCTCCGTCACTCCTTCACCCACAGCCAGGTACGGGAATCTCTACCCGTTGTCCATCGGCTACGCCTCTCGGCCTCGCCTTAGGTCCCGACTTACCCAGAGCGGACGAACCTTCCTCTGGAAACCTTGGGTCTTCGGTGCGTGGGATTCTCACCCACGTGCCGCTACTCACACCGGCATTCTCTCTTCCACACGCTCCAGATGTCCTTTCGATCATCCTTCCTCGCTGTCTGGAACGCTCCCCTACCACTTACTTTCGTAAATCCATAGCTTCGGTATCATGCTTAGCCCCGGTAAATTTTCGGCGCAGAGTCATTCGACCAGTGAGCTGTTACGCACTCTTTGAAGGATGGCTGCTTCTGAGCCAACCTCCTGGTTGTCTGTACATCTCCACATCCTTTTCCACTTAGCATGTATTTGGGGACCTTAGCTGATGGTCTGGGCTGTTTCCCTCTTGACCATGGACCTTATCACCCATGGTCTGACTGCCGCTCATCGTCTCCATGACATTCGGAGTTTGATTATGCTCAGTACCTCGGGATGAGGCCATCACATATTCAGTGCTCTACCTTCATGGCACTTCCTGCGACGCTAGCCCTAAAGCTATTTCGGGGAGAACCAGCTATCTCCGGGTTCGTTTGGAATTTCACCCCTAGCCACAATTCATCCGCCAACGTTTCAACGGGGGTCGGTTCGGTCCTCCATCGGGTCTTACCCCGACTTCAACCTGATCATGGCTAGATCACCCGGTTTCGGGTCTATGACATGCAACTTTCGCCCTCTTAAGACTCGCTTTCGCTTCGGCTCCGCATCTCCTGCTTAACCTCGCTCCATATCATAACTCGCCGGCTCATTCTACAAAAGGCACGCCATCACCCTTTAACGGGCTCTGACTTCTTGTAAGCATATGGTTTCAGGTTCTATTTCACTCCCCTCCCGGGGTTCTTTTCACCTTTCCCTCACGGTACTGGTTCACTATCGCTCACCAGGGAGTATTTAGCCTTTCGAGATGGTCCTCGATCCTTCCGTCAGGATTCCTCGTGCCCCGACGTACTCAGGGTCTGCCTCGCCCTGCTTCACGACTTCGGATACGGGAGTTTCACCCTCTTCGCTGCGCCTTCCCCTGCGCTTCTCCTGTCATGTCGCATCGACTTTCTCGGCAGCCCTATAACCCCATCATCTGATGGTTTGGGCTCCTCCGCTTTCGCTCGCCACTACTTACGGAATCGTTTTTACTTTCTTCTCCTGCAGGTACTGAGATGTTTCAGTTCCCTGCGTATTGCCTCGC
>NZ_NFLH01000072.1 GCF_002160815.1 Massilimicrobiota sp. An134 | reverse complement strand
ATATCTTCACCTCGATATAAGTATAGCACTGATGAAAATATCATGTTTTATTTTAAAGGGCTTTAACACCGTTTTTATGGAGTTAAAATCAATTACCAACATTTAACTGAAGTTAAATTAAATATAAAAAATAAATAACAAAGAATCATAGAGTAAATATGGAAAATCATGTAAAAATGATATGAAAAAACATAGAATATATCTATGCTTGAATGTTTTTTTGAATTGTTTGAATAATGCCACGATAGTTTTTCGTCGCAAACAAAGTTGCATCAATACAATAAACTGGAATTTGATGTTGGGTATAAGCTAGAATTTCAGGTTCCATATGTGCAATTTGTGGTGCCAGATACAAGGCATCATAGTTTTGATAATTTTGATAAAGCTGATCTAATGATAATGAAACAAGCTGAAAATGTAGGTTTTCCAGTTCACAGACTTGTTGCATTTCTTCAATGAATACAGAAGTTGATAAACCACCAGTACAACAGAGCGCAATTTTCCATTCTTTTTGTTGGGTATACTGAATGATGGTTTGATAAAATTTATGGAATAAGTGATAACATTGTGCCAAATCAGTAATCGTAAAATGTAAATAAAAGACAAGTTTTTCATCTTTGATACGCAAAATCTCTTCTTCTACGATATTATTATACCAAATCGTTATTTTCCCTTTCACTTTTGTTGTAGACAAACAGATAACTTTTAATTTTTCATTTTCTGTTTCCACATGATACTGGATATGATCTTGTTGGTATTGCTTATCATGACACAGAATCCATTTAAAAAATAATTGATTATAAATTGTACGATAGAATTCATCAAACATCATTTTCTCACCTACTTCTTTTATCATATACTATTTTTTAAAAAATAGATAATTTTTACAAAAAAAGAAAAGAAACGTTGTCAATGAACAGAACAACACAATGAATTTGCATCACTTATAAATGGAAGGAGGGAAATTTATGAAACGTTTTCACTTGTGCAATACTGCACAAGTGAAAACGTCTTGTCATACAAGTGTCAGCAATGATGTGGAAACATTAGTGAAAAAACCACTTCATATTTGTAAAAAAGTAGATAAAGAAGAAGCATGTCAGGGAGAAACACTCACTTATACAATTAAAATTAAAAATCCATCATTGGTAAAAGAAACACAAGTTGTCTTTAGTGATTATATGGATGAAAATGTGGAATATGTGGAAGACTCATTTTATGTTAATGGTCATGAACAAACACCCGCAATTGATAATCATACACTTTATTATGTGATTCCATCTATTGATCCAATGTCAACTGTTGAAATTGTTTTCCAAGTGCGTATTACAGAATAGAGGTCTTTGACCTCTATTTCTCTTTAATGCTTTTGACTTTAGTCAGTTGAGTACATGAAATGTACGAAACAAAAAACTACCTGCTATGCGGGTAGAGAGAGAAAAGTTATACAAAACAATCACCTTTCCGATTATAATGGAGTTGTTCAAGCTACCATTAATAAGAAAGGAAAGGTGATTGTTATGGCTAAGAAAGCATATTCTTTAGCACACACAAAATGGATGTGCAAATACCATATTGTGTTCACTCCTAAGTATAGACGAAAAATTATTTATAATCAATATCGAAAAGACTTAGGAGAAATATTAAGAACATTATGTAGATACAAAGGAGTAGAAATTATAGAGGGACATCTCATGAATGATCATGTACATATGTTAGTAATGATTCCACCAAAATATGCAGTGTCGGATTTTGTAGGATATCTAAAGGGAAAATCAGCATTGATGATGTTTGATCGACATGCAGATTTGAAATATAAATTTGGAAACAGGCATTTCTGGAGTGAAGGGTATTATGTAGATTTATGCCGATATCGGCATAAGCTGACTTATACCGATAAAATAATTATGCCGATTAAATTGAAATAATCATTGTATCATCATTAGTTTTTTATTGATTTATCGGCATAAAACTTTTGTAATTATCTTAAGGAGGATGATTACAA
>NZ_NFLH01000071.1 GCF_002160815.1 Massilimicrobiota sp. An134 | reverse complement strand
GTGATGTCAATACATCAGCTTCATTTTCAACATAATCAAATGAATCATTATATAAACGTGATTTTCCCATATATTCATCATCACTATCATAACTAGAATCAAAGTTTGTGTAATAATACCCGTCTTTAGAGACTATCACTAGATTTTTTGGACTAAATTTAAAATCAAAATTTTAAGTAGCGAATAAACGTCGATTTTATCGATGTTTTTTTATGTTAAATTCTTTTATTTTTTTATAGTTTATGTTATAATAATGGTGATAGTGGTGATAGATTATTGGAGGTGCTTTATGGCTTATTTTCTTAAACAATCTCATTTAAAAGGGCGTACTTATTTATCAATTGTTGAGAGTTTTTATTCTCCTGAAAAGCACGGGTCTGCTCATCGTACATACAAGTCTCTTGCATCTGTTGAAACTTGGAAGAAAAAAGGTATTGATGATCCTATAGCTCATTTTCAAAAAGAAGTCGATGAATTAAATGCCGCTCATAAAAATAAAAAAGAACTTCAAATATCTGATGAGTCTCCTGAAGTATATCTTGGTTACTTCCCTTATGCCTCTCTTTTAAAATGTATGGACATAAAGAAGTATGTCGATTATTTAAATAATTCTAATAGCTTTACTTTTGATCTTTATGAACTTCTTTCTACACTCATCTTCGCTCGCTTAGTAAATCCTTGTAGTAAACACAAGACTTTTCACGAAGTTCTTCCTAAACTTCATCAATCAATTCATTATTCCTATGATCAACTTTTAAGTGGTTTAGGATATATCGGTAATGATTATGGAAAGTTTATTGAAATCTTTAATGAACAATTAGATATGGTCTATAAAAAAGAAACATATAAAACTTATTTTGATTGTACGAACTTCTATTTTGAAATTGATAAACAAGATGATTTTAGAAGAAAAGGTCCATCTAAAGAAAACCGTAAAGATCCAATAGTCGGTATGGGACTTTTACTTGATGCCAACCAAATTCCTATAGGCATGAAAATGTTTCCTGGAAATCAAAGTGAGAAGCCTATTATGAGAGATGTTGTAAATGATTTAAGAAATACATATCAAATAAACGGCAGAACAGTACATGTAGCTGATAAAGGTCTTAATTGTGCTGATAATATCGCTTTCGCTAAAGAAAATGGTGATGGTTATCTCTTTTCTAAATCCGTAAAGATGCTTCCTGAAGCTGAACAAACTTGGGTGACTATGGATAGTGATGATTGGGAAGAAGTGAGAGATAAAGAGGGACATCTCATTTACAAATACAAATCATGTGTTGATCAATTTCCTTACAATATCACTGTTGATGAAAACACAGGGAAAAAGAAAATTTTGATGTTTAAAGAAAAAAGAGTACTTACTTATAACCCTAAGCTTGCTGCAAAGAAAAAGTATGAAATAGAAAAACAAGCTGAGAAAGCAAGAGAACTCTGTTATAGCCAAGCAAAACGTTCTGAATTTGGCGATCTAGGAAAATATGTTGATTTTATCAATGAAAAAGGAGGAAAAGCCATAGCTAAAATAAATCAAGAAGCCATTGACAAAGAAAGAAGACTTGCAGGTTATAATCTTCTAGTGACTTCTGAAACAAAAATGAGTGAACATGAAATATATGATACCTATCATAATTTATGGAGAATAGAAGAATCGTTTAAAATCATGAAAAGCGATCTCGATGCAAGACCTGTATTTCTCCAAAAAGAAAGTACTATAAAAGGCCATTTCTTAATCTGTTATTTATCAGTTCTTCTAGAAAGATTATTACAATTCAAAGTATTCAATAAAGAGTTTAGTACATATGAAATCATGAAGTTCACACGTGAATTTAGACTAGTAAAAGGTGAAAGTAAATACATTAATATAACAACAAGTAGCAGATTTATAAAGGAATTTGCGAAGCTATCTAAACTTCCATTAACTAACTACTACCTAACAGAGAGACAAATTAAACAAATATTAAATTATAAAATATAGAATTAAAAACAGGTCCCTAAAAATATAGGGACCTAAATCTTTTATAAAACTATCACTAGATTTTAATACCGGATACTAAAGTCAGGTTTAATATAACATAAAGACTCATCAATAATCAACTTATGTCTTTCCATTTTCAAAATCTATCATGACTTTTTAAACTCTATATTAACTTTATGCATTTATTGTATTTAAAAAACGCAC
>NZ_NFLH01000070.1 GCF_002160815.1 Massilimicrobiota sp. An134 | reverse complement strand
CATTCAATAAACCAGCTGTAACAACAATGGCTGTTCCATGTTGATCATCATGAAAGACTGGAATATCTAATTCGTTGATAAGTGTTCTTTCAATTTCTACGCATCGTGGTGCACTAATACCCGTCTTTAGAGACTATCACTAGATTTTTTAGACTAAATTTAAAATCAAAATTTTAAGTAGCTAATAAACGTCGATTTTATCGATGTTTTTTTATGTTAAATTCTTTTATTTTTTTATAGTTTATGTTATAATGATGGTGATAGTGGTGATAGATTATTGGAGGTGCTTTATGGCTTATTTTCTTAAACAATCTCATTTAAAAGGACGCACTTATTTATCAATCGTTGAGAGTTTTTATTCCCCTGAAAAGCATGGGTCTGCTCATCGTACATACAAGTCCCTTGCCTCTGTTGAAACCTGGAAGAAAAAAGGCATTGATGATCCTGTTGCTCATTTTCAAAAAGAAGTTGATGAATTAAATGCTGCTCATAAAATTAAAAAAGAACTTCAAATATCTGATGAGTCTCCTGAAGTTTATCTTGGTTACTTCCCTTATGCCTCTCTTTTAAAATGTATGGACATAAAGAAGTATGTCGATTATTTAAATAATTCTAATAGCTTCACTTTTGATCTTTATGAACTTCTTTCTACACTCATCTTCGCTCGCTTAGTAAATCCTTGCAGTAAACGCAAGACTTTTCACGAAGTTCTTCCTAAACTTCATCAATCAGTTCATTATTCCTATGACCAACTTTTAAGCGGTTTAGGATATATCGGTAATGATTATGGAAAATTTATTGAAATCTTTAATGAACAGTTAGATATGGTCTATAAAAAAGAAACTGATAAAACTTATTTTGATTGTACAAACTTCTATTTTGAAATTGATAAACAAGATGATTTCAGAAGAAAAGGACCATCTAAAGAAAGCCGTAAAGATCCAATAGTCGGTATGGGACTTCTACTTGATGCCAACCAGATTCCTATAGGCATGAAAATGTTTCCTGGGAATCAAAGTGAGAAACCCATTATGAGAGATGTTGTAAATGATTTAAGAAATACATATCAAATAAATGGCAGAACAATACATGTAGCTGATAAAGGTCTTAATTGTGCTGATAATATCGCTTTCGCCAAAGAAAATGGTGATGGTTATCTCTTTTCTAAATCCGTAAAGATGCTTCCTGAAACCGAACAAACTTGGGTAACCATGGATAGTGATGATTGGGAAGAAGTGAGAGATAAGGAGGGACATCTCGTTTACAAATACAAATCATGTATTGATCAATTTCCTTACAATATCACCATTGATGAAAACACAGGGAAAAAGAAAATTTTGATGTTTAAAGAAAAAAGAGTACTTACTTATAACCCTAAGCTTGCCGCAAAGAAAAAGTATGAAATAGAAAAACAAGCTGAGAAAGCAAGAGAACTCTGTTATAGCCAAGCAAAACGTTCTGAATTTGGAGATCTTGGAAAATATGTTGATTTTATCAATGAAAAAGGAGGAAAAGCTAAAGCCAAAATAAATCAAGAAGCCATTGACAAAGAAAGAAAACTTGCAGGTTATAATCTTCTAGTGACTTCTGAAACAAAAATGAGTGAACGCGAAATATATGAGACCTATCATAATTTATGGAGAATAGAAGAATCATTTAAGATCATGAAAAGCGATCTCGATGCAAGACCTGTATTTCTCCAAAAAGAAAGTACTATAAAAGGACATTTCTTAATCTGTTATTTATCAGTTCTTCTAGAAAGATTACTACAATTCAAAGTATTCAATAAAGAGTTTAGTACATATGAAATCATGAAGTTCACACGTGAATTTAGACTAGTAAAAGGTGAAAGTAAATACATTAATATAACAACAAGTAGCAGATTTATAAAAGAATTTGCGAAGCTGTCTAAACTTCCATTAACTAACTACTACCTAACAGAGAGACAAATTAAACAAATATTAAATTATAAAATATAGAATTAAAAACAGGTCCCTAAAAATATAGAGACCTAAATCTTTTATAAAACTATCACTAGATTTTAATACCGGATACTAAAGTCAGGTTATATACCTTGACAGATGTAGTTTCAAGACTACACTTTTTGAGCTTGAGTAAATATTAAAAACCAGGAAAAATATATTTCCATACAATTCCTGGTTAAATATTGTCATCTTAACTTAA
>NZ_NFLH01000007.1 GCF_002160815.1 Massilimicrobiota sp. An134 | reverse complement strand
AAAATTATCCCGAATTTTACTTGATTTTTCATTGGAAAAACCTGTTTTTCGGGATAATCAATAATTCGGGATAAGTGCAATGAGAGGGGCGAAGATTAATTTCTTCCCTCTACTCTATTTTATATGAGTATTCCATTATTTTTACTTTATAATTGTTGAAGAAAATGATAGAATATGCAAGAAGGAGGCGTCTATGAAACAAAGAGTTGTATTAGGTTTAAGTGGTGGTGTAGATAGTGCAGTTGCAGCTTATGTTTTAAAGCAACAAGGTTATGAAGTTATTGGCGTTTTTATGCGTAACTGGGATTCATCATTAAATAATGATATTTTAGGAAATCCAACAAATGATGATGATATCTGTCCACAGGAAAAAGATTATAATGATGCAAAAAAGATCGCTGAGCATTTAGGAATAGAATTAAGACGTGTTGATTTTATTAAGGAATATTGGGATCATGTTTTTACATATTTTTTAGAAGAGTATGCCAAAGGGAGAACGCCTAATCCTGATATTTTATGCAATAAACATATTAAATTTAAAGCTTTTTTAGATTATGCCAAATCTATTGAGGCCGATTATATTGCGACAGGACATTATGCACGTGTGGAACATCATGATGGACAAGATTCTATCATGTTAAGAGGCATTGATTCTAATAAAGATCAGACATACTTTTTATGTCAGTTAAATCAATCTCAACTACAGTCTTCATTATTTCCAATTGGAAATATGACCAAACCAGAAGTCAGACAATTGGCGGAAGATTTAAATTTGCCAGTGGCTCATAAAAAAGACAGTACAGGAATCTGTTTTATTGGAGAAAGAGATTTTAGAGAGTTCTTGAAAAATTATATTCCAGCCAAAGCTGGAAAGATGGTAGATATTGAAACTGGTCAAGTTGTCGGTGAACATCAGGGCATTATGTATTATACAATTGGACAACGTAAAGGTTTAGGTATTGGTGGTCCAGGTGATGCCTGGTTTGTTGTGGGTAAAAAGTATGATGATAATATTTTATATGTGTGCCAAGGAGATCAGAATCAATGGTTAATGAGCGAAGGTGCTTTGATTACGGATGTCAATTGGATCGGTAGTCAAAAACCATCGGGAGAATATGATTGCACAGCCAAATTTAGATATCGTCAAAAAGATAATGAAGTTTCGATTCATTTTGTTGATGAAACAACACTTTATGTGACATTCAAACAACCTGTCAAAGCTGTAACGCCTGGTCAGGCCGCAGTCTTTTATCAGGGTGATGTTTGTCTTGGTGGAGGAACGATTGATAAAGTGTATAAAGATGATAAGGAGATTACATACTTATAATGTTAGAATATACGGGAATTATTAAACGTATTAGGTTTTATAGTGAGGATACAAAGTTTATTGTCTGTCTGATTGATAGTGAACAGGAAGATAAACCAATTCTAGCAACGGGTTATATGAGTTATGTAAATCTACAGGATAAATATCATTTTCAGGGTGATTATGTGATTCATCCTAAATATGGGAAACAATTTCAGATTCAATCTTATGAGATTGTTTTAGCGAATGAGGAAAGTGAAATCATTCGCTATTTATCTAGTCCTTTATTTAAAGGGATTGGTGAAAAACAGGCCAGTGCTATTGTGGAAGCTTTAGGTCAAGATGCATTAAGTAAGATTAAAGAAGATAAGCATGTTTTAGATCATGTTCGTGGTATGAATGAAACCAAACGTGAAACGATTGCAGGTGTGTTAAATTCCCAGGATTTTGATCAGGAAGTTTTGATGTTTTTCATGGGGCATGGTATTTCGACACGTCATCTGGCTTTAATTCAAGCTGTCTATCAGGAAAAAACATTGGATATCTTACAGAATAATCCTTATCAGTTAATTGATGATATTGATGGAATTGGTTTTAAAACGGCAGATGATCTGGCATTGAAAATAGGTGTTGATCAACATGATCATCATCGTATTCAGGCAGCTATTGTTTATGCTTTAAAAGAAGCCTGTTTTCAAGATGGAAGTACATATCATAACTTTGAGGCTATCGTGAAAAGATTTCATCGCTATATTCCTCAAATTGATGATGAAAGTTTTGAAACAGCTTTGCAGGATGTTCTTGAACAACGTAAAATTATTCAGGAAGATGATCGTTATTATCCTTATGATTTATATCAAAGTGAAATACAAATATCAAAAATCTTTCAAAAATGGCTTCATGCGCCTTTGTATGAATATGATCAGCAGGAAATTGATACCATTATTGCAGATTTAGAAACAGAGTTATCTATTCAATATGATCATTTTCAAAAAGAAGCGATGACACTCTTTTTAAAACAGTCAGCTATGATTATTACAGGTGGGCCAGGAACTGGAAAAACAACGATTGTCAATGCTATGATTAAAATCTATCAGCGTTTAAATCCTGATCAAAAATTAGCTGTTGTTGCACCAACTGGTAGAGCAGCTAAACGTTTGACTGAAGTGACAGGAGTGGAAGCTTGTACCATTCATCGTTTATTGAAATGGGATTTACATACAAATACTTTTGCGATTAATGAGAAAAATCCATTAGATGTGGATTTATTGATCATTGATGAGTTTTCAATGGTCGATTCTTTATTGTTTTCACATCTTTTGTTAGCTTGTCAAAAAGTCAGTCAAATTCTTTTGATTGGAGATGATCAGCAATTGCCATCTGTGGCACCTGGTCGTGTTTTAAATGATCTCATCAGTTGTCAGCGTATCCCAACCATTGCTTTACATCATATATATCGTCAATCCAAAGAAAGTGGTATTGTTCAATTAGCCCATAGTATTCGCAATAATCAATATGATGAAACTTTATTTTCAAAGTATCAGGATATTCATTTTCAAACATGTGCCGCCTATGATGTTGTCAAGTATGTACGTGTATTAGTCACAAAAGCATTAGAAGATGGCTATGATGTGCATGATATACAAGTTTTAGCACCAATGTATAATGGTGTTGCTGGTATTGATGCTTTAAATGATTGTCTACAGGAATTATTTAATCCTCAAGATGGATTTAAAAATGAACTGCGTGTGGGTAAACGTTTATTTAGAGAAGGCGATAAGATTTTACAGTTAAAAAATCGTATTGAAGATAATGTTTTTAATGGTGATATAGGAACATTGGTAGAAATCTGTTATAAAGATAATTTTGAATATTTATCAGATATGATGATTGTTGATTTTGATGGAACTATTGTTGAATATACGCCACAGGAATTTTATACATTGACACATGCTTATTGCATGAGTGTACATAAATCACAGGGAAATGAATTTAAAATTGTCATTATGCCTGTTTTAAAAGACTATTATATTATGTTGAAAAAGAATCTGATTTATACAGGATTAACACGAGCAAAACAGTCTTTATGGTTTTTAGGAAATCATCAGGCTTTTCAATATGGAATTAGTCGAGAACAAGATGATCGAAGGAAAACGACATTGATTTCAAGAATGAACGAAACTCCTGAAATTTCTTTGTATGATTTTGAATAATCAGGACATACTAAGATTGTACTTTTAAAGGAGTGAATAATCATGTCAAAATTAGCTGTTGCTTTTTTCTCGGCAGGAATTGTTGCTGCGGCAATGATTATGATGAGTGATATGCCATGTGCCGATAACATCGAACATACTGTTCATAAAGCCAAAAAAGCGATTAAGGAACAACTTTAAGAAGTACAAAAGGACTCATTGTAGTCCTTTTCTTGTCGTGGAGGTTGAAATGAAAAGAAACAATATCGCACGTTCTCTCATCATTTTTTGTATTTGTGCTATTTTACTTTATTATGTTTATACTTTATTTCGTATAGGATCATTATTGATTTATATTTTTCAATTGATTTTTCCTGTTATTATTGCATTGTTTTTTCATTTTCTTATTGATCCCCTGATTGATTATTTTACCAGTGATCGCCTTTCTAGAAAAGTTGTTGTAACACACTTATATTTATCTTTTTCATTGTTTTTTATTTTAAGCTGTTATTTTTTAATCCCTTATTTATTAGATCAGTGTCTTATTTTTTATCATTGTATCTGTGATAGTCAGATTATGGTCAATCCTATTTTTTCTACTTTTATTCGTTTTTTAGAAGAATATCAGGTCATTGATTATTTTATAGATATGTTTAATGGTTGGACACAGACAGTCATTTACTGGGTTGGAAATATTTTTATAGCATTAGGCATTTCATTTTATTTATCTTATGATAATCTTCATTTAATTGAAAAAGCCATTGTCTATTTTCCTTTTGAAAAACAAGGTATCTGTATGCAGACATTAAAAAAATTAAAACTCACAACATATCAGTTTATGAAATCAATGATTTTAGATTTTTTCTTCTTCTTTTTGATGTGCTTTATTCCTTTCTTTTTTATAAATCAGAATTTTGCAGTTTGGATTGCATTATTTTTATCACTTACAAATCTCATTCCTTATGTAGGACCTTATATTGGTGGCATACCAGTTGTTATTTATGAATTCTTTATTGATCAGCATCTTGGTTATGCATCTCTTATTGTGATTATGGTTTTACAATATTTAGAATCTTCTTATTTACAACCTTATTTATTTTCTAAAGGCATTCATTTACATCCTATTCTTCTTTTAATAGCATTGACTTTCTTTGGAGATCTTTTTGGTCTGATTGGTATGATTTTTTCGCCACTATTATTGTCATATGTCGTTTTTATTGGGGAACTTTTCAAGAATTTACGTATTGGTGATGATATTAAGAGAATTATGCAGCATGAAAACCGATAAAGATTTTACAAATTTTTTCTTTGTTATCATATATGATAATAAAGGGGTGTGAAGCCATGACGATTTCTCATTATTTAGGACTGTTAGGAGGATTGGCATTATTTCTGTTTGGCATGGAACTGTTATCAGAAGGATTAACAGAAGGACTGGGAGAAAGAATAGAAATCTTTTTATTAAAACTGACCAATCATAAGTGGAAAGCTATTGGTGTAGGGACATTGTTGACATGCCTGATTCAAAGTTCATCTGCTATGAGTGTTATTCTCATTGGATTTTTAAATGCTCATATTATGTCATTAAAAAGAGCTATCTGGGTTATGATGGGAGCTAATATTGGGACAACTATAACAGGACAGATGATCGCTTTAGATATTGGCATGTTTGCGCCATTGTTAGCCTTTGTAGGCGTATGTTTATATCTGATAAGTCATGGCATCAAGCATCTATGTGGACAAGTGATGATGGCTTTAGGACTATTATTTATGGGACTTGAAATGATGGCTCAATCCATGTTGCCCCTACAACACTCATCCACATTTGTGAATGCTTTAATGCATATTCAAAATCCAATATGGGGTGTCTGTATCGGTATGTTGTTTACAGCTTTGATTCAAAGTTCATCAGCATCTATTGGTATTTTACAAATTCTCGCTTCTAAACAGTTGATTTCTTTTCATCAGGCTGTTTATCTGATTCTAGGTTTTGATTTAGGAACGTGTATAACAGGTTTTCTTGCTTCTTTAAAAGGATCACGCAATGGAAAACGTCTAGCATTGTTTCATTTTCTTTTTAATGTTGTAGGAGCTATTAGTTTTTTAGTCATTTCGCAGATAATTCCTCTCGCCGATTGGATTGCAGGATGGACACCATTATCACCCCTCCATCAAATAGCCAATATGCATACATTTTATAATATGATGACAACATTCATTGTCTTACTATGTGAACCTTATCTGATTCAAACTATTCAATGGATTTACCCATATCACCATAAAAAATAAAAAGAAAGTAAGGATGATAGTGAGAAAAGTCATTTTGTATATTACAATGAGTTTAGATGGATATATCACCGATCAACATGGACGTATAGATTGGTTACATGGTGATAATCCTACAGATGAAAAAACAGAAAGTTATCATCATTTATTAAAACATGTTGATAGTGTTATTATGAGTGAAAAAGCTTTTCGTATGATAGGAAAGAAAGTCAATCAATATTGGATTCATCAAGGATTAAAGATTTATGTTTTATCATCTTTGACTCAGTTATCATCAGATCATGTCATTGTCACATCTGAAGATATTTGTTCATTAGTTCAAAAAATAAAACAGGAATCTGGAAAAGATATTTGGATTTGTGGTGGTCAACAATTGATTACACCTTTAATTCAGGCTAATATGATTGATGAATATCATATTTCTATGATTCCAACATTAATTGGAAAAGGAACACGCTTATTTGAAGATTTTGATCAGGAAACAAGATTATCATTGATAAAAACTTATGTTTATAATGGTATAGTGGATATTGAATATAAGAAGAAAATATATTAACAGATTATTTCATCAATAATAAAGAAAGGTAAAAACTCAATGAACCTTTCTTTTTATTATGTTTAATCTGATTGATTGAAGTGATATTTTTCTTGTTAATGTTTGAAATATAGAACTTATATTCCATTTTTTTATGATTTGGTCACATTGTTGGTCACACGGTGCAGTGTTTTTTAAACATTTGATTAAAAAAGTAGGCTTTTTCATTCTTTTTATTTATAATAAAAACAAGGAAGAATCCGTGGGAAAAACAGTCTTTTTCTTGCGAACTTTTTGTCTACTTTTTCGTTCCTTAGTGAGAAGGGGGTGTGAATTTGTCTATGAGTTATATGGAACGATATATCTATTTTACAATATCACTATCACCTTGTGAAAATGAAAATATCATAGGTTATCTTTATTGCCCTTATTTAAAGAATAGTGTTGGATTTCATGGTTTGACAGAATTAATTTTGACAATGGATCAAATTATGCAAGATTGTCATGTGCCAAAGTGTAATGTCAAATATAGAACATTTAATATAAGACATCGAAAGATGATGAATCAATTAGAATATAAAACTATAGATTCTCAAATCATGGAAGAAAACTTGAAAACATCTTTTATGAATTTGGAAAATACGAAAAATATTTTTTTGGTTAAAATCATGTATAGACAAAATTATTCTTGGCAAGGGGAAATTACCTGGATTCAAAAGAATAAAACAAAAATGTTTAGAAGTGCATTGGAGTTTTTACATATTCTTTATCCTATTATGGATGAAGTTGATCAATAGTGCTTCTTTCTAAAAGCGAATGAATGAAGAAAATAGTTAATGTTGAATATATTTGTTGGGGGTGATAAATATTGATTATAAATCAATTGTATCTTATTTGCCAAACAATAAATGGATGATCGTATTTTAAAAAGTTTTTATGATTCTTTATAAAACTTTCTTGATACGAATGTATCTATCTGTACTTTATGTTTATGATATCTATGATGATATTGAAAGAATATATGGACTAAGTCAATCTTCTTTCTATCAAATAAGTATATGAAAAAATAATAGATCCATTTATTGAAATTTTATTTTGAGTAAAAGGAGTTGAAAAGCTATTATGCAAAAGAAATTACTATGCTTTATATTAGTATTATTTATGATATTTGGTTATTCTACACAGACGCTTCCAAATAAAGTTTATGCTGAAGTGGGAGAAAGCTTTTATAGTGTAGAAAAAATAGCAAATGAAGATTCATCAAATGTTCAGATTCAACTCAATGTTGATGAAGATATTGTTGTCAATCAAGTTGTTTATCCTGATGAATCTATAACGGTTGAAGATTTAACACAATATACATATAGTGTTGATCGAAATAATACTTATGTTTTCACTATTTCATATACTGATAGTGAAACACAGGAAGTCAAAGAAGAAAAAGTGACTGTTGAAGTTACTGAAATTGTTGAATCAGAAGTAGATGATCAAGAAGCATCTGCCTCAGAAACAACAGTTCAGCAACAACCAACAGCTTCAGAAACAACAACTCAACAACAGCCAACAGTTGAAAAAACAACACCTACTCAAAAAGCAGATGTTACTTCTAAAGCTGCTGAAAATTCTTTAGACGTTGTTTATGTTTCAGCTGAAGGTAGTGATGAAACAGGTGCTGGGACACAAGAATCTCCGGTCGCAACTTTAGCAAATGCTGTAAATGTAGCTAAAGATGGTGCAACTATTTATGTTATGTCTGATTTAACTATGTACAGTAGTGCACGTTATTATGGTAAAGATCTTACGATTACAAGTGGTAATGGGGGACCATATACTTTAACACGTGGAGATGATTTTGGTCAGATTCAAGATGCAGCACGTTCTACATATAATCCTGCATTAATAGAAGTAGATAGTACAGATGGAACAGGTACAGCATCATTAACATTAACGAATATTGTTCTTGATGATGCTGGTAAAAAAGAAGGTAGTTATTTTATTCAAGCAGATTCAGAAGGTGATGGACATACTACAGTTGGTAGTAAAGAAGTTCAAAATACAGACATCGTTCAAGATGGTATCATAGCAACTTATAATGGTGTTGGAACTATTACATTAGGTAATGGTGCAGTACTTAAAAACTATGGTGGTATGTCTGCTGTGCGTTTAGCTAGTGGTGTGCTAGTTATGGAAGAAGGTAGTCAGATTATAGATGACACAACTATCACTCGAGAAAAAGGTAAAACTGGAAGTTTTGGGCCTGGTGGAGCTATATGGTTACAAGGTGGTACACTTAATATGAAGGGTGGTATCATTGGTGGAATTAATGATGCAACCATGAATGGTCGAGCTGTCTTTGTTGATAGTGGTATAGCTAATATCGGTGGAACGATTCAAAATATTGCTGGAACTGATGCTGCATGGCACGGACAAAATGGTATTGCTGTTCATTTGCGTTCTGGTGGTGAAGCCACATTAACAAGTACAGGTAAAATCAATAATGTTACAGGTGAATTTGCTGGTAACAATAGTGCCATTTGGTCACAATATTGTAATTTTACTGCAGATAAAGGATCACATATTTCAAAGGTTGATGGTATCCCAGTTGTACATTTTGATGATTTAACTAATGATGAAGGTTATACACATAAAATTTTATTAGATGGTATTATCTCTGATTGTAATTCTGGTGAATCTTGGTTATATCGTTCTTGGTATGGTTTAATTGAATTGGGTGAAAATGGTGTTATTGAAAATTGTCAAACAACTAGTGCCGGTGGATTGATCTATTCAAATAATGGTTCACATTATGTCATTCGTGGTACGATTCGAAATAATAAAGCATCTAAAGGTATGATTTATATGGCAAACCAAGGTGGTGGACGACCAGAATGTATGATTGAATCAACGGCTCATATTGTTGACAATACTGGTTTAGGAATCCGTGTAAATAACAGTTCATTAGTTGTTATGAATGGTGGAGAAATTGCACGTAATTCAAGTTATGGTGTACAAGTGAGTGGTAAAACTAACTGGAGAAGCGTTACATTTATTATGAATGGTGGAACCATTGCCGATAATGGTAGCTATGGTATTTCTTATACGGTTGAAGGTGAATCACTTGTTGAATTAAATGGCGGAACGATCACTGGTAATGGTTCAGGTAGTTCTCAAATCTCTGCATCAGGTGGTTACGCAGTAGCAGAACGAGATGGAAAAGCAGGCTATGAATATACGCATATCAGTTCGAATGTTCTTGGTGAAAAACGAGGAATTAGTGTAAGTGCCGGAACTGTGATTCTTCCAGAAGGATATGCAGATGTCAATTTAGGATGTGCTACATCAGAAGCGCAAAATGCACTTGCAGCGGAAGTTAATGAACGATATGTTGGATGGTCTCAAGTAGGATCTAATGCTCTTTGGGTTCAACCATCAACAACGGAATTTTCTTTTGAACTTGATCCAACATCAACACCAAAGAAAACAGGATTATATGTAGTATATATGCCTGTCAATGATGATGGTACTCCTCAAGAAAATGCTGATGTGACAATTGAAGAAGTTGAAAATGTTGATCAGATTCCTATTACTCTTAAGAATCTTACAGCAAATCAAGCCTACGCAGTCATGCTTTTCAATAATAATGAATACACTTTAAATCCAGATGATATTACTGTTTATACTGGTGGTGGACAAGGTGATGAAGCATATGATAATGGTGGATTACCAGATTTTACAATAATTAATTCTGTTGATGTTGGTGATGATGGTGATCTTATATCATTAAAAATTAAAGAACAAGAAATGTCTAAAAACGACGGACGATTAATTGATCAGTTGATGGCTAATCTTGAAGTTACATATACTGATAAAGATGGCAAAGTAGTTACACATGATAGACAAGCAGGAGAATACACTGCTACATTTTCTTGGAAGAATGGTCTTAAAGATGAAGATGTGCTTGTTAATGGTAATATAGTAAATCTTAGTGATGAAGGTGGTTCTTTAATTGTACGTCATACTTCTGATAAAAGAGGAGCAATTTCAGGGACAACTACTCATCTATTGGTAAAGGAAAATGAAATAACTTCAGAAGTAGAACATGCAACAGCTATTGCAAATGGTACAAATCCAAAATTCTATACAAATAATGATGAAAATCGTCAAGTTGAAGCTGCTGGTATTCAATTATTAGATGATTCTCTATTGACAGAAGAAGGCGATAATCGTCAAGAATTGATGGAAAATAAAGCAAAAGAATTCTTAGAAATGGAAGATGAATTAGGTACATTAGTTCATTTTGATTTCCATTACTTAGATTTAGTTGATGCTTATAATGGAAATGCTTGGGTTTCTGCAAGTAATGGAACAACAGTGTATTTACCATATCCTGAAGGAACTAATAAAGATACAGACTTTAAATTAGTTCACTACAAAGATTTACATCGTGAATATGGTATTACTGGTCAGGAAGATGTTGAACAGGCTATTAAGGATTGTGAACTTGAACCAATGGAAATTGACAAAACTGAATATGGTATTAAATTTACAGTTGATCGCTCTGGATTCAGTCCATTTGCATTAGTATGGTCTGAACAAACTGGTACAGGTACAGTAACTATTAACTATAAAGATGCAGATACTGGTGAAGAATTAAGAGAAGCACGTATTCATGAATTTACAATAGGTGAAGATTATGACGTAAGCCAATCAGCTTCTAAATTAGGACTTAAGGGATACCATATTGATAGAGTTGAAGGTATTGAAAATGAAGTAGGTACTATGCAAGGTGATGTAACAATAACTGTATGGTATAAAAACGATGCTCCAGTTATTAAAGCTGATGATGTAACTATTCATGTTGGAGATGAATTTGATCCTTATGACTATGTTGAAGTTTCTGATAGAGAATGGAATGTCAACGATTGGGGAAATATCATTGATCATTTAAAAGTTGAAAGTAATGTTGATGTCAATAAAGCTGGTGTATATACAGTGACATATTCAATTACTGATTGTACTGTTGATAATCGTGGTACTAAAACAACAACAAAGACTATAAAAGTAACGGTTTTAGATGATAGTGATCCAACAGACCCAACTGATCCGACAGATCCAACTAATCCAACAGATCCTGTGAATCCTGGTGATAATGATAATAATAAACCAACTGATGATTCTAAGGGTCCAGATATTGTTGTGGATGTAAAACCTGATAAACCAACAGAAACAACACCTGATAAGACAACAGAATCTACAGAAGTGAAGACTGGGGATTCTTCTCCAATCATGATTTATGCATTAGGTGCAGGAATTTCTCTTGCGGCAATCGCATATATGGTTATAAGAAGACGTCGTGATATGTAATTGAGATAAGGTGAATCGAGGATTCACCTTATTTTTAAAAATGATTGATTTTTCATTAAAAATTAAGTATAATATCAAAGTCAAATCGTTGAAGAAGAAAAGTATTTATAAGTGATCTTGAAGAGAGGGAATGGCTGGTGAAAATTCCTGGATACTTGTAAAGAAAGCTACCTTCTAAGAGTGATGCAAACATCAACGTAAATCGGCGTTAACGATCAAAGAGCATAATGAGTATTCATTATGAATGAGGATGGTACCGCGATGATAGTCGTTCCTTTTCAGGAATGACTTTTTTTATTAAAAGGAGGAAAATCATGAAACAATTAACAGGTAATCAGGTCAGACAAATGTTTTTGGATTTTTTCAAATCAAAAGGACATATGATTGAACCTGGAGCATCATTAATCCCACATAATGATCCAACATTATTATGGATCAATGCAGGGGTTGCAGCATTAAAAAAATATTTTGATGGAACTGAAAAGCCAGCATGTAATCGTATTGCGAATGCACAAAAATCAATTCGTACAAATGATATTGAAAATGTTGGGAAAACAGCAAGACACCATACTTTCTTTGAAATGTTAGGAAACTTCTCAATTGGAGATTACTTTAAGGCAGAGGCTATTCCTTTTGCATGGGAGTTTTTAACAAGTCCTGAATGGATTGGTTTTGATAAGGATAAACTTTATATCAGTGTTTATACTGATGATGAAGAAGCTTATCGTATCTGGACAGAAGTTTGTCATGTTGATCCTAGTCATATTTTAAAAACAGATGATAATTTCTGGGAAATCGGAGAAGGTCCAGGGGGACCAGATTCAGAAATTTTCTATGATCGTGGAGAAAAATATGATCCAGAAGGATTAGGAGAAAAATTATTCTTTGATGAAATGGAAAATGATCGCTACATTGAAGTATGGAATGTTGTCTTTTCACAATATGACTGCAATCCAGCTATTGATCGTAAAGAATATAAAGAATTACCACAAAAAAATATTGATACAGGAATGGGATTAGAAAGATTAGTCAGCATTATTCAAGAGGGAGAAACAAACTTTGATACTGATTTATTCTTACCAATTATCCATGCGACTGAAAAGCTTGCAAAGGTTCCATATCAAGAAAATAAAATGGCTTATCGTGTGATTGCCGATCATATTCGTACTGTGACTTTTGCATTAAGCGATGGTGCATTATTTGATAATGCTGGACGTGGTTATGTTTTAAGAAGAATTTTAAGACGTGCAGTACGTTATGGTAAAAAGATTGGTATTGATCATTCATTTATGTATGAACTTGTTGGTGTGGTTGCGGATATCATGAAAGATTTCTATGATTATCTACCTGCTAAAGTGGAATATGTAAGTGGTTTAGTTAAAAAAGAAGAAGAAGCTTTTCATAAGACATTATCTAATGGAGAAAAACTATTAAATCAGATGTTACAAAAAAGCCAAAATCATTTATTAAATGGTCAAGATGCTTTTAAATTATATGATACATATGGTTTCCCATTAGAATTAACTGTGGAAATTGCTGAAGAGTCTGGTTTTGAAGTGGATGAAGAAGGTTTCAAAGCAGAAATGAAAGCACAACAGGAACGTGCACGTAATGCTCGTGGTGATTTAGAATCTATGTCATCACAAAAGCCGGATTTAATGGCATTTGATGCCCCATCTACATTCATTTATAATCCAACACCAATTCAGGCGAAAGTCATTGCAACATTCCAAGAGGGTGTGAAATGTGATGTGATTGATAGCCAAGGTGAAATCATTTTAGATCAGACAACTTTCTATGCTGAAATGGGTGGACAATGTGCTGATACAGGAATGATGTCTAATGATTCTACAGAAATTGAAGTTAAAGATGTTCATAAAGCACCTCATCAACAACATTTACACATAGTTAACGTTAAAAAAGGTGAAATTCGTGTGGGAGATGTATTAACTTTATATGTTGATACAAGAAAACGTGCGTTTATTACTCATAATCATACAGCAACACATCTTTTACAAAAAGCTTTAAAGAATGTATTAGGAGAACATGTTTCACAGGCTGGATCATATGTAGATGATCAAAGATTGCGTTTTGACTTCACTCATCCTCAAAAAATGACTTTAGAACAATTACAGCAAGTTGAAGATCAGGTTAATGAACAAATCTTCAATGGATTGAATGTTGATATTCAGTTAATGAGTAAAGATGATGCAATGCAATCAGGTGCTATGGCTTTATTTGATGAAAAATATGGTGATGAAGTGCGTGTTGTCAGCGTTGGTGATTATTCTAAGGAATTATGTGGTGGATGCCATGTTTCTAATAGTATTGAAATTGGAATCTTTAAAATTGTCAGTGAAGAAAGTGTAGGTTCTGGTGTAAGACGTATTGAAGCTGTTACATCATTACAGGCTTATCAGGCATTTAAAAATAGTGAAACACTTTTAAATCAAGTTCAAGACTTATTAAAGATTAAAAATAAGAATGAAACAATTGAAAAAGTTACACATTTCATTGAAGAAACTAATGAAATCAAAAAAGAAAGAGATCAATATTTAGATCAGATCAATGCTTTATCTGCAAAGGAACAATCTAAAAATATTGTTGATTTAAATGGTGTACAATTCTTATATGTTCAAGAATCTAAAGAAGTTGCTTTAGCTAAACAAATGGCTTTTGACCTTCGTGATCAGTTACAGCATGGTTTTGTGATTATGGTCAATGAATATGAAGGTAAGATATCTTATTTTGTAGGATTAACAAAATCTATGGTTCAAGCTGGATATAAAGCAGGAGAGATGATCAAGACAATCAATCAGGTGACTGCTGGTCGTGGTGGTGGAAAACCAGACTTTGCTCAAGGAGGATGTGCTGATCGCTCACATATGGATGAAGCTATCTCACAAATCAAAGCGCAATTCTAAGTTTTACTAGCAATTTGCAATGATTTAGTGTAATATAGATTATATAGATGGGAGGTCGTATAAATGGGAAAAGATTTTACTCAAACACGTCTATTTAATTCTGAAGAAATTAAAAGAGAAGTTATCCATTCTCATTTAATGACAGTTGCTAATGCTTTAGATGAAAGAGGATATAATGCAGTTCATCAAATTGCAGGATACTTGATTTCTAATGATCCTGCATATATTTCAAGTCATAAAGGGGCTCGATCAATTATTCAACAGATTGATCGTGATGAAATTATTGAAGAACTTGTTAAATTTTATTTGGAGTCTAAATAGTGGAAAAAATATTAGGATTAGATTTAGGTTCGAGAACTTGCGGCATTGCGATGAGTGATGCTCTTGGTATGCTTGCCCATGGTGTAGAAACCTATCGTTTTGAAGAAAATAACTATAAGGATGCTGCCAAACATATTCAACAGATTGTTGAAGAACATCATATTCATACAATTGTGCTTGGTCTACCCAAACATATGAATGGGGATTTAGGGGAAAGAGCACAAATTTCAATGGCTTTTAAACAGAGGCTGGAAAAGATGATGGATGTCGAGGTTGTTTTGGTTGATGAAAGATTAACAACTGTTATGGCACAGAATCAATTGATTTTTGCTGATGTTTCACGCAAAAAAAGAAAAAAAGTTATTGATAAAATGGCAGCTGTACAAATTTTACAAGGATACTTAGATGGTCAAAGGAGATAGTCATGGACGTTAATAAAATACAAGTCATTGATGATGACGGTAATGAATTAGAATTTGATGTACTCTTTACTTTTGATAGTGAAGATACAGGAAAAAAATATGTTTTATATTATGATGCAAATGATGAGGATGCTCAAGTCTATTCATCTATTTATGATGATGATGGGAATTTATATCCAATTGAAACACCTGATGAATGGGATATGATTGAAGAAGTCTTCAATAGCTTTATGGCTGAAGATGAAGAAGATGAGAACTCTCAAGACATGGATTAGTATCAGGAGGTAACGAAAGTTACCTTTCTTTATTAAGGAGGATAAAAATGGGATTGTTTTTTAAGAAACGAAAAGTAAAGCCAATTTTTGTAGGAAGTTATGGTAATGATTTAACTAGAGGAATTTATGTTTTTCATATAGATATTGATAATGGTGAGATTTTAAAAAAGAAATTTTATAAATCATTAGCGAATCCAATAGCCATTTCTAAACGTGAACGTTTTATCTATGTATGTTATAAAAATAATACAGGGAGACCAACTGATGGCGGTTTATGGCAATATGCTTCAATGGATCTACAATTTGGTTTGGCTGGTAAATCAACAGATCATGGAAAGACATATGTAGACAGTTATGTTAATGAAGATCGTACATGTGCCTATGCTGTGGATTACTACAACAGTGAAGTTGTTGTGATTCCAATATTGAAACAAAAAATTGTCAAAGTTGTACAAACAATTAAACATCAGGGAAGTAGCGTAGATGAGAAACGTCAAAATGAAGCCCATCCTTGTTTTATTGAGGCTACACCTGATCAAAAATGGATAGTTGTTTGTGATTTAGGAACAGATGAAATTGTTCTTTATGATATTGGTGAAAAAGGAAGACTTCAGCGTAATGATGAATTAACATTTAAAGTGAAACCTGGTTCAGGACCAAAGAAAATTATTTTTTCACCAGATGGACAATTTGCATATGTTCTAAGTGAATTAACAAGTGAAATTCATGTTTATCGTTATGAAGATGGCGTATTTACTTTTGTTCAGACAGTCAAGACTTACCCAACAGATGAATATATTGGTCAAAATACTGCTGGTGATATTCTCATTAATGAAAAAGGTGATTACTTATTTGTATCAAACTGTGGACATGACTCTGTGACAACTTTTGAAGTGGATCTGGATACAGGAATGTTGACAGCTGTAGATAACACTGATACAGATGAAAAACCTGTAAGTATGATTCTTGTGATTGATAAATATATTGTTGTGGCTTCTCAAAAAGGTGGTTCAATTGAATCGTTTGAAGTCAGACGTGGTGAATCAAAAGGTGTTCTTTTTGAAACACATTTTAGTTATATGGTGAGTGAGCCTGTTTGCTTAATTGAAGGAAGAGGTGTATAAGAGCATTTTATGCTCTTTTTTTATCTATGATGATAAAAAAAGAAGGAAAGTTGATAAATCCTGTCAAATAACCTATAATAAATAAATGATGGAGGATATTTTATGAAGAATAAAAAAATCATTTATATTGTTGGTGGCATCATTATTGCTTGTATGATTGGTATAATTGTTTTCTATAATTGGGGTATTTCTGCATCTTCATCAAAAGATGAAGAAGTGATTGTAACCATTGAACAAGGTTCAACAGCTTCACAGATGCTTAATACTTTAGAAGATGCTGGACTTGTGAACAATAAATTATGTGGTCAGATTTTTCTCAAATTAAATCACTATGATCGTTTACAGGCCAATACATATGTATTCAATAAAAATATGTCATTATCTGAGATTTTCTCTATTATTGAAAATCCAGACTTTAAGTATATATTGTCGTCTAAATTGACAATTAAGGAAGGAACAACGATTCCAGAAGTTGCTGAAAGTTTTGCTGAAATTTTAAATATATCTGCTGATGAAGTGATTAAGCAGTGGGATGATCAGGAATATTTACAGTCATTAATTGAAGAATACTGGTTTTTAGATGAAAGTATTTTAGATAAAGATATTTTATATCCATTGGAAGGTTATCTCTATCCTGAAACTTATTATATTACAGAACAGGAACCTGATTTAAAAAGTATGACAAAACTCGCATTAGATATGATGGATGAGCGTTTATCTGAATATAAGGATGATATTGAAAAATTAGGTTGGACACCACATCAGTTTTTAACATTTGCTTCTATTGTAGAAAGAGAATCATTATTTGATGAAGATCGTCCTAAAATTGCAGGTGTTTTTATCAATCGTTTAAATAAAGATATGTTATTGCAAAGTGACATTACAGTGAATTATGCATGGCAAAGAACTGGTGTTGATGTGAGTGTTTCACACACACAAATTGATTCTCGATATAATACATATAAATATACTGGATTACCAGTAGGACCTATTAGTACAATCTCTAAAGTCACAATAGAAGCATGTATTCAATATGAACATCATGATTACTATTACTTCTTTGCAAAAGAAGATGGTACAGTGATTTATAGTCGTACTTATAAGGAGCACCAGAAAATAGTAGAGGAGAATAGATGGTATTAATATGATGACATTAGAAGAATTAGAACAGGATGCATTAAAAAGAAATATACCAGTTATGCAAAAA
Source organism: Massilimicrobiota sp. An134 (assembly GCF_002160815.1). GTDB lineage: Bacteria > Bacillota_I > Bacilli_A > Erysipelotrichales > Coprobacillaceae > Allocoprobacillus > Allocoprobacillus merdigallinarum. Next base: position 73,308 of record NZ_NFLH01000007.1, on the reverse strand, counting down.
GAGGGAATCCTCTTTTTGATTGAACAACTTCAAGAAAGAAAAGCAACATCATGTCTGGAAATAGGTTCTGCTATTGGTTATTCAGCGATGATGATGACAACACATGTTGAACATTTATGTGTAGAAACCATTGAACTTGATGAACAGCGTTATTTAGAAGCGGTAAGGCATATTCATGAACATGGATTAGAAAAAAGAATTATAATTCATCATGATGATGCTTTAACTTTTCAAACAGATAAACTTCAATTCGCTCCTTATGATTGTTTGTTTATTGATGCTGCTAAGGCTCAGTATCAGAAGTTTTTTGAAAAATATGTTCCTTTTGTGAAAAAAAATGGAATCATTATTGTTGATAATTTAGATTTTCATGGTATGATTTTTGATATTGATCATATTAAAAATCGTAATACACGACAGTTAGTTAAAAAAATCAAAAGATTCAAGGACTGGATTTTTCAACATGATGCATATGATGTTGAATATTATGCAGTTGGTGATGGAATCTGTGTAATTCGAAGAAAGGATGAACAATGAAATTAATAATATCACTTAATCGTAAAGAAAGACTTTATGACTATGTATCTATGGGTATTGATTGTTTTATATTAGGTGGCCAATATTCTTTCTATGCTCCCTCTTATTTTTCATTAGATGATATATCTCAAATGGTGAAACAATACCCACAGTGCTCATTTTATGTGGCAGTGAATGCTTTATATGATGAACATGAAATTGAAGCAGTTGAAGCTTATATAGATGCTTTATCAAAGATGGCAATACATGGCATTTTATTTCAAGATTTTGGTGTTTTACAGATTGTGAAAAATAAGGGGTATCACTTTGATATGATGTATGCCCCAGAAACATTAAATACCAATGCTATGACATTAAATGTCTTAAAGCAACAAGGTGTGACAAGTGCTCAACTGGCACGTGTCATTCCATTAGAAGAGCAGTTATCAATTCATCAGCAAGTTCATATGCCATTGATGCTACAAGTTCATGGTGTAGAATATATTGCAGCGAGTAAACGTGCTTTATTGACAAATTATCAGGAAGCATCAGGATTGGCTTTTGATCATAAGAGTCAGACACGTTTAACTATTCAACCACGAAATTCAGATTATGTTTTTCATATTTATGAAAATGAAAGAGGAACACATATTTTTTCAAAGACAAGATTATATATGTTAGATTTATTGAATCAAATTCAAAGTTTTGAATATTTATACATTGAAACTTTGATGATGAGTGATGAAGAGGCTATTGAAGTTGCTTCGTTATATAGTGATGCTTTAAAGAGCTTTGAAAAACAGACTTATGATAGAGATGTCAAAGCTTATATGCAACTTCTTTATCAGTTAAAAACACCTATTGATCGTGGCTTTTTATTTGACCAGACAGTTTATAAATTAGAAGATGTAAGGAAGATGGATCATGAGAAAAATCAGTCAAATCATTAATGGAAAAAGAAAAATTATAAAAAAGCCAGAGTTGCTTGCGCCAGCAGGAAACTTAGAAAAATTAAAGGTGGCTATTATGTATGGGGCTGATGCTGTATTTGTAGGTGGAAAAGAATTTTCGTTACGTTCTCAGGCTTCAAACTTTTCGTTAGAAGATATTCAAGAAGGTGTAGAATTTGCGAAAAAGTATGGAGCGCATATTCATGTCACTTGTAATATTATTTTACATCAGGATAATTTAGAGGGATTAAAAGATTATTTAAAAAAATTAGATGAGATAGGGGTAACAGCTATTATTGTGGCAGACCCATATATCATGAAAATAGCTAAAGATATGAAACTTGGTTTGGAAGTTCATGTGTCTACACAGCTTTCGACTTTAAATAGTCAGGCGATTTCTTTTTATCAGAATATGGGAATGGATCGTGTTGTCTTAGGGCGTGAAGTGACGTATGATGATTTAAAACGTATTATGGATAAAGTTGATGTGGATATCGAATATTTTATTCATGGAGCCATGTGTATCCATTATTCAGGAAGATGTATGCTTTCTAATTATTTAAGTCGACGAGATGCCAATCGTGGCGGTTGCTCACAGTCTTGTCGCTGGTATTATGACTTGTATCAGGATGGTGAATTGGTTAATCAGGAAAATGATATGCCATTTAGTATGTCCAGCAAAGATATGTCACTTGTTGCACATATTGGAGAGCTTATTGAGCTGGGAGTAGATTCATTTAAGATTGAAGGAAGAATGAAATCAGTTCATTATATTGCGACAGTCGTATCGACTTACCGTAAATTAATAGATACCTATTGTGAAGATCCTGATCATTTCCAACAAAGTGATTATTTTGAAAAAGAATTGTTGAAAGCAGCCAATCGTGCTTTCTGTCATGGTTTTTATTATGAACATCCTACTGTCAATGAACAGTTGTTTAATATGCGTGATGAACATCCAACACAGGAATTTGTTATGCGTATTGTAGATTATGATAAAGAAACAAAGCTGGCTAAGATTGAACAGAGAAACTATTTTAAAATCGGTGATCAGATTGAAGTTTTCTCACCTCATCATGATAATCTTTGCTTTACTGTCAAAAAACTTTATAATGAAGATATGGAAGAGATTGATGTAGCTAATCATCCAATGGAAATTCTTTATGTAGAAATACCTTATCAGGTTTTAAGCAATGATATGGGAAGAAAGGTGAGAAATGTATGAGAGAGCAAGCCGTTATTATTGGAATAGCAGGAGGAAGTGCATCGGGGAAGACGTCTATCGCAAAGCAGCTTTATGATTATTTTAAAGGACATCACAAAGTCAAAATTATCAGACAAGATGACTATTATAAAGATCAGAGTCATCTCACTTTTGAACAACGTGTAAAAACAAATTATGATCATCCACTGGCTTTTGATACAGATTTATTAGTCATGCATTTAAAGAAGTTGAAGAATAAAGAACGTATAGAAAAACCAACATATGATTATACTTTACATACACGTAGTCAAGTCACAGAAGTGATTGAAGGTCGCGATGTTATTATTTTGGAAGGAATCTTTGTTTTGGCTGAACCGACTGTAAGGGAACTTTGTGATATTTTGGTTTATGTAGATACTGATAGTGATATTCGCTTTATTCGACGTTTAAGACGTGATATTGAAGAAAGAGGAAGAAGTTTGGACTCAGTATGTCAACAGTATTTAAAGACTGTTAGACCAATGCATGAACAGTTTATAGAGCCATCTAAAAAATATGCACATATTATCATTCCAGAGGGTGGAAGTAATCATGTTGCTGTTGATTTATTGATGACAAAGATTAAAAGTATTGTCGATGAATAATGAAAATTTACATGAGAAATGCTAGTATTTTCAAGGTATTTATGTTATAGTATAGTCTGCGAGGTGAATAGATATGGATCATGATGCAGTTTTATTAACCCAAAGTGGGGTTGAAAAATTAAAACAGGAAAAAGAACAATTAATTAATGTTGAAAGACCAAAAGTTATTGAAGAGTTGCAATTAGCACGTTCTCAAGGTGACTTGTCAGAAAATGCTGATTATGATGCAGCTAGAGATAAACAGGCACATATTGAAGCGAGAATCAAAGAAATTGATCAAATGTTACTACATGTGCAAATTATTGATGAATCACAATTAGATAGCACAGTTGCGAAACCTGGTGCTACTGTTACAATTTTAGATTTATCTGAAGCAGATGCTCAAGAAGAAACTTTTACAATTGTTGGGACATTTGAAACAGATCCATTAAATGGTAAAATTTCAAATGAATCACCTCTAGCAAAAGCTATTCTTGATCATGGTATCAATGAAATTGTTTCAGTCGGGGTGGCTGAACCATATGAAGTCAAAATTTTAAAGATTGAATATATGGCTTAGATGATGTACTGACATCATCTTTTTTTTTCAATAAAAAAAGATGGTTATCCCATCTCATCCGATTTATTTTGTTCAATCATTGCCATAGCATTTTGGAATACGTTTTTACCATTCATTGTTCCATAATCACGCATAGAAATATCCATAACTGGTATATCTGGTAAAGCTTTTTGTAATTGTTTTTTAATATATTTCACTTGTGGAGCTAATAAAATGATATTGGCATCTGTAGCCTGATGAACATCATGAACTCCAACAGCTCTTATATCAACACGAATTCCTTGGTAATCCGCTTCTCTTTTCATTTTTTCTACCAATAAGCTTGTTGACATGGCAGCTGCACAGCATAAGACAATATGTATCATTGACAACCCCTCACTTTCAATTTTTCATATTTCTTTCTTATATTATAGGGGAATTTAATAAAAAATCCAATAATTTTATAGTGAAACGTTTGTATGTTTGTTATTTTTATGAAAATAGTATATAATAATTATGGCAAAGAAGTAGGTGGTGATCATATGCAAGAAAGTCGTCAATTTAATCGAACAGTGTTAACATTGTGGGTTGTCTTTTTAATCATTGTTGTTGTTGTCAACGGCATCTATGCTTTTATTCTTCCTATGAGTACACTGGAACTTTATTTGGGACCATTAAATTTCTTTAATATTGCTGCAGCAACATTGTTTGTAGGAGTATTAGAAGATTCTATGGTTAATGATTTAAAGAAAAATACAGCGTTGGCTTGTTTAGTACGTATACCTTATGTCATATTAATAGTAGTAGCAGTATTCTTTTCATGCTTATTATTATTTTAAAAAGGAACTGTCCTGAAGTGAATCTTTATGATTGAATTTGGATTCATTTCAGATAAGTTCCTTTTTTTATGCAATCGTACGTGTTTTGATTTCTTTAAAAAAGCCAATCAATAAAAATATGCATGACTTGAAAATCAAATGAACATATTGAATATCATCAAGATGAAGGCATAAGCTTATTAAAAAATACAAGAGAGAAAAGAATAAACAGTGTTTCATGCGATGATCAGGTAAATGTGATGTCATATATAACGCTGCAATAATAAGTGTCATATAAGCGAATACTTGCAGAATGATTTGAATAAATAAATGATTGATTTGCATGAAATAAGATAAAAGGGAAAGAATAAGAGAGATAAGTATAAAAGGAATGAGAAAAATTAAACATGTATAAATATAAGTACGTAGTGTTTGTTTCATGGTTTCCTCCTAATATACTGTATGCAAAGGAGTTTTCTTTTATGAAATATATAGAAATCTTTATAGAAAGTTTTGGAACGTATATTTTACTTGTCTTGATGATTCGTTTTTTAGGTAAAAAAGAAATGAGTAAACTCAGTGTTTCAGATTTAATTGTATTTTTAATTATTAGTGAATTGATGACAATTTCAATTGGAAATGAAAATGTTAACTTTTTACAGGCAGCACTTGCAGTTTTAGTCATTGTTTTTATGGATAAGCTATTTACGCTGATTTCATTAAAGAGTCCATTTTTTAAAAAGATGGTAGAAGGACATCCAACCTTTATTGTCTTTCAAGGAAAACTGAATCAAAAGAAAATGGCTTCATTAAAATATAGTGTTGATGATCTTTGTCATCATTTAAGAGAGCAGGGGATTGGTTCTTTATCAGAAGTTGACTTTGCAGTGTTAGAAACAGATGGTCAGTTATCTGTGATTGAAACGAAAAACAGTGAAGTGAAAGCACCAGCAGCCATTATTAGTGATGGTCAAATTAATTATGAAATCTTGCAGTTAATGAATCGTGATGAAAATTGGTTGATTAAAAAGTTGAAAGAAGCTGGAATTCATGATTATCATGAGGTTTTTTATTGTGTTGTGGAAAAAGAACGTTTATTTGTCATTAAAAAAAGGCTAGATAACTAGCCTAATAACATTCTATCATTGACAAATTCTTCACCAATGGCTTCTTCAAATTTCTTAAGCAAATCATTCACAGTTAATTGTTTTTTCTCTTCACCTTGAACATCATAAATAATACGACCATCATACATCATAATGAGACGATTTCCAATATCTATGGCATCTTTCATATTATGTGTAACCATCATGGCAGTTAAATGTTGCTCAGTCACGATCTGTTTTGTCAGAGTTAAAACTTTTGTACTGGTAGCAGGATCTAATGCTGCTGTATGCTCATCCAGTAATAACAGCTTAGGTTTATTGAGCGTAGCCATTAAAAGTGTTAAGGCTTGACGCTGTCCACCTGATAATAAGCCGACTTTCGTTGTTAAACGGTCTTCTAAGCCTAACCCTAAGGCTTTAACAATTTCATAGTATTCTTCTTTTTCTTTTTTTGTTACACCCCAGTGTAAACTACGTTTTTGACCACGACGTGCAGCCATCGCTAGATTTTCAATAATTTGCATATCAGAAGCCGTACCCATCATAGGATCTTGAAAAACACGCCCAATGAATTTGGCACGCTGATATTCAGGCGATAAAGATATATCTTGACCATCTAAAGTCATGATTCCACAATCAATAGGATAAACCCCAGCAATAAGGTTTAAAAGGGTACTTTTCCCAGCACCATTGCCACCTATCACAGTCACAAAATCTCCCTGTTTGAGTTCTAAATCTAGTTTGTTAATGACACATTTTTCATTTGGAGTTCCAACATGGAAAGATTTAGAAACTTTTTCTAATTTAAGCATGATTTTCAAATTCCTTTCCTGTTAATTTTTTATACATTGTTAAACGTTTCTTTTTATCAATAATGACAGGAACAGTCAGTGCAATGGCAACAATCAAAGCAGTTAAAAGCTTTAAATCATCTGTATTTAATCCCATCTGTAAAACAATTGCTACAATCATACGATAGATAATAGAACCCACAACAATAGATGTTAAACGTAATTTAAAACCAGCTTTTTTACCAAAAATCACTTCACCAATGACAATGGAAGCCAAACCAATGACAATGGCACCTGTTCCCATTTTGACATCAGCTACACTTTGTTGTTGAGTGACCAAAGCACCACTCATAGCGACAAGTCCATTACTTAACATTAAACCAAAAAGTTTCATCGTATCAGTATTGACACCATTGGCTCTCACCATATTTTCATTATTTCCAGTTGCTCTTAAACATGAACCAAATTCGGTTCCTAAAAACCAGTAAATACCAGCCACCACAATGAAACTAAAGACAAGACCGATACAGATTGTAATCCATTGTGATGTTAATGGAATGACATTAGCTAAATCTTTAAAAAGCGTAGAAGACTGTAATAATGGAATATTACTTTTTCCCATGATTCTTAAATTAATAGAATAGAGTGCAAGCTGTGTTAATATCCCAGCTAAAATGGCAGGCATTTGACATTTGGTATGCAAAAATCCTGTTATAAATCCTGCTAAAAAACCAGCCAGTGTTGCCAAAATGATGGCAACTAAGGGATGTACACCAGCGACCAGTGCAACAGCACAAACGGCTCCTCCGGTCGCAAAACTGCCATCAACTGATAAATCAGCAATATCTAAAATGCGAAAAGTTAAATAAATACCTAGAGCCATAATTCCCCATAAAATACCTTGACCAATGGCTCCCTGTAAAGATAATAATATCGCCATAATTATTCTCCAATCATAGTTGCATTCAGCTCAGTAGGAATATCAATACCTAATTGAGTAGCTACTTTTTGATTAATAAAATATTGACAGTCTTTTCCTTCAACAAAAGTGACAGGTGTTTCTTCTACTTGAGCTTCACCATTAAGAATAGCTAAAGCCTGTTTTCCAGCATTTTGACCAACAGTATAGTAATCTAAACTCAAAGTTGCAAGACCACCATTTTCACACATACTTTCTTCACCAACGATCACTGGCAGATTGTTTTCATTTGTTACTTGTGCAACAGTTGCCATATTAGAAGCAAGAAGATTGTCAGTTGGAATATAAACAGCATCATAATGACCAATCATAGATTGTGCAACCTGTTGAATAGCACTCGAATCATTAGATACTGTCACTTCACTGGCTTCTAGTCCTAAATCTTTTGCAGCCTGTAAAGCAATTTCTCCTTGATATACGGAGTTTGCTTCATCGCTACAATAGAAAATTGCGATTTTCTTAGCATCAGGAATCAATGTCTTTAAGAGTTCTAATTGTTCCTTGATTGGATTTAAATCACTAGCTCCAGTGACATTTGTTTCTGGTTTTTCATTGGATTTGACAACACCTGCTGTTTCAAAATCAGTAACAGCAGCTCCTACAATAGGAATATCAGTTGTTTTATTAGCTGCAGCCTGTAAGGCATCAGTTGCGATAGCATAAATCAAGTCATCACCATCATTGACAAATTTTTCAGCAATTGTCTGGCAGTTGGAAGGATCACCACTGGCATTTTGAAAATCAATGTTTTCTTCTTTGACACCAGCTTCGATTAAAGTATCTTTAAATCCTTCATATGCTTTATCTAATGCAGGATGTTGTGCAAACTGTATAGCCCCAATCTTGACTTCAGATAATTCTTTTGTTCCAGTTGTTTCACTGGCACATCCTGTTAAAAGCAACCCCATTGTCAATAATAATACAGATAGTTTTTTGATCATATTTTATTCCTCCTCATTTTTAAGATTATAAAACAAAAAAACCCGTCCCAAGAGGGCGAGTGAACGCGGTACCACCTCAATTTATTATAATCTCACAATTATAACCTTTATAAGTTGAATAACTTTACATAAATAACGTTATGTCCCCGATTACCCCTTATCAAAGTAATAGCTCCGTGGTGTATTCAAAATTTCTTTTCGTATGATTCGCACCAGCCATCATATCTCTTATGTCACAGAAATTTTTACTTCGTCACATCATTGCTTTTTGTTTTATATATCATTTATCATAAATAAATGAAAATTGTTTGTCAATCATTTTTTTAAAAATAAAATAAAAATAAGCATTTAACGAATTATTTTTATAAAATTTGTTAAAATAGTAAAAAATAGAGTGATTAAGATAACATCATATCTAAAATCATCATCACTGCAAAGCCAATCATGCAAGACAGCGCACCTATATCAATCTGATGTTGGCAACAGGCTTCTGGGATCATATCTTCCACACAGACAAACAGCATAGCACCAGCTGCAAAACTTAAGGCAAATGGAAGAATATTTTGAATCAAAGAAGCAAAGATATATCCAAGGATGGCTGAAGGAATTTCAATAATCCCTGAAAATTGTCCGTACATCATAGATATGAATTTACTTTTTCCATATTGATGCATAGGGAGTGCAATAGCTGTCCCTTCCGGAAAATTCTGAATACCTATTCCAATGGAAAGAACCAATGCTGGAATAAACTGTTGATGCGCACTGGCAAAAGCGACGCCAACAGCCAAGCCTTCAGGAATATTGTGCAATGTCATAGCAAGCATTAATAATTGATTCTTAGAAAAACGTGATTGAAGACCTTCTATTTCACCTGATATCATATGTTTATGTGGCAAGAAATGATCACATAAAGCTAAAAATGCAACACCACATAAAAAACCAAATGGAATAATCATAAGATACCATTTATTCATATTTTCTAAAAGGTTCATTGCAGGTAAAATTAAGGAAAAAAATGAAGCAGCAATCATAATACCCGCACTGCTTCCTAAAGCAATAGAGACCAGATGTTTATTTTCTTTATTTGTGAAATAAACCAAAGAAGCACCTAGAAAGGTAGAAAACCAATTAAAAATAATAGCTCCGATAAAAATAAGAACAGGCATTTCTTGTAATATTGATAACACATTTTCACCTCATTATAGAGTATGAAAAAGACAGCTTTGTGTGACAAAAAAAGCTATGCAGAGCATAGCTTAGTATTGGATGTCTTCATATAAAGTTTTAATTAAAATGGCTTTTGAAGATGGTTGTTGTTTTTTGAAATCAAATGTTTTCATTAAGCTATATTCAACAACATCATATTTTTCAACCATTTCATCATAAATATAATCAGATTGTCTAAAGAATAAATGATCATCACTATCATTATCTTGATCGATACTACCAAATTCTTTATCTTTGTTGTAATAAACAACTTTTCCTTCAAAACGATCAATATATTCATCAAGATGTTCCATTAACTGATTATATAAGCGATCATATAAAGAGCTGCTATCCGTATCTTGATATTGTTCAGAAATTGAATTTTGAGAAACATCTTTTTGATTTTCAGCTTTAAGCTGATAAACAAAAGCATTTGCTAAATCAATTACTTCCTGATTTTGACCAGTTTTCACCATATCTAAAATCATTTCATATAATCCCAATTCATCAAGATTATATCCAGCTTTAAAGAATTTATAAACAAGATTTGTATAAGCTTCTTTCACTTTACCAGTATTCATATATAAATCATAAAGCACTTGGAATGAATCAACGTTTGGAATCTTGTTTCCTAATGATAAGAATTCATTTTCAGCTTCTTCATATCTTTTTAAATGTACAAGTGAAGATGCACGATAGTATTTAACCCAATTTAAATTGTTATAATGCCATTTAATAGGTTGTGTAAAAGCCATGTTTGCATATTCTACACAAGATTTATAATCTTCCATTTCATAAGAACATCTAACTTTTAAACGATACCATTTTTCTTTCTTTGATTCATATTCTTTACCTGCACTATTAACAAAAGGCTCAATGCTAAGTGTCTGAACATCAAGTTTATCTAAAAGTTCAGATAATTTTTGATAACGAACAGGTTTTTGATTCATGACATACTTCATAGCTTTATTGATTGTCGCTTCTAAAGGAGAATATTTTTCTTGTTTACATAAGTTTGTGATTTCATCAACAATAGAGAAAAATAAATCTTCTTTTTCTTTGATTTTATCGTCATCAATATTAATGTATTTATTATAAAGTGCATAACCATAATGATTAATAAAACCACTTAATCCTTCTCCAACTTGCAAGAAAGTCTTACCTACTTCAATTGCATCATCAGTACGACCTTGATTTTTCAATTCTTTTACATAATCCATAGCTTGAAAATCATTAAATGAGCTTGGATCTTCTTCAAAACGTTTATCATAATTTGTTAAATCTTTTGGTTCACGTTTTTCCACGATTCATCACCTCGATTATTATTATATCAATTTCATAACTTCTTGTGAAGAATAAAGATTTATTTTTCAAAATCAATCATAAAAATGAACCTCTGTTATGAGGATGTCCAAATAACAAGGTTCATTTGAATCTGATGTTTTTTATTCGACAGTTACAGATTTTGCAAGATTACGTGGTTTATCAACATCACAACCTTTAATGCATGCTGTGTAGTAGGCAATAAGCTGTAAAGGAACAGCAACCAATATTGTCTGAAGAGTAGGGTCAATATCAGGAAGTTCATATACGTTTTGAACATTTTTCACTTCCGTATTTTGAGTTGTCAGTAATATAACACGTGCTCCTCTGGCCATTGTTTCTTGAATATTGCTGATTGTTTTTTGTGCAATATGTGGTTGAGTAGCTACTGCAATAACAACAGAATCGTTTTCTATTAAAGCAATAGGACCATGTTTTAATTCACCGGCTACATAAGCATCAGCATGGACATATGACACTTCTTTTAATTTTAAAGCACCTTCTAAGACACTGGCATAATCTAAATTTCTACCAATAAAGTAGGCATCATGTTGATTTTCCAACATTTTTGCATACTGGGCAAAAAGATTTTCATCCTTTAAAATAGTATCTACATGTTGAGGAATAGACATTAATTGTTGAATAACTTCTTTGTTGATGTCCTTGCCAAGTTGTTGAGCAATATAATAAGCTAACAGAATCAATAAAACCAATTGTGTTGTATAAGCCTTCGTTGATGCTACCGCAATCTCAGGACCCGCACATGTATATAAAACATAGTCACTATCACGAGAAATTGTACTTCCTAATACATTTGCAATAGCAATTGTTGTTGCCTTTTTTTCTTTTGCCAGACGTAAAGCGGCTAGGGTATCAGCTGTTTCTCCAGATTGAGAAACAAAGATTGCTAAAGTCTTTTCATCTACAAAAGGATCATCATAACGAAATTCACTGGCAACTTCGCTTAAAACAGGAATGTCTAATACTTTTTTAAGAATATGAGTACCACACATAGATGCATGATAAGCTGTTCCACAAGCAACCAGATAGATTTTATTGAACTGAGAAAAATCAATATCTTTTAATTCATCTAAAATAATGTGATTGTGATTGATACGACCTCTTAATGTTTCAGCAATGACATGAGGCTGTTCATGAATTTCTTTCAACATAAAAGTATCATAACCATCTTTTTTAGCTGCTTCTAAATCATAAGGAATAGTTGTTGTTTGTTTTTCAATCGGATGTCCGTGTTGATCATAAAATGAAATATGATCAGTTGATAAAACAGCCATTTCATAATCTTCTAAAAAATAAACTTCTTTTGTATATTCTAATAAGGCTGGAATATCACTAGCACCAACATAACCATCTTTTGTTTTCCCAATAATTAAAGGGCTGTCCTTTTTTGCAACAATGATGTGTTCTGGTTCTAATGTTGAAAGAATACACAAAGCATAGCTTCCTTTGATTTGAGCCAATACTTTTTGTGTTGCTTCTAATAGATTGCCATCATAAAGACTATCAAGAAGTTGAACAACAACTTCACTATCTGTATCAGATTGAAACTGATATCCTTTTTTTAATAATTCATCTTTTAATTCACGATAATTTTCAATAATCCCATTATGCACTAAAGCAATTGTTTCATCCTGATTGGTATGAGGATGAGAATTAAGATTAGAAGGAACACCATGAGTTGCCCATCTTGTATGTCCAATCCCCACATGTCCACTTAGATGCTGATTTTTTAGTTTGTTTTCTAAATTTTCTAATCGTCCTTTACATTTGACAGTGATAAGCTGATTGTTTTCAAGTGTTGTGACACCTGCACTGTCATAACCACGATACTCCAATTTAGATAAACCTTGCATTAAAAAAGGCAAAGCTTCACCTTTTCCACAATAAGCAGTAATTCCACACATAAAAAATTTCCTCCATCAATTTCATTTTTTATTATTGAATGAAGTGATGCCTAATGATATTTGTTTAATGATCACTCATTAGTTTTGCTCATTGTTCAGGTAGCATCATACCTCCAGATCATCCGCCGAATCTTTCGATAAATCTGGTCCTCGTCAACTTTATATGTATAAAGTCCTGGCGCTTTTCTTTTGTAACTTCATCAATAATAGATATTATTATACATGAAACATCATCGAATAGTTTTCATATTTTAAAAATGTTTCCATTATAATATATGAAATATAAAAATTTGATGTGAAATAAAAAAAGTTTGTTTAAAAAAAAGAAAAATGAGAAAAATATGCGTATATATATAATAGGAGGGTTATTATGAGTATACGTAATAATTTACTGGAAATGAATAAATCATTAAAAAAACTAGAAGAATCCGGTGTTTATGATGTAGAAAAATATAGCTATGCATTATTACATCAGACCAGTCAGTTAGAGTATTTTTACTGTCATTTGGTTAAGGATGGCGACTGTAATCAGACGTTCTATCATGTACATAAAAGACCACATATTCATGAATTGGCATATTTCAATATTGGACGAGGCTTCCCTAAAGAACTTATGGATGGACATTGGTGCTATGTTTTAAAAGATATGGGATATAAAATGCTTGTTGTTCCATGTACATCTATCAAAAAAGATTCAACCCCTGCTAATCCTATATTTGAAAAGGATATTAAAATAAAAACAGATACACATATAACACATTGTCGTATTCAATTGAGTGATATTCGTTCAGTTGATATCCAAAGATTAGATTTAAGAAAATCTTTTTATCAGGTATTAACATCAAGAGAAGACATTATCGAATTTATTGAAAAAAATTTGTTTGATAAGTAATTTTGATTCATGTATCATAGGAATATATGGAGGGGATTTGATGGAGGAATTTTTAAGAGGCTGTAGAAGATCTCTGCCGATTGCTTTGGGGTATTTTCCAGTTTCTTTTTCTTTTGGGGTTTTTGTTGCTTCAAGTGGTTTACCATTTGGTTTAGCAACATTGATTTCATTGACTAATTTAACATCATCGGGGCAATTTGCAGGAGTATCTTTGATGCTGGCTCAAGCTTCGTATATGGAAACTGCATTAACATTATTGATGATTAATGCAAGATATTTTTTAATGTCTTTATCTTTAAGTCAAAAGATTGATCAAAAGATGTCAACGCTGGAAAGAATGGTGATTTCTTTTGGAATTACTGATGAAACATTTAGTTTGGCATCTTTAGAACATGGAACATTATCTTTTTCTTTTATGGCAGGATTTATTTTGGTACCTATTATTGGATGGACGAGTGGTACACTTGTTGGTGAAACGCTGACAAATATTTTGCCACCTGTTTTACAAAATGCAATGGGGCTGGCTTTATATGGCATGTTTTTAGCGATTATTGTTCCAGCATCTGCCAAATCACGTGCTATATTAGAAGTTGTAGTCATAGCAGCAATTCTTTCAACAATCATGTATGAAGTGCCTTTGTTTCAAGGATTATCTAGTGGATTTCAATTGATTGTGGCTACAATACTGGGAGCTTTCTATGGGGCTTTACGTTACCCTATTGAGGAGAATGTCTAATGTCAAGCTATTTATTACTGACTGTTTTTGTGATGGCCGTTATGACCTATTTGCCAAGAATGTTGCCACTGACGTTTTTTAAAAAAGAAATCCACTCACGTTTTATACGTTCGCTTCTATATTATGTGCCTTATGCTGTTTTATCGGCATTGACATTTCCAAGCATTCTATATGCAACTGGACATATGGGCAGTGCTTTGGTTGGAGGACTGGCGGGTATTTACTTCGCTTATCGTCAAAAAGGCCTGGTTTTTGTTGCCTGTGTGACCGTTATATGCAGTTTCATTGCGCACATACTGATTCCATTTTAGATGGAATTTTTTTATTGATTCATGATATTTTATGGTGATGAAAAATAAGGAAGATGTTTTAAGACAGGATGATGACCTGTCTTTTTTGATATGTAAAAGGAGGTGATGTGTTCGAAAACGATTATGTTTAGCTAAAAAGGAGGGAAAAAAGATGGATAAACATAAGCATTTTATAAAATTAAAGAAAGTCATACTTTTGATGTTGTCGTGTATTTTTATGTTGAACATAGGTGAAGTTTATGGAGCTTCATATGAGATGAATACTTATAATTATCTGGCAGGTGTCACCACAAAAGCTGGATCCAAACTAAATGATGGAACTGTTTTGGAGGCCAGTTCATATGATGAAGGTGTGACGGTTCTTCTGACGACAAATGGACAGTATTTTTATTGTCTAGAGAATGGAAAGGCTGTTCATGATGGAACACAGTATACGCCTACTGACACAATTGAGCTTATTGAAGAAGCTCAAAAGAACAAACATTTAAGTTCGTCAGAAAAGGAAAAGCTTATTAGTCGAGTGCTAAGTCTAGCACCAACAAAGATCAATGTTTCATATCATACAAATGGATCATTAAAAGCAGTGAATGGAAATGCCTATCAGTGGTATGCAGCACAAATTATTGTATGGGAAATCATGGTTGGTGAAAGAAATGCAGATGGTAGTTATCGAGGTGTGACAACCAGTGGTGCGACTTCTGTTTATAATTCTTTGAATTGGTCTAACTCTACGACAAAGTCCAATGTCAAAACATACTATGATTCTTATAGTCAGATTTTAAAGACATGGGGGCAGATTCCTAGTTTTGCATCAAAGAGTGAAAATCTTGCGAAAACATATGAAATGACTGCATTTGATGGCAATCATTATTATATGGAAATGAATGATCAAAATCAGGTTCTTGAAAGATATGATTTTAAGGCCAACGGGCTTTCGTTTGTTAAAAATGGGAATGTTTTAAAAGTCACAGCGAATGCTTCATTTGATGATACGAAAACAGTATCTGGAATCAATAGTCTTGATCTCAATAAAAGACAGCTGCTTTGTTTAGACAGTTCTGAAAGATATCAGAAAGTCGCGATTGCAGGAGAATTGGATGAAGCTATGCCAAGTGCTTTCTTTAAGATTAAGATTGGAGCATCTGCTTTAAAGATTACTAAAAAAGATAATAAGGGTAATAATATTGCTGATGTACAGTTTCAAATTTCTTATCATGCAGACATGAGTCAAAGTCTAGGTACATATACAACTGGAAAAGATGGAACAGTTACGATTGACAAACTGCAACCAACAACCATTTATATACAGGAAATCAAGGTTCCAGATCATCTTGTCTTGGATTCAACAGTCCATTCAGTAGAGTTAAAAGCTGGTCAAACAGCTTCGTTTACGCAAACGAATAACTGGAAACAGGGTTATATTCAGGTTGTGAAAAAGGACAAAAAAACAGGTGAGGTTGTTAAGAAACCAGGTACAAAGTTTGAGGTCTTAAGTGGAAATCAGGTAGTTGCGACAATATCTACAAATAGTGAAGGTGTTGCTAAAACAGGATTACTTGATTATGGAACATATACGATTCGTGAAAAAGAAGCACCACAGAACTATGTCATTGCGACACTTGAAAAGAATCAGAGCGTGACTGAAAATGGTAAGACTTATGCCATTGAAATCTATAATGAACCAGTTCTAGGGAAAATTGAATTAGAGAAACAGGATAAAGAAACTGGGAATATCTCTCAAGGTGATGCAACCTTAAAAGAGGCTGAATATGTTTTAAAAGCCAATCAAGATATATTGAATCCATCTGATGGAACTGTGCTTTATAAAAAAGATGAAATCATCTCTCAAAAGTCGGTTGGAAATGGTGTCTGGGGTGATACAGGAACAAAGAAAACAAATGATCAGGCAAAAATTTTATGGTCTAATTTACCAATGGGTGTCTATCGAGTAGAAGAAACAAAGCCAAGTGTTGGATATTTATTAGATGGGCCTCAGATAGTGACATTGACGTCTTCAAATTCGAATCAGCAGGTTGTCACACAAAGTGTTGTTTCTAAAGAACAAGTCATTAAAGGAAAACTTGAAGTTGCCAAAATGGGAACTGATGGATCAAGTGGCATTACACAAGGATTGGCAGGTGTAGAATTTACTATCAAGCTTTACTCAGATGTTCAAAAGAATGGATGGGATCAGGCAAGAGCTTATGATGTTCTTGTGACAGATTCAACGGGACGAGATACATCTATTGATCTGCCTTATGGTATTTATCAAATAAAGGAAACAAAAACACCAGAAAATTATTATCCTGCTGGTGATTTTTTTATTACCATTAATGAAGATCAGGAAATTGAATATAGAATGGTCAACAATGCACCATTTCAGGCATGGTTAAAAATTGTGAAAAGAGATAAAGATGGACAGAAAGTGGCTTTATCTCATGCGACATTTAAGTTAAAAGATAGCGAAGGAAATGATGTCAAACAAAAAGTTGGTATGGTTTATAAAGATGAATGGGCAACAGATGAAAATGGATATGTTGTGCTGGATGATATGGTCAAATCAGGAACATATACAATCGAAGAATTGAGAAATCCTGAAGGATTCCTTATTGGAGATGATATTCAAGTGAATATTACAGCAGATAATGATGAAATCTATTTTGATGAAGACAATCAACCTGTCATTGAAGTTTCATTTATCAATGAAAAACCAACAGGACATTTGATTCTTCATAAAGAATTTGAAAGAGAGGAAGATACAGCTGTTGGTGGAGCACAGTTTAAAGTCACTGCTGATAGTGATATTATGGATCCAGCAACAGGAAAGATGATTTACAAAAAAGGTGATTCTGTCATTATGGGGAATTCAACTGATGGTATTTATATGATTAATGAAAGTGGAAAACTGGAATTAAAAGATTTACCACTTGGAACAACGGGTGCCAGATACAAGGTTGAAGAGATTTCAACGTTAGATGGATATGTTCTTTTGGATGAACCAGTCATCTTTGAGTTTGATATCAAAGACAATACGACAAAAGAATATACAGTGGAAAAGACAATGAAGAATAAGCTAACAGAAACATATTTCTCTAAACAGGATTTAAACGGAACAGAACTCAAAGGTGGAGAATATTCTGTCATTGATGCTAAAAGTGGAGAAATTATTGATCAATGGACAAGTGATGGAAGAGGTCATCTCGTTAAAGGACTTGTCATTGGAAAGGATTATATCTATCGTGAAGATTTGACACCCCTTGGATATACTTATGCCAAAGATGTGAAGTTTACAATGTCAAAAAACAAACAGACAATTGTCATGAAAGATACACAGGTGGATGTCAATAAATTAGATGTAGATGGTAACGCTGTTCAAGGAGCGACTCTTCAGATTGTCAGTGATAAGACCAAAAATATTGTTGACCAATGGGTAACTGACGGAAGTGTTCATCACGCTGAAGGACTTATTGTTGGTCAAACATATATCCTTCGAGAAATCAAAACACCAGATGGATTTGCAATGGCTAATGAAATACAGTTTACTGTGAAAGAGAATGAAAATATGAATTTATCTATGATAGATAAGAAAGTCATTTTCTCAAAAGAGGATGCAGGTGGACAGGAAATTGAAGGTGCATCTATGCAAGTCATTGATAAAGAAACAGAAGAAATTGTTGATGAATGGATTTCTACAAAGGATAGTCATACTATAAATAATCTTATAGTAGGTAAGACTTATATTCTTCATGAAGATTTAGCACCAATTGGCAAGAATCTGGCGCAGGATATTGAGTTTACTGTCACTGATGATCAACAGAATCAGCATATCACAATGATTGATACAACAGTTGGTATTCAAAAGAAAGATGAATTAGGAAATAATGTCAAAGGTGCGACATTACAGATTGTGTCTAATAAAACAAAAAACATCATTGATCAATGGACAACAGATGGATCAGTTCATTATGCGCAAGGATTGAAGGTAGGGGAAACTTATACAATTGTTGAAGTCAAAACACCAGAAGGATATGAAACATCTCCGTCCGTGACTTTGACTGTTGATGGAAAACAGGATATGTCACTGACAATGACAGATCATCGTATTATCACTGATATTTTGATCAATAAGGTTGATAGTCAAACACATAAGAACATTGTTCATAATGATTTTGAGTTTACAATTTATTTAGATGAAAAATGTCAAAAGCCATTCAAAACATTAAAGGCTGATACAACAAAAGGGACTGTCACTTTTGAAAATTTAGAGTATGGTCAAACAGTTTATGTCAAAGAAACAAAAGCGCCAAAGGGTTATCAGTTATCTGATGAAGTTGTTAAGATTGTCATTGATGATCAGCTTGAAGGAATTGGAAAGGTGCATAGTTTTCAGTATGAAAATGAAAAGATTCCAGTTGTCGTTGTGAAAACAGGAGATGCAACGCACATGTTTTATTATCTGATATTAGCTGGAGGATGTTTGATTTTCATTATAAAGCTTTGTAGAACTCAAAAAGAAACAGATAGGTAAAGAAAAAGATGCAGGGATTTTGATCCATGCATCTTCTTTTCTTTTATATTGTTTTTTTATTTTATAGATTTAATAAACGTTTTGTATCTCTGGCAATCACAAGTTCTTCATTTGTAGGAATGACATAAACTTTGATTTTTGATTCAGGTTTAGAAATTAAACGTTCACCTTCACCATTTTCATTAGCATCATCATCAACAACAATACCTAATGCTTCACTTACTAATGATAGAATTTCTTTTCTAGCATAAGCAGAGTTTTCTCCAATACCAGCTGTAAAGGCAATTGCATCACATCCACCTAAAGCAATAAAATATCTACCAATGTATGCAATAACTCTTCTAAAGAAAATGTCAATAGCTAACTTAGCTCTTTCGTTTCCTTCATTAGCAGCATTTAATACATCTCTAAAGTCACTTGATACACCTGATACACCAAGTAATCCAGATTCTTTATTTAACATATGAATGACATCTTTCATATCCATACCAACTTGTTCAATCAAGTAATCAATGATAGAAGGATCCAAATCTCCACTACGAGTTCCCATCATAATTCCAGCTAATGGTGTAAATCCCATAGATGTATTAATAGATTTTCCATCTTTGACAGCTGTTAAAGAACCACCAGCTCCTAAGTGAGCAACAATGATTTTAGAATGTTCAGGGTTACCTAGTTTTTCAATAACTTTCTGTGATACATAATAATGTGAAGTCCCATGTGCACCATATTTTCTCACTTTATAATCAGTATAGAAACGATATGGAATTGGGTAAATATAACATCTTGGTTCAAGTGTCTGATGGAAAGCAGTATCAAATACAGCAACAGCACCAGCATTTGGAATAGCTTCCTTAAAAGCATAATATCCTGTTAAGTGAGCAGGGTTATGTAAAGGTGCTAATGATTTTAATTCATCAATCTTGCTGACAACATCTTCATCAATAATAGCAGATTCTTTAAAATAAGAACCTCCTTGTACAACTCTATGTCCTACACCTTTAATGTCTTCCAATGAAGACACGATATTCTTTTCTAATAATGTATCTAATAATAAATGAACAGCTTCTTTATGTGTTGGAATAGGTAAAGTACGAACATCTTTTTCACCATTGAATTTAATTGTAAAAATAGAATCTTCTAAACCAATTCTTTCAATAACACCAGAAGTAATGACTGTTTCATCATCCATTTCAAATAATTGAAATTTAAGTGATGAACTACCAGCATTCACTGCAATAATTTTTGCCATTTTTCTTATCCTCCCTTAATTCCCTTTTATTATAGCATTTATTTATAAAAAAACTAGGAAAAAATGTTTTGTAAAAAATATTTGTATTTTTTCTAAAAAAGAATATAATAGATATGAGCCAGGGGCGCATTTGCTGAGAAAGGTTTTCACCTTGTCCCTTATGATCTGAACTGGGTAATGCCAGCGTAGAGAGTGCAAATAATGATTTTTGTGACTTTTTTACGTGGGTAGAAAAGTCTTTTTTATTTGTTGGCTTCAATGAAAGGGGATCGAATTATGAAAAAAATTTTAAAAGTTGATTTCACAGTCAAAAGTATGTGTCAGCTTGCAATGTTTATGGCTATTACACTGATTTTGAGCTATGTGAATGAAATTATTCCTTCTTTACCACAGGGAGGAACAATCTCTGTTGATGTCATTGCCATCATGTTATGTGGTTATTTAATGGGAGCTGGATATGGTGTCATTTGTGGAATAGGGGTATCTATTTTACAGTTTGTCTTAGGTTTAGCAACTTACTATGGACCATGGTCAGTTTTACTTGATTATGTATTACCACTTGCAGTATGTGGATTAACACCTTTGATGAAAACACAGAAAATTGGAAACCTTCCTATTTGCTGGGGTATTGTTTTTGTCATGTTTTTAAAATACTTATCTCATTTTGCTTCAGGCGCTTTCTTGTTTGCAAGTTATGCACCAGAAGGTATGAATCCAATTGTTTATTCATTAGGATATAATATTATCTATGTTGCACCAACACTTATATTATGTATGATTGTTGTTCCATTGTTATATCCTCGTTTAAAAAGAGCGTTTATGTAATCTCTCAGTATTGAGAGATTTTTTAATATATCGTAAAAAGTCCGTATGGAGTGGATAGTGAAGTGATATGATTCCACTATGGTAGACACATGAAATTAACAAACATGTTGATCATATCATTCCTACTCAAAACAGTCTTTTTATCTCATATTGTCTTAAATGACGTTAAAGAAAAGGACTATGAAAAACAATGGAAAGAAATAGATTTTATTTCGACTAGAAATGAATTGGTGATTGCCATGGACAAATAAAGTCGTTTTGTTATAAGTATGTTGTATAAAGGAAGTTCATTCAAATTTGATGATTGAAACACCTCTTAACGTTATTTATAATAGATATGTCAAGGGATAATTTTTTATTGTGGCTTTAAAAGCTAGTGTTGCTTCGATAAAGAGTTTATCATTGTTTTAGAGTAGGCTTTAGGCAGAATTTACTGATTTGATTTTGTTAGAAAGATTTTGTATTAATCTCTAGAGTTTTCTAGAAAATGTGTTATAATGAATGTGGAATTAAAAGGAATATTTAATTTCGAAGAAAATAAGTATATGAATGGATAAGATTATCCATAATATAATTGCTGAGGATGACAGTTATTTCATCTGCGACATTTCGTTTTAAACGAAGATGTGATCATTCGAAAGTCGATGGGGACCCGACTGTGGCGGGCGCAAAAACAAATACTACAGCCCTGGAACTAGCCATTTCCTAAATTTGGCTCAGACTTTCTGAATAGAGGGATTGTTTTACAATCCCTTTTTCAGTGCTTAAAAGAGGAATAAAAATATGAAATTAAACAAAGCAAGAAATAGAATTGATATGAGAAGCTATTCTTTTCATGAATATGCATTATACTTCTGTCAATTTGATAATAAAATTCTTTGTATTGAAACGGTTGATAAAGTGTTGCAAATAAAGATCAGTACTACACAGCTACCTCATTTAATTGGTTTACAATATGCTTATGATAAACAAAGGCATAAATCAAAATATAAAGGGAAGAATGGATTTCAAATTTTATTGAATAATGAGATTGATTTAGATATGTTCGAGAATAGAATTAGACGAAATAGACCAACAGCAAATCATAAACATATTACATGGGATATGATATTATCAAGAATTGAATGGTTACCATATTTTTTTAATAATATATCAAAAAAGCCAAGGATGAAAGAAAATAGAGAAGAACGATTGATTAACAGTTCTTTGAAAGGGGATTATTTTTATTTTAAGGTGAATAGTAATGAATATCTTATTTTATCATTGTTAAAAATTGGGAAAAAATATACTCTTGAATCGTTCATAGTATATAATGATATTCGATATTTAGGAGACCTGAATGAAGTGTGTATTAAAAATGTTTATTGGAAATAAAAAAGATAAATATGTTGTTATTATAAATGGCATATTAAATAATTAAGAGCACAATTAAAAATATTTTTAGGAATGATGTCTTTTGTCATGTCTGCTTTTTATTGTGATAGTAGGTATATCTGTTGCAGAAGTAAAGCTAAATAGAATATCTAAAGAAAAACATTTTTGATCAATGATATATGGAAACAAGTACGTTAACACTACGAATGTATTGGTTAATGATTCATCTCATATTTTTGAGGTGTTAATCTGGTATTGAAAAGTTTCATTTTCTTTTTTGTAAGTTGAAAACAAAAATCTTCTGGAAATTGTTTTATATTTTTTAGTGCATGATTTCATGCCTTTTTGGCTTGATACAGTATTGTAAAATCGCTATGGAATATTATTTGCGATTACAAGTAATATATAAATTTTTTTATCAAATTGAACTAACTGTACAATTGTCATGTTGTTTGTTCATTTTTCTGCACCATCGCTTATATTGTTTATGGTTGATGTTCCATTGTTATATCCTCGTTTAAAAAGAGCGTTTATGTAATCTCTCAGTATTGAGAGATTTTTTTACTATATAGAAAATAGTAAATTTGCTTTAAAAAAGAGTATAACTTGTGTATAATATTTCTGTTATAGAAAGAGGTTATTGATTATGAATAAGACATTTGTTGGTCAAAATATCCTTATTCATTGTTATAAACATGATGGAAGCATTCATCGCTGTTGGGATAAAGGACTTGTTTTAGAAGAAACACCATATCATTTTATTGTGGTGAATAATAGAACGCTTGTTACGGAATCAGATGGACGTAAATGGTATACAAGAGAACCAGCTATTTGTTATTTCCCTAAGCGAAAATGGTATAATGTCATTTGTATGATTCGTAAAACAGGGGTGCATTTTTATTGTAATATTGCATCACCAACATTGTATGATGGAGAAGCTTTAAAATACATTGATTATGATTTAGATTTAAAGGTTTTTCCAGATTATAAATATAAAATATTAGATGAAGAAGAATACCAGCAACATAAAATGATGATGAATTATGGTCAAGAACTAGATGAGATATTATATCAGCAGCTAGATCAGCTGATTGAGATGGCTATGAATATGGCAGGACCTTTTAGACCTGGTTTTGCACAACATTGGTATCATTATTATCAAAGTGGAAATTATAAAAAAAGGAGAGATCATCGTGGATTTTCAAAATGAACAAGATATGATTGATTTTGGAGAAGAACTTGCTAAACACTTATTTCCTAATGCTGTGATTACATTAGAAGGAGATTTAGGTGTTGGTAAAACAACATTTACAAAAGGAATTGGAAAAGGTCTAGGTGTTAAAAAGATTATTAATTCACCAACTTTTACGATTGTGAAGGAATATCAGGGAAGATGGCCTTTATATCATTTTGATGCTTATCGTTTAGAAGGCGAAAATGAAGAATTAGGATTTGAAGAAATGTTTGAAAATGATGGTGTTTGTGTTATTGAATGGCCAATGTATATTCAAGATATATTACCTCAAGAAAGATTAGAAATACATATGACAAAAAATAGTGATCAGACACGTCGAATGACATTTGTACCTTATGGAGAAAAATATCAGCAATTATTGGAGGAGATGAAAATATGTTACAGCTTATAATGGATACATCGAATCAATATTTAATGGTTGCTTTATATGAAGATGATCAATGTTTGTCATCTCTTCAGGAAATGGGGTCTAAACGCCAATCAGAAAATGCAATTCCCTATCTTCAAAAATTATTAGAAAAACATCAAAAGGAATTACTGGATATTGATGAAATGGTCATTACATTAGGACCTGGTTCTTATACAGGAGAAAGAGTTGCTTTAACAATAGCAAAAACATTAAGTGTTATTTCTTCAGTACATATCAAAGCTATTTCTTCTTTAGCAGCTTATGCAGGTTTACAAAAATGTGTATCTGTGATTGATGCACGTAGTCAAAAAGTTTTTGTCTGTGCTTATGAAAATGGACAAGCAGTTATTCCAGAACAAATGATAGATATTCAACAGTTTCCACAATTTATGCAAGATTATAGTGATTTTCAAGTTGTTGGACAAAATGAAGTTGTGGGGTATGAACCTAATACGGTTGATTTGGCTAAAAATTTACATGAATTAGCCAAGCAGACATCAATAGTGCAAAATGTTGATGCTTTAGTACCACGTTATCTTAAAGATGTTGAGGCTAAAAAAATATGCTTATAGAAGCTTTACAGTCAGAAGAAATTGAGACGCTCGTGCAGTTAGAACACACTTTAATGACATCACCTTGGTCAAAAGAAGATTTTGAATACGAATTGTTAGAAAATCCATTTGCACATATTTTTGTTTTAAAAAAAGAAATGGAAATCATTGGATATGTTGATCTTTGGGTGATGTATGAGCAGGCACAAATTGCATCTATTGGGATAAAAAAAGAAGAACAATCTCATGGTTATGGACAAAAGCTTTTAGAATTTGCTTTATCTTATGCCAGGGATGCAGGTGTAAACATGATGAGTTTAGAGGTACGAAAATCTAATCAAAAAGCGATTGCGCTTTATCAAAAAAATGGATTTGATATTCAATCCATACGTCGAGATTATTATCAGGATAATCATGAAGATGCTTATTTAATGACAAAAGAAATGGAGGGAAAAGCATGAGTCTTATTTTAGCAATTGAATCAAGTTGCGATGAAATGGCAGTGGCGATTTTAAAGGATAAACGTGAACTCTTATGCAATGTTGTCGCATCACAAATTGATACACATCGTATGTTTGGTGGAGTTGTTCCAGAAATTGCCAGTCGTATGCACGTAGAATGTGTATCGACTGTCTTAAAGACAGCCTTAAATGAAGCCCAAATCAATATGCAGGATATAGATGCCATTGCCGTTACCAAAGGGCCTGGACTGGTCGGATCTTTACATGTTGGGATGCAGGCTGCCAAAACATTGGCATTAGCTTATCATAAACCATTGATTGGTGTTCATCATATTGCTGGACATATTTATGCTAATGAACTTGTCGAAGACATTCAATATCCATGTTTGTGTCTAGTTGTCAGTGGTGGGCATAGTGAACTTGTTTATATGAAACATGAATTTTCATTTGAAGTCATTGGTCAGACTTTAGATGATGCGATTGGAGAAGCTTACGATAAGGTTGGACGTGTATTGCATTTGCCTTATCCAGGAGGACCGGTTATTGATCGTATGGCCAAAGAAGGAAAACATACTTATGCTTTGCCATTACCCATGAATGATGAAAGCTATAATTTTTCTTTTAGTGGTTTAAAATCAGCAGTGATTAATCTTTGTCATAATGCATCACAGCGTGGTGAAGAGATTATTCCTCAAGATTTAGCATGTTCTTTTCAGGAAGTTGCTGTTGATGTTCTGGTTTCTAAAACAATCAAAGCGGCTCAGGATTATCATGTTAAACAGATTATCGTGGCTGGGGGAGTCAGTGCAAATCAGGGATTAAGACAAGCACTGACAAAGCGTAGTGAGATACCTGTTTTATTTCCACCAATGCGCTATTGCACAGATAATGCAGCTATGATTGCTTCGGCAGCACGTGTGATGTTTGAACATCAGAAATTTTCATCACTTGACTTAATGGTCAAACCGTCATATGATTTAGAAGAGGAAAGTCTTGGTGAATCTTAATGGAAAAAAAACAGCATAAAATTTCAAAAGCAACAATGTCACGTTTTCCCGTTTATTTAAAGGCATTGCGTAATATGCAACATGAAGGGCAAAACAACTTTTTATCAAGTGAATTATCTGAAGCAACAGGAATCTTGGATACAACCATTCGTCGTGATTTTAGTTTTTTGACACACAAAGAAACATTAGGTAAACGTGGTATCGGATATGATACAAAGGAAATTATCAATATTCTTAATAATGTTCTTGGTTTAGGGTTAGATGAATCGATTATTTTGATTGGTGTTGGTAACTTAGGAAGTGCCATCTTAAAATATAATCGTTGGCAATATACAGTTGGAAAAATTGTGTGTGGTTATGATTTGGATCAAAATAAAGTTGGAGAACGCTTTGGGGTTAAACTTTATCATATTGATGATTTGGAAAAAACATTTCCTCAAGGCTGCAAGATTGCGATATTGGCTATTAGTGAAAATGTTCAGGAAACAGTCGATCGTTTAATGGATTTAGGCATTAAAGGAATTGTAGATTTTACGCATACACATTTTACAGTTCATAGTGATGTTGTTGTACAGACAGTCGATGTTGTTGTGGCTATTCAGGAATTGATTTTAAAAATGCATGTCAATGATGAATAAAGTATTGAAATTTTGTGAGAAAGATGTTAATAATAGATGTACAGGTAATGATTTGAGAACGTATTATAGTGAAGTTTGATAGCGACTTTTGGATGGTGTAAGCAAAAGAAACTGTTATAATATGGAACACTCAATGAACCGGATAGGAGAAATGTAAGTAGACTATCCCGCTAAACAGCGTTATGGTAAGAGAGCATATTCATGATGAATATGAATGAGGATGGTACCGCGATATTATAGTCGTTCCTTTTAGGAACGGCTTTTTTTATAAAAAGGAGGAGAGAGATTAATGTTTGAATTTATGACAGTCAGAGAATTGTATGAAATGGTTTTATCTGGGGAAGATTTTGAAACTGAAGGTTTAGAATATGTTGAATTAGATGGATGGGTACGTACAAATCGTGATAATGGAAAAGTTGGTTTTATAGCTTTAAACGATGGAACATATTTTAGAAACTGCCAGATTGTATATTTACAGGAAACTTTATCAAATTATGATGATATCAAACATATCAGTACGGGAAGTGCTATTCGTGTTTTAGGAAAATTAAAACTCACACCTGAAGCTAAACAGCCTTTTGAAATTGAAGCAACACAAGTTGTTGTAGAAGGTGCATGTGATGAAGATTTTCCACTTCAAAAGAAAAGACATTCTTTTGAATATATGAGAGAAATTCCTCATCTTCGTCCACGTGCTAATACATTTTACGCTATTTTTAGATTAAGAAGTGTTTTATCAATGGCTATTCATGAATTTTTCCAGTCACAAGGTTTTGTTTATGTGCATACACCAATTATTACAAGTAATGATGGTGAAGGTGCTGGAGAAATGTTTAGAGCAACAACCATTGATAATACTGAATTTGATAAAGATTTCTTTGGTAAAGAAGCGTTTTTAACCGTAACAGGACAATTACATGTCGAAGCATTCTGTATGGCTTTTAGAGATGTTTATACATTTGGACCAGCTTTTAGAGCTGAAAATTCAAATACATCACGTCATGCTAGTGAATTCTGGATGATTGAACCAGAAATTGCTTTTGCAGATTTAGAAGATGATATGGATTTAATTGAAGATATGGTCAAATACTGTATTGACTATGTTTTAGAAAATGCACCTGAAGAAATGAAATTCTTTGAACAGATGATTGATAAAGAATGTATTCAAAGAATTACTCATGTTAGAAATAGTGAATTTAAACGTATGACATATACAGAAGCTATTGATATTTTAAAACAGGCCGATGTTAAGTTTGAAAATAAAGTTGAATGGGGTATGGACCTCAATAGTGAACATGAACGCTATATCTGTGAAAAAATTGTAGGTGGACCAGTGTTCTTAACAGATTATCCAAAAGAAATTAAAGCTTTCTATATGCGTTTAAATGATGATGGCAAGACTGTTGCAGCATGTGATTTGCTGGTGCCAGGAATTGGAGAATTAGTTGGTGGAAGTCAGCGTGAAGAAAGATATGAAGTTCTAGAAAAAATCATGGATGAAAAACAAATGTCTAAAGAAGGACTTCAATGGTATATGGATTTAAGAAGATTTGGTGGATGTAAACATGCTGGATTTGGACTAGGATTTGACCGTTTCTTAATGTATTTGACAGGTATGCAAAACATTAGAGATGTTGAACCATTCCCAAGAACACCAAGAAACTTAAAATTCTAAAATATAACGGGATTCCCGTTATATTTTTTCATATTCAATTATTTCAATTTGTAGTATAATAAAATTATGAGGTGAAAAGACAGTGAATGAAATCTTCTTTATCAATACCTTTTTTAATATTGTTTATCGTAATGAATCAGCATATATGCGTGATTTATTGATGTCATATGACTATATACAAAGTTTTGTTCAATGGCTTTGCCAACGCCATATTTCGTGTGATGTTTTATCTTCTATCACAAGGGATGATTATGCATTGTTGTCACGTTTTATGAAAGCTGAAGATGTGGATCATATTTTGCATAAGCCTTTTTCTAGTGAAATGGAAACAATGGCTCAAACATATCAGGAAGCGATTCACATTGTTTATGTGCCTGGATTTGATGAATCTTCTTTTCAAATGACATCTTTTCCTGAATACGAGAATATTTATTTCTATGCTATTTCAGAACATTTTCAACGTGATAATTTATCTTTCTTTGATCCTTTTCCAGCCTTTTTCTGTGCTTTAAATCATGCTGATATGTGGCCAGGATGTTTAATTTTTAAAGGACAACAGGCAGTATTTGCGCCGATACATAATCAAAAAGATTTCTTGCAGTTAACATCCTATATTGAAAATCATCTTTGCTTATTTGATGTTTATAATCAGTATCAGGATGATGCCTATTTCATTCAATTGAGTGATTTGCATCTCGGTAAAGATAAACGTCAAAAGGGACTGGAGCGTCTTTATGCTTCATTGGATGAACTGATTCCAAGATTACCTTCTTTATGGGCAGTTAATATTTTGATAACAGGTGATTTGATGGAATCTCCTAATCGTAAAAATATGTATTTAGCCAATGATTTTATGAATAGTCTTAAAAAGCGTTATAAGGCGAATGTGACTTTTATTTTAGGAAATCATGATGTGATTGTTCATGGCTTTAATTTTGCTAGAAATCAAAAAAGTAAAGTGATTGCTTATCTGCTTGGTGAAAATGTTAAAGTTTTAGAACAGGAAAAAATCGTTATTATTAAAATGGATACAACAAGTGAAGGAAACTTAGCGAGAGGAAAAGTAGGAAAAAGACAACTTGATGAAATAGATGATGAATTGTCAGCTATTGATCATTTAGAAGAATATACATTATTAGTGATGTTGCATCACCATGTTTATCCCATTGATAAAGCAGAGTTTATTAAAACCAAATGGCATGAAAAAACATTTATCAATCGTATTATAGAAACTTCAAAAGTTCTGGTTGATGCACCATTATTAATTGATTGGCTACAAAAACGACATATTCATTATGTGTTTCATGGCCATAAGCATTTACCTTTTTTTAAAAAAGAAGATGATTGTTATTATATTGGGGCAGGAAGTGCTACGGGTGGCTTAAAAGAAAGTCGTAGCCGTTATATTTCCTATAATGTGATGAAATATAATATTCATGAACAGAAAATGAAAATCTGTATGATTTTTTATGATGATAAAGCTAAGGCTGAAAGACAAAGAGTAGAAGTTTATTTATTTGAGGGAGGAAATAATCATGAAATTAGTAGATCGCATGAAAGATGAAGAATTAGGAACAGCTATACTGTATAATTTTACAAAAGGGTATGGAAGACCTGTGCCATTAGAATTGTATGATGTTGTTTTACCACTTCTTTATCATGATTTTATAAGAGAACATGTTTTAACATATACGTCATTACAGGAGTGTATCTATCAATGTATACAAAATGAAAAACATTTTAAACAACATCTTTTAGAAAAAATTGAAGATGATAAAACAATGACATCTAAAGCTTTAGGTGTTGCGATGATTCAGCATATTTTAAAATTTGAAATTGTAGATACTGTGATGTGTGGGGTGGCTTTACCAACTGATATTTTAGATTTAAATGAAGCTATCTGGCTTGGAAAACTTTTCCAGAATGTTTCACCAGAAGATTTTATGACATTATTAAAACAGGAAGATACACATATTGTTGTTTTACAAAGTGCTTCTGTTGGAAAAGATGTTGATTTGTCAAAAATTGCTTCTTTAGGACAAGTGACCATGTATGAAGATACAAAACCTTCAGAAATTAAAGGTCGTATTTTAGGTGCTGATATTGTGATTACAAATAAAAATGTAATGACAAAGGAAGTGCTGGAAGGTTTAAAACATTTGAAATTAATCTGTTTATTTGCGACAGGAACGAATAATGTTGATTTAGAATATTGTCGTGATCATGGCATTAAGGTCGCTAATGTGAAAGATTATTCGACTAAGACAGTTGCTCAACATACGTTAGCTTTATTGATGCATTTGGTAGAGAAAAATGTGGCATATGATCATTTTGTTAAATCAAAAGCATATTGTCAAAGTCAGTGTTTTAGTTATTTTGATGATGTTTTCCATGATGTTGCTTCTATGACTTGGGGGATTGTCGGATTAGGTCATATAGGTCGCCAAGTCGCAGGTATCGCAAAGGCTATGGGTGCTAAAGTTCAATATTATTCGACAAGTGGTCAAAATGCAACCAGCGATTATCAGCAGGTTGACTTTGATACTTTGTTAAAGACATCAGATATTATTAGTATTCATGCACCATTAAATGAAAAGACACATTATTTATTTAATGAAGAAGCTTTAAGAAAAATGAAACCAATGGCATATCTCATCAATGTTGGACGTGGTGGTATTATAGAAGAAAAAGCTTTAGTGAAAGTCTTGAATGAAGGACATTTAGCGGGAGTTGGCTTAGATGTCTTTGAACATGAACCATTATTAGAAGATGATGTGCTTTATTCTATTCAAGATATGAATAAGGTTATCTTCACACCACATATTGCCTGGGGTTCTATTGAAGCAAGACAAAGATGCGTAGATGAAGTTTATGAAAATATACTTGCCTTCTTAAAAGGAGAAGAAAGAAATATTGTCAATAATGAATAAATCGTGTATGATAGAAAAAAATAAAAAAAGAAGGAGGAGTCTACGTCAGTAGCAAAGCATGTACGGTCTTATGATCGGAATTAACGCCTGTGGACTAGAAATGAGGATGAAGCAGGAAAATTTTGTTATATGTAGCATGATGTTATGGAACAAATTATTATTGCAATCATTATTATTGCACTCGGTTTTTATGTATTTAAGTTTTATCCTTTTGAAAAAGGAAATGTCATGAAATTAGTGATAGCAGCTATTTTTATTATCTTAACAGCAATCTGTAAAAGATTGGCTATTATGATCCCGTTGTTTGGAGCTGAAAGTCTTAAAATTGGATTTGAATATATTCCCTTGATGTTAGCGGGATATTTCTTATCACCAAGTTATGCCTTTATTGTTGGTTTGTGTAGCGATGTGATTGGTTTGATTTTAGTACCTACAGGATTTCCATTCTTTGGATTTACCTTAGGAACAATTCTTGTCAGTGTCATTCCGTCATTGATTCATGAACATTCAAAAAATATCAGCCCACAAAATGTTTTACGCATTGTAATTGGACTGATTTTGGTTTTAGGTATTGGTGCTTCCATTTATATTGGACAGCTTGATTCAGTGAATATTTCTGAAACAGTGTATCATCTTCAATCACAAGATAAAATCACACTGATAAGTATTTGTCTGTTGTTATCATTGATATTTATGATAGTGATTGCATTTTTAAAACGTAAAATTAATGCACAGGAAGCCAAAACCTTTTCAACATGGGTTTTATGTGTTGTCCTTACGGAATTGGTTGTCACTTTATGTTTAACACCATTATGGTTAGATATGATGTATCAGATTCCTTGGACAATCTCACTATGTATAAGAGCTGTTAAGGAATGTGCAGTTTTACCAATTGAAATTTTTATCGGTTATATTCTGATTCCTATTTTAAATAGAATATGGGTACGTTTAGAAAAATGACAACAAGAATTAAGATTCTTGTTGTTTTTTGATTTCATGCCCATCTTCATCAACTTCAATCACTTCAAAAAAGTATTCAAAGATACGCGTTAAAAGTTTTTTCATGATTCATCATTTCCTTTCAAGAAGAGTATATGTACAACAAAAAAAATCATGTTTGAAAAGTCAAAAAATGTAAACACTATGTAAGAGGTGATGAAAAATGGATCGTAAAGAATATGATCAGTTGGCTGAATCTTTGAAACCAACAGGACATAAGATGAAAAATGCGTTTTATGCATTTTTGTATGGAGGTGTCATTGGTGCTATTGCACAAGGTGTTTTAGAGTTTTTTATGAATGTTTATCATGTTAAACAAGAAGATGCAACACCTATGATGATTATTACATTAGTTTTTATAAGCTGTTTGTTAACGGGATTAGGCATTTATGATAAATTGGCTCAAAAGGCAGGAGCAGGGACATTTATTCCCATTACTGGTTTTGCTAATAGTATGACATCATGTGCTTTAGATAGTCAAAGTGAAGGATTGATTATGGGGATTGGCAGCAATATGTTTAAGCTAGGAGGAACTGTCATTACATATGGCATTGTCAGTTCAGCACTGCTGGGAGTGATTCGTTATGTCATTACACTTTTTGGGTAATTCGGTGACTTTAGAAAATGTTTATATTGTTTCTTCAGGGACAGTCTGTGGACCATTGGAATATTTAGGACCATTAGGAAGCTGTTTTGATAAAAGTTTGCAGGATTATCATTATGGTGAAAAATCATTTGAAAAAGCTGAACGTAAAATGTTGAGGGATGCCTTGGATATTTGTTTGAAAAGAGAAAAACTGAAATATAAAGATATTGATTTATATTTAGGAAGTGACTTGTTAAATCAGATTACATCTGTCAACTATCTGGCAAGAGAACTGCCTCAACCCTTTGTTGGATTATATGGCGCATGTTCAGGTTTTGCTCTGTCCATGGCGATGGCTGGCTTGCTGATAGATGCTGGTTATGTAGACAAAATTGTGACAATGGTATCAAGTCATAATGCAACGGCTGAAAGACAATACCGTTATCCTGTTGAATATGGTGTCCAAAAAAAAGACACAACAACCTTTACAGCGACCGGAGCTGTGTCCACTTTATTAACCAATCAGCCACAGTCTGTAAGAGTTGAAGCTATCACATTAGGACGTGTCATAGATTACTCACAGAATGATGCTAATGATATGGGACGTGCCATGGCACCAGCGGCTTTTGATACTCTCATGAATCATTTTCAGGATTTAAAACGCACTTTTCATGATTATGATTTGGTTGTGACAGGGGATTTATCTATGTATGGTCATCAGATTTTAAAAGAAATGCTGCAACGTCATAAAATGGATGTTGTGCGATATAACGATTGTGGATGCATGTTATATGATTTATCTTCACAGCCTGTTTTTCAAGGTGGCAGTGGCTGTGCCTGTAGTGCTTTGGTGACAATGGGTTCATTATATCCACAGCTTAAAGACAAAAAATTAAAACGTGTGCTAGTTGTTTCAACAGGAGCCTTATTATCACCAATGATGAGTGCGCAAAAAGAAAGTATTCCATGCATTGCTCATGCCATCAGTCTGGAGGCGATAGAATGAATTATATCATGGCTTTTTTGTTTAGTGGTTTTGTTTGTCTGATAGCTCAGCTTATTTATGATCATAGTCGTTTGACACCTGGTCATATTACCAGTTTATTTGTTGTTTTAGGTTCGTTTTTAGATCTTTTCCATATTTATGATCGTCTGGTTGATATTTTTCATGCAGGAGCATTAATACCTATTACCAGTTTTGGGCATTCTTTAATGCATGGAGCCATGGCAGCTACCAAAGAGTATGGTGTTTTTGGTATTGCAATGGGAATGTTTGATTTAACAGCTGCTGGAATTAGTGCAGCCATTCTCTTTGGATTCCTTGTGGCTATTCTTTTTAAACCGAAATCATGAATAATTCTTATGATTTGAAACATCGTATTTTAAATTTTAAAGGAAGACTGGTTCATCTTTATTTTTTAGCCAGTTTATCTAACGATGTTTTGATTTCACGACTGGTAGAAGGTATTGAAAATAGAGAAGGAAAAGATTTAGAAAACTGTATCAACATGGGAGATGTTGAAATCGTTTCTACAAATCAGATTCAAAAAATTCAAAGAGCTGTCCTTGGTGGTAATAGTGCTTTATTTGATGGTGAAATCACCTATTTAATGGATACTAAAAATTTTCCAAATCGTGCTATTCAAGAACCAGAAACAGAAAAAAGTGTCCGTGGAGCTAAGGATGGCTTTAATGAGTCTATCTTAAATAATACAGGGTTGATTCGTCGTCGTATTCGCTCACCTGAATTATGTTTTCATTTAACAACAATGGGAACGCAAAATCCCATTGATATTGCCGTGGCTTATCTGGAAGATAAAGTTGATCGACAAGTCTTACAACAACTTTTAACTCGTATTTCTCAAGTTCAAACTCAAGAATTTATCATGACTGATCGTGCTATTGAAGAAGTTTTATTGAATCAGGGATACAACCCTTTTCCTTTAGTGCGATATAGTGAAAGACCTGATATTGTCGCAACCCATATTCAACATGGTTATATTGCGATTATATGTGATACATCTTCTTCTATAGTGATGTTGCCAACAACTCTTTTTGAAATCTTAGAACATGTTGAAGAACATCGTCAGACACCATTGATTGGGACATTTATACGATTAATACGTATGATTGCAGTTTTTTTATCCATATATCTTGTTCCTATTTTTGCTTTAAGTTCATCCTTTTTACAATGGGATTATTCCTTTTTTATACAGATTCTTATTATGGAATTATCTATTGAACTCTTACGTATTGCGACTGTTCATACGCCACAATCATTGTCTAATGCGATGGGATTAATTGCAGCTATCTTACTTGGAGAATTTGCTATTCAGCTTGGCTTTTTTTCAGAAGATATTTTGATGTTTTGTGCGATTGGAACCGTAGGTGGTTTTGCAACCCCTAATTATGAATTATCACTGACCAATAAATATATCAAAATCATGATGATTATCGCCGTTATGTTATTGAATATATATGGATTTATTCTATTTAATCTGATTTTTTGGATCAGTTTAGCACGTATCAAAACCTTTGGCGTTTCTTATTTATATCCCTTGTATCCTTTCCATGGTAAAGAATTATTACGCTTTTTTATTAGACAACCTAAAAAAGATTAATATCTTCTTAATCATTTCTTAAAGAAGATATTTTTTTATTTTGATAAACTCTTACAGGGTGATCAAGATGACACATAGATTAATGAACGCTTTTTTGATCAGTATGCTGCCATTGTTTTTTATACAATATAATCCATTATATGAAATGGTTGTGATAGATTGGTTAAATCTTTTAGCGTGTATAGGTATTCTCTTTTATTTGATAGGTGTATGGTCTTATCTTTATCAAAGAAGACATGGCTGGTTTTATACATTTTTAGGTTCTTTTGTACTTGTCGAAGCAAAGATGGGCTTATTGATTGTTTTTTCACAGGAAAAATATTTGATGAATGCTATGCTTTTTTATAATGTTTATGTTATATTTTCAATAGGATTGATGTTTTATGTCATTTGGTGCTATGTCGATGAGTCACAATGTTGAGATTTGTCAGATAATGGTATTTCATATCTTCTAAAATAATGTTAGAATAAGAAAGTAACGGGGAGAAGAGAATATGGAAGAAAAAAATTATCGTCATTATATACAGATTTTAAAAGAAGAACTGGTTCCTGCTATGGGATGTACAGAACCTATTGCTTTGGCTTATTGTGCAAGTAAATGTCGTGATGTTTTAGATGATGACATTGTAAAAGCTAAAGTCAAAGTGAGTGGGAATATTATTAAAAATGTTAAAAGTGTTGTTGTTCCTAATACTGGAGGTTTAAAAGGAATTCCTTCAAGTATTGGAGCTGGTGTAGTGGCAGGAATTACAGAAAATGTATTAGAAGTCATTGCGCATGTGACTGATCAGCAAAAAAAGGAAATGCAACAATGGTTGAATCGAACACCTATTGAAATTATACCTATAGAAAGTGAATATGCATTAGACATCTGTGTTGAATTAATTGGTCAAAATCATCGTGCAAAAGTACGTATTGCTGGTTTTCATACCAATATTGTGTATATTGAAAAAGATCAGGAAGTCCTTTTCCAGATGGGAGTCGTTGCTTCTACGGATCAGACTTTAACAGATCGTAGTTTATTGAATATTCGTGATATTTATGAGTTTGCCAAAAATGTAAAGATTGAAGAAGTGCAAGATATTTTACAGCGACAAATTGATTATAATTATGCTATTGCATGTGAAGGATTGAAAAATGACTGGGGTGCACATATTGGTCAGATTTTATTAAAGACATATGGTGATGATGTCAAAGTCAAAGCCAAGGCCTATGCAGCAGCTGGAAGTGATGCCAGAATGAGTGGCTGTGAAATGCCAGTCATCATTAATTCGGGAAGTGGTAATCAGGGAATGACAGCATCTTTACCAGTCATTGTATATGCCAAAGAATATCATAAAAGCCAAGAAGAACTTTATCGTGCATTGATTGTATCTAATTTATGTACAATTCATCAAAAAACTGGGATTGGAAGACTATCTGCCTATTGTGGCGCTGTCAGCGCTGGAATTGGAGCAGGATGTGGAATTGCCTATTTGCTTGGTGGTGACTATGAAGCTCTTTGTCATACAATGGTTAATGGATTGGCTATTGTATCAGGTATTATCTGTGATGGGGCGAAACCATCATGTGCTGGAAAGATTGCTGCCAGTGTGGATGCAGGAATATTAGGATACTATATGTATAAAAACGGCTGTGAATTTAAAGACGGTGAAGGTCTTGTTTTAAAAGGTGTAGAAAATACGATTCAAAATATTGGTCAACTATCAAGAGAAGGTATGAAAGAAACAGACAAAGAAATTATTAAATTGATGTGTCGATAAGAAGAAAATCCTTTGTAAAAAGGATTTTTACTTTATCAAAAAGTATGCTATAAGCAAATATTATGTTATAATCTTTATAAAGATAAAAAAGTGTGTCATAAAAAAATGCGTATATAAATAATAGGAGGATCTATTATTATGATGAATTTTAGAAATTGATTTGATACGCATATTAAGAATTATTTTTGTCATCCTGGCTGCTTTGCTGATCTTTTGAATGGTCTTATGTTTCAAGGAAGGTGTGTCATTGATGATAGTCATGTGTAGATTGTATATATACAACATTCCTTCGTCAGCATGAAGTCATGTCTATAATGAAAGAATATTTGATGTTTATTGGTCTTGATGAAAAGTAGTTTTAAAACAAGAATAAAAGAGATTTGATTTATGGATTAAAGATATTCAATAGAAGAATACCGATAGAAATGAAATTGACTGTTAGTCATGAAGTTAAGAAAATTATGTAAAAGATGTTTTCTTTAAAAAACAACAATCTCATAGAAAAATATTTAGGTATTCTATATAGTCATGGCATTGGACTTTATGTTATAATACATAAGTTAGTGGAGGTGGAAGCATGGCATATGAAGTTGTTCTTGAAGATTTTCAGGGTCCATTAGATTTATTGTTGCATTTAATTAAAGAAAAGGAAATGGATTTGGAAACTTTGGAAGTCTCAGTTATTACTGATCAATATCTTGCATATATTGATCAAATGGATGCTCAACAATTAGAAACAATGTCAGAATATTTAGTCATGGCAGCACAGTTAATTGAGATGAAAAGTAAAATGCTTTTACCAGCCCAAAAGGTTGAATTGGAAGATGATTATCAGGAAGATCCAAGAGAACAGTTAATCAAACGATTAATTGAATATAAAAAATATAAAGATGTCTTAGATGAATTTAAAGAAAAATATGAACAAAGACAATATATTCATACAAAAGCTCCTGCTTTTATGGATGAATATGTTATTGATACAACAGAAATGATTCCAGATAATTTGGAAGTCTATGATTTAATTAGAGCTATGCAAAAGATGTTTCAAAGAAAAGCATTATTGGCACCATTAGAATCTAAAATAGCACGTGTTGAGATTTCTATTGATGAACGTAGTGATCAGATTAGACAGTATTTTCGTATACATAAAAATCAAAGAGTCAAGTTAGAAGATTTGTTTGAGGAACCAACAAAAATCTTCTTTGTGATTACTTTTTTATCTGTTCTTGTTTTAGTCAATAAAAATGAACTGGTTATTGAACAGGATGGAAACTTTGAAGATATCTATTTAAAGGAGAGAGTTTGATGGACAAAAATGAAATATTAAGTGTGATAGAAGGTATGTTGTTTTTATCAGGAGATGAAGGTTTAACAATCAAACAAATCTCTTCTGTTTTAAAATTAAGTAAAAAAGAAGCGACACAATATGTTGATGAACTGATTCAAATTGAAAATGATAAGACAATCAAAGGGTTTGAACTGGTTAATTTTGGTGGTGTCTATAAATTTGCCACACTTGCCAAACATCATGAATATTATCAAAGAATGATTGAACAAAGTGAAAATACATTGTCTAATGCAGCATTAGAAACTTTAGCAATCATTGCTTATAATCAACCTGTTACACGTGTACGTATTGAAGAAATACGTGGTGTTGGATGTGATGCGATGATTAGAAAACTAGCTGCGAAAGCTTTAATTAAAGAAGTTGGACGAGAAGATACACCTGGTAAACCCATCTTATATGGAGTGACAGATGAATTTATGGATGCATTTTCATTGACTTCCTTAGATGAATTGCCAGAATTAAAAGAAATGAAGGAAGATTTTGATCAGGAAGATATCTTTAATACGAAATATACAGAAGAATAATATTGTAGGGTAGGAAAATATCATGGCATATATTTATGCAATTTCAGATATTCATGGAAGATATGATTTATTAAAGAATGTTGTTGATGAATGGGTTCGTTTTGAAAATGGTGATCAATTGATTTTGGTTGGTGATTATATTGATGGTGATGGTCATGGAAATTCATATCTGACACTGCAATATATTTATCAGCTACAACTTGCATATCCTCAACAGGTGATTGTTTTACAAGGAAACCATGAAGAATGGTTACTATCTTTTTTAGAAGATCGTGAAACTTATCTGGATACGCAAATAGATATGTCTTTTTCAACGTTAGAAAGTTTTACAGGTGAAGAAGATATGACATCCATCTATCAACGAGCATCTGCTTATCATCAAGATCGTTTCTCTATAATAGAAGATATGTATCATCAATGCCGTGAACTGATATGTCAAAAACATGCTTCTGTTATGGACTGGTTAAAACATTTACCTTATTATTATGAAAATGATCATCAGATCTTTGTTCATGCTGGTATTGAAGTCATTGATTATCAACCAGAACTATGGAAACAGGTATCAACAGTCAATACCTATTTGATGAAATATCCTGCCTCGCAAGGACAATTTTATAAAAAAGTCATTGCTGGACATATTGGTACACATCAAGTATCGGGTCAATCTGATTTTCATCAGATCTGTTGTTTAGGTGATTTTATATATTTAGATTCTTCTGTGATTACAACACAATTTTTAAATGTTTTACAATATGATTGTCAAACATGTCGTTATCAGGGATTGATCAAAAAGAATCAACAATGGCAAACATATGATATAGCTCATTTTAACAAGTGATAGGATATTCTATCACTTTCTTATTGACTTACGAGTTACTCTATGCTAACATTTGGCTACTTCGGTTAGATAAGACTAACAGAAAAGGAGAGTATTCATGTTTGACAAGAGATTATTAAAAGAAATGCCAGATGCAAAATCATATATATGGAAACAGGTATTTTGTCAATGGATAGCTTTATTGATGAATATTGTGTTGACGTTATTGATATGTGTTTTGTTTATACAGTTGTTTGATCAACAACTTTCTATAGAAAAAGTTGTCTTGATTTTACTTGTGATGATGATATCTTTGATAATACGTGCTTATGTTTTAAAAAAGGCAACTTATTATTCTTTTAAAGGAGCAAGTCTTGTGAAAAAGACTTTAAGACAGCGTCTTTTTGAAAAAGTTTTAAGTTTAGGAAGTCATTATCAAGATCATGTTAGAACAAGTGAATTGGTTCAATTATCAGTAGAAGGTATTAATCAGTTAGAAACTTATTTTTCATTATATTTACCACAATTATTTTATAGTGTTTT
The DNA here is from genome assembly GCF_002160815.1 of Massilimicrobiota sp. An134. Classification (GTDB taxonomy): domain Bacteria; phylum Bacillota_I; class Bacilli_A; order Erysipelotrichales; family Coprobacillaceae; genus Allocoprobacillus; species Allocoprobacillus merdigallinarum. Next base: position 32,322 of record NZ_NFLH01000007.1, on the reverse strand, counting down.
AGCACCAGTCACATTATTTGTTTTGACAGCTTTCTTAGACTGGAAAAGTGCTTTGGTTTTATTTGTCTGTGTTCCATTGATTCCTGTTTCGATTATTTTCGTACAGAAGTTTGCCAAAAAACTGCTTTCTAAATATTGGAACAGCTATACAACACTAGGAGATAGTTTTTTAGAAAATCTTCAAGCACTCACAACATTAAAAATTTATCAAAGTGATGCTTATAAACAACAACAGATGAATCAGGAAGCAGAGAATTTTAGACGTATTACAATGCGTGTCTTGATTATGCAATTAAATAGTATCAGTATTATGGATATTGTTGCTTATGGTGGGGCAGGATTGGGATGCTTTTTTGCGATTACACATTTTCAAAATCAGACTTTATCATTGTTTGGTGCATTGTTTATTGTTTTGATGTCTTTTGAATTCTTTATTCCATTAAGACAGTTAGGCTCTTTCTTCCATATTGCGATGAATGGTATTGCTGCGAGTGATAAAATCTTTAAAATCTTAGATTTGCCTGTATCATCGGATGGTCAATATGATTTAGATACTTCCTTTGATATCAGACTTGAACATGTTTCTTTTCAATATGATGACAAAAGACCTATTTTAAAGGATGTATCTTTACATATTCAGCCACATCAATTTATTGGTATTGTTGGAGAAAGTGGTTCAGGAAAAAGTACAATAGCCAAGTTAATGATGGGCTATCACCGTTGTTTAGAAGGACATCTTTATATGGGTGAGCATCAACGTAGTGATATTCGTGATGAGAGTTTTATGGAACATGTGATGTATGTGACACATGATCCTATGATATTGAAAGGAACGGTTAGAGAAAATCTAAATATGTTTTCACAATATTGTGATGAACAGTTATGGGATGTATTAAAGCAAGTGCGTTTAGATGGCTTTTTCCATGAACAAATGGGATTGGATACGCCATTATTAGAAAATGGAAGTAATTTATCTGGTGGACAAAAACAACGATTGAATCTTGCCAGAGCATTACTTAAAGACGTAGATGTTTATATTTTTGATGAAGCCACAAGTAATATTGATGTAGAGAGTGAAAACCATATTTTAAATGTCATTAAGACCTTAACACAAACAAAAACGGTTATTTTCATTACCCATCGTTTACAAAGTGTGGTTCATTGTGATGAGATTTATGTGATGCAACAAGGGACTTTGGTAGAACAGGGAACACATCAAAAACTTATGCATCAAGAAGGCATTTATCATCATATGTATCAAAGTCAACAGGAATTGGAGGTGTATAGCCATGAATAATGTACAATTGATATGGAAAATGTTAAAACTTGTCAAACCATTAACACTTCCAATGTTAGGAGCTGTTTTGTTAGGTGTTTTAGGTTTTCTTTGTGCGATTGGTATTCCCGTTATAGCGGTGATGGCTATTTTACAGACAACGGGGATGTATGCACACTTTCCTCTTTCATGGGTTTTAGGTATTTTGCTATGTTTGGCAATACTAAGAGGTGTACTTCATTATGGTGAACAGGCATTGAATCACTATATTGCGTTTAAACTTCTAGCGATTATACGTGATCATGTATACACGGCATTAAGACGTCTGGCACCAGCCAAATTGGATGGGAAAGACAAAGGTAACTTAATTTCTATTATTACCAATGATATTGAGTTACTTGAAGTTTTCTATGCCCATACGATTTCACCAGTTTTGATTGCTTTTTTCACATCTTTGATTTTATTGAAATTTTTTGCTCATATACATATATTCGCTATGATGATTGCTTTGATTGCTTATTTGATGATGGCCATTGTGATTCCCTTTTATGTCAATCACAAAGGGCAGGAGATAGGGCAAAAGAATCGTGATGCAATTGGTCATATGAGTAGTTTCCTATTAGAAAGCTATCGTGGTTTATCAACACTTTTGCAATATCATGCTGGAAACAAACGTCTTGAACAGATGAATGAACGTAGTGATCGTATTGAGGATATGCAAGGACAGATGAAAAATATTGAAGCTATTCAAATTGTAAGTTCACAATTGCTGATATCTATCTTTGCTTTCGTTATGTTTATCGTGATGTATATTTTCTATTTACAAAATCAAGTCAATGTTTATCATGTCATAACGGCAGTGGTGCTCATGCTTTCAAGCTTTGGACCAGTGATGGCTTTGTCTAATCTCGCAAATAATTTACTTTCTACATTAAGTAGTGGCCGTCGTGTCATGGCCATTTTAGAAGAAAAGGAAGCTATCTGTGAAGTGACAGGACAGCCTCATATATCATTTGATGATATTCATGTGGATGATGTGACGTTTGCTTATCAAGAAGATGATCCTATTTTACAGAATCTTCACCTTCATTTTGATAAAGGAAAAGTGACAGGTATTATTGGAAAGAGTGGTAGTGGAAAATCGACTTTATTAAAGTTGCTTATGCGTTTCTATGATCCTCTTCGTGGTGTGATCCAAATAGGTCAAACACCTTTAACAGATATCAATACATCCAATATGCGTCATATGTTTGCTTATGTCACACAGGAAACTGTGTTATTCCATGATTCGATTGAAAATAATATTAAAATCGCAAATTTGGATGCTACAAGTGATGAGATTCAAGCCGCCTGTCAAAAAGCCAGTCTGCATGATTGGATTATGTCTTTACCTGAGGGTTATCAGACACTTGTTAGTGAACTGGGGTCATCATTATCAGGAGGAGAAAGACAAAGAATTTCACTAGCAAGAGCATTTCTGAGCCAGGCAGAATGTATTTTATTAGATGAACCAACAAGTAATTTAGATGTTTTAAATGAAGGGATTATTTTAAAAGCATTACAAAATGAAAAAGAGAGAACCATTATTCTTGTTTCTCATCGTGAATCGACAATGAAGATTGTCAATCAAACAATCAAAATGGATCAAGGTAGGGTCAGCTAATGAATATTGAAAAGAAACGACAAAGAGAAATGAAAGTTGTGGCTTTGATGATTCATTTATATTGTTTACATCATGATGATATAGATGAAAAGACTTTAGTCAATTATGCTTTGAAGCGTATTGAAAAATGTCCCATGATGAAAGATAAAACATTTTGTAGTCAATGTCATATTCATTGTTATGAAAAGAATATGCAAAAGCAAATCAAAAAAGTCATGCGTTATAGTGGACCGAGAATGATTTTTTATCATCCTCTACTGGCTTTACGTCATGCTTTGAAAATTTAGGAGGAAACGTATGCGTTATATTTATTTGATGATAGGAATGATTAGCTTTGGTCTAGGATTTATTGGGATTGTATTGCCTATATTACCAACAACACCCTTTCTTTTACTGGCTGGCTTTTGTTTTGCAAGAAGCTCTAAGCGTGTGCATAACTGGTTTGTATCTACAAAGGCTTATCAAAGACATTTAGAACCATTTGTTCAAAAAAGAGCAATGACTTTAAAAACAAAAATCTGTATTTTAAGTCTTGCCAGTTTCATGCTTGCTTTTCCATTGTTTTTGACAGACTTATGGTGGTTAAGAGTCTTTATTATTGGATTATATATTTTTAAATATTATTATTTCCTTTTTAAAATCAAAACAATCAAGTTAGAACACATATAAAAAACACATCCGAAGATGTGTTTTTTATATGGTTTAATCATCAATAACTGTTACGTTAGTAGCTTGAGGTCCTCTATCTCCTTCAACGATATCAAATTCAACAGTTTGACCTTCCTGTAAAGTTTTAAATCCTTCAGCGTTAATAGATGAGAAATGAACAAAGATATCTTTGTCATGCCCTTCCATTGTAATAAAACCATACCCTTTGTCAGATTTAAACCATTTCACTTTACCTGTACTCATTATGAAGTACCTCCTTAAAAGATTTCGCAAAAAACCAGTACTTCATTTTTAAACGACTAATAAATCTTTGCTTTGAAGAATAACTAATACTTTTAAAAATACGTGCTATGTTCCTTTGCTTTTTTATTATAACATAGAGTCGTTTATGGCACAAGTTCTTGTTGACAATAGAACAAAATAGGGTATCATTTGATTAGATAGAAAGGTGGATAATCATGTTAGAAAAATATGCTGAACTTATTATTAAACAAGGTGTGAATTTACAAAAAGGACAGGACTTATTCATTGAAGCGTCTATTGACAGTTATCAGCTTGTCCGTTTATTAACAAAAAAAGCTTATGAAGTGGGTGCAAAGGATGTGATTGTCAATTATCGTGATGAAGAAGTAACACGTTTAAGATATGAACATTGTGATCAAAAACATTTTGAAACAGTTCCACTTTATATTCAGGAAATGAGAAACCAATATGCGCTTCAACATGCAGCTTTGATTTCTATTGAATCATCTGATCCTGAATCATTGAAAGATATCGATCCATTAAAAATTCAAACTTGGAGTAAAGCGGTGCGTCAGGCTTGTCAGCCATTTTATGATGCATTAGATTTAGGAATTAATCGCTGGTGTATTGTGGGCGCTCCAAGTATTGGATGGGCAAATAAAGTCTTTCCAGAAATGAGTGACGGGGAAGCGGTTGATGCTTTATGGAAAGCTATTTTCAAGGTGACACGCTGTGATCAGGAAGATCCTATTGAAGCGTGGAATGAACATCGTCGTTCATTTGAAAGACGTGTTCGTATTTTAAATGAAAAGAAAATCAAATCCTTACATTATTCTAATAGTCTTGGAACAGATTTAACTATAGGTATGAATCCTCAATATTTATTTGCTGGAGGAGGAAGTTATACAACTGATGGGATTTATTCTTTCCCTAATATACCAACTGAAGAAATCTTTACTTCACCTGATTTCCATCAAGTCAATGGCGTTGTTTATAGCTCTATGCCTTTACATTATCAGGGACATATTGTTGATGAATTTAATATCACTTTTGAAAATGGACGTATTGTGGATTATCATGCTAAAGTGGGGCAGGATGTCTTAAAAAGCATTATTGAAACGGATGAAGGCAGTCATTATTTAGGTGAAGTGGCTTTCGTGCCTTATGATTCACCTATTCGTCAGTTAAATCTGATTTTCTATAATACATTATTTGATGAAAATGCATCTTGTCATTTGGCTATTGGTAAAGGTTTTGGTGAATGTATCAAAGATGGTCTTCAAATGAGTAAAGAGGAACTTTATCAACAGGGTATTAATGATTCTTTGACACATGTTGATTTTATGATGGGGACAAAAGATTTGTCTATTGAAGCTACTTTAGAAGATGGATCAACATTTATGATTTTTAAAGATGGAAACTTTGCATTTTAAAATTGACAAACGATAAGATTTTCATTAATATGATTTCTTAGAGACGTTAAGGAGGAAAATCATGTCAGAATTCAAAGAAGAAGTGCAAAAACGCAGAACTTTTGCGATCATTTCGCATCCAGATGCTGGAAAGACAACATTAACTGAAAAGTTTCTTCTTTATGGAGGAGCTATTCAGGAAGCTGGTATGGTCAAAGGAAAAAAGCAATCTAAACATGCTGTCAGTGACTGGATGGAAATTGAAAAACAAAGAGGAATTTCAGTCACATCCTCTGTATTACAATTTAATTATGATGGTTTTTGTATTAATATTTTGGATACACCAGGGCATCAGGACTTCTCAGAAGATACGTATCGTACATTAATGGCGGCAGATAGTGCTGTCATGGTTATTGATGGTTCAAAAGGGGTCGAAGATCAGACACGTAAGCTATTTAAAGTTTGTGCTATGCGTCATATTCCTATTTTTACTTTTATTAATAAAATGGATAGGGAAGCTAAAGATCCTTATGAATTAATGGAAGAAATTGAACGTGAATTGGGAGTCGAAACATGTGCTGTTAACTGGCCAATTGGTTGTGGTAAAGAATTTAAGGGCGTTTATGAACGTCAAAAAGAAGAAGTTATTCGCTTTATTCCAGTTCAGGGTGGTAAAAAAGAAGTGGATGTTGAAGTTTGTGATGCGCATGATGAACAGTTAAAACAACATCTTGGGGAAACTTTGTATCAACAATTACAAGATGATATTGAATTATTAGATGGGGCAGGGGCACAGTTTGATATTGAACGTGTCCACAAAGGTGAACTATCACCTGTCTGCTTTGGCTCAGCACTTACAAATTTTGGTGTTGAACCATTCTTGAAACATTTCTTGTCAATGTCAACATCACCATTGCCTCGTCAAAGCAATATAGGTGAAATAGATCCATTTTCTGAAGATTTTAGTGCTTTTGTCTTTAAGATTCAGGCCAATATGAATAAAGCACATCGTGACCGTATGGCCTTTATGCGTGTTTGTTCAGGAAAGTTTACAAAAGGTATGGAAGTCTTCCACTATCAGGGTAATAAAAAGATTAAGCTAAATCAGTCTAAACAACTGATGGCTGAAAATCGTGAAGAAATCGAAGAAGCTTATTCAGGAGATATTATTGGTGTTTTTGATCCAGGTATTTTTTCGATTGGTGATACATTATGCACGGCTAAAAATAAATTTGCCTATGAAGGTATTCCGACTTTTGCGCCAGAACATTTTTCAACAATCAGAAATAAAGATACAATGAAACGTAAACAGTTTGTTAAAGGTGTAGAACAGATTGCTCAAGAGGGAGCTATTCAGATTTTTACTGAGCTTGGTGGCGGTATGGAAGAAATTATCGTTGGAGTTGTTGGAGTCTTACAGTTTGAGGTTTTAACATATCGTTTAAAAAATGAATACAATGTTGACATTGTCAGTACCCCTCTTCCATATCAATATATTCGTTGGATTAAAAATGATCAGGTTGATTTTAAGAAATTGAATCTTTCATCAGATACAAAGAAAGTTCAAGATTTAAAAGGACAATATTTATTACTGTTCTCTAATGAATGGGGTGTTCGTTGGGCAACAGATAAAAATCCTGATCTTGTTTTAGCAGAATTTTCACAAAACTAAATGATACTCACATGGGTATCATTTTTCTTTTTTAGCCATATGAAAAGTGATAGAATATCTTTAAGGAGGTGTCACCTGTGGCTAATGAAGGAAAACGCTGTTATTGTCGCTGTGTTCAGGACATGCGTATGCAAATTGGTAAAGAAGAACTGATTATTTTTAAAAAAGGTCAAGTTTATTTATGTATGATTCGTACAGGTGACATGGAAGTTTCTTTTTATAAAATTTATGGAGAAGAGTTTTCTTTAAGTTGCAGTGAAGCTGAATTTAAAGAGTATTTTCAATTAGTAAAACATGCTCAATCTTATGAGAAATCATGATGTTTCTTTGTTTTTTATAAAAAATATGTTATGATGTCGTAGAAAGGGTGATTGTATTGACAAAAAAGACTTTTGAAATCTCTCATATTCAATCGGTTGAAGAATTGAATCATTTGAGTTTGAAATTAAATGAAAAAGAACAAGTTTCGCATATTAAGGTTAATAAAGATAGTATTGTTTTTCATTGTCTTGATATTGATGCTTTATTAAGTCTTATTCAAAGTATAAATAAAGATCTGGTTGTCAAAGAGGTCATTGATGGTAAAAAACGTGAATATGATTTTGCGAAAAAGAAAGATCGTCAATATTATTTCATGTTTAAAAATATGATTACAGAAGATGATATTTATGTTTTGGTTGAAAGAATAGAAAAAGATCATAGATATCAAAATGTACGTTATGATGCACAAAACAAGCTGTTATTACTGACATCTAATCAACGTGATGTTTTAAGTTTATTAAGAAAAGAATTGTTTAAAATCAATCCTTCTGTGGAAATCATTGAACATCATCGTCCTATTCGTTCACAGGATGTCTTTAATGAAAAATATTTACATACATATATTCGTGTGGGAATATTATTGGTTGTAATTGCATTGGCTTTGGTAACATCTAAAGATCATACATGGATGACACCTGTTTTATGGTTGGTGACAGTGATTTTATTAGGGACACCTTTATTAAAAAAAGCTTGGGGAGATATTTTATCTAAGAAGTTTTTGAGTGAATCTCTTATCATATTTATAGCGATGTTTTTTGGAATTGTTTCAGGAGCTTACATTGAAACATGTTTTGCTTTGATTTTTTATGAACTGTCGACACCATTTTTAAATAAAGTTTTAGAACGCTCTTTACATAAAATTGATAATGCTGTAGAAATGCCTGAAACAGGAATCAAATGGAAAGATGATACAGAAGAAAAGGTTTCTTTATATGATGTAGAAATTGGGGATATTCTGGTGGTTAAACCAGGAGAAACTGTTTCTATTCCAGGGACTATTCATAAAGGTGTTTCAGCAATGAGCACTTATTCTAATACCAGTACCTATGAACCTGTTGTTGTGAAAGAAGGAAGTCATGTACGTAGTGGTGATGTCAATGTTGGTGATATGCCTATTTATGTGCAGGTTGATGAAACTTATGAAAGTTCTAACTACATGAATTTAATGAATATTGCCAGTGTAGCACCAGTCTATGAATCAAAAGTAGAAAAATATACAAAACGTTTAGCACAATTTTATACACCTGTTATGACTATTCTAGGACTTCTTTTAGGTATTGTTTTACCACTTGTTAATTTTGAAGATTATGGAGCATATATTCATGTTGGAGCCATTTTCCTTGTTATATCTGGTGCTTTATCAAGTGATCAGGCAACATCTTTAGGGATGTTGGCAGGATTTGCGAAAGCATTTCAAAATGGAATTATTGTTGAATCATCAATGGGGCTAGATTCAGTGAATGCAGCTCAGACTATTGTTTATGACCGTTTTGATGGGGTAGAGGTCACAAATGAGGAATTAAATCTGTTTAAAAAGCTATCTCATATGGGAAGAACATTAGTTATTTATAATGATGGTCCAGTGGCATTAGAAGATGATCAATATATGATTTATAACAATCTGACAAATGAAGAAAAAATGGAAAAAATGGATTCTTTAACGGGACCAGTTGTATATATTGGTGATACTTTTAAGGATATTGAACTTTTACAGAAAAGTTATGTCGGTATTTCTCGTGGTGGACTTGCTGATCCAAAAGTTGTAGAAAATAGTGATATTGTATTGATTGATGCCAATTTAAATAGAGTTTATGAAACTTTTGTTATTGCACGTCATATGCGTACAATTGCTGTTATGAATAATATTTTAACTGTTGTTGTTAAGATAGCAATGTTAATTGTCGCATTAAGCTGGACAGCTATTCCTTTATGGATTATTGTCTTGATTGAAATTTTATTAAAAGCTTTTGTAATGAGAAATTCAACATGTATTTTATAGAGTAGAATAGTCTACTCTTTTTTTGGAGGTGGAGAAATGAAGATTGTGATTGCGCCTGATTCTTTTAAGGAAAGTATGAGTGCTTTAGAAGCCAGTATGCAAATCAAACAGGCTATTCAAGATTATGATGATGCGATTGTCACACAATGTCTACCACTGGCAGATGGTGGAGAAGGAACGCTAGAAACATTGATTCATTCTATGAATGGACGTATTTACGAATATGAAGTGACAGGTGTTTGTTTTGAAAAGCGAAAAGCGCCATTAGGAATTGTTGGAGATTTGGCTATTATAGAATGTGCTCAGGTTTGCGGATTAGAACTTTTAGATGAAAAAGATAAAAACCCATATTTGACCACAACATATGGATTAGGAGAATTGATTTTAAAGGCTCTAGAGTTTCCTATATCACGTATCATGATTTGTTTAGGAGGCAGTGCAACAAATGATGGAGGCATTGGTATGTTAGCGGCTTTAGGTGTATCTTTTTTCAATGACCAGCATCTCACGGTCCCATTGACAATGGCTGGACTTGAAGAGATTGTTTCTATGGATTGGAGTCATTTCCAAAAACGACTCAAAGATATTGAAATCATAGGTGTTTGTGATGTTTCCAATCCTTTATGTGGACAACAGGGTGCAACATATGTTTATGGTCCACAAAAAGGATTAGCTCCTCATAATTGTCAAAAAATTGATCAGGCCATGAAACATTATAGTGATCTTATTGAAAAGCAGCTAGGTGTGTCATTTCATAACGAACCAGGAGCAGGAGCAGCAGGAGGACTCGGTTATGCATTGTTGTTGTGTCAGGGACATTTAAAACGAGGTTTTGATATTGTTAGTGAAATGGTCGGTTTAGAATCAGCTATTGCCTCATGTGATTGTGTGATTGTAGGTGAAGGCAAGATGGATTATCAGACACAATATGGAAAAACACCTTATGGTGTTTTACAGCTGGCTCAAAAATATCATAAAAATGTTTATGCTTTTTGTGGTCGTGTGGAAGACTTGGATGTATTAAAGGCGTTAGGTTTTCAAAATGTCTGGAGCATAACACCATCATCCATGCCATTATCACAAGCTCTTCAAAAAGGCAAAGAGAATTTAAAGATCTGTGTTTATGATCATATGGAGGAAATGATTCATGGAATATAAAGTCGAAATATCAACGACATTACTACCGTTTTTATTAGAACAAACATCTAAGAAACGTTCTGAACTAAAAAATCTTCTCAAATTTCAATGTATTTATGTAGATGGACATATTCAGACGCATTATGCATATCCTTTAAAGAAGGGGCAAATTGTTTCTATCGAAAAAAAGAAAGATGCTTTGCCTTTTCCTATTCTTTATGAAGATAAAGAATTGATTGTTATTGATAAACCATGTGGTTTATTAAGTGAAGCGACAGCCAAAGAAAGTCAAAAGACGGCCTATGCTATTGTGAAAAAGTATTTAACATCAAAAAATGAAAATATCTTTTTGGTTCATCGCTTAGATCAATATACTTCTGGGATTTTGATGTTTGTCAAATCAAAAAAGCTATATGATATTTTAACTCATCATTGGAATCAATATGTTAAAACAAGAGGTTATATTGCGATTGTGGAAGGAAAAATGTCAAAACCATCAGGAACTATAGATAATTATCTGGCAGAATCGAAAACTCAAAATGTTTATATAACAAGCAAACAGAATGGAAAAAGAGCCATTACACATTATCGTGTGATTCGCTCTTGTCCAAAATGGAGTATGCTGGAAGTTTATTTGGATACAGGACGTAAAAATCAGATACGTGTCCACCTTTCTTCATTACATCATCCTATTGTGGGTGATGACAAATATCATTCTACTTCAAATCCTTTAAAAAGACTGGGATTGCATGCGCATGAATTTATGTTTATTCATCCTTTGACTAAAAAGGAGATGCGTTTTGTATCACCAACACCACAAAGTTTTGAAAAACTATTCAAAAAACGATAAACTCAACAATATTATTAAGAAAAAGATTGACATATCATCAAAAATCTATTATGATATGACAGTAAATGAAAAGTAGTGGAAAGAAGAAGTGCCTACTTCTCGCCTGAGTGTTTATGATGCTAGGCTTATGTCACTAAGATGAATATCTTAATGTCAATGTGTGGGTGCTTTATGTGCTCACTTTTTGTTTAAACTACACAATTTATAGGAGGTGGCTATTATTAGCAAGTATAACAATCAATCAAATGACGATTTAGTGAATGAAAAGATTCGTTTCAAAGAAGTTCTAGTGATTGATCAAAATGGGGACCAGTTAGGTGTCATGTCACGTAATCAGGCTATTAACACAGCATATGATGAAGATTTAGACTTAGTGTGTGTTGCACCAAAAGCCAAAACACCAGTATGTCGTATTATGGATTATGGAAAATATCGTTTTGAACAACAAAAGAAACAAAAAGAAATGAAGAAGAATTCTAAAACTGTTTCTTTAAAAGAAACGCAATTATCACCAACGATTGATGTTCATGACAAAAATGTCAAATTAAAAAGAACATTGAAATGGCTAGAAGCTGGTGATAAAGTTAAAATTGCGGTTCGCTTTAGAGGTAGACAGCTCGCTCATATTGATATTGGTCAAAAAATACTAGATGATTTCGTCGCTGAATGTGCAGATTATTGTGTGATTGAAAAACCTGCCAAATTAGAGGGGCGAACATTAACTGCTATATTAGCACCAAAGAAAAAATAACAGGAGGATATTATTATGCCAAAAATGAAATCTCATAGTGGACTTAAAAAACGTTTAAAAAGAACTGGTTCAGGAAAATATAAACGTGGACATGCGTATGTTTCACATTTATCTCATAACAAGACTCATAAACAAAAGAAACATTTAGCAAAAGCAACTTTAGTACACCCTTCAGATATGAAACGTATTAAATCTAGATTACAAGGGTAATGAATAGGAGGATAAAAAATGGCAAGAGTTAAAGGTGGATATACAACTAGACGTAGAAGAAAGAAAGTCTTAAAATTAGCCAAAGGATATTTTGGTTCTAAACATGCGTTATATAAAACAGCTCATGAACAAGTCATGAACTCTTTAGAATATGCATATAGAGATAGAAGAAATTTAAAACGTGAAATGAGAAAATTATGGATTGCACGTATTAATGCAGCTGCAAGAATGAATGATATTTCTTATTCAAAATTAATGCATGGTTTAAAATTAGCTAATGTAGAAATTAACAGAAAAATGTTATCTGAAATCGCAATTGCAGATCCTCAAGGATTTACTGCTATTGTAGATACAGCAAAAAAAGCTTTAGCAAAATAAAGAGGGATTTTCCCTCTTTTTGTTTTTTTGGAGAAAAAATGGGAATAATTTTTAGGACTCTTGTGATGATATAAAAATAAGGTATAATAGAAAACAGGAGGTTGAAAAAATGGCTGATTTAGAAATGTTGAAACAGTTCAGTTTAGCCAATGGTATTTCTGGCTATGAAAAACATATAACAAGATTAATGAAAACATATTTAGAAGAATATGCAGATGACATACAATATGATGGGTTAGGAAGTTTAATAGCGATTCAAAATGGAGAGAGCCCATTTAAGGTTTTATTAACAGCTCATGTTGATGAAATAGGATTTTTAGTTAAGAATATAGATGAACATGGATTTATACAGGTTCAGCCTGTAGGAGGATGGAATCCACGTCATTTACCATCATCTTTAATGAATATTGAAACACGTGATGGTCAAAACATAAAAGGTGTCATGGCTCTTAAACAACAGACACCTAAAGAAAAGGTGCTTACTGTAGATGACTTATATTTGGATGTAGGGGCTTTTTCTAAACAGGATGTTTTAGATATGGGAATTGGTAAAGGTGATCCTGTAACGCCTGTATCTGATTTTATTATGATGCAAAATGAAAAATGTGTGCTTTCCAAAGCATGGGATGATCGCATTGGAGTCGCAGTCATGGTAGAAGTTATGAAACGTTTGCATCATGAAAAGATTTATCCCACTCTTTATGTAGCAGGAACAGTACAGGAGGAAGTGGGATTACGTGGTGCTAAAACAGTGGCACAAATGGTTCAACCGGATTTGGCTTTAGCCATTGATGTGACTTTTTCGTATGATCTTCCTGGCGGGGAACAGGGCGATGTCAGATTGGGAAATGGTGTCGCATTATGTGTGATGGATGGCAGTGTGATTGGTCATACTGGTTTATTAAAACAATTAGAAAATATTTGTCGAAATCACCATATTGCTTATCAGCTTGATATGGATTTGGCAGGTGGAACAGATTCAGGAGAGTTAAGTAAAGTGGGACAGGGTGTCATGAATTTAACTATTTCTATCCCGACACGTTATATGCACTCTCATTATACGATGATTCATCTTGATGATTTTGAAGCGACTGTTGATATGCTGGTTGCTTTCTTAAAGGAATTTGACGAAGACATGTATATGTCTATGGTAGAGGATAAACGCTAATGGGTGCTCTTGTATTAGAAGGAGGAACTTTTCGTCCTATTTTTTCTAGTGGTGTGATGGATGCATTGAATGATCATGGTGTTGATTTTCCTTATGTTATTGGAGTATCAGCAGGTATTACAGATGGTTTTTCTTATGTATCTAAGCAGCCAAAACGTAATTATGATATTTTAATGAATCATCGTCATGATAAAAGATATGTGGGACTTCGTAACTATTTGCATGATCGTAGTTTATTTGGATTAAAGTATGCTTATGAAACGATTCCTAACGAAATCTATCCTTTTGATTGGGATACATTTTTAAATAATCCAGCTCAAGTGAAAGTTGGTGTGACCAATGTGGAAACAGGTCAATGTGAATATTTGGATGGAAAACAATTAGATGAAAAATGTACAATGTTGAAAGCAACTTGTGCCATTCCTTTTGCTTTTCCAGTTATTTCTTTAAATGGTAAGAAATATTATGATGGAGGAATCTGTGATCCTATTCCAGTTAAAAAAGCTATGGAGGATGGACATCAGAAACTATTGATTGTCCTAACGCGACCTAAAGGATATCAAAAAACACTATCAAAGGCTAATGTTGTTGCGAGTCGTTTATTAAAGAAAAAATATCCTCAATTAGTACAACCCTTATTAACAAGACATCTTTTATATAATGAAACATTGGCTTATTGTGAACAGTTAGAACAACAGGGACAGGCGATTATTTTAAGACCAAGTGAAGAACTTCAAATTGATTCTTTTGAAAAAGATTTACAGAAGATTGATCGTATTTATCAATATGGCTATCAATTAGCTTTAGAACATATGGAAGAAATCAAGAAACTCCTTGAATAGACATTATTTTGACATTTTCACACATTTTTAAAATAATGTTAAGGTATTTATATATTATATTAAAAATATAAAAAGAAATCATCTGATGATGGAAAGGAAAGATATATGATGAAACATATGAATAAAAATAAGCTATTTAAAATCTTTGTTATGTTATTATTGATTGTATCACTAGGATGTAATGGATTTTTGATGTATAAAGTCTTAGGGAATCAGGGAAGTGGTCATTCTGCTTCTTCATCTAATGCGACTGTTCAAACAGTTAATTATGATGTGCAATCTGATTTAACAGATGTTATTGAAAGTGCCAAGGAATCCGCTGTTGGTATTGCGGTTTATCAAAATAACCAACTTGCTGGTAGTGGTAGTGGTGTCATCTACAAAGTAGATGGAAAAACAGTTTATGTCATTACAAATCACCATGTTATTGAAAATGCTCAATCTATTGAAGTCATCTATTCTAATGGTGAATCAGTGAGAGCTGAATGTTTAGGTAGTGATGAGTATGGTGATATTGCTGTTTTGAAAATGACAGTTAATTTTGATGTATCAGCCTATAAGGTTGGAGATTCTGATTTATTAGAAGCTGGAGAACCTGTTCTTGCTGTGGGAAGTCCATTAGGTATTGAATATGCGGGAACAGTCACTCAGGGGATTGTATCTGCTCCATCAAGAACAGTATCTGTTGATTTGAATGATGATGGTAGAGAAGACTGGGATATGAATGTTATTCAGACTGATGCAGCGATTAATCCAGGAAATAGTGGTGGAGCATTAGTCAATGCTGCTGGAGAATTGGTTGGTATTACATCTATGAAATTAGCTTCAGAAGAAGTTGAGGGTATGGGCTTTGCTATTCCAATTAATGATGCTGTTAAATTAGTTGAAGAAATTATTGAAACAGGTAAAGTGAATCGTCCAACTATTGGGATTTCAGCTGTATCGTTAGATAGTTATTCTTCATATGAACTTTATATGTATCGTATTCAAACGAATTTAAATAAAGGAATCTATGTTGCTGATGTACAAAGTCAATCACCAGCAAGTCAAGCAGGTATTCAAGTAGGAGATGTCATTACACAAATTGAAGGTAAAGATATTGAATCATATAAGGATTTCTTGACAGAACTTTATTCTAAAAATCCTGGTGATACGATAAAATTAACAATTAATCGTAATGGTTCGACATCTTCAGTCAATGTCACTTTAGGTTCTTCATAAGGAAAGCGAAAAGGTCTTTCCTTTTTTTTATAAAGAATATATAATGGGTGTTGGTGATGATATGAATAATGAAGTCAAAAAACAACTTACTTTATCATTAATTTTACTCGCTCTTTTAATCGCAACACTGTTTTTCTGGTATCCTAATTTTATGTTTCATACATATGTAGAAAGATTAGATTATCAGTATTGTTTGCGTGGTGAAAATGATGAATTTGTTGTTGATGGATATCAATTTTATCAGGATGGTCAAACACAGGGATATGGTCATGCACGCATTACGCCTTTAAAATCGCAAGTTTTTAAAAAGAATGATGAAGTGACATTGACTTTGATTTTATCCCAAGAACATCAGTTATCTCAGAAAATTAAGATTCAAAATGATGATCAGGTCGTGACATTAGATGAACAAGAAAGTGAAGATGCCTTCTTAGAAGAAGATATTCAAAATGCAAAACTGCAAATATCAGTCAATCGTCAAAACAAAACGACTTATGATCAGACAATAGAATTAAAAAATCAAGATATGTTGACATATACTTCAGCAAATAAAGATTATACATTAACCAATGTATATGTGACTGAAAATTGGTTAAAAACAGGAGTCTTTTCAAGTAAAGATCAGGATCTTGCTAAAGAATATCCTTATATGATTATTAATTATATGTATTCTCATGAACAGAATCATGAAGTGAATATTAATGATTATGAAAGATTTGTTTATTTAAAAGGAAAAACAGAAGATTTTTTAAATGATCAGATGGAAGAAGTTGGATATTATGATGGTCAAGGATCGTTATTTGATATGCAGTTATGTTGTGTAATAACATTAATGAAAAGTGAAGATGATTTGCATCCTTATACTTTTACATTACCTTTAAGTCCTATTCAAAAAGGAGAATAACTATGACACCAGGAAAAAAAGATAAAATGACATTATATATGTTGAGAAATGCTTTATCTACTTTGGTTATTGCTTTTATATCTTTTATGATATCATTGATATCATATTATGAATGTTCATTTCTTGAAGCTATTCAACGATTATTTTTAGTTAATATTTATACAACATTATATTTTTTATTGTTATGGTTATTGGATTATATGATTTTTGAAATATCAAAAATCATATTTGATACTTATGAAAATATTCTGACATATAAATTTATTCTTGTTTTATGCTTGATTGCGATTATTTTGTTCTTTGTTCCAATGTTGGATTTATTTCAATGGAATTTTATTTTCTTATGTCTGTTTATTGCATTAAGACAAGTGAAACAATTATATATTCATAAAAAAAGACCATCAAATGGTCTATAAAAGAGCACTCAGGCTTTGTAAAAAATGTTGTTTAGAAGTCTGATCCAAAGAATTATAGTATTCTTCAAAAAGAACACCTAAACCAACAAGAATTGTTTCTTCTTGAGAAGCAATACCTTCATCAATTGTTTCTTGGAGTTGTGCTGGAGAAAATCCTTTGAGATTCATTAAAAGTGCTTCACGCATTTTATCAGTCCTTTCTTATATAATATGGGATAAATATTTTGATTTATACAGGGAGTTTTATGAAAGAGTATCAAATCTTATTAAATGGTGAAACTATAACATATCAGTTAACATATAAGTATATGAAAAATATTCGTATGCGTGTTAAAGATGGAATGTTATTTGTCAGTGCACCTTATGGAACACCATTAGAATATATTGAAAAAACAATACAGACTTATCAAAAACGCTTACTGAAACAAATCAATGCTTATCAGCCTTATGCTCAATATTGTGATCATGGATATGTCTTGATTTTTAATCAGCGATATCGTATTGTTTTACGTGATATAGGAATAAAAAAATGTCAATTTCATCATCGGGATATTTATGTTTATCATCGTGATATACAAACATGTATTGAAAAAATGTGTCGTCAAATATTACATGATTACATTGAAGAGAAAATCATTGCTTATTTAGCTTATGATTTTGATTTAGATATGCCTTTGATTGAGATTAAAAAATATAAGAGTCGATGGGGAAGCTGTTATTATCGTGATCATCGTGTTTCTTTTCATTTAGGACTTATTCATTTGGAAAAAGAACTTATTGATTATGTCATTCTTCATGAACTCGTACACTTTTTACAACCTAATCACTCTGCTTTGTTTTATCAGGAAATAGCTCAAAGAATGCCTTGTTATAAGGAAATTCAAAAACGTTTAAAGGAGAAGCATACATGATTACATCTATACAAAATGAAACAATAAAAAAAATCATGAAATTGAAACAAAAGAAATACCGTGATTTACAAGATCAATTTTTAATTGAAGGGTATCATTTGGTTGAAGAAGCTAAAAAAGCCAATTGTATTGAAACAATTATTACAACGCTGCATGAAACATTTGAAGAACCAACGATTTATGTATCTTCCAATGTCATGGAAAAGCTCGCTTTTACAAAGACACCACAACCTATTATGGCCATCTGTCATAAACCACATCATCGTCTTTTCAATATAAATCATCAGCGTTATCTGTTATTAGATAATATTCAAGATCCTGGTAATTTAGGAACGATTATCAGAACAGCATTAGCACTGGGCTATGATCAAATTATCATGTCCTA
Organism: Massilimicrobiota sp. An134; assembly: GCF_002160815.1. GTDB lineage: Bacteria > Bacillota_I > Bacilli_A > Erysipelotrichales > Coprobacillaceae > Allocoprobacillus > Allocoprobacillus merdigallinarum. The sequence goes on along the minus strand of NZ_NFLH01000007.1, from coordinate 13,894 downwards.
TAATAGTGTGGATTTATATAATGATAAAGTCATTCGTGCAACACAGGGAGCACTTTTTCAAATGTCCATCTGTCAAATGGATTTGATAGAAGCTATCACGTCACTCCAACAAAATGATGTCAGAGTTTATGGAACATCATTACATCAGGCACAACCTATTCATCACTATCAGCCACAAGACAAAATGGCTTTTGTGTTAGGTAATGAAGGACAAGGTGTTTCTCAAGCTGTTTTAGATGCATGTGATGCTCATTTATATATTCCTATTCAAGCGATTGAATCTTTAAATGTTGCGATTGCTGGAGCTATTGTTATGTATCATTTTCCTAAAATTTAAGAAAAGATTTGCAAAATAATAAACATATGATATAATATCTTGTGTTTAGAATCGATGAAAAGGAGTAGTAGTTGTTGATACTTTTTAGAGAGTCTATGGGTGGTGGAAATAGACAGGTTAGACAATGAACTCGCCTTGGAGATACAAAGATGAAAAGAGTAGTCTTTGTCGTTAACTGCGTTAAAGTTTTGAGAGCATATATGGATGTCATATATGAACTAAGGTGGTATCGCGATCAAGTCGTCCTTAGAAGGACGGCTTTTTATATTATAAGGAGGGATAAATGATGCCATTTGATCATCAAGCCATTGAAAAGAAATGGCAAAAATATTGGGATGAACATCAGACTTTCTATACTGATGTTTGGGATTTTTCAAAACCTAAATACTATGCTTTAGATATGTTTCCATATCCATCAGGACAAGGATTACATGTTGGACATCCTGAAGGATATACAGCAACAGATATTATGTCACGTATGAAAAGAATGCAGGGATATAATGTTTTACATCCAATGGGATTTGATGCTTTTGGATTACCAGCTGAACAATATGCGATTAAAACAGGAAATCACCCTGAAGGATTTACACGTCATAATATTGAAACTTTTACACATCAGTTAAAGATGTTAGGTTTTTCATTTGATTGGGATAAATGTATTTCTACTTGCGATCCTGATTATTATCATTGGACACAATGGATTTTTAAACAGCTTTATGAAGATGGTTTAGCTAAAAATGTGGATATTCCAGTGAACTGGTGTGAAGAATTAGGAACTGTTTTAGCTAATGATGAAATCATTGATGGAAAAAGTGAACGTGGGGGATACCCAGTTATTAGAAAGAATATGAAACAGTGGGTTATTGATATCCCTGCTTATGCTGAAAAATTATTGGCTGGTTTAGAGGATGTTGATTGGCCTGAATCTACCAAAGAAATTCAAAGAAACTGGATTGGAAAATCTATTGGTGCTCATGTGCATTTTCAAGTTGATGGACATGATGAACAGTTTACTGTGTTTACAACACGTTGTGATACGCTTTTTGGCGCAACTTATTGTGTGTTAGCTCCTGAACATGAATTGGTAGCTAAGATTACAACACCACAACAAAAAGAAGCGATTGAAGCCTATGTGAAAGTCTGTGCTACAAAATCTGAATTAGAACGTACTGAATTAAATAAAGATAAAACAGGTGTCTTTACTGGTGCTTATGCAATTAATCCAGTGAATCAAAAGAAAATACCTATCTGGATTTCAGATTATGTTTTAGCAGGATATGGAACTGGTGCTATTATGGCGGTTCCTGCTCATGATGATCGTGACTGGGAATTTGCGAATAAATTTGGTCTTGAAATTATTCCAGTGCTTGAAGGTGGAGATGTCACAAAAGAAGCATGGACACAGGATGGAAATCATATTAATTCTGATTTCTTAAATGGTATGAATAAAGAAGATGCCATTGAAACAATGATTCAATGGTTAACTGATCATCATTGTGGTGAAAAGAAAGTGAATTATCGTTTAAGAGAATGGATCTTTGCACGTCAAAGATACTGGGGAGAACCAATTCCAGTGATTAATTTTGATGATGGCACTTCCGTTGCATTATCAGATGATGAACTACCATTGATTTTACCACCATTAGAAGATTACTCACCTTCTAAGAGTGGGGCATCACCATTGGATAAAGCTACAGACTGGGTGAATGTCACTGTGAATGGAAAAGCTGGAAAACGTGAAACAAGTACAATGCCAGGAAGTGCGGGAAGTAGCTGGTATTATATGCGATATATTGATCCACATAATGATCATGCGATTGCTGATAGAAAGTTGTTGGATCACTGGTTACCAGTTGATTTGTATGTTGGTGGACCAGAACATGCTGTTGGACACTTATTATATTCTCGTATGTGGAATCGTTATTTATATGATAAAGGATATTTGTCACATCCTGAACCATTCCAGAAATTATATCATCAAGGTATGATTTTAGGAACAAACGGTGAAAAAATGAGTAAATCTAAAGGTAATGTCATTAACCCTGATGATATTGTTCAAACTTATGGGGCTGATACATTAAGAGTATATGAAATGTTTATGGGACCTTTGGAAGCAAGTAAACCATGGAGTGAAACAGGTGTTGACGGTGCAAGAAAATGGTTGGATCGTGTGTATCGTTTGATTGTAGAATCTGATAAATTAAGTGATGAAAATGATCATTCATTAGACTTTGTTTATCATTCTACTGTCAAAAAAGTCACTCATGATTATGAAACATTAGGATTTAATACTGCTATTTCACAAATGATGATTTTTGTTAATGAAGCTTATAAAGCTAAAACTGTTTATCGTCCATATGCTGAAAACTTAGTCAAAATGTTAAGCTGTATCGCTCCACATGTCTGTGAAGAAATGTGGCAGTTACTTGGACATGATGAAACATTAGCTTATGAACCATGGCCAACATATGATGAAGCGATGTTGGAACAGTCAACAATTGAAATGGCTGTACAGGTTAATGGAAAACTTCGTGCTAAAATCACTGTGAATAAAGATGAAGATGATGAAGTCGTGAAACAGGAAGCTTTAGCTCAAGATAATGTAAAAACACATACTGATGGAAAGAATATTGTGAAAATTATTGTCGTGAAAAATAAGATTGTCAATATTGTTGTGAAATAAAAATATTGATTTATAAACATGGAATGAAGAGAGAAGTGAATTTCTAAAAGTTAAGGTATCTTAATTGCAGAGATTCACTTTTTTAATGTTCAATTATTGATAATAAAAAAACGCTAACTTTTCAGTTAACGTTTAACAACAGCATTGACAAATAGACTGATTGTTTATAGGGGCTTGTCTGATGATCACTTGACCATTTGTTTCCATAACAGCATCTTCATTGATGATTTCACCAACACTGTCAACTGTAATTGTTCCTGATTTGACATTTTTAATAGAATCAACATGTCCTTTGATTGTTGCCTGCACATCAGAATATTCAAATGCTAAATCGCAATCAATCATTTCACAATCAATGAGTTTCAAGTTTTCACAATAACATAATGGTTGTGTTCCAATGATCTGACAGTTAATGAATGTGACATTTTTTGAAAACCACCCTAAATATTCACCTTTGACAACAGAATCTTTAACAATGATGTTACTGCTATGCCAGAAGGCATCTTTTGTATCTAAATAAGAATTTGTAATTTCTAAGTCATGCATATACTGGAAAGAATATTTTCCTGTAAATTTCAAATGATCAATTTTAACATGATGACTATGAAGTAACATATATTCAGAATGAATTTCACTATCTTTAATAGAAATATCCTGGCAGAACCAGCCAAACTCTGGTGATTGAATCTGACAATTTGAAACAATTGTATCACTACATTCTCTTAAAATTTTTATACCTTGAATATCACAAGAATCAATCAAACCATGATGAGAATACCAGATAGGAGCTCTTGTTAATTCATCTAAAGAGCTGTGAATTAATTCATAACCCTGTACATGCCATAAGGGATAACGAAGCGAAAAAGTACAATGATCAACTCTGACTTGTCTTGTTTCTTTCAAGACAGATTCTCCATCTTGAGGACCAGCAAAAGTACAGTTTCTCACTTCAGTATTTTGTATGTTGTATAAAGCTCTTTCTTCATCAAAAGTTTGATTTTCAATAATCTTTTTGATTTGCATGATATTGACCTCCTTTAAGAAAGCTTATGCTTTATTTTGAATATTTTTTAAAGTGTAAATCAGATAATCAAGATGATCAATTTTCTTTTGTTTTTGATGCACTTCATCTAGAATTTCATATCTTTTCTTTTTTAAAAAAAGGAAAAGAAATTCAAAACGATGATTTTCAAAGTCATCAACAAATTCTTGAACTTGTTTGGATGAACATCCCATATCTTCTAAACTTTTTTGAATATCTTCTTTAGTAAGCATTTGAATCATATGAAAGCCTCCTTGACTATATTCTATATATAGACATTATAAAAATCAAATACTTATAATGGATAGTCAGCTATGCTTTTGAGGTATTTATATGGATATATGTTGTCTAATTATTTCTTTTTTAAGGTGTTCATAAAGTTCATATGTAGATATGCAATCTGCTAAAGAACGGTGTTCATTTGTGGAAAGCCCTAAAAATTCTACCATGTCTGTTAAACGATGATGGGGCATTTGAGGATAAACCTTTCTACAAAATTGAACCGTATCCATATATTCATTAGATAAATTGATCTGAAAATGATTCGCAATAAAATTAAGATCGAAAGCTGTATTATGTTCAATAATTGGATCGTATCCAAGAAACTGCAAAATGTCATCTTGAACAGAAGAGAGAACAGGCATATCCTCTACCATTTGATTATCAATGCCAGTGAGTTGAGTGATAAAAGAACTAATATTCTGTTGGGGATTGATTAACTGACTATAACGTTCAACGATTTCCTTGTTTCTGACCTTTAATATTCCAATTTCAATAATTTTATCTTTTTGCCAAGATAAACCTGTTGTTTCGATATCTAAAACACAATAATCATCAATGATTTTTTTAACATAATAACCTCTTTTATAATATTGTTTTTGATAAGCCATTGTGATCACCTCAACTCTATATTTAAATCTATTCAATATAAAAATGCAAATGAATTTATAAAAAAAGTATAATCATCAGTCAAATCATGTTATAATGTTGCACGGTATCACAACAGGAGGTCATTATGAAATATATACATCAGTTTCTTATTATTATGTTGATTTCATTTGTAGGAGAATTATTGAGTTTTTTACCATTACCCATTCCAGCAAGTGTTTATGGATTGTTGATCATGTTAGTTGGTCTTTATACAAAAATGATTCCATTATCAGCAATAGAAGATGTTGCAGATTGGCTGATTTTGATTATGCCTGTTTTATTTGTTCCATCTGCTGTTGGTTTAATGAATATCAAAGAAGAATTATTTGAAAACATAGCTGTCATTATGATTGCTCTTGTTATAAGTACAGTCATTGTAATGGTAGTGACAGGGAAAGTTGCACAATATATGATAGAAAGGAAAAATATCAATGAATAATTTATTGATTGAAACATCTTATTTTGGCATTGTATTAAGTTTATTAACATATTGGTTGGCTGTTCAAATAAGAAAGCGATGGTCTTATTCTCTTTTGAATCCATTATTAATCAGTGCTTTTTTGACTATCTTTGTTTTATATGTTTTAGATATTGATTTTCAGATATATAATCAAGGAGCACAAATGATTACATATTTATTGACTCCATCAACTGTTTGTTTAGCGATTCCTTTATATAAACAAACACAAGTCCTGGTTAAACATTTTGGAGCTATTATAGTAAGCTTATTATGTGGTTGTCTGTCTGGTTTGATGAGTGTTATGGTTCTTTGTATTTTGTTGAAGACAAGTGAAACAGTTTTATATTCTTTGATGCCAAAATCTATTACGACAGCGATTGCTATTGGAGTATCAGAATTACTTGGTGGTCATTCGACAATGACAGTAGGTGTTGTCATTTTAACAGGAATTTTTGGATCAATGATTGCTAAAACGATTTTTAAAGTTTTCCATATCAATCATCCTGTTGCACGTGGATTGGCATTAGGAAATAGTGCTCATGCTATTGGAACAGCGAAAGCGATTGAGTGGGGTGAAATTGAGGCAGCAATGAGTAGTTTATCCATTGTGATTTCAGGTATATTCACTGTGTTTTTAGCGCCTATTATGATTCGTTTATGGATATAAAAAAGTTCTATGTTTAAGCATAGAACTATTGATTTAAAAGATCATAAAATGATTTTAAGCGTTGACAAGATTGATTGAACTCTTCTTGTTCTTGTGGTGTCATGCGTAATTCAACAATTTCTCTAACACCACTACGATCAATGATGGCTGGCACACTGATAAATAAATCATCCTGACCATATTCGCCACGAAGCAATGTTGAAACAGGTAAAATCTGGTTTTCATTATGTAAGATTGTGCGAATAATACCGACTGTACTTGAGGCTATACCATAACAAGTATTCCCTTTACGATTGAAAATTTCCCAACCAGCCTGAATTGTATCTTTTTTCATCTGTTGATAGGGTTCTTGTCCTAAACGACTCTGGTTATCTTGAACAACACTATAAATATCCTTACCACCAATACGAACAGTTGACCATGGAATCATTTCACTATCTCCATGTTCACCAATGACCATCGCATGAACACTGCGAGGATCAACTTGGATTTTTTGGGCGATGAAATATTTTAAACGGGCTGTATCTAATGTTGTTCCTGTTCCAATAACCTGATTAGCTGGTAAACCAGAAAGTTTATAAGCATAATAACTCATTAAATCTACAGGGTTTGAAACAACAATCAAATGTCCATCAAAATGATGTTCTTTAATTTGAGTAATAATACTTTTCATGACATTTAAAGATGGTTCTAACATCTTTAAACGGTCATTACCACTTTGAGGGGTTGGAACACTTGCTGTGATGATAACAATTTGAGCATCTTCACAGTCTTCATATCGTCCCACTTTGACATGTGTATTACGATTCATATATTCAATGCTTTGAGATAAATCTAAGACTTCTCCTAAAACTTTCTCTTCATTCAAATCAATCAAAGCAATTTCGTCACATAGACCTTGATTAATCAAACAAAATGCAGTACTGACACCAACGTGTCCACATCCAATAATGACAATTTTTCTTTTTTCTAATTTCATTTCTTTTCTCCTCGTTATAAGTCTAAAATGATTATATCATAATTCATAAAATTGTAATGAAATATGATAAAAAGTTTTCAAAACCTGAAAATAAAATGTGTGTTTGATAAAAATAAGTATACTATATGTGGGAGAGGAAATTTATGGAATTAAGTCTTTTATTAGCTCAAAATATTTTTGGATTATTTCTTATTATTTTTGTAGGATATTTAACTGTAAAGTGTCGTGTACTGACATCTGATGATAGCAAAGTGATTTCTAAAATTGTTTTATATATTGTTTGTCCTTGTACAATTTTAAATTCTTTTCAGATTGATTTTACAAATGAGAAGCTGATGGGATTGATTTTATCTTTTATTGGGGCCATTGTCGTTCATTTGATTTTCATTCCATTAACAAAATTATTGGGACAGATCTTTCATTTTATGCCTGTAGAAAAAGCAACGCTTATTTATTCTAATGCTGGTAATCTGATTATACCTTTGGTAGCTTCTATTTTAGGGGAAGAATGGGTTTTATATACAAGTGGATATATGGTTGTTCAAACTATTTTAATATGGACACATGGGAAAAATCTGGTTTGTAATGAAAAGCAGTATGATTTCAAAAAGATTATCTTGAATGTGAATGTTATAGCGATTATGTTAGGAATGATTATGTTTATAGCACGCTGGCATTTTCCAGCACTGATTCATGATACAGTAAGTAGTGTTGGTTCTATGGTAGGGCCATTAAGTATGCTGGTGATTGGAATGTTATTAGGCGATATTGATATTTTATCTGTTTTTAAAGAAAAAAGGGTTTACGGTATTTGTTTTTTGAGATTGATTGTTTATCCTTTGGCTGTGATTTTGGCGTTTCGTTTGCTGGGATTACAAAATTTTCATCAGGATGCTTATCAGATATTGTTGATCAGTCTTTTGGCTGCAAGTGCTCCTGCTGCTGCAACAATTACCCAATTTGCCCAGTTATATGATAAACATCCAGGTTATACGAGTATCATGAATGTTATGTCTGTTATTTTTTGTATTATCACAATGCCGATCATTGTTTTTATTTATCAAATTTTATAAAAGTTAATATCTAAGACATAATTATAAAGGATAATGGTGTATTGTTGGAGGAAGGGTTATATGAAAAGAATTCAAATTAGTCATAATATTGTTGGTGAAGATTTATTAAAAGAAGTGAAAAGATACATGATTGCTCCATGGCAAAAATATTTATTGTCATTAACAGGTGTGATTTCATTAATTTTAGGTATTATAAATGTCGTCAATCAAAATATGTTACAAGGTGTTGTTTTATTGGTTTTAGGTGCTGTGTGTATTGGGGAAATTTTCTTTTTGATTCATAGTCATTACAAAGAAATGTTAAAATTAATGAAAGAAGAAATTGATGAACAGAAGATTACATATACAATGAGTTTTGGAGGAGAATATGTCGTTGTACATAATTGTCAGACATCTATTGATAATAAGATTCCTTACTCTCATTTAAAAACTTTATCACAGACAGAACATGCATATGTTTTATTAGCAAAGAAAAATGAAATCATTATTATTCGAAAAGATTGTTTAAAAGTGAGTGTTCATGAATTTATAGATTTCCTGAAACAAAAAGATACAAAAATAAAAAAATGGATCAAAGCATAAAAGTCGTTTCTATCAAATGACTTTTTTTGTTATAATAAAAAAGAAGGTGAAAGAAATGAAAATTCAAATTATTCAAGGTGATATTACTCAAATATCATGTGATGCCATAGTCAATGCTGCCAATAATAGTTTATTAGGTGGTGGAGGGGTGGATGGTGCTATTCATCGCAAAGCTGGACCTGAATTATTGGCTGAGTGTCGTTTGTTGCATGGATGTGCGACTGGTGATGCAAAAGTCACAAAGGCTTATCATTTACCAGCACGTTATGTAATTCATACAGTTGGTCCGGTTTATCGTGATGGACAACATGATGAAGCCAAACAATTACAGTCTTGTTATATACGCTGTCTGGAAAAAGCTGAAGAATATCAATGTCAACATATTGCTTTTCCTTCAATTAGTACAGGGGCTTATCGTTATCCTGTATCACAGGCAGCTACAATTGCGATAGAAACGCTTAAAAATTATCCATGTCAATATGTCAAAAGAATAGATATTGTTTGTTTTGATAATTATACATATCGTACATATTGTCAGTTATTAAAAAAAGAATAATAAAAGTGCATATGATTAGCTATAATATATAAGACATGGTACAATGATCTTGTCATGAAAGGAGAAAGAGATTATGAAATTATATGTATGTCCAATTTGTGGAAATGTAGTAGAAAAAATTGTTGATAAAGGAGTACCAGTTGTTTGTTGTGGAAAACCAATGGTAGAATTAACAGCGAATACAACAGATGGTGCATTAGAAAAACACGTTCCTGTATTATCTATAGATGGAGACAAACTTCATGTAAAAGTTGGTGAAGTTTCACATCCAATGACTGATGAACATTTAATTACAACAATTATTGCTGTATTCAACAGTCAAGTTTTACGTGTAGATTTAACATCTGCTGATCAACCTGAAGCGGTATTTGCAATTGGTGATTATAAAGGAACAATTGAAGTATACGAATACTGTAACTTACATGGGTTATGGAAAGCAACAATTGAAGCATAAATCATAAACAAGGAAACTTATCATAAGATCAATGTCATTAAGTTAAGATGACAATATTTAACCAGGAATTGTATGGAAATATATTTTTCCTGGTTTTTAATATTGGTCAAGATATTTTTATTACAACTTGAACAAGCAGACTTGGTATCCTGATTGGATTATGCTAGAATGGATATAAGGTGGTGAAACAATGGAGAAAATATCTATATCACAGTTTGATGATGTTTATCGTTTATTTCAGCAATCTTTTGTATTGGAAGAGTTAAGACCCTATGAACAGATGAAAAAGTTATTTCAACAAAATCTATTTAGCATTTATGCAAAATATGATCATAATGAGTTACAAGGAGCAATGATTGTATGGGAATTGGAAAATTGTGTTTATTTAGAAAACTTTGCAATTGAAACAAAGATGCGTGGTCAAGGATTAGGAACATACTTTATACAACAATTTTGTTATTTATATAAAGATAAATTCTTATTTTTAGAAGTAGAAGTTCCTCATGATGAAATATCTCGAAAACGTATCCAGTTTTATGAAAGAATGGGATTTGTTTTAAATCCTTATCAGTATATACAACCTACATTTAGAGAAAATGATTATTCAGTTCAATTGACATTCATGACATATCCAAAGGTTATGGATGATCAACAATATCAAATGATAAAAAAAGAAATATTTAAAGTTGTTTATCAACAAAAGGGAGAATTATGAAAGCGTTAGAAGAAAAAATTATTAGAGAAGGTATTGTAAAAAAAGGAAATATTTTAAAAGTCGATAGTTTTTTAAATCATCAGATTGATGTTGCATTTTTAGATGAAATGGGAAAAGAGTTTCAAACACTTTTTCAAAAACATCCCATTAATAAAATTTTAACGATTGAAGCCAGTGGTATTGGTGTAGCTGTTATGACTGCAAGACATTTTCAAAATGTACCTGTTGTCTTTGCAAAAAAATCAAAATCATCAAATATCTCTGATGAATTATATCATACAACAGTAGAATCATTTACACATCAAAATACAAATGATGTTGTGATTTCAAAACAATATTTAAATGAAAATGATCATGTCTTAATCATTGATGACTTTCTAGCTAATGGGTGTGCAGTTTTAGGATTAATTGATTTGATTCATCAAGCTGGGGCAACTGTAGAAGGTATTGGTATTGTCATTGAAAAAGGTTATCAAAGTGGTGGAAAGACAATTAGAAAATTAGGTTATCATTTAGAATCATTAGCAATCATTGATCAGATGGATGATGAAAAAGGAGAAATTGTCTTTAGATAAGAGGAAATATCTTGAAAAAACCAAGATATTTTTTCTTTTCCAGGTTGAATAAAGAGGAAGAATCATGTATCCTAATAGTATTAATGGAGGCGATAATCATGAGTAAAATTGTGAAATTTGGTGGTTCATCGTTAGCTGATGCAACACAATTTCAAAAAGTCTATGATATTATAAAAAGTGATAAAGACAGACGATTTGTTGTGCCAAGTGCACCTGGAAAAAGGTTCAAAGATGATACCAAGGTGACAGATCTTTTATATAAAATCTTTTATGCTAAGACAAAAAATGAGTTTCATTTGTATTTTGATCAGCTTAAAGAACGTTTTTTAGATATTATTGAAGGATTGCATATTGATATATCTCTTGAAGAAGATTTTCTAGCTATTCAAAAAGCTTTAGAAGATGGAACGAGTGAAGATTATATTGTGAGTCGTGGAGAATATTTAAATGGAAAGATTTTGGCTGCTTATTTAGGGTTTGAATTTATTGATGCCAAAGATGTTATCTTTATTGATGAAGATGGACGTTATGATGCGAAAAAAACAGATCCTATTTTATCTCAAAAACTAGAATCAGTTTCTTATGCAGTGATACCTGGATTTTATGGATCGCTTAATGATGATAGTGGTCAGATTAAAGCTTTTTCTAGAGGGGGTTCAGATGTAACAGGATCTATAGTGGCTAAAAATGGGAAAGTTGATTTATATGAAAACTGGACTGATGTGTCAGGTTTTTTGATTGCTGATCCACGTATTGTGAAAAATCCTGATGTTATTGAAACAATTACTTATAAAGAATTAAGAGAATTGTCTTATATGGGAGCTTCAGTCTTACATGAAAATTCTGTTTTCCCTGTCCGTAAGGAAGGAATTCCTATTCATATAAAAAATACCAATAGACCTCAAGATCCAGGAACTTTGATTGTAGAAAGTACCTGCCATAAGCCAGCACATGTGATTACGGGTATTGCGGGAAAACAAGGCTTTGCGACAGTCATGATTGAAAAAGATATGATGAATTCTGAAATTGGATTTGGGCGTAAAGTTTTACAAGTTTTTGAAGATTATCATATCTCATTTGAACATATGCCTTCGGGTATTGATACAATGACAGTGATTGTCAATACTGAAGAATTTATTGATAAAGAACAAGATATTTTAGCGGGATTACATCGCAGTGTGCACCCTGATTCTATTATTTTAGAGTCGGATTTATCATTGATTGCGGTAGTAGGTAGAGGAATGAAAGCCAGTCGAGGAACAGCGGCTCGTGTTTTTAAGGCTTTGGCTAAAGAAAATATCAATATCAAAATGATTGATCAGGGATCTAGTGAATTAAATATTATTATTGGCGTACGTAACTGTTATTTTAAGCCAGCTATTAAAGCTATTTATAAAGAATTCATTGATAATGAAAGGGATGGATTATGAATATTTTAATGTTGGCTCCTTTACAAAAAGATAATTTTGAAAAGATAGAACAACATTTTTCTCAAGATCATTTTATTTATGCAACTAGGCATACTGTGACACAAAAGATGATTGACCAGTGTGATGTGATTGTTGGCAATCCACCGTTGCAATATGATTTGAATCGTGAGCATTTACAGGCGATTTTATTAAATAGTGCGGGAAGTGATGAATATGTCAAACCAGGTATTTTGTCTTCTCATACTCTTTTAGCTAATGCTTCTGGAACTTATGGCGTAGCTATTGCTGAACATACTATTGGTATGATCTTAGCTTTGAATAAAAATTTTAAAACATATATTCAGCATATGCAAAATGGAATCTGGCAGGCAGATACTATTGGAAAAGAGCTTTATCGTCAGACTGTTGTGATTGTTGGTTTAGGAGATTTAGGATATACAATCGCAAAAAGCTTAAAAGCTTTTGACTGTTATAACATTGGTGTAAGACGTCGACTATCTCACTGTCCATCATGTCTTGATGAAATTTATACAACGGACCAATTGGAAGATGTTCTTCCACGTGGAGATTTTGTTATTTTGGCGTTGCCTCAATCTTCGCAGACTTATCATTTATTTGATCAGCAAAAACTGATGTTAATGAAGAGGGATGCTGTATTGATTAATGTTGGAAGAGGAAGTGCTATTGCTACTGATGATCTTGTCAATGTATTGAATCAGGGGCATCTTTATGGGGTTGGGTTAGATGTTGTTGAAGAAGAACCATTGCCAGCTGATCATCCGCTTTGGCAAATGGATAATGTTTTGATAACGCCACATGCTTCAGGTGGTTATGTATGGGAAAGTGCCAGAACTTATTTTACTGATTTAGTTATAAGAAATTTAGAGCATCTTAAAGCACATGAAGAGTTAGAAAATTTAGTTGATTTTCAAACAGGTTATCGTTATCATACACTCAATCTTTAAAATTATAATTACTGATTTTGGTAATCTAAAATAACACGGGGTTGTGAGGTTTTGGATTATAAGAAATTGTGGGAAGGCTGTTCTTCCCACAATTTTAAAACTGTATAGGAGAATCATGATCTGATGATGGGTCATGGTTCTTTTTTTCTGCTTTTTCTATCAGTTTATCTAACTTCAGATTGATTTCCTGAGTCAAGTCATCCAGTTCATCTGCATATTCGTATATCATATTGAGTCTGTATAGTATGTCTTCCAGCAGACGTTGTCTGCTGATAATGCTTACATCATGATTGTCCACAATCAGTGTATAAATTTTTTTCTTGTCATCATTCTGTAAAATCCCCCTTGTTTTTGATTGGATACAGGTGATATGTTGAGTCTTTATTGAGACTGTACATGATTCTTGTCTTGAAACGATGCCAGTTGAGGTATCCGTTTGAACTGTG
>NZ_NFLH01000069.1 GCF_002160815.1 Massilimicrobiota sp. An134 | reverse complement strand
TATATAACCAAAAGATTCTTTAGTATTCTTTCTTATATAAGAAGATAAGACAGCAGAATCGTATAAAAGAGTATCAGGAGTAGAGAGATCAATCATAAGAACACCACCTAAGATGATTACACAATACAAAAAAGCGATAATCATCAAAGATGATTAATCGCCATGGACAAAATTTATTTTGTCCTTTTTTTATACAAAAAAAGCAACCCCCAAAGGGTTGCCTATATCAAATAAATAAGAATTCCAATACTGATTCCTAAAATCATACCACAAATAACATCACTCAAAAAATGGACAAATAAATAAATTCTAGATAAACCAATAAGAAAGGCAAAAAGATAAGCGAAAAGACCATATGTAGGGAAGAAAAGAAAAAGAATAGTGCTGCATGCAAAAGAAGAGGTTGTGTGGCTAGAAGGAAAAGATGAGTCATTTGGAGTTGGAACAAGTAATTGAACTTCGGGATACAGATGACATGGACGTTTTCTTTTGATAAGAGATTTGATAGAAATTTGTCCAATAAGCGCAGAAACAATCAATGCCATCAGCATATGAATAGACATGGAACGGGCTGCAGGAATCACATTGGTTAATAAAATAATAATAAGCCATATAATACCAAAATCACCACATGAACTGATGAACTTCATAATGCGGTTAAGTACATGATGGTGATACAAACTGATCATGAAAAAAGATACACGTAAATCCAAACGATGGATTTGATTAAGAATAGTCTTCATTATCGGAATCTCTCCTTAAAATATAAATAATGATTTTGATAAAACTAATAAGAATAATCTGAAAAATAAAAATATTGAAAAGTTGAACACCATCTAAAGAAAACATCTGATTATGCATAAGGTAATCCTGGTAGGATGGTATCATAGGTATAATAGTATGCAAACTGTTAAAGAATACCTTAAAGCAGGCCTCTATTATACTATAATATCCTTGAAATAGAAGAGCTAAAATATGGAAGAGCCCCTGATCATTTTCAAATTGAGGAATAAAAGCAATATAAACAATAATTCCTACAAAAATAATCAAAAATGAAGTTGCAACAATATAAATAAAATTAAAAACAAGATTTAACCACGAAAAAGATGTATCACTATCTTCTTCATCATCTGTGATATCAATTTGAGATTCATCTGTTTGTTCTTCATGAACGATAGGAGAATGATTTTTATAATTGATTTGTGAAAGTAGAGCAGTGAGTTCCTCTTCTTCCTGTTTATTTAATGAAGAAAAAGTTTGTTTTTTTGTAGATGAAGTGTCTTCTTCTTTTTTTTCTTGAGGTGTAGATTCCTGAAAGAAATCTTTTTGTTCATTTTCATCATCAAATTGAAATGTTTTTCTAGGACGTGTCTTTTGCATATAGACACTCCCATCCTTAACAACAGGTTCATTAAGATGGGATAAATGATATGCATAGGTTTGATTCACAATTTGATTTAACTGTGAATCATCAGGATAGTCCTTTTGCCATTTATCTTTGACTTGTTCTAATTCTTGCTTAGACATATGTTTATGCATTCCAAGCAAAGCAGAATACATATCCATTTCATTATAACGATCAAATAAAAGCACATTTAAAACTTCAAAAAGATTATGACAGGTCTGATAAGACGTTTCTTTTTCATATGTTCCAGCTGGTTTTAAATCTTCACAGAAAATGACATTCATATGTAATTGACAACTTGCTTTATTAAGAGCTTCAAAAGAAGAAATGACTAAAGTGTTTTCAGGTTTGATATGAAAATGTTCAGTTATATTTTCAAGAATTTCCGTGGCAGGAAGAGGCATGCTGACCATATCACTACCAATAATATAATGAACTTTCTGATCAAGATGACACATAGAAAGATATGTTTTGGCATCTTTTTGACGATGAGTAGACATAATCGCAATAGGAATATTTTTTTGGTGTAGATATTCAATCAATTCTAACAGCCCATCTTTTGGTTTTAAACCTTTATATGTCAAATATTGCATCATTTCTCTTTCAATTTTTGCATTAAAAAGTCCTTCACTCATGATTGTTTGGATAGGACAGTCTTTGTACATATCATACATGTTAGAAAGATGATGATAAAAATCATCTAGAGAATAGCTAAGATGATGACTCTCGCAGAAATGATGTGTATAGTTGTATCTATATCTATTTAAGTTAAAAATAGTTCCGTCTAATGGAAGAATAGCAAGCTGAATATTTTGAATAGATTGTTTATACATCATATCACCACCTTTATGCTTAACATTATATCAAATATTATGTAAATATTCCATTTAAATATCTTGATTTTTCTTAAAGTTTAGTGTATTATATATTCGTTAATCATCTCTCCGTAGCTCAGCTGGCAGAGCATCTGACTCTTAATCAGAGGGTCCACGGTTCGATCCCGTGCGGGGAGACCAGTAGAAAATAAAAGTCTGCATGTTATTGTGGACTTTTTTATTTATATTTTACATAAAATTAATATAAATTTCATATCGAAATGATTTTTATATATGTTATTTTTGTTAGAATGATAGTGGCTATTGCGTAAGTCATCTTAGTGTCAGTTCTGTTTATGCAATAGTTGAAATAAAGGTATACCTTATTTCGAATAATTCTCACTATCTCATGTTGTCAAAACCAATCTCTTAACACACAAAGACAACACATAAAAAATCAGATTTGTTCTGATTTTTTATTTTTTTATTTGATTGTATTTACAATAAGAGAAAAGAGGTTTAAACTTATAGTTAGCGATATTTAACTATGAAATAGGCGAAGTCTAGAAGACCTCGCCCCTTCCCGAACCGTACGGGCACCTTTCAATGCATACGGCTCTCCATTTCTAAGTGAGTTTTCGTTTTGCGATTTGATTGTATTCTAAC
>NZ_NFLH01000068.1 GCF_002160815.1 Massilimicrobiota sp. An134 | reverse complement strand
ATCTTCACCTCGATATAAGTATAGCACTGATGAAAATATCATGTTTTATTTTAAAGGGCTTTAACACCGTTTTTATGGAGTTAAAATCAATTACCAACATTTAACTGAAGTTAAATTTTATAAAATAAAGATAATAGAAAAGAGGCGATCATATGATCAAAGATATCGTAAAAGATCAATTTTTTTTACAACAAAAATCAATAGATGCCACAAAGGAAGATTTACCTGTTGTTCAGGATTTATTAGATACCATTCAGGCTCATGAAACTTGTGTTGGCATAGCAGCTAATATGATAGGTGAATTAAAAAATATTATCGTTGTCTATGATGGAAAACAATATCTTGTGTTGATCAATCCGCAGATGATACAGACACATAAACCACTGTATACCTGTCAGGAAGGATGTCTATGTCATGATGGTTTGAAAGAAACAAAACGTTATGAAAAAATAAAAGTGA
The DNA here is from genome assembly GCF_002160815.1 of Massilimicrobiota sp. An134. Lineage (GTDB taxonomy): Bacteria > Bacillota_I > Bacilli_A > Erysipelotrichales > Coprobacillaceae > Allocoprobacillus > Allocoprobacillus merdigallinarum. Next base: position 2,474 of record NZ_NFLH01000068.1, on the reverse strand, counting down.
AATACTTAGATCAGGACTTTCGTCCAAAAATCAAAACCTTTGATAAACAAACAGCCCAGATTATTCAACATGAAATAGATCATTGTCAGGGGATTTTAATCTAATGGAAAAGAAAAACTGGTTACATAGATTAAAAAATATTGGACCAGGAGCCATTGTTGTGGCTGCTTTTATTGGGCCAGGAACGATCACAGTTTGTTCTTCGACAGGGGCAAGTTATGGATATACTTTATTGTGGGTGTTATTATTTGCGACAATTGCAACAATTATTTTTCAGGAAATGGCAGCCAGATTAGGCATTGTTACAAAAATGGGACTTGGTGAAAACATTCGTGAGAAAATTTCTTCTCGCACAATCAAAGCCATAGTATCAGTCATTGTTGTGATGGCTATCTTTGTAGGGAATATTGCTTATGAAACAGGTAATATGACAGGAGGTGCTATGGGTATAGCAACATTGCTTCCTCATGTCCCTATTTCATCAATTGCTATTGTTATGGGAATTATTGCTATGATTTTATTGTTTTCTGGAAGTTATCAATATATTGAAAAGTTTTTAACAGCTTTGGTTTTTGTGATGGCTTTTACTTTTATTTTAACGACTTTTTTATCAAAACCAGATTGGAGACAAATCATCGCTGGTTTTATACCAAGTTTTTATGATGTAGACTGGTTAAGTGTTGTTGGCCTTGTTGGAACAACAGTTGTTCCTTATAATTTGTTTTTACATTCTTCAAGTGCTGCCCAACGTTGGCAGCATAAAGAAGATCTCAAAGATGCCAGATTAGATACTGTTTTGTCTATAGGATTAGGTGGGATTGTATCTATGTGTATTGTGATTGTTTCGGCAGCCAATTGTGCAGGTATTGAGATAGAAAGTGCCAACGATTTATCATTAGCATTGCAGCCAGTCTTAGGAAATTTTGCAAGCTATTTAGTTAGTATTGGATTATTTGCAGCTGGATTGACTTCAACGATTACTGCCCCACTAGCAACAGCGTATGCCACATGTGGTATTTTAGGAATTGATCAAGATATGAAGTCTATACAATTCCGTAGTATCTGGTTTATAGTTATTGTATGTGGAATGTTTTTCATTCTTGTTAATCAGTCAACACCAACTGAATTAATATTGATTGCCCAAGTTGCCAATGCTATTATTTTACCCATTATGGCTATTTTCTTGATGTATTGTATGAATCATCCCCAACTTGGACAATATCGCAACCATCTTTTAAGTAACTTAGCTGGTATTATGGTATTGTTCATTACGATTGTTTTATGTATTCAAAATATTATCAAGATTATTTAAAAACATGTTATAAATTCTATAACATGTTTCAGGCTGTTGACAAAGTGGTAGAATTTTTTATTAAATCTACCACTTCTTTTTATTTTTTATGCAAATTGATAAATTTGTACTATTTTCCTTATATGTCTTTCTTTTTTGTTCGGTGAGGTCGTATTTATGAGACCTCTCCTTTTTTTCATTCTCGCCAATTTGCCTAAATTATGGCAGCCAAAAATAATCAACGATTCCTGTTGATTTTTCTTTAGTCCTCTTATTCTCGTAAACCTTAATCCATGCTTTTCTTTGCAGTCTGCATAGACTCTTTCTATTGTCTCTTTTCTTAACGGGTATATGTCCTTCCATTCTGGTGTATATCTGATTTCATCCGCCAATTCTCTATATTCCTCCCATACGTGTCTTGTGATGACCTTCTGGTGATTCTTGCTCTGTGTACACTGCTCTAAGAATGGACATCCTTCACAATCCTTTGGATTTGATTTGTATTCCCTGTATCCTGATTTGTTTGTTGTGGTATATTTCAAGTCCTTATTATTTGGACATATATAAATATCTAGCTTTTCATCATAGACATATTCATATTTCTTGAAGAATCCTTTTTTTGTCATGGGTCTTTTATATGGCAGATAAGGTCTGATTCCATCCTCTATGATTTCTCGACATATTGCAGGTGTTATGAATCCTGCATCCAGACTGATGTTATGTATTGAATCTCCATAGGTATTCAGTAGCTCTCTATACGCATCATGAAAAACAACACTATCGTGCTGATTGCCTGGTGCTACTGTATTATGCAGTACAAATCCATGTCTATCACAGAATGTCAGATTTGTATATGCAAAGCATTTCTGTTTTTCTCCCTTATGGAAGCATCCGCTTTCTGGGTCTGTCTTGCTTACCTTTATTGATTTTGTCCCTTTTCCTTCAATCAGTTCTCCTGTTTCTTCATCATATGCAAGCTCTATATCCTTTGTTTCCTTTAATGCTTTTTTTCCATGTTCTTCTCTATCCTTGTTGATTTCTTCCAGAAGTTCATCATCATAATGTTTCTTGACGATCTCCACGACCTTGTTTTCGTGTTTTCTACTATTGGCGTTGGCTTTTCGATGTGTTCCATCTCCAAATACTGTATCAAGATCCACAAAATCATATGCTATGGCTTCTT
>NZ_NFLH01000067.1 GCF_002160815.1 Massilimicrobiota sp. An134 | reverse complement strand
GAAGCGATAGCTTGGTGGTGAAATCATGACTCGTCCCCATCGTTGGTAGTGCCTGTTTGGGCGAACAGGCACTTTTATTTTGTCTAGCATCTTCTCTATCTGTTCTATCTTCTTTTTTAACTGTCTTTTTTTACCATTGATCATTGAAAGCAGAATGTTGACATCATGTATGATTTCATGTAGCTGTACTATGTTGACAACATACTGTCTATTTGACTCTTTCATTTCAAGTGAACGGTTCAACTCTTTTCTCATGATTCCTGCAATATTATGAAACAGTACCTTTGCATATATATCATTTCGTGCAACATCACCATCACTGCTTATATGCCTTTCTATCTCCTGGTGATTATTCGCATGTAAAAGCACTGGTAGTCGCAGACATCTGCACCACCTCAATCGCATAAAGTGCACCACTTATATTTATACACAATTATAGTCAATCATGTCCAAACATGATTGACCTTTTTAAAAAATTATTTTTTGATTCTAAAGTTTTCATTACCCATATACACATCTATTCTATTATGAATGATTCTATCAAGCAATGCCTCTGTTAATGTCGATTTATGCAATTTATCATACCAGTCTCCTGATGGATACTGACTGCAGAAAATTGTTGAACATTTATCATGTCTTACCTCCATAAGCTCAGATATAAACTGTTTTTCTTTATCAGTCATTTCATACATTAACCATTCATCTAATACAAGCAGATCGTATTTTGCGTATTTCTTAACTACTTGTGATAGACTTTTACCCATATTCCTCAGTTCATTATACTTTTCTAATAGCTCAGGCATTCTAATGTAAAATATTTTATATTTTTGTTTTGCCGCTTCATTTGCTAATGCACATGAGAGCCATGTTTTCCCTGTACCACATGGTCCATGAATAATGATGTTGGTTTTTAATGTAATATAATTACATGTAGCCAGTGAGCTAATCAGCTGATGTGTAATGCTTCGATTGTCAGTATAGTGAATATCTCTTAGATCTGCATCTACATAGCGTAATTTAGCCGATTTCTTTAATCTTCTTACCGTTTCGTTATATCTTTGCTGATAAACAAAGTCGATGACCATATTTATTTTTTCATCAAATGTCAAAGTAATATAAGCAGGATTTGTTTCAATCAATTTAATGGCATCTACAACATCTATAATCCCAATTTCTGATGCTTTTCTTACAGTTTCATTATCTATCATTTTGATTTGCCTCCGTAGAACTCTGCACCTCTCAGGTGTCCTGTCGTTTTTCTTTCTTCAGATGCATTTCCTTGTTTTCCTAGTTTATCTTGATTGTTAGATAGAATGGCATTAAGATGTTTATATCTAGGTGATGGATATTTACTTAAAGCTATCTGGCAGGATAATTCAAGTCTTTCATTTGAATATTTATCACTTAGATGTAATACGCTCATTGCAGGGTTATAACCCTGTTCCTTAACTTTACATCTTTCAAATATAATCTCTACAACCTTTCTTGTGTAGGGTCCGATTTTGCTCGCCCATTTTTTTATACGCACATCATCCCACTCACTTACTTTCACTGATTCAGGCATATCCTGTTCATAGGTAGAATATTTATTCTTTATATAGGCAGGAAACAGCTTGTGGATGTTGATTCGCTTGTTTTGATAATAGATAGTCAATGTTGTTTCTGACACTTTTAGATCAACGGATTTGCCTACATATTCATAAGGAACTGAATACCAGTTTTTTTGATAGGTGATATGGCAATTGACTTGTACTTTTCTGGAATAAAACCAATGACATACTTCAAAAGGTATTTCAGGAAGTGGTTTAAGTGCCTGCTTTTCAACAGCTTCAAATATTTCTTTTCTGCTTCCATCTCTTTTCTGGAATGGAGTAGTATTAAACTCATCAAGCTTTTCTCTTACTGCTTGATAAAGTTCTTCGAATGAATGAAACTCTACATTTCTTAATGATGCAATAATGGTTGTAGCTATTTTGCCAATGGTACCTTCGACACTCGCTTTCTGCTTAGGTTTTCTGACTTGTGCAGGCATAATAGCTGTCATATAATGATTTCCAAAATCAGAATACATATCTGTGAGAATGATTTCTCCTTCTTTAGGATGACTGACAACACCTGTTTTAAGATTGTCACATACAATTCTAACTGTTGAACCACCGAAGTATTCAAACATATGTTTATTACAGTTAATCCATGTATTCATTTTCATATCCTTGGTAGGTTCCACATAAGAATATTGAGAAAATGGTAAAGTTGCGACAAACAGATAAACTTTAACCAATTCACCAGTAGAAGGAACCATGTAATGCATTGTAGGCCCGGACCAATCAATTTCTGTACGAATCCCGGGTTTGTGTTCAATGTGGTTGGTATAGTTGTGTCTTTCGACATGTTGAGCATAACCTCTACAATATTTTGAGTAACTTACTGGATATTTACCATCCTTAGCACTCAAGCAATATTCTTTCCATAATAGTTTTAAGTTAACACCAGGCTTAGACAATTCTTTATGAACATAGTCATAATCCACTGCTAAATAAATGTTTTCAGATTCGTACATTTCAGGGAAAAATAATTTACCCAGCTCATCATCTGAGTACTGATCAATAGTACTGATATCAAATTGAAGCACCTCCATTCTATGTTTTGTTTTGGATGAGGTATGTTTACTAATATGATATTGTTTGGATATCATATTGAGGGATATGCCTCGATCAATCAATTGTAAACATAGTCTCAAATTGAATTTTACAGCCATAATAAAAGCTCCTTTCATATAATATTAGAGACAAAGTCTCCAACATTATAATAATATAAAAAAGACCACCTATAATATAAAAGGTGGTGCAGTTGCGTATATTCAATAATATCATCTCAGTGGTGTAGTTGTTGAAATTGGTGGTGCACTTTATGCTATTGATGGTGCAGTTCATTGCAAATAATCACCTGGTCTGTTTTGAGTGTCTTGTATGAAACTTCGATATCCCATCTATATGTATATAGCTCAATGATTTCCTGAGCAGAGAATTCCTCTCCTAGGTTGGTAAAGAAAATAAGCTCTTTCTGACAC
>NZ_NFLH01000066.1 GCF_002160815.1 Massilimicrobiota sp. An134 | reverse complement strand
ATTTGAGTGTTGTTGGTTTCTTGGTATAGACATTCCATCTTCCAAAGAGTCTATTGGGTCGAATAGGCTCTTTATTTTTTGAGGCTTTTCTTATTATTTTATTTATGAGTCTCCTGAATCCATCTTTCATGTTTAATAGTTTTGCAAGATTAGCCCTTAATAATTGTATCAGGTTATTTATATTTGTCTGATAATTATATTTTTCAGTATGTGTGATAAGTTTATCTGATTCTTTTTTTATCATTGCAGCTAAATTATGAACTATAACCTGTGAATGTAATTCCTGCAGTATGAGTTCTGCTTTTTTACTCGTTACTTTTTCCATCTCAATCTTATTTTTTAGGATATCATATCCGGTTTCTGCTGACCATCTGTTTCCATAAAGCTGTAGCACTTCTTTTGTTGGCCATTCATTTTCATCAAGATTCGTGAAAATAATGATTTCTTCATCTTTTTCACTAACCTTTAATTGCCTTAATTCAGATTTCATAACTTTGATGACTCTTAACCTGAAGTTCCTATGCTCTCTGGCATAATCCTTGACTTCTTCAATTTTAAAGCGATCAATCCATCTGTCATCCAAATCTATTTCAATCCAACCATCTCTTTCAATATTTTCTAGCTGTTTCTTATAAAAGTTTGGCTTTCCTCTGTAACAGAATTTATCGCCTTTCATATTATAATAAACAAAGATATCAGTTGATGGATAATTGCGGTCACCCATGTATATAACTTTCTGCTTTTCTAGAATATCATGAATATTATTCATTTGTTCATATGCCATGGGTATTTCAGAATCCTTATAAGATTTAATCAATACATCAATATATATACCATTGCATACATCTAAAAATCCAGATATTCTTGGAGAAGCTTTAAATAAATTGTTTCTATTGGGATCATTAACTCCAAAAACTCTAGCATTTTCTTCAGTGTAAGGTGCTTCTCCAACCGATCCATCTATAGCTACAACTGTATATCCTTTCAATGTTTCATAATCATTATTCTGATAATAGTGCTTACATAACTTTGAATTTATATATGGAAACACTTTATAATCCAGCTTTTCCTGTGCCTGAAATATCGCCTGCTTGGAAACTGACTTTTCCAACCCAAAAGATGAATAGTAATGATTGATTTCATTGGCAACTGTGTAACCTTGTCTAGATATGAGAAACTTGAGCAGTCCTGTAAGTCCCAATTTTGAATCTCTTGTAAAATATCTGGGAACTTTTCTAGCAATCTCAAAAATATCAGGATGAGACAAAAGAGCATCAAAATATTCAAATGTAGAATAGATAGACATTATTCTTCATCATCATACACAAGTCTAGGTTTCTTTTTAGCATACATGGCTTTAAGATAGGGAACCTGTTCTTCAGTAAGAAGACCAAAACTACGAATAGTGCGGTGCTTGATTTTATCACCATCACGATAAGACTCAACAAGAGAGCAGAAATAAGTGCCTTTTTTGCCTCTATTATTTTGAACAACCTTCACAAACATAAAACCACTCCTTTTCTATACTACAATTATATCATTAAATCGTTGAGATTTCACTAAATATGATATATCACTTCTATAATTACTTATGAATCTTAATAAACAAAAAAAGAAATCTGAATATGTCAGATTTCTAATTTAAATTTGTCGTTAAATTGACGACATTGACTGAATCTTAGTTCTTTTTTTGTTTAAACTGATTATTTTTGGAAAGAATATCACATGGTGATATAACTATGAATCAATCTTATTGGCAGAAAACTTCATCTATTCAAAGATGTGCATCTATTCAAGATGATATGGATACAGATATTGTTATTATTGGGGCAGGAATGGCTGGGGTTTCACTGGCTTATCAATTAAAAGATTTACCCTATCGTGTTATTGTTGTAGATAAAGATCAGATTGCAAGTCATACGAGTGGACATACGACTGCAAAACTAACGGTTTTACATGGGAAAATCTATCCACTTCTTAAAAAACATTATAATATACATTATGCACATCTGTATTTTCGTTCGCAAGAGGAAGCGTTGAATACAATTAAAGATATTATTCGTAAGGAAGATATTGCATGTGATTTTCAGGAAAACGATGCGTATGTATATACTGATGATCCTCAATATGTTTCTATGATTCAGGAGCTTGAGTACATATTAAAATCTTTTCATGTAGAAGTTATCAAAGATTCACAACATTTAGCATCAGTTGGCTTAAAGCATCAAGCGGTTTTTCATCCTTTGAAATATATGTATGGGTTAATTGATAAGTGTCAAAAAGATGGTATAGTTTTTTATGAAAAGAGTATGGTTGAAAGTATTGAACGCAAAAAAGATGGTTTTATTTTAAAAGTCAATCATCATAAGATTCGAAGTCGTTATGTTATTCATGCGACAAGGTATCCTTTTATTAAAAAAGGGATTTATTTTGCAAAGTTGTTTCAGACAAAAGAGAATGTTGATTTGCGAAACAAAGAAGGGAATCAAAGTTTGCTATGTATAGATCATACTGATAGTTATAGACCGGTACAGGATAAGGGAATATATATTGATATGGCGAGTCAAGAATGGTATGCATTAGATAGTGTGCCATTACGTGGAGTACCTTATATTGGTGAGATAAAACCGGGAAGTCAGGAATATGTAATTTATGGTTTTCAAAAATGGGGCATGACATTATCTCAGGTAGCGGCCAAATTAATTAAAGATTTAATTTTACAGCAAGAGAATCCCTATAAAAGTTTATATAGCTGTCAATATTTTTCACTATCTTTTGCTAAGGAATATCAAAAGAAAATCATGAATTCATATTATAAGGGTTTTATATATCCAAGGTTTCATTATAAGAAAGTGAATCAAATACAAAATGGTGAAGGTGCTATTGTTCGTGAAAATGGGAAACTCAAAGCAGTCTATAAAGATGAAAATGGAAAATGTCATGTATTTTCTCCATATTGTCCGCATTTAAAATGTATTATAGAATTTGATCAAAAAGATAAGATATGGTTGTGTCCGTGTCATCAGTCAACTTATGATGCTTATGGTCATTTAATTGATGGACCGAGTTTGCATTCTTTAAAGAAAAAAAGAAATGACATTATATAATTAAGGATGTGATAAAGAGAGAAAAAAGAGGGTTAAATAAAAAAACGAAAAAAAGTAAAAAAAAGACTTGCAAAGGTAAAGGATAGATGGTATTATAGATGAGCACTCGACGAGAGGGCACAGGGACATTGAAAACTGAACAGTAAACACGTCAATAAAGATAGGAAAAAAGAAAGAGTCAAGAAGACATGAAATTGT
>NZ_NFLH01000065.1 GCF_002160815.1 Massilimicrobiota sp. An134 | reverse complement strand
ATCATTTCCTTGATCTGGGAATTCCTGAAGGATATGATCAGCTCTTCTATGTTCTTCAATGCGTTTTTTTCATTGGATCTGCTGTAAAATTCATCCAGCTCATATTTAAGATCATAGGCAAGATCCAGCACAGGGTCATGTCTGACCATGAAGTCAAGGATATCATAGTAGTTGTAATACCCCTCAAGGGTATGATTGTATATCTTCTTTTCGTTTGGGTCGAATATTCTGTTGTCATTGGAGAAGAGCATCCAGTTGAATTTCTTTAATGCATAGTAATGCTTGGATGCTTCCCTTAACTCAAGCTTTTCAGTCTTGGTTTTTTCTTTTTTCTTCTCAAGATATTTCTTTCTGGAATAATACTTATTCATGACATCGATTCTCACTCTGTCAATTTTTCTTCCAAATTCCTGCTTCACATGAAAATGGTCGGTTGCACATATTGCATTTGGAAACATGATCTTCGATACGATTCTGTATGTTTCCCACATGTCAAAGGAAACAATTTTGACATTCTTCCTTTCCTCAAGAGGAATGGAAAAGAAATAATCCATGAGTGTCTGCTTTCTTCTTGACGGAAGGACATCGACGATGTTCTGTGTCTTGAAATCGACAAGCACACACACATATTTACTGTTGACAGACTTGAATGCATAGACCTTATAAATGTCAATATAATTTTGTACAAAAATGATCATTTATGATGTACAATTATGTTCCTGTTCAATATAACTAGGAATACTTCTTAATATTAAGATTCCTCTTCGTTTGGCTTCATATGATCTTTTAACCGATAGGATTTACCCGTTATAGTTACCACATGCGCGTGATGAAGGACTCTATCTAAAATGGCATTTGCCATTACCGCATCACAGAAAACTTCATCCCACTCACTAAAATTGATATTTGTAGTTAATATCGTGCTTCTTTTTTCATAACGTCTATCTATCAGTTGAAAGAATAATTTCGCATCATCTTTATTAATTGGAAGATAGCCAAGTTCATCTATGATCAATACTTTATATTTGGTAAAATGGCGAAGTCGATCTTCCAATCTGTTCTCATTATTTGCTTTCTTCAATTGTTGAATAAGGTCATGACATTTGATGAAATATGTACTATTTCTACGCTTTGCTGCGGCGATGCCTATACTTACAGCCAAGTGTGTTTTACCTACACCACTATTACCTAGAAATACGATATTTTCACAATTCTCAATGAATCTGAGTGTCTCAAAATCCAATATCTGTTGTTTATTAATTGATGATTGAAAATCAAAATCAAAATCCCTTAATTCTTTATGGTGAGGAAAAGCCCCTACTTTAACCATTGATTTGATCATATTCTTTTCTCTATGATCGATTTCTATTTGGGTCAATTTAATCAATCCTTCAGTAAGGGATAGATTGTTCTTAGTTATGTAATCCAATATCTCATCTAAATTTTCATTCATTTGACTTAGTTTCAAATAATTCAGGTTATTTCTTAATTGCATATATGTACTACTCATTGTATATTTCTCCTATCAAATTTAAATTTTCCTTAGCTAGTTGTTTAATTTCATCCGAACTATCTTTAAAACTTACTTCGTATATTTTTTGATAATGCTCTTCATGATAATTGTATTTTGACTGAGATATTTGATGAATTGTTATGAGTTTTGTGTTAGAATGCACATGTATATAATCATCAAATATTTGTAGTTTCACTGTTTTACCAATATATTCTGGTGGTGCGGAATATTTATTTCCTTTATAGGAAAATAAGCTTTGTGAATCTACTTTTACTGGTTTAATGGTGATTTTATATTGATTTCTTATCTTTTCTTGTGGTAAGGGGGATAAGAAATCTTTTTCTTTTTGAATATGAAGCTTCGGAATTTTTCCTATTTCACTGTGCACCTGGCAATTATGCCTTTCATTAATTTCCGTTACTTTTTCATTCAGTTGTGCATAGTTTAATTTTCCATTATAGGCATATAGTTCATCCCATAATTTCATTGGTGCTTCAACTTTTCCTTTACTCCATGGTTTTCCGGCAATACATGGTTTCACTACAAAGCCATAATCATTCGCAAATTGTTGAAACTTCGCATTGACCTTTCCACTCGAATATTCTGTTCTTGCCTCATCCATAACCGTTTTCATATTATCGGTTTTTAAAATGTCAGGCACACCACCTGCTGCTTCAAATGCCTGATCAAGATAATGGAATAGAGCACCTTGCTTTTTTGTAAGCGAAATAAAATTAACTTTATATCTTGAATAGGAATAAACAAGTGCAAAGATATTTAATTCAATAACTTCACCTGTATTTAAGGTATAATGCATATTTTCCTTCCAGTCTAATTGTGCTTCAACTCCCATACCCGTCTCTCTTTTGATTGACTGATGATTTGTAGTACTGTTTCTAACTTTACCATTCACTGTCCTGTTTGTTCTGCCATTAAAGTATTTATCGAATTCTTCATGTTGACTGATCCACTTTCTAAAATGTGAAGCTGAGCATTCTAATCCATGATTATCTTTTAGATACTGCCATAAAACTCTTTTATAAAAGAAAACTTGAGTATTTTGATTGATCAGTAAGTCATATATTATTTGATAAAATTTATCTAACTTACTTTTTCTTTCTCTTTTCTTTGGCTTAGTATAACCATTCATATATTTATCTATCAATCTTCTATCGACACCAAGCTCTCTGGCAATCTGTGATTTATTTATTTTCAATTTTAACTCCTCTACTAATACTTTCAATTTTGGTAAATCAAGCAAGCAATTAATCTCAATACTTGAATTGACTGTTAAATTCATAATCATAATATAACCTCCAATAAAAACTGAATTATTATATTATGTTGAATTGATTTTGTACATTTTTATATGATCATTTTTGTACATATTAATAGTAGCATTTATAGACCTCATCTATCAGCAGATACTCAGGCAGAGGTCTTCTTGATATGGAGACAAATGAGTCAAATACATGTGCAGCTGTTGTCTGGGATACATGGTATCGTTCGGCCACATCCCTGAATGTCATGCTTGGCTTTCTCAAATCCTCCAGGATATTATATACAGTCGCCAGAGAGATTCTTGAGCCTGCGACGGTAAAGGGATTGGACTCCATAAATGTCTTGTGGCATCTTGGACATCTATATCTGCGAGCTCTGTAATTGATGATGCATTTCTTGTTTGTCAGTATGGAATGGTTGATATGCTTGACACTATAGTCCTTGACTCTGTCTGTCATGTTGAGGCAGACAGGACACTGATGGGGCTTCTTCTTCAGTGTCACTTCAATATAGACACCATCCTTCTGATGATGGATATCGAATGTTTCGATATCCTTATCCTCGATATTGAAGAAAACAAGGAAATCATTCTGGGAAATGATGCAGCTGGACATGGTCGTGGTATTATCACACATCGTCATCACCATCCAAAGCCAATAGAATCTGTAATTTCATAA
>NZ_NFLH01000064.1 GCF_002160815.1 Massilimicrobiota sp. An134 | reverse complement strand
AATCAGTGCTTATGACAATATCCCCGTAGTTAAGAATACAATTATATTGTATCATAAATTTAATGGGATAAAATTTTAAAAAACGAAAAAAATCAACAGGGGCTTTATGCGCTTTTTTTGCATAATAATAAAGAGTACATATAGTCATACCACAAGAATTACAGAAATAAAAAAAGAGTCACCTAGTCTAATATACTAAGTTGACTCCATTGGTCCTGATAAAATCAAGACTTTTTAAAAATTATTTACAAGCTTCTTCGATAGCTACGGCAACAGCAACAGTTGCTCCAACCATTGGGTTATTACCCATACCAATTAATCCCATCATTTCTACGTGAGCAGGAACTGAAGAAGAACCAGCAAATTGAGCATCACTGTGCATACGTCCCATAGTATCAGTCATACCATAAGAAGCAGGACCAGCAGCCATATTATCAGGATGTAATGTACGTCCTGTTCCTCCACCAGAAGCTACTGAGAAATATTTTTTACCTTGTTCAACACATTCTTTTTTATAAGTACCAGCTACTGGATGTTGGAAACGAGTAGGGTTAGTAGAGTTACCAGTAATAGAAACGTCTACACCTTCTTTGTGCATAATTGCAACACCTTCACGAACATCATCAGCACCATAGCAGTTTACTTTTGCTCTTGGACCATCTGAGTAAGCTGTTCTTGAAATTTCTTTCACTTCTCCAGTGAAATAATCAAATTGAGTTTCTACATAAGTGAAACCATTGATTCTTGAAATGATTTTAGCAGCATCTTTTCCTAAACCGTTTAAGATAACTCTTAATGGTTTATTTCTAACTTTATTTGCTTTTTCAGCAATTTTGATAGCTCCTTCAGCAGCAGCAAATGATTCATGTCCAGCTAAGAAAGCGAAACATTCAGTTTTTTCATCTAATAACATAGATCCTAAGTTACCATGACCTAAACCAACTTTACGATCATCAGCAACTGATCCTGGAATACAGAATGATTGTAAACCAACACCGATTGTTTTAGCAGCGTCAACAGCTTTTGTATCCCCATTTTTGATTGCCATTGCAGCACCTACTGTATAAGCCCAGCAAGCATTTTCAAAACAAATTGGTTGAGTTGATTTTACGATGTTATAAACATCAATACCTTTTTCATCACAAATTGCTTTAGCTTCTTCAATTGATTTAATATCATATTTAGCTAATGCAGCGTTAATCTGATCGATTCTACGTTCATAATTTTCAAATAATGCCATTTTCGTACCTCCATTATTCCTTTCTTGGGTCGATGTATTTTGCAGCACTATCGAATCTACCATAAGTACCAGTAGCTTCTTTAACTGCTTCATTAGCATCTTTTCCAGATTTAATCATATCCATCATTCTTCCAAGATTAATGAATTCATAACCGATGATTTCATTATTTTCATCTAAAGCAAGTCTGTTAATGTAACCTTCAGTTAATTCAAGATATCTAGGTCCTTTTAATTTTGTAGAATAAGCAGTACCAAGCATACTTCTTAATCCTTTACCTAAATCTTCAAGACCTGAACCGATAGTAAGTCCTCCTTCAGAGAAAGCAGATTGGCTACGTCCATAAACGATTTGTAAGAATAATTCTCTCATTGCTGTATTGATAGCATCACATACTAAGTCAGTATTTAAACCTTCTAATAAAGTTTTACCAACTAATGCTTCACTAGCCATAGCAGCAGAGTGAGTCATACCAGAGCATCCAAGTGTTTCGATTAATGCTTCTTCGATAATTCCTTCTTTAACGTTTAAAGTTAATTTACATGCACCTTGTTGAGGAGCACACCAACCAACACCGTGTGTTAATCCAGAAATATCTTTGATTTCTCTTGAATATACCCATTTTCCTTCTTCAGGAATTGGAGCACATCCATGACTTGCACCGCATTTAACAGTGCACATTTCTTCTACTTCTTTTGTATAAATCATTTTTTTACTCCTTTCATCTTCAAAATGATTAGCCAGACAAATCAGAAAATTGTGCTTCTTTTTCTGATTGCGGTGAAGGAATTTCACCTACTGTGATTATAAGTCAAATAGCCTTTAAAGTCAATGTAGACCGTACTTTCAATGTGAAAAAAATGTCTAAATAGCCCGAATGAATAAACTTGCTTATTGCAAATAAAAATGAGCTATAGTATAATGGGTTTGCTAGTAGTAAATAAAAAAAGAATAGCATGTTACTATTCTTTTAAATCTCTCATTTTTTCAATAATTCTGATTGAAGATTGAATGCTTTCCATTAAAATTTCACGTTCTTTATGGGAAAGACTTCTCATAAAATGAATGACCTTTGCTTCATCTTTTCCCTGAATTAATAAATCCATATTTTCATGATTTTGTAAATTCAAAAGGTGATTCAAATCAATATCTAAAATCTGACAAATTTCAACTAAAATATCTAAACGTGGAAAGTTTGTATCTGTAACATATGCTGAAAAAGCACCAGGTGAAATATTAAGCATTTTAGCAATATCTTTTTGTGTCATATTCTTTTCTTCCAATTTCGCAGCTAAGACTTTACCAATTTTTAACATATACCTCACCTCATTTTTTTACATTATAGCGAAGAGTTATAAAAATCTGTAAAATATTCATTAATAATAGATTTATATTTGATAACTATTTAAACTATTGATATAATAAAGTGACAAATAGATAAAAAAGTAACTATATAAGATAAGGAGATGCCTATATGTATATAGATGATTTTTTTCATTCTCTCACTTTATTACAGCCTACATATCAATTTATTAATGAAGATTTTTTTCGAGATAAAAAATATATTCAAATTCTTTCAAATGGTCAAATACCATTAGATATTCATATCAAAACTCCAGCTCAGAATTATTTGATTTATAGTGATCTTCATGATTTGAAACATCTTTATGCTTATGAATTGGATTCTCTTTATCATTATATAAATGAAATTTCACAATTTAAAATCACAATACCTTCTACACAGGCCATCTATTTAGAAGCGGGTATTTTAGAAGCTATTTATTTATATGATCATCTTTTTAAAACTTCTTTTAAACATTATTCAAGCTTATTATTACCATTATTTCATCTCTATCATATTTTAATAGGTCATCCACATAAAAATAAAGAAGCATACCCTCATACATATGCATTGCCATTCCTTCATCAATTATATGTCACAAGATTTTATTATTTTATTATTCAATATTGTTATTTTCGTTTTCAATGTCAACAGTCTCATTCTTTAACACATCCTTATCATTTCGAGTTACTGGTGGAAAACAAACTGTCACAGTATTTACAATTATCACCTATTCATCATATTGCTGATCTAACATATTTAAACAATCAACAGCTTGATGATTATATAAGTCAAATGCTAAATGCTTCTTAGGAAGCATTTTTTTAGAAAAAATCTAACCCTAGATAAATGTTGGTAACTATATTTAAAATATATTGATTATATGGTCTTAAATGAAAATTCATTTGTAAAGTCACTATATCTTAGCTCACACATGGAGTTCATGAT
>NZ_NFLH01000063.1 GCF_002160815.1 Massilimicrobiota sp. An134 | reverse complement strand
TGCTCCTATCAATAAAATATAATGATAATCTTCAACCATTAATATAAGCTTATTGTAATTAACAAAAGTAGGATAAATAGAGATAGGTGTTTCATCTATTTTTAAACCAATATGTCCAAAAAATTGATTTAAGTCATCTTGATTGATATTGTGAGTACAGTTAAAAAGCATGGGATTATAATCAATAGATTGATAAATCTCTTGAAACTGTTTAAAGATATCAAATAATCCATGAATCATTTTATCAGGATGATAAAGTGTTTCAATCAAATCCAATTTTGCTTCATTATCAATAGATAATTTTCTAATACTTTCAATATAATCATTTTGAAAATCAATAAATTTTAAAGTATCTTCTCTTAATTCCTTTGTATCAAAATGTGTAAATTTTTGAATGAGTTCTTCTTGCATATGATGTTTTGGAAATTCACTGACAAAGAAAAATGCATTTAAAATAAAATCAGCCAAACATAAAATTTCATTATTATCTAATTGATATGATTGAAAATAAGTTTGCAGATTTTTTATTTTTTTAGCTTTTCTAACTAATACATCATGTTGCTTTTTGAGATTTTGAAAGTGTTCATTTTTTTGCTTGATATCTAATGAAATCACTTTTGGACCATTCACACATTCAAATCCTAAATCTCTCCATTCCTTATACCATAAAGGTTCATTATATATTATCTTTTTCATCTTGATCAATCACCTCATCAATAGAGTTATATAATAGAATTCCTCCTATTATCATAACAAATATTCCTGTAAAAATAAAAATATTTTGAATAGAAAATAAAGAACTCATGAAACTCATAAAAAATGAGACAAGAGGAATGGTAGAAACACCAAAAGAATTCATAATCGCACTAAAACGTGCTAAATAACTTGAGTGTACTTTTTGTAAAACCATGATTTGACCATACATATTAGCAAAAACAACAATTATACCAAATAAAATAGCCAGTGTCATAATAAACAAAGATTTGATTATTGTGATAGGGATATAAGAGATAAGTATAGTCATGATATAGAAAAAACTCGCTCCAGCAAATAAAGACTGTATCATTTTTTTAGCATTCATATAAGAACTGATATAGGGATAAAGAGTCGCTCCTAAAACACTTCCTATACTAAAGCCCATTGATAAGTAAGCAACCATCTGTGGACCACTGTGATAAACTTCGACGCTTAATGCACTGGAAAAGGCATTAATAGGAACTAAAAATGCATTGATACAACAACAAATCAAGCAAAGATAAATCAAAGACTGTTTTGTTTGGGTATAGTGAAATCCTTCTTTTAATAAAGAAATCGTAGATTGCTTTTGAATATTTGAATTATCATGAAAATGAATATGACCAATCATAAGACCACTGACTATAAATGAAAGACAATCAATAATAAAAGTGATCATGATTCCAAAGCTATTTAATAAGATGCCAGCTAATCCCATACCAACAATTTCTAATGATTTAGATAGTGAGGTATGCAAAGATTGTGCAATGTCATATTTTTCCTTGGGAACTAAAGAAGCAATCATTGGTGTAGAAGAAGGAACTCTTAAGGTTTCTAAAATAGAAATCATAAATGTTGTGAACATAATGATATAAACATTTAATTGTTGAAACATATAGAAAAGAATAAGGAGCATAACTAATAATGAACGTAGAAAATCACTTAAAGCCATGAGCCTTTTTTTATTTCTTTTTTCAACAAATGCTCCCATAAAAGGTGTCAAAAAAATAGTTGGTAAATAGTTAATACCAAAGTTAAAAGCAGAATACATAGCATCACCAGTGATTGCATAAACAAGCCATGTTAAAGCTAAAGCATCAATAGAGTCACCAAAACGATTGATTCCAGTGGCAATGGCTAACTTTAAGAATTCTTTTTCATTTTTTAATGTCTGATATTTCATAACGCCCCTCCTTTGTTAGATAAATATCTAATTATATATTCAGTATATATAAAATTATAACAATTATTAGATAATTGTCAATGTTTATATTAGATTATTATCTAATGTATAAAGAATTGCTTTTTTGTTTGATTTGGTATTTAATAAAGAAAAGGGGGCTTATATCATGACAGATGAACAGATCATCATGCTTGTCTTTCTTATCATTGCTGGATTAGGATTGATATTTATTATTGTTGGAATATTCATCATATTATGGCAGAAAAGAAAAACGAAACTTTGCCAAGAGATGACACATGGAATAGTTGTGGATTATTGTTATAGGGGAAATGGAGTGATTGTGCCAGTTGTTGAATATCATGTGCTTGGAGAAACTTATAAGAAAGTCAGAACTTTCCGTGGTTATATTACGAAAAGTTGGAGAAGAGATGGAGAACCATATGTACGAGTAACAAAAAATGATTGTTTATCCATTGCAGGTGGTAGGATGGGAAAAAGTGATGCACAGAATATGTGGCCATTAGGATCAAATATGGCTGTTTATTATCATCCAATGAAACCTAAAATGGCTTTTATTGAAAAAATACCTGAACATCAGTCAATTATGGCTATGATATTTATTGGTGTTGGCATTTTTTTGATTATATTATCAAGCTTTTTA
Organism: Massilimicrobiota sp. An134; assembly: GCF_002160815.1. Lineage (GTDB taxonomy): Bacteria > Bacillota_I > Bacilli_A > Erysipelotrichales > Coprobacillaceae > Allocoprobacillus > Allocoprobacillus merdigallinarum. Next base: position 972 of record NZ_NFLH01000063.1, on the reverse strand, counting down.
GTATATGTTATAAAATGATGAAAACATTCTATATATCAGTTAATTAGCGAACCAACTTAGAAATATTTTTAAGTTGGTTTTTTGAAATTACTTTCAAAATAGGGATATTTTGTTTTTATTTTTGAAAAATTTTGAAAGTAAATTCTAAATCTTTTAAGAATATTGTCAAATATTTTCGATAGAAGTATAGTGTGATTATACAAGGAGGGAGAAAATGGAGAAACTAAAAAATCAGTTAATTGTTTCATGTCAGGCAATGTAAGATGAACCGTTACATTCATCTTACATTATGTCAAAAATGGCTTTAGCTGCTTATCAGGGAGGTGCTAAGGGGATACGTGCGAATAGTGTTGAAGATATTAAAGCTATTCAACAAGAAGTCAATTTACCAATTATTGGTATTATTAAAAAGGACTATCCGGGTAGTGACATTTATATTACGACAACCATGGATGAAGTTGACGCATTAGTGGCTGCAAATGTTGAAATTATAGCTATGGATGCAACCAGTCGATTAAGACCAAATCAAACAACTTTAGCAACCAATGTCATTAAGTTAAGGACTGAATGGCATTCGAGGGTTATATTGCAAATATACCCTCTCGCTTTTTTTTTATTATTTTTCAAAGAAAAGTATTGACATTGCAACGATAGTGTGCGGCCTATTATCAATTTTTTATTGATAATAGGCCAATTGTTTATAGGTATATCTTGGAGGTACTTGATCATGAATAGCTATAAACATCTTAAAAACGTCCTTTTTCACAATATCAAAACACTTTCTCAAGTCTGTTCTATCTTCTGTGTCAATCCTGATGCTGATTTTACCAGAAACAGAAAGCTTGATTTTGAAACTATCATGAAGATTATCCTTTGCATGGGCGCTTCTTCCATCAAGGATGAACTTCTCAAATTCAATGACTTTTCTATTGATACTCCTTCTGCCTCTGCCTTTGTTCAGGCCAGAAGCAA
>NZ_NFLH01000062.1 GCF_002160815.1 Massilimicrobiota sp. An134 | reverse complement strand
ATTGCACTTATCCCGAATTATTGATTATCCCGAAAAACAGGTTTTTCCAATGAAAAATCAAGTAAAATTCGGGATAATTTTTTATAATGGCTTCAGGAGGTAATCATTATGAAAATACTTATAACTGAAGCTGTCGAATCAGCTATGAATGCATTCTTTGATGCATTAGGCAATGATACTTATAAAGAACAGTATCGCTCAACTCATTTCAATCCCATTTTAGTAGAATACAAACGGATGGGAGAGGATTATTACGATGAAGCAGTCAATGATAATGTTGAGAAAATATATCAATCTTATCTAGAAGCTAATCAATTTGGTAAAAGAACATTTAATAAACGTCTAAGAGGTCTGAGAATTCTTAAAGAAGTAATAAAAACCGGCAATTTTAAATGGAAATTTAAAATTGCCAATGAAGAAATAGTTACTAATCTGTTTACAGAATCCATTGATCGTTATATTGGAACCAGAGATTTAAGTCCTCGTAATATAGACTTTGAAAAAAAGACATTAATTAAATTCTCTACATTCTTGATTGAAAATGGTGTATATAGATATCAGGACATAACTTACGACCACATTGTATCTTTTATCAAACTTGTATCTTTAACTTCACCTGGATCGCTTGATAAAGTAGCTACTGCATTATCTAAATATATGCGAAAACTCTTTGATGAACATCTCATCTTTAAGGATATTTCACATCTTATAAAGGTCAAAAGAGTAAAAAATGGAAAAGTTAAAAAAGTTGCAGATATTAATGATATCACAAAGATTTTAAAAATCATTGATAGAAATAGCTCTGTAGGTAAGAGAGACTATGCAATCATCGTTTTAGCTTGCTTTACAGGAATCAGGGCAGGAGATATCGTTAATATAAAACTTTCTGATATTGATTGGAAAAATAAAGAAATCCTAATCATTCAAGGAAAGACTAATTCTTATCTAAAATTACCACTCAATAATGATGCGTGTGCAGCTTTGGCTGATTATGTCTTAAATGGAAGACCTGAGACTAAATCTGATAAGTTGTTCATCAGATCATTAGCACCATTTGAAGGATTCCGTGATGGTGTTTCGATAAATAATATATTAAGAAGAAGGTCAGCAGATGCGGGTGTAATGGTTGGTGGTAAGAATACGATACATGGTATAAGAAGGATGATTGCGACCGAAATGATAAAGTCTGATCAATCAATTTATACAGTAGCCCAGATACTTGGGCACCAATCAATAAAACCATCTAGACAATACATCGATCTTGATGTAGAAGGCCTGAGAAAATGCACACTATCTTTTGATGATATACGAGGTGATAGACGATGAAATATTGCTGGGAATATACAGATGATTATCTTGAATATCGCAGTAGTTGTGGATTAGATACAAAAAACCCTAGATGGTATATTAAAGATTTTTCAAGATACCTTAAAGATAACTATCCCAATGAAACGATCATTACAAAGAAGATGGTGATTCCATGGTGTATCGCAAGACCGACTGAAAAAAGTTATAGTTTCAAAAAGAGGATGTCTACTCTCAGGCAGTTTACTATATTCATCTATTCGATAGGTGTTTGTGAGTTTATCCTGGATACAAGTTTTACTCCCAAAGCAGAACGCTATATCCCATATATTTTCACTGATCAGGAACTTACTGATTTATTTGATACAGCCATCAGAAACAGCGTTCAAGATCCGAGTTCATATAAGAAGCTAATTATATCTGTTATCTATCGGTTGATATTTTATTGTGGATTGAGGCCTAACGAAGGAAGAGAAATAATGATAAGCGACATCAATCTTAATGATAAAACGATCTTCATAAGAAGGAATAAAGCTCATAAGGAAAGAATCATACCGATATCTGATGATGTCAATGAAATGATCAAAGATTATATGCGAAAAGCTTCGGTATTTAAAATGAATAGTCCCTATCTGTTTAGCTCACCTAGGCTTGATAGTTATAAATCGACTTGGCTTAGGACAGAGTTTTTAAAATTATGGAAAGCGACTAAAGAGCCATCTAATATGACCAGAATTAGAGTGTATGATCTACGACATCGATTTGCAACGACGTTAATGATGAAATTTCTTGATGAAGGAGAAGACCTGAATAATATATTGCCTTACATGAGTTCTTATATGGGACATTCCAGCTTTGAAGAAACAGCTTATTATATTCATTTACTACCTGATAGACTAAAGACTTCAAAAGCTATCGATTGGGGAATAATGGAATCACTCATTCCAGAGGTGTTACCATGAAAAAGAACGAGCTGAAATATTTCAAGATGATTCGCGATTTCTTTGAAATCTTTCTCCCAAACCAAAAAGGGGCAAGCAAACATACAATTAAGAGTTATAAAATCTGTATGAATCAATTCTTGGATTTCGCTAAGGCTAGTTTAGGCATCAAACTCAGAGATTTTGATTTTAATCATACAACGATTGAACTTGTCGAGTCATTTCTTGAGTATGGGGAAAATGAATATCATTGGTCAGCTAAGACTAGAAATCTAAAATTAGCTGCCATAAGATCATTCTACAAGTATTCTGCCAATCATGATATAACGTTAATCGATATTTACCTGAAACTTATGACGATTCCTATAAAATCTGTAACTAAAGGAATCATCATAGATTTCTTAAGTGAGAAAGAATTAGAATTTCTTCTCAGTCAACCTAATCAATTAAATGTCAAAGATAGAAGAAATCTCACGATGATGATTACTTTATATGATACAGGAGCTCGAATACAGGAATTATTAGATATAAGGCTCAAAGATATCTCTTTAGACTCATCTCCGCATATCGTTCTTAATGGTAAAGGAAGAAAGATGCGTATAGTTCCAATAATGGATAAAACAGTTGAGCATCTCAGGAAATATTTAGATAACTATGAGTTAACCAGTGAAGACCATGTCTTTTTTACATTTCATAACGGTGAACGAACAAAAATGAATCCTGACACAGTACAGAAATTTATCGATCGATACTGTATCATGGCAAATAATGCTGATTCAAGCTTTCCAAAACATATATATTGTCATATGTTTCGTCATTCTAGAGCTATGCATCTATACCGTAACGGTATGCCTCTTCCTCTGGTATCTGAATGGTTAGGTCATGCGCAGATTAACACCACTAGGGAATTCTATGCCAATGCAGATACTGAAATGAAAAGAAAAGCGATCAATGCAGCTTCATCCGTTATTGATATAACTAATACCAACACTAATGATTATGATTTTGATGATGAAGATCTTTTGAAAAAATTATATTCACTCAAGTAATAAAAATTATCCCGAATTTTACTTGATTTTTCATTGGAAAAACCTGTTTTTCGGGATAATCAATAATTCGGGATAAGTGCAATTATCCAGAATTCTGGATAATTGCACCGTACGTACGGGTCTCGTATACGGCGCTACATTTATATGTTAATACAACTTATCTTAGATAGTATGCGAGGGGATTGACCAAACCAGGTCTTTCCTCTTTTCTTATGGCTAGAATATCCGCATTAAGTAAGAAGTTAACTACATTCCCATTTGCTTGTCTATATAGTCCAAGCCTTGTATTCGCTACCGAATAGATTTGCTCATCACTGAAGTGATAAGGCAATTTCTCATTCAACTTTTGTAGATTTTTATATATCCTCGATGGTGTTTTCCACTGTTTCAGGATAATGACCCTTATTTTATGTCTCAACCATTGACCAAATTCATCTATGAAGTTCTTCATTCTTCCAATTCGAAAGTAGTTTATCCATCCATTGACGATTTGATTTATCCTAGTGAATGTTTTTTGTATTGGTCTGTGCAACACATTTCTTTCGGATGAGTTCCTTTCGACATTTGTCATACAGGTTTTTCTTACTCTTCTTTGTAGGAATACATTCCCATCTTGATGAGTTCTTCCAATATGTAAAACCTAGAAATTGACTATTCGTTGGTCTTACTATCTTTGTTTTGGTTGCACTGACCTTTAGAAATAATTTTCTCTCTAGCCATGATGTGACTGACTTCATCACTCGATTTGCTGCCATCTCGCTTTTAACGAAGATATTACTATCGTCCGCATATCTCACAAAGCATAGTCCCCTTGCTT
>NZ_NFLH01000061.1 GCF_002160815.1 Massilimicrobiota sp. An134 | reverse complement strand
CAGGAGTAGAGAGATCAATCATAAGAACACCACCTAAGATGATTATACAATACAAAAAAGCGATAATCATCAAAGATGATTAATCGCCATGGACAAAATTTATTTTGTCCTTTTTTTATGGGCTGGTTTCATTGTTTCATGATGAATTCCCTGATAAATTGATAGTCGTTAGGAGGAATCATAGATGGAAATGATAGGTTATATTTTATTACCAGCATTTGTCGCTGGCATTATTCAGGGAGTGACAGGTTTTGGGGCTGGCGTTGTCATGATGATGTTTTTGCCTTTGCAGTTTAGTGTTGTACAAAGTGCGGGAGTTTCAAGTGCTATTTGTATGATTTTATGTGCGGCCATGGTTTATCGTTATCGTCATACAATTAATTTTAAAAAGATTATCGGGCCAGCCGTTTTATATTTATTTGTCAGCAGTGTTTCTATTTTATTTGCAAAAATGATTGATCAAAATATCATGAAAATCATTTTAGGTATTTTCTTAATTGTTTTATCTCTTTATTTCCTTTTCTTTTCTAAAAACGATATTGAACCTAAAGGCATCGTTGCTTTATTATGCATTATCATTTCAGGTGCCTGTGATGGATTGTTTGGTATTGGAGGACCATTAATGGTTATCTATTTCTTATCAAAAACAAAAGGAAAAGAAGAATATTTAGGAACAATACAATGTTTCTTTTTAATCAATGTTGTTTATTCAACAGCTTTTAGAGTCATTAATGGTATTTTGACAGTTGATTTATTTGGTGGCATTGGTTTAGGAATGGCTGGTATTTTATTAGGTTTATGGATTGCCAATAAGATTGTAGATAAATTAGATGCTAACCTCATTAGAAAATTAACTTATGTTGTCATTGGATTATGTGGTTTATCCAATGTCATCACAACATTATTATAGGAGGAATGAAAAATGGTTAATGTGATGGATTTGTTTCGTTTAGATGGTAAAGTCATTGTCGCAACAGGAGCGACTGGGTATTTATGTTCACATTTTGTGGAAGCTGTAGCACAGGCAGGTGGAAGTTTGGCTATGATTGATATTCCATCAAATGTTGACAAACTTAAAGAATTAGCACAATCATTAAAGAATCAATATGGTATTGAAGTTCGTTATTATATGGCAGATAATTCAAAGGAAGCTGATATTCAAAAAGTCAGTGAACAGATCATACAGGATTTTGGGCATATTGATGGTTTGATTAATGCAGCAGGTGTCAATCAGCATGGCAGCATTCAAGATTATACCGGTGAAGATTATGCAAGATTAATGAATATTAATATTGTTGGAACATTTTTATGTTGTAAATATTTTGGACAATATATGGTTAAACAAAAACAGGGGTCTATTGTGAATATTGCCTCTTTTACAGGAACAATTGTGAATAAACCACCATTTAATATGTCAGGATATTGTACATCAAAAGGTGGAGTTTTACATTTAACAAGAAGTGTTGCCAGTGAATATGGAGAATATAATGTCAGAGTCAATAGCGTATCTCCAGGTTTTCTAGAAAAAGGGATGAGCAATGTGAAAAACTTTATTAAATTAAATGATCCAAGAGTGTTTGAAAACTCAATGAACAATACACCTATGCATCGTGTAGGTAAACCTACAGAATTAATTGGTGCAGTTTTATATTTATTATCTGATGCTTCAACTTATACAACAGGCATTGATATAATGATTGATGGCGGATATCATGTCTGGTAATCGAACAAACTTTTAGGATGAAAATCTTAAAAGTTTTTTTGTTTGAAAGTCAAAATATATATATCGTTTGTATGATTATGTCAAAAATGAATTCTTATCTTTTTTTGTATACTGTTATTTGACTCATAAATGAAATAGGCGAAGTCTAGAAGACCTCGCCCCTTCCCGAACCGTACGGGCACCTTTCAATGCATACGGCTCTCCATTTCTAAGTGAGTTTTCGTTTTGCGATTTGATTGTATTCTAACAGGTTCTGACTGACCTTTATAAAACATTCTCTACACAAACATATCTGCCTACGGTTTATTCTTATCATTTCTTTAATGATATGAGAATAAGGCATATGCAGTGAACTTATCCTTCTTCTATGAAACATGACATGATGTTGTGGATTGCCACATATGTAACAGTTTCTTTTGAGAGGATTCGTATCTCTATATCTGTATTCCACATCTTGCTTGATTTTACTAAGCCACTGTGAGAAGAATGTCTTATCTCGTTTGAATGAAGAGTGCAAAGCTAATTTTATTGTTTTGTCTTTGCCTTTGTCATTCGTATATGAATAAATCAATTGTGAGTGATATTTTTTAAAGACTTTCTTTAATGAGATATCACATTTACGTGCAATCGTATAAGCAATGGAATATTGGATGATATATTGGATTCTATGCATATCATAGTAATTTCTACACCCTTGATTATTATTGACTAGACCTCTAAGAACCTGATTACCATAGGTAATGATGTCTTCAGTAGGATTGCATAATAATCTCTTTATGGAAGCAGGATATCCAAAGGCATTGCACATTCCATTGTCGCGTAGTTTGTGTATGAGTTTTTGATTGTCAATGAGGATGTCAATGTTAGGGAAATCTCCTGTTGATGAGATAACCAAGAAAATGTGCTTTTTCGTTTTTTGCGTGTGTAATCAGTGTCTTTTCTTCGCTAAGTCTTAGATGAAGTTCACTTTCAAGAAAGTGTTTGATTTCTTGTTTAAGTTGTTCGGCATATGCTTTTGAAGAAATAGTTCCTACTAGAAAATCATCTGCATAGCGTACGTAATGTACTCTACGAAAGTTAGGGTCAAAAACATCAACTGATGAAGTTGCTTTCAGTTCTTTCCTTAGTCTTTTGATTTCCTTGATATCATGCACTGATATCGCTTTGTTAAGCTGATATCTCAGTTTGGCATATTTTGGATTTTGTTTACGATATTTACCTTTTGTATCTCTTTGAATGATATTCTCCATGAATCTGTCCAGTTTATCTAGATAGATATTCGCTAGTATTGGACTTGCACAAGAGCCCTGAGCGTTACCTCGTTTCGTTGTCTGGAAGTTATGCTCCATATCGAAGTAACCAGCTTTCAGTAGTTTATTGATGAGACGGATAAAACGTTCATCATCAATCCTTTCACGAAGAATAGACTCTAGGATACGATGGTCAATTTCGTCGAAACATGCAGAGATATCGCCCTCAATAAACCAAACAGTAGAACGCCAGGTTTCCACTTGAGCCAATGCACTGTGCACACTGCGATTGGGACGAAAGCCATGAGAAAGATTTGAGAATGTAGGTTCATAGATACATTCAAGTATGATACGAATACATTCTTGAACTAACTTATCTTTACCATTAGGGAAACTAAGTTTACGCATCTTTCCGTTTTTCTTGGGAATGTAAGTGATTCTGTTCGGTTGTGGCTGATAGCTTTCATCCCTAAAGGATGAAATCAAATCATCAATCCATTCTTCGCAGAATCCATGAAGAGAAGTTCCGTCACTGCCAGCAGTTTCAGCACCATCATTGGATTTGATACTGTTATAGGCAATGTAGTAGAAGTCTCTATCATATAAAAGACGATAGACATCTTTATTGATGTAACAGTGATTTATACTGTTACGGGCACGAAAACCTTCTAGTTTCGTTAAAAGTTTTTGGTGACTCATTCGGGTCAACTCCTTTCAAAAATAGAAATTAGAAACTGTCTCCTTTCACCATGTATTATCCATTACAGAAAATCGTTGGGCTACTGTAGAGACTCTCTACCCGTGATGGTTTGAATAAAGGAAACCAGAGCACTAGGGTATATCACGGTAACACTTAATATAGTCACTCCATACTTAGGTATCCAATTGGTCTTTTGGGCTGACGATGTCAGCTGTGCTAAACAGCCTGCTTATATTCAACCTTTCCTATATTGAATATACAGTTTAGAGACAGGAGTGGTTACCTGAATGTCTTCCTAGAACCACAAGACTTGGATTCAACTCTAGAAGCTTTACCATATATGGCCTAGCTTGCCAAGCTACTCGTTCATAGAGAACTAATCTTGGCTTTACCGACATGCTTTGGTCCCCGTTGGGTTATCCCCGCGAGGTAAGTCGGTTGCTTTACATCGCATTGCAGGAGCGATGATTTCAAAAGAAATATATATTAAGCGCAAGAACGTGCGCAC
>NZ_NFLH01000060.1 GCF_002160815.1 Massilimicrobiota sp. An134 | reverse complement strand
CTAAAGCATTTATCATTGCCCCGCTATAAAAATATTAAATTAATTATTCAATATAATCAAGATACAAGACAGGTCAACCAAGAAGATGAAAACAATGATGACTTTGCATTTGTCAGAGGTTCATCATATTATGGAGGAAACACAAATGAATAGAGATACATATGAAAAAATAGTCGCTTTAAGACTGCCTGGCATGGCAAAAACATATCTGGAACAGGAAGAGATGGAAGATATACGACAATTGACATTTGATCAAAGACTGGAATTATTGGTTGATGCCGAAGTTGACAGTCAGCGTATACATAAGATAGAAAGACTGATCAATAATGCACATTTTGCGGAATCCAAAGCATCCATAACGCAGATCAAATATTATGCAGACAGACATCTTGATAAAGAGCAGATATTAAGCCTGGCAACAAATGAATATATAAAGAAACACGAAAATGTTTTAATAATAGGAGCAACTTGAGCTGGGAAATCGTATATTGGATGTGCACTTGGGGTTGAAGCATGTAATAGTGGACTGAAAGTCAAATATATTCGACTGCCAGATTTGTTGTCCGAATTAGAGCTGTCAAGAATACAAGGAACATATAAAAATAAAATCAAACAATATGAAAAATGCGATCTTCTTATTCTTGATGAGTGGCTGTTAGTTAATACAAGCAACATTGAACAGCAAGATATATTGGAAGTATTAGAGAAAAGATATAGAATACATTCAACAATATTATGTTCACAATTTGATGTAGGAGGATGGCATAGCAAGCTAGGAGGTGGTGCATTAGCTGATGCCATACTTGATAGAATCGTACCAAAATCACATACAATAAAGATACTAGGTGATAAATCAATGAGAAGTCGATAATAAATAAAAGGATCCTGATTAAACAATAATCAGGATTTCATTATTGATCAGATTCATCGGAATAGCTGGTCCGGATAATCAGAATGTTGAGAACAATGTTGGTTGATCAGGGATATTGGAATAGTTGGTCAGCATAATCGGAATGATTGGTCAACTTGAGCAGAATAATCATTTTAGCAACTTTTTCATTTGCTGCATTAACACTTACTGGCAATACAAACAACGATAATACCATAGCTATAGAAACTACTAAACCCAAAACCTTTTTCTTCATAAATTTCATTTTCTTTTCCTCCTCACTTAATATGATACCCCCCTCATAGTTTTGTCAACAAAATAGTGCTTTATAAAACAAAAAAGAGCTTACTGAATTGAATAAGCTCCTTTAAAACACAATGAATTTATTTAATTTGTGATTGATTGTAAATATTTTTAATTTCATCTTCAATTAAAGCATAAAATTCTCTAGCTAACTTTTTATCAATATTATCCTTTTGATCATAAAGTGTATAATAAATATCATACGTAAATGAAGATTGTCCTAGATAATACTGAACTTTCATAATATAATCATCATCTTGATAATGACTATCTAATATTTCAAACTCTGGTTTTAAGCTTTCTAATTGTTCTTTATGATAAACAATAGATAATAATTCATAGCGATTAAAAATAGCAATTTCATTGTCATCTACTAATGACATATCACTTTGATCATTTAACCAGTAAATATATCCTAAAAATAACCAGGCTAGCGTTGCTGATAATGAATATACATAAAAAACACCAAAATCAAATAATCCACCTATAAATTCACTCACAAAGATCATAATAAATAATAAGACTATAAAATAAGATTTTTTATTTCGATATTTTAATAAAATATCTCTTGCAGTGAATAGTGTTTTAATAAAAAATAAAATAAATAAAACAAAACCAAAAATACCAGCAGTAATGAGTGATTCCATGAAAACATTATGACTATGAAGAATCTGTTGTCCCCAATCATCACTTTGTGTCACATCAACTAACATATTTCTAAAGTTACCTGCCCCTATTCCCTGAATAGGACTTTGTTGCCAAATTTTTAATGAATCTTTTGCTAAAGTAATTCTGCCACTGCTGACTTCATCAGCTAAACTTATAATTTTAGGAATATTCTGTAATTCTCCTGTCATTGTTAGAGAAACGATTTCTTTGATTTTTTCTAATTGAAAACGATTATTAGATTCTTCTCTTGCTCCTTGAATTTGAGGAATGATAAAAGCTGCTTCTTGAACAACCTTAGTTCCTAGTAACATGCATAAACACATACCAACATTTAAACATACTCTTTTTACTGTTGATAATTCTTTTGCTCTAAAGAAACGATAATAAGCAACTGATGTTAAAATCACTGCTAAAATAATGATAGCTGCTCGACATTGCGTTAATATAATATAAGATAACTGAATGCCAATATTAATGATATAAAGGAAACTTCCTTCATAATGATTTCTAATAGCAATCATAGACATTAAAATCACAATAATAGCTAAAAAGGAAGCTGGATTACAGTTAAAATAAACACCAAATAAACGATCTCCAACAAGTCCAATATACCAACCATTTTGACTTCCTGAAATGTTTAAAAAATACATAAACAGAGAAATAAGAGAAGCACTTCCTACTAAAAAACAAGTGAAAGGAATGATTGTATGTAATTCTTGTTTTAATTTTTTAAGAGTCATAGATTTTGGTTGTGCAAAAATGAATGTAAAGATCAGTAATTGCATAATAGCTATTAATAAAGAATTCTTGGTTGAATAATCTTTATTTAAATAAGTGGCTATAAAAAGCAAAATACCATATAAACCAATTAATAATAAATGATTCTTTGTATAAAAGAATTCATTTTTTATGATACTGTATATGAAAATCAAGCCACCATAAATCAATACAATGATTGATAATGGATTAAAATCAATACCAAAATAACCCAATGCTAAAGTATTAATAAAAACATAGAAAATAAATAATAACTTAAAATATTTTCGATCACCTAAAATTTTATCTAACATAGCATACCCCTTTATATATAAAAGTGGAAGTTCCCTTCCACTTTTGTTTTATTCAACTGTTTCTCCGTTTAATACACTCTTAATTGCAGCAACATTTTCAGATACACTTTCATCATCAGGAATCATGTAGTAAAGTCTTGAGCTTGGCATATAAGCTCCTCCTGTCTGCATAACGCCATGACCTGAGAATTGTTTTTGTACCATGTTCCATGATGCCATATCATTAATTTGCATTTGTATTAAACTTGTAATTTCACTAGATGACATATTTGTTTCAAAGCATCCTTCAATCGCATTCAAGACACTTGAATAGTTTGTAATGACTGCTGGTGACATCATCTTATTCAACATACCCATAATAACAATTTGTTGATGGAATACACGTTCATTATCCCCTGCTCCAAACGCATGTCTTTCTCTAGAATATTCTAATGCTTCGTCACCGTTAATAGAAATATTTCCTTTTGCAAAATATGTTCCATTATATCCAGTGAAAGCAACATCGTTATTAATTGTAATACCACCTAAAGCATCAACCATTTGAATCAATGAAGTAAAGTTAACTCTTGCATAATAGTTGATATCTAAACCTAAGAAATTTTCCATTGTTTTCACAGTGTTATCAATACCTGCCAAACCAGAGTGAGTTAATTTATCTTTTTGTCCCCTATTAGCAAGTGTTACATAGTAATCTCTTGGAATACTTGTTAATAAGATTTGTCTTGTTTTTGGATTAACAGTAACTAACATGTTAACATCAGATCTAGAAACTGTAGATACAGGTCCTGATGTATCAATACCACTTATGTATACAATAAATGGTTCTTTTGTAACATTAACATTCTTAGAAATATCTTTAATTTCTTCTTCAATATCGAATGACCATATTTCACGAACTTCATTTTGGAAATCTTCATGATCTGCTTCAATAATTGCATAATATGATTCATTAACCAAAATAGCTTTTGTTTCACTATCATATAAATCATTAGCTGCTTTTGAATAACTATCAACATCCTTTGTTTCAAGAGATGATTCTTCTTTTTGCATAGCTTCAATCGCTTTTTTAGCATTTTCTTCATCTACAGAAGATACCGTTTCAATTGTCTCTCCTTTTAAATCAGATAATGTCTTATAAGAACTATCTTTTAAAACAACAACAGAATAACGCTGTGTCTGAACATTTGCTCCTGTAATAGCATCAAGAACTGATGTCCCTTGAGCAATTGACAATGTTCCAAATAATAAAGCCACACTCAGTAAGATACTGACTAATTTACCAATAATATTTCTGACTTTACCAGTTCCTTTTTTCTTTGATGGTTTCATCAAGAAAAATGTTCCTACACATAATAAAACAACAATTGCAATAATGATTAAAGCATATTGCATAGGTAGTGCACCTAACTTAAATATAATACCGATTAAAGCCAAAGATGCAATAACCTGTATTCCTAAAATGACTTTCCAATCAATTATTTTTCTAACAATACTATTTGCTTTTGACATGAAATCCCTCTTTTCTTAATCGTTACCATAGTATCATATCAGTGTGTATTTTTCAAGAACATCAAGGATTTTCAAGATTTCTTTTTATTCATCGTAAATTGAAAAACTAAATTCCATCCCTAAATCAATTTATATGGAATTTAATTTTACAAATCCAATGATAGAATTTAATTCTGCAAACTTTTATAATAATAGTGGGTATTCCTTCTA
>NZ_NFLH01000006.1 GCF_002160815.1 Massilimicrobiota sp. An134 | reverse complement strand
ATGAACTCCATGTGTGAGCTAAGATATAGTGACTTTACAAATGAATTTTCATTTAAGACCATATAATCAATATATTTTAAATATAGTTACCAACATTTATCTAGGGTTAGATTTTTATAAAAATTAAATTTTCAATTTGATATACATCAATATGATTTCTACTCTCTAGCCACACACCATTTTCAATATAAACTTTATTATTACTAAAAGAAATATTTACAGTATTACTACTGATTGCAGATTTATTCGTCATAAAGAACATCATAGATAAGATAAGTGTTATTATACCTACCCCTGCAATTGATAAAAAGATTTGAATCAATTTAAGTAATAAATTCATTTTTTCACTTAATATCTCTATAACCACAAGAATAACAGGTATAAGAAAAATATCTATAATCACAAGTATATTAATCATTATACTTATAAATGGGTGAAAATATGTATGAATATCTAATTGACGATTGATGAAATATTGTACTAAAATCAAACTTACCGAGATAACATACCACCATGAGATTCTTTGTTCCCATTTAGGTAGCAAATGAAATTGAGTCGATATATCTTTTAATAACTTTTGCATATAAGATTTCCTTTCAACATAGCAACCTGACTTGAATAATCGGTTATAAATTAACAAAACATCATATATATTCAAAATAAAAAAAACTTTTTATATTTATAATCTTTGTGCTCCATGTTTATTTTTCATTTCAAAATATAATGATATAAGATTTTGATGATATGGAACGAATTTTTCTTGTTTCAAAAGATTTGTTATGTCTTCAAGACTTGCCCATTTCACATTTTGTACTTCTTCATCTTGTATAACTAAATTTTGAATATTGACAAGATAACGGATAAGATAAATATCATCAAGATCTTGATCAAAATGAATTGTCAAAAAAGTCTTATATCTTTTAAAGATAATTGAATACCTAATTCTTCATAAACTTCTCTTTCAGCTGCCATATAACTCGTTTCATTCATCAATGCACTATCACCAGCACTCATATCCCATAATCCTGACCATGTTTTTCTTTTCTTAAATCTTTGTTGTATCAACATTTCATCTCGGTCATTAAAAAGGCAAATATGAACAGCAAGATGATAAAGATGAGAAGGAATCTTCTCGCTTCTCATCATCTTTTGATTTGTTTTTACTCGATCCTGCGTATACAAATCCCAAATTTCATCATTCATTAAAATAAATCCTCTACTTCTTTATAATGATCATCAATAACAATTGTTTCACATTGTTCAATGCATTCATGAATCATCGTTTGATAATCCCATGTTTCTTCCAATGCTTCAGCTTTATAGCTTTTTGGTTTTGTAGCAGGCTGCTTTGGTGTAAAAATTGTACAGCAGTCTTCATGTGGTCGAATAGAAATATCATATGTTCCAATTTTTTGAGCAATATCAATAATTTCTAATTTATCCATACAAGCAACTGGTCTAATAACTGGCATATGAATCACTTCATTAATAACAGACATACTTTCTAAAGTTTGAGAAGCCACTTGTCCAATGCTTTCACCATTCACTAATGCTAAACATTGATTTTGATGTGCCACTCCTTCAGCAATTCGATACATCATTCTACGCATAATTGTCATCGCATAACTTTCATCACAATGATCATATACAGCTAACTGCAAATCTGTAAAAGGTATAATATGTACAGTGATTTTTCCATGAGTATAATGTCTTAAAACATCAACAAGATCTAATACTTTTTCTCTTGCCAATTCATTTGTATATGGCGGTGAAGCATAGTGAATACATTCAATATCAACGCCACGTTTTAATGTTAAATATCCGGCAACTGGTGAATCAATCCCACCTGATAACATCAATAAAGCTTTTCCACCAATACCAACAGGATAACCACCAGCACCTTGAATCACATTATCCATAACATAGGTACATTCTTTACGCAATTCAACTTGTATTAATATTTCTGGATGATGAACATCTACTTTTAACTCTTTTGATGTATGATGAAAAATATATCCAGCAATAGCCGTATTGATATCATGTGAGTGAAGTGGATAATCCTTATCATTACGCTTTGTTTTGATTTTAAAAGTATGCCCTTCATTTTTCTCTACAATCTGTAAACATACTTCTTTTATTTTTTCTAAATCACTTTCCACTTTATAACAAACTGAAAAAGAATAAATGCCAAAGACTGTCTGTAACTTCTGACATACAGCCTCTGGATCCTCATTATTTAACATAATATATAAACGATCAAAAGACATTTCATATCTTAAATGTGAAAACTCTTTTAATATTTCCTTTGTATTCTGTGTTAATTTACGAATAAAAAGTTTACGATTTTTCCCTTTTGTTGTTAGTTCTCCAAATCTGACTAAAATATGACTACATTCCATTGACAATTACCTCTGTTTCTTAATAGTTTTTAAAGTTTTCTTTAAATAAAATAAAAATTCATCTAATTCATCTTGTGTCGTATGATGAGAAAAACTAATACGAATCGCACTTTTAGCAATATCTTCTCGAATTCCCATCGCCTGTAATGTTCTTGAAATATCATTTTTATGAGATGAACAGGTACTTTTGGTTGATACATAACATTCATACATTTCTAAAGCATGTAAAATCACTTCTGGTTTATACCCTACACATGAAAAATTGAGAATATATGGTGAAACATGCTCACTAGGTGTATTGATGACAATATCAGGTATCTGAGTGAGCTGTTCTCTTATATAATGATTCAAAGAAGTCACGTATTGATATTTCTGTTCTAAATTTTCTAGAGCTAATCTTAATGTTTTCGCAAACATTGTATGTGTAGCTGTATTAGATGTTCCTCCACGCAATTGATGTTCCTGCTGACCACCATTAATTAATGGAACTAATGACGTAGATGTTTTTTTATATAAAACACCACTTCCTTTTAATCCATAAATTTTATGTGCTGAAAAACTCGCTAAATCTACATGAGTGAGTTCAATAGGCATCTTTCCTAAAGCCTGTACCATATCGACATGTAATTTTATTTTTGGATTGATCTTTTGAATCATCTGATAAACCTTTTCAATAGGAAAAACCATTCCCACTTCATTATTCACATACATCATCGTGATTAAAATTGTATCTGGTCTGATTGCTTCTTCCAGCTGTTTTAAATCAAGATTTCCTGAAGCATCTACTGATATAAAATCAACTTCAAAACCAAAGACATCTCTTAATTGAATACATGACTGATAAACACTGGAATGTTCTACTGCGGTTGTAATGATATGTTTTCCTCTATTTTGATATTGAAAAGCACATCCTTTAATAGCTGCACTATTAGATTCACTGGCACCACTTGTAAAAATAATTTCTTCTGGTAAAACATGTAATAATTGTGCTGTTAATTCTCTTGATTTTTCCATTAAAGCACTTGTTTTTAATCCTAAAGAATATAACGAATCAGCATTAGCAAAATAATCATTTAATAATGACTGATACATATGATTCACTTCTTGGTTCAATGGTGTTGTTGATACATAATCTAAATAAATCATATCTTTCCTCCATAGTTCATTATATGTATATATACCATTTTTATTAAGAAAAAGCCACTAAAAAAGTCCAAATTAGGACTTTTCGCTTGTTTTTTGAATTAAATTTTCATATGAACCTGGCTGAATCTTTTCAATAATATCTACTGCAGTTGATAGAGCTTTTGTGTATTCACCATTTCTAAATAAGACTTCTGCCTTTGTTAATTCAGTATTCACCTCTAAAAAAGTAGAACGATAACGATTTCCAAAAACAATAGCTTCTTCAACCATTTCAGCTGTGACAATTAAGTTATGGACATTATCATATAATTTATAAATAATATCTCTTGCACTATCAACACGTTTAGATAATTCAGATAATTCCACTGGACGGTGCATACGATAGGCTTGAATCTGTGCTGCTTTATCGTATGAATCCTGAATATAATCTTTGTAAGATTCATTGATCATAGGTAAGTGTTTATTCTTAATTTCAGATTTGATTTCCAATAATACAATATTAATATTTTCTAACTCATCAATAGCACGCTGTTCCTGTAAATATAAATGATCACGAAATGCAAAGAATGAATTTAAGTCATCCTGATGAGTTAAAGCTGCATTTTTTATCTTTTCAACTTTGTCAATCATTTGTAAGTAAGAAAAATTACCTGCATTCATTTCTTCTTCTAAATCATAAGATTCTCTTAAAATCTGATCAAAGTCTTTATATTTTTCTTGAATATCAACATAATCTTCATTAATCAAATATAAATTTTCAATACGATTCTGATCAATTAAAGCTTGTTTATACTGATCATAAATCTGGGTAATAACTGTATAAGATTCATCCCATTTTGTTTTAAAATCATCATATGATTGTTTTTCAACTTCTAAATCTTTAATAATAGCATCAATATCATCAACTAATTTCTGTAAGACTTCGCCAACATTTTCTAATTGTAATTGTTGAATATGTTGAGTTGTTGTTTCTAAAGTGGATTGGATGGCCTGATAACGTGCAGATACATTTAACTTTTCTAACGCAAATTCTCCATTAGACATATCTTTAATCAAATTATCCAAATAATGAATCTTTTTAGGAATATACTGTCTGACAATAGCGATATAATCAGGTAACTCCTGTAATCGGGCATTTAACCAGTCTACTTTTTTATCAATATCCTGTGTTAAATTTTTAGCATCTTCAAACCTCTGATTATTCATCATATCTTCAAGCTTTACAAAAGAATCATCAAGATTATTAAAAATATTTTTAATGCCCTTAACAAAATCTTCTACTTTAAAACGGATTGTTTCATAGTGATCTATCAATTGTCGATACTTTTCTTTCACACGAATAATTTCAATTCTTTGAACATTCTCAATTTCAGTAATTTCTTCAATTTTTGCCAGTAAAGCTTGAGAATCATCTTCATAGATTTTCAGCATGCTTTCTAATTCTTTCATTTTAGAAGATATTTTTCTAAGTTTACCATAAAAAAGCTGTTCATCTACTTCATTAACCAATACACCTAATTGATTTTTCTGATAATCTGTAATACGTTCAAATTCCTGAGCGTATTCTTCATATTTTTCCAGAACCTCTGGCATATTTTTAGAAATACTGTGGACTCTTCCTAAACGATATTGTAATGGCAGTGATTTAATGCCATTCATGCGATTTTCTACATCCACAATTAATTTCCTATATTTTCTTAATCTCATTCCCCTATAAAATAAAAGTAGTATTACAAGCGCAACAATACCTATACCTATAAAAATGAGATTACGTATACCTATTTGTTCAATCAATCTCATAATATTATCCATCATTTAAAATTCCTCTCTTTTCCTAAGTTTTATTTTATCATAAATAGAAAGGTATTTCATCATCTTTTTCCAAAATCCTACATAGACAAGAGATATACTGCCATCAAAAGAAAAAAGTATTGAACAAAATAACTGTCCAATACTTTGATATTGATCATCTTATCCTAAACGGTTGTAGTATTCAACGATAAGTGATTCATTGATTTCTTGATTTAATTCTGATCTTTCAGGTAATCTGATGAATTTACCTTCCATTTTATCAGCATCAACTTCAACAAATCCTGGTACATGTGTTTGAGAAGCTAAAGCGTTTTTGATAATTTCTAATGAACGAGAACGTTCTTTAACAGAAATAACATCTCCAACTTTAACTTGACAAGAAGCGATATCAGTTTTAACTCCATTTAATAAAATATGTCCATGGTTAACTAACTGTCTTGCTTGTCTTCTTGTTGTTGCAAAACCTAATCTATAAACAATATTATCCAATCTAGATTCTAGTAAACAGAAGAAATTGTAACCAGTAACTCCTTCCATTTTTCCAGCTCTTTTGAATGTGTTATGGAATTGTTTTTCATTAACTCCATACATATGTCTTACTTTTTGTTTTTCAGCTAATTGTAATCCATATTCTGTTAATTTCTTTCTTTTTTGACCATGTTGACCAGGTGCATATGGTCTTCTTGCTAATTCTCTACCAGTTTCTAATGTTGAAAAACCTAAACGTCTAGATTTTTTCCATTGTGGTCCAGTATAACGTGACATTTTCTTTCCTCCTATTGTTTTATTTGGCATAAAACAACAACATGCATAGATCAGTTAGGGTGTGTTTGTACTAAGTATTTCTCTTTGCAGCAAGATACTCTACATCCCTTTGTCACAAACGCATGGGCTAACCCTCTATGTGCTGCTATCATTTATTGCACTAATACATTATAACAAGCTTTTTTATATTGTCAAATATTTTTTTCAATATCAACAGAATATCTATTTTATCTTTATTTTCCATCCTCAAATCACGTTTTTATAGTCTCCATTCAAAAACACAAACCATTACATTTCATATTCATCATACATATAAGCATGTTTTAAAAATTCATAATCATCAAATAAAGCACCATTTGCTGTATTTACATCAAATTCTTCAAAAATAAAGTCATCCAAATTCAAACCTAAATCTTGAATATGCTCAACGAAAGCTTGTCTATCATGATAATACATATCCAAAAGTGAATGTTCATCTTCCCAAATACCAAAGCCTTCTCCAGCCATAATTTCTATATCATGAAGAGTTTGTACATTTGGGTGTTGTTCAATATCTTGAATCTGAATATCAAATATATAATCATCACCAAAATCATACCATAACGAAAAAGTATCTCCCTTTTTCAAATCTAGTTCATCTAAGAAAACATCTGATGCATAATCATCTAACATTTCTTCATCACATTGATCACAACCAAATTTTCCCTGATCAGTTATAAATGTAAAAAGATGAGTACCCTCTGCCTGAAACATGGTTAATATATAATATGCTAATTCATCTAAAGGCATATGATAAGGGATACGTACCTGGCGATGAATATACTTTTCTAACTCTCTAACCACAATACGACATATAACTGTTTTCTTCATTTCAGGAATAGCTTCCATCATATGTTCTAAATATTCCTGTAAAACACCTTCAAACAATTCATCCTGAAATTGAAGCTGATTCAAACATAATGTCATGGCTAACATAATACCTTTCTTTAAAAAATAAGGACTTTCATCTCCTGCTACATCTTCAAATTGACGAATAATATCTTTTAATTCATCAGATCCATTTAAAATAATATCATCATAAATATGATCAACACATTCAAAAATATGATTTTCTAACATATTTTTACACCTCCTGATTTTATTTTACAATATTTCCAAAATATTCATAGAATAACATATGTTTTTGATCTATTTTCTTCACTTTTTCGTCATTTTTTTGCAAGAATATTATCAAATATAGTCATTTTTTCTTTTATCCTGTCGAATTTTATATGAAAATCTATCACGCAAAAATCCTTGAAATAGCTATCAGTCAAACCAATTTCATCATCTTGTGTATAAAAATATGTCCTGAGCCATAAAAAAATATCGAACAAAATTCTTTATCTTGTTCGATACCTTCATGTTAATGAAAAAGAAATCTTTTCCATGATTTTGTATTCAATTGGTGCCTGAGGTCGGACTCGAACCGACATGACATAGGTCGCAGCATTTTGAGTGCTGTGCGTATACCAGTTTCGCCACTCAGGCAAATCAAATTGCTTATTTATTATATTACATATCTTTTTAAAAATCAATAAAAATCGCAATTTATTTCATGATCATTATATATACCAATAGCCTGCAAATAACTATATATAATTGTTGGACCTACAAAACAAAAACCATGTTTTTTTAAATCTTTAGAGATTTGTATAGACAGATCATCACTTGATGGAACATCCTGTGATGTCTGATAATGATGTTGAACCGGTTGAAAATCAACATAAGACCATATAAAAGAATCAAAACTTCCATATTGTTTTTGAATTTCAAGAAAAGCTTTGGCATTCGTTATAATTGCCTTCATTTTTAAACGGTTCTTGATCAATCCTTCTGTTTGCATTAACTCATCATATTTTTTTGAATCATATAAGGCAATGCGATGATAATCAAAATGATCAAGAGCCTTATCATATAATTCTTCTTTTTTTAAAATAATATCCCAGCTCAGTCCTGCCTGTAAGCCTTCTAAAACTAACATTTTATATAATTGCGTTTCATCATGTTGAGGAATACCCCATATATGATCATGATAAGCGATTAAACGCTCATTATATGCCCATTGACACCTTTTCATACCATCACCGTTTCTTATTTTAACATATCTTTTCTAGTTTACATAGACATTTTTCACTTGTATAATAGCATTGGTGAACAAAATGAATGAATTATTTAAAAATGAAATGAAAACAATATTAAAAGATGAATATGATGATTTTATACAATCATTACAAAAGCCTCCTGTTAAAGCTTTTTATTTAAATCCTTTAAAAAAGGATTGTTTACATTATTTCAATCAGGATGCTATTTCTCCTCATCCAGTTGTACAAGATGGATATTATTTTGATTATGAAAAATACCCACTAGGAAAATCTCCTTTTTTCTCTTGTGGTTTGTATTATATTCAAGAACCAAGTGCCATGCTTGTTGCTCATTTTTTAGATATTCAAAAAGATGATTATATCTTAGATATGTGTGGTGCTCCAGGAGGAAAGAGCTGTGCAGTAGCTAGTCGATTAGGTCCTCAAGGTTTAATGATTACCAATGATATCAATACATTGCGTGCCAAAATTCTTTCTGAAAATATTGAAAGATTTGGTTTAAAAAATACCATTGTAACCAATTGTGATCCTATTCAATTTACAAAAATTCTTCCTGAATTTTTTGATAAAATCATTTTAGATGCACCTTGTAGTGGTGAAGGAATGTTTAGAAAAGACGAGCAGGCTATCACAACATGGTCTCCTGAAAAAGTACAGGAATGTGCCTATATTCAACGACAATTGATTGATCAGGCGATGCAATTATTAAAGCCTGGAGGAACACTGATTTATTCTACCTGTACATATAATACAAAAGAAAATGAAGAACAGATCAAATATATTCTTGAACGATATGATTGTTGTTTAAAGCCACTCAAAAGAAGTCATGGAATGGCTAATGGCATTGGACTAGATGGAGTTGTTCGTTTATATCCGCATCATTATCAGGGCGAGGGACATTTCATTGCCTGCATTCAAAAAAATGGTCAGTCTGTATCTAAAAAATACAAGCCTATGAAACCTCATATTTCTAAACAAAATCAAAAACTGGTTGATGAATTTTATCAGAAATATCTCAACATTCCTACTCCTGATTATCTTTATGACAATCATAATCATATTTATGCTCTCATGCCTCAATTCCCTGATTTACAAGGAATACGTGTTTTACGCAATGGACTTTATCTAGGGGAATGTAAGAAAAACAGATTTGAACCAAGTCTTGCTTTAGCTTTAACATTAACTCAAAAAGACGTCAAACAGTTTTATCGTTTTCATGAAAATGATGATGAAATCAAACAGTATTTGCATGGAGAAGCCATCCAGGGATCAAACCACAAAGGTTATGGTGTCATTTTTGTAGAAGATTATCCTCTTTCTTTTTATAAAGAAAGTCAAGGCTTAGCTAAAAACTTATATCCAAAGGGGTTAAGAAGATGAATCGTTATGAAACATTAAAAGACTATTTCTTTACACATATTGAAGAACAATGTCATGGTATTTATAAGCAAAAAGCTTTACTACACAGCATTCAAGTCTCTACTTTATGTCAGAAACTTGCCTTAGAACATCACTTAGATGTTGAACTTGCAGGCATCATTGGATTATTTCATGACTACATTCAATTCACTCAACATTCCTCATTCCAGCATGGTCTAAGATGTAGTGAATGGATCAGTAGTATTTTAAGTGAATTTCAGGATGATGAAAAAGCTATTATTCAACAAGCCATTGCTAGACATAGTGAAAAAGATAAAGTTGATGATGCATATAGTGAGATTCTTAAAGACGCTGATGTCTTAGCCCAATACTTTGCTGAAACAGATATTGTTTTATCAGACGAAGGAAAAAAAAGACTTAAAAAATATCTCCCAGAAAAAATCTAGGAGATATTTTTTATTTCAACATATTTTCTAAAGTTTCATAAGGAACAAATCCTAATTGACGATTGACAGCTTGTCCTTTTTTAAAAGTTATCAATGTTGGAATAGATTGTACACCAAATTGCATTGCAAGAGAAGGTTCCTGATCTACATCTACTTTCACAACTTTGACTTCAGGATGTTCCTGTGCCAATTTATCAATACTTGGAGCTAACATTTTGCATGGTCCACACCAGTTTGCAAAAAAATCTACAAAAACAACATCATTTTGAGCAATAACATTTTCAAATTCCTGACTGTTAACATGTAAAACTTCTGACATAAAATGCCCTCCTTTATTTTATTATAGTTTTCTTTTTTTGATTACATACAGAGTTTAACATAGACTTCTTATTTTTACAACGAATGTGCTTAAAAAGAAAAAGGTCCTAAGACCTTAATCCATTTCAATAGCTCCTGTATACAATTGATAATATTTACCTTTTTGTTTCATCAATGTTTCATGGTTACCTCTTTCAATGATATGACCATGTTCAAGAACCATAATACAATCACTATTTTTAATTGTAGATAATCTATGGGCAATAACTAATGTTGTTCTTCCTTCCATTAATCCATCCATACCCTTTTGAACAAGAGTTTCTGTTCTTGTATCAATAGATGAAGTAGCTTCATCTAAGATTAAAGCAGGAGGATTCGCAACTGCAGCACGAGCAATCGCAATCAATTGTCGTTGCCCTTGAGAAAGATTCGCTCCATCTCCAGTTAACATTGTATCATAGCCATCAGGTAGATGTTTGATAAAAGCATCTGCATTAGCAAGTTTAGCAGCTTCAATACATTCTTCATCAGTCGCATCTAAACGTCCATAGCGAATGTTATCCATAACAGTTCCTGTAAATAAGTGTGTATCTTGCAATACGACACCTAATGAGCGACGTAAATCATCTTTCTTAATTAATTTGATATCAATACCATCATAAGTAATCGTTCCACTTTGAATATCATAAAAACGATTAATTAAGTTTGTAATAGTTGTTTTACCGGCACCAGTTGCTCCAACAAAAGCAATTTTTTCACCAGGATTAGCAAATACATCAATATCATGTAAAACCATATGATCATCAAAATAACCAAAGTTGACATTTTCTAATTTCAAGTCACCTTTCATTTCAACCAATTCTACTTCACCGTTTGCTCTTGGATGACGCCATGCCCAATGTCCTGTTCTTTTATCAGTTTCCACCATTTTTCCATCAACAAATTCTACACGACATAATGTCACGATACCTTCATCTACTTCTTTTTCCTGATCTAGCAATTCAAAAATACGTTTCGCTCCAGCTTGTGCCATAGCGATAGAATTGATTTGCATAGACACTTGTCCAATTGGGTTATTAAAACTTCTATTCAATGTCATAAATGCAACAAGTGTTCCAATTGTTAATGAAGATTCAAAACCAGATAATGCCAAAACAGCTCCAATCACCGCACATAAAATATATGACATATTTCCTACCTGAATGGTAACTGGCATTAAAACATTGGCAAATTTATTAGCTTGATATGAACTTTGACGTAATTCTTCGTTAATATCTCTAAAACCTTCAATAGCTTTTTCTTCATGGTTAAATACTTTAACAACTTTTTGTCCAGAAATCATTTCTTCAATATAACCATTGACTTTTCCTAATGTTTCTTGTTGTTTAATAAAATATTTTGCTGAACGTCTTCCAATAGAACGTGAAATAAAGAGAATAATACAAACCATAATGACACTTATTAATGTTAAAGTCACATTTAACATTAACATTGATATAAGAACAGTAATAATTGTAATAGCACTTGAAGTAAACTGTGGAATAGATTGACTAATTAATTGTCTTAAAGTATCAATGTCATTTGTATAAACAGACATAATATCTCCGTGAGTTGTTCTATCAAAATAACGAATTGGTAATGATTCCATGTGTTCAAACATTTCTACACGTAAATCACGTAAGAAACCTTGTGTAACAGTAACCATAATACGGTTATAGGCATAAGCAAAAACAATTCCTGCCAAAAAGAAACAAGCCATAACAGAAAGAGCAGAAAACAATCCAGAAAAATCAGGAGAAGGCTGCCCTATTAAAGGCATAATATAATCATCAATTAATCTTTGTTGGAATACCTGGCCCTGTACACTACAAATGGCCTGTCCAATAATACATATTAAAACAATAACTATAGCCAAACCATAACGTTTAAAGACTTTCTTTAAAAGACGTGCTAAAACATTTTGTTTTTTCATATTATGCTTCCTCCTTTCCTTTTGTCTGTGTTTCATATATTGTACGATAAATACCACTTGTTTTTAATAAATTTTCATGTGTATCAAAATCATCAATAACACCATCATTTAGTACAATAATACGATCTGCATTTTGCACACTTGATACACGCTGTGAAATAATAATTTTTGTCGTATCTGGAATACGTTCTTCAAATGATTTTTGAATACTTGCATCAGTCGCAGTATCAACAGCACTTGTTGAATCATCCAGAATTAATATTTTTGGTTTCTTTAACAATGCTCTGGCAATACATAAACGTTGTTTTTGTCCACCAGAAACATTTGTTCCACCTTGTTCAATATAAGTATTATACTTATCAGGGAAATCTTGAATAAAATCATCAGCACAAGCCAAACGACATGCTTCCTGACATTCTTCTAAAGTCGCATTTTCATTTCCCCATCTTAAGTTCTGTAAAATAGTTCCACTGAATAAGACATTGTTTTGTAAAACAACAGCTACTTCATTTCTTAATACTTCCAAATCATATTTTCTAACGTCTTCACCACCAACAATAACACTTCCTCGATCAACATCATAAAGACGACTGATTAAGCTGACAAGGGTACTTTTGGCACTTCCTGTACCTCCAATGATTCCAATTGTTTCACCAGAGTGAATGTGGATATCAATATCTCTAAGTACTGGTTCACCTGTTCCATGTTTATAAGAAAAAGTCACATGATCAAAAGTGACAGATCCACTTTTCACTGTTTTTAAGGCATTTTCAGGAGAAACCAAATCTGATTTTTCATTTAAAACTTCGGCAATACGTCTTGCTGAAGCAAATGACATTGTGATCATAACAAATGCCATAGATAACATCATTAATGACATCAAAATATTCATAATATAACTAAATAATGTCGTCAATTCTCCTGTTGTTAGAGTTCCACCAACAACACTCTTTGCTCCTAACCATGATAAAAGTAAAATACATCCATAAACAGCTGTCATCATAGCAGGGTTATTTAAAGCCAATACAGATTCAGCCTTTACAAATAAACGATAGATATTTTGTGCAGCTCTTTTAAATTTTTCATTTTCATATTTTTCTCTGACGAATGATTTGACAACACGAATAGCGACAACATTTTCTTGAACACTTTCATTTAAATCATCATATTTAGGAAAGACCTGATTAAAATAACGTGTCGCTGTAATCATGATAAATCCTAAAACAATAATTAAGAATCCCATTGCTCCAACAAAAATCAAACTTAATTCATGATTAATCATAAAAGCCATTGTCAGCGCACAAATTAAGTTCATTGGTGCACGAATACACATACGAATAATCATCTGATAAGCCATCTGAACATTCGTCACATCTGTTGTTAAACGTGTAACAAGTCCAGCAGTACTATATTTATCTATATTAGAGAATGAAAATGATTGAATATTTGTATACATTCCATCTCTTAAGTTAGCAGCAAATCCTGTTGAAGCCTTTGCAGCATATTTCCCAGCTAAAAAACCAGTTGATAAAGTTCCAATTGCAATAATAAACATGATAAATCCATATTTATATACAGCATTAATATTTCCAGCTTCAATTCCTAAATCAATAATTCTTGCCATTAACAAAGGAATCAAAATCTCCAAAATAACTTCGACGATAACAAAAAACATTGTTAAAAAAGAATCTTTTTTATATTGTTTGATTTGTTTCATCAATGTTTTAATAACCATATAACCACCCCTTCTTTAACGATTTTGTAACCAACACGATTGCTAATCTGTAGATTCCTGTTCATTTTTAGACATATTTTGAATCATATGATCCGCAACATCTATAAATGTTTCAATTTGTTGAGTTGTTAAACCATCAGTTAATTTATCATGAAGTTGCATCATAGCCTGATTAATCCATTCATGAATCTCTAAACTTTTTTTGGTTAAAACAATTTTTTTCAAACGTCCATCATAATCTACAGGAACACGTTCAATCAACCCCCTCTTATTCATCAAGGTCAGCATTTCAGAAGTCGTTGAACGATTAATAGAAAATTCCTCTTCAATATCCTTTTGAAAAGTATCTTTACCTTCACTGTCTCTTAATTGAACAAAACCAATGATCCAGGTTTGCATCATTGTCGCTCTATCATGTTGGGGTCCCAAATGTTTATCCATATTTCTTTTCATTAAATTGCTTAATGTTTTAATACGATATCCAATTGGATCTCTAAACATCGTACCACCTCCATTGTTCGGTTACGAACAGTATTATAATACACATTTTTTTGAATGTAAAGCATTAATATATAAGAAGTCCAGTATTTTTAAAATGATCACTCAAAACAAAAATATAAAAAAAGGAAATTGACACTTCATAGTCAATTTCCATATGAAACATTTAAATTGAAACGTTTACTGTTTTTCCATCTGGTCCAGGTGTTTCATTTAAATAATTTGCAATTTTTTCTCTTGTTTCCTGATTGCTGACAACACAGGCAGACACTTTTGATGCTTTTCCTTCAACCAAAGCACCAGCAAAACCAGCACATCCTGGATAACCACAACCACCACAATTGGCACCTGGCAACATTTCTGTAACATCGCTGATACGGTTATCTTCTTCAACACGAAGATATTGATTCGCTATACCCAAAACACATCCAAGTACAGCTCCAATAACAAGCAATGCTAAAATAGCACTAATCTGCATCTTTGACTTCCTCCTTATGATGAGCACTGTGATGAGAACAAGCAATGTTATTGCATCCTACACATTCACTCATATCTTCACACCCTTCTGGTTTTGGTGTGTGTTTATTTAATAAATATGTTCCAATAAAGATGGCTATTAAAATAACTAGCCAAATAATTGCCCAAATAGTCATTAAACAAGACCTGCGATTCCGGCAATAGCACATGCCATAATACCAGCAGTAATTAATGCAATTGGTGTTCCTTTAAAGCTTTCAGGAACATTTGCAATGTCTAATCTTTCACGAATTGTCGCAAAAACATAAATAACAATTGTAAATCCAATTGGTACTGCAAGACCTGCAACCATAGCTTCAATAAATGTATAACCAGCACTGATATTATCTAATGCTACACCTAATACAGCACAGTTTGTTGTAATCAAAGGTAAATAGACACCCATTGATTTATAAATTTCTGGACTTGTCTTTTTCAAGAACATTTCAACAAATTGTACTAAAGACGCAATAACCAAGATAAATGTAATTAAATCCAAATAAGTAATATTTAATGGAGTTAATACATAATAGTATAAAAGATATGTGATAATTGATGCTAAGAAGATGACAAATGTAACAGCATATCCCATGTTCAAAGCATTTTTAGGTTTCTTAGAAACACCTAATAATGGACAAATAGCATAAAACTTACTTAATACAACGTTATTAACAAACGTTAAACCTACAAATAAACTTACTAATTCCATAAACTATTTGACCTCCGCTTTCTTTGCTTTATTAGCTTTTCTTACTTTTAAGAATTGAATAAACGCAAGAATTGTTCCTAAAGTAATGAAGGCTCCAGCAGGTTGAGTAAACAAGCTGATTGCATAATCACTAAAGAAACTAAATTGGAAAATAATCTGACTTGCATCAAATGGATTATATAATGATAAACCACCTGTTCCAATTAATTCTCTAAAGAATGAAATAATCACAACTGCAAATGTATATCCAAGCCCCATTCCTAAAGCATCTAAAATAGAGTCAACAACACCATTTTTAGAAGCAAAGCTTTCTGCTCTTCCTAAAATAATACAATTGACAACAATTAAAGGAATGAAAACACCTAATGATTCATACAAAGCAGGTGTATATGCATTCATAAGCATTTGAACACATTTAACAAGTGTTGCAATAATAACAATAAATACAGGTATTCTAATTTCGTTAGGAATGATTTTTCTTAATAAAGAAATAATAAAGTTACTCATTAACAAAACACAAATAACAGCCATTCCCATACCAATTGCATTTGTTAATGAAGTTGTAATTGCTAGGGATGAACATAGACCTAACAATAAAACAAAGATTGGATTTTCAGCAATTAATCCTTTTTTAAATATATCAAATTTCTTCATCTATGTTCCCTCCTTACTTATAGTTTTCATTGTAATGTTGTGTTGCTTGTTCAATTCCTTCAACAACAGCTGTTGAAGAAATTGTAGCACCAGAAATTGTATCAATAGAATCACCAATGTTCTTACCTACAACACTACTAATAAATGCTTCACCAGCAACTTGATCACCAATACCTTTTGTTTCAGTACTGCAATCAATAATCTGTAATCCTTTATATGTTCCATCTTTATCTAAAGCAATCAAAGCTTTAACTTCTCCACCATATCCTTGAGCAGCAGTTTCATAAATATATCCTACAGCACTTCCACCTTTATCGGCTTCATATACTGAAACCAAAGCAGGATAATCACTTAAAGAAACATCTAAAGCTTTAAATTCTTCACCACTAGAATAAATTTTGACTAAATTTTCCTTAACACTGGCAATTTTTTGTTCTTGAATAATGGGATCTGTCATGCCATTAACAAATGACAAAGCGCCTCCAGCTAAGCCAGCCACAATTGCAAGGAAAACAGTTAATTTAACAATATTTTTCATCTTATTTCCCTCCTACTTTGTTTGATCAATAGCTTCCTGAATAGCATTGACAATTCCTTTTGTTGTAACTGTTGCTCCTGTTGATGTATCAATTCCAGAAACATCAGCCCATTTTGTTTCGCCATTTAAAACATTATCATGGAAAGTTTTTGCTTTTTCATTTAAACTTCCACCTGTTCCTGATTCGATTAAATCTTTTCCAAATCCACCTGTTTCTCCAGCGTATTCAACAACTTCTACTTTTGTGACAGTTTCATTTGCTTTATTCACAGAAACTTTAACTGTCATTGGATTAGCATCTCCACCGAATCCTTTTGCTGTTAAAGTATATGTGTAAGTATCACCATCAACAACCGGTGCTTTTTGAGCTTGTTCAATCGCACCTTTTATAGCATTGACAATTCCTTTTGAAGTGACTGTCGCACCTGTTGATGTATCAATACCATCAACATCACTTGTAGAAAGACTACCATTTAACACTTGATCATAGAAAGTTTTGGCTTTTTCATTTAAATTTCCACCTGTTCCTGATTCGATTAAATCTTTTCCAAATCCACCTGTTTCACCAGCGTATTCAAGAACTTTAACAGATTCAACTGTATCACCATCAATTTTAACTGCCACTTTCATTGGATTAGCACTTCCACCAAATCCATTAACTTGCATGACATATCCATCATCAGTTGTTTCAAGATATGTCCATTGAACTTTATTAGCTTCTTCTTCAGCCTTTTTCTTTTCTTCTTCCTCTTTTGCTTTTTGAGCTTCTAATGCTTCCTGTTCAGCTGCAGCAACATCATTTTTAATACCTGTGCTAATACCAAAGACACATGCAACAGCTACAACTAAGCTAATACCAATAGCAGCCCATTGTTTACCAACATTTTGGTCAGTTCTACCTAAAACAAATGAATCAATTAATGGTGTTAACATATTCATCATTAAAATTGAGAATAATACACCTTCAGGATAATTTGCTTTTAAACGAATAATCATTGTTAAAAATCCTAAACAAATACCATAAATAATCTTTCCTAACGGACTAGATGGTGATGTAACTGGGTCCGTTGCCATAAAGACAGCCCCAAACATTGCTCCACCTAAACAGAAATGAATTAATGGATAACTTATAGGATCTAATCCATTCACTAAAGCAAACACTTCAGCTAAAACTAAGATTGTTCCCATATAAGCAACTGGAATTCTCGCATCATAAACTTTTCTGATAGCTAATATAATTCCAACAATTAAAATCAATACAATACAAGTTTCTCCTAAAGCACCAGTATGATTACCGAAGAATAAATCACCTAAAGTATAAGAGAAGCTTTCTCCACCTAGCCATGAAGTTCCAGCCAACATTGTTGTTGGTGTTGCTTTTGTTGCAATATCAATACCATTTACAGTATCAGGAATATTTGCAATCAGTTCTGCACCATAAGCCAAATGTACAACAACACGACCAACTAAAGCTGGATTGAAGATATTGTGTCCAAAACCACCATAAACTAATTTACCAAAGAATATAGCAATAAATGAACCAATAGCTGTCACATATAAAGGTGTTCCAGCTGGCAATGTTAATGTAAAGATAATAGCTGTTACCCATGCAAAACTATTTTTCAAATAAGTGAGAACTTTTTCTTTATGAATAAGTGCCCATACAGCTTCAGTTGCAATCGCAACAACCAAAGAAACAATATACATCAATGCAACATGCATCAATGGATCATTTGTTGTAAAGTTATAGTAATAATAATATAAAGAATAAGCAACTAGCACCAAAAGACCAATTGTCAAATCTCTCATAATACGATGTGTAGAGAGCTTTTGTCTATAATTTGGTGATGTTCTTTGTAAAGTAATTTTCATTAATCTTCACCCTCCCTACGCACTCTTTTTTCTTTGTGCTAACTGGTAACGACGTTTTGCTTTTGCAACCATATCTGTCACTTCAATCTTACTTGGACAAATATATGTACACATACCACATTCAACACAACGAGATGTATCTAATTTTTCAATAAGTTCAACATTGGCTGCCTTTTCTGCCTGCATAATACGTACAGGTTGCAAATGCATTGGACAGTGCAATGTACATTCACCACATTTCAAACATGGTAATGGTTGAATATTTTCTTTTTTCATAACTGTAATGGCATTGTTATGAGAATAGATTACAAATGTATCATTCATAACAGATTTTCCCATCATTGGTCCACCACCAACTAAGAATCCATCACAATCTTCATCAATATATCCACCAATTTTTTCAACAATATAATTAACTGGTGTTCCAATTGCGACATCAACATTTTGTGGTTCTTTCAAACCATTTCCAGAGAATGTCACAACACGACGTGTAATTGCTTCGCCTTGACGAATTCCTTTAGAAACAGCAATTGCTGTTGATGAGTTATTGACAATAACACCTATTTCAGCAGGTAAACGATCATATTCCTTTTTAAAGACTGTACGAATCAATACTCTTTCCCATCCCATAGGATAACGATCAGGAACTTCACGTGGTTCAATGTTATCATAGTTTTTAGCTTCTTCTACTAAGAGTTCCATTAAATCAGGTTTATGTTCCTTAATAGCAATAATGGCTTTTTTAGCTCCCGCAGCTTGAATTAAATAATGTGTCCCATCAAAAAGTGCTTTAATATCTCTCTTCATAGCGACATGATCACTTGTTAAGAATGGTTCACATTCTACACCATTAATTAAAATTGTTTCAATGTTTTGAACATTTTCATATTTAACATATGTTGGGAATCCAGAACCACCTAATCCAACAATTCCCAATTCTTTAATGGCTTTAATAATATCTTCCTGACTCATATGATCAGGATCACTGACTTCATATGCTTTTACTCTTTCATCTTTATGATCATTTTCAATCACAATATGATTTTGTAAACGCTTTGAAGCATGCATACGTTTTTCTATTCCCTTAACTGTTCCAGAAACTGGAGAATAAATTGGAACGTACATACTTTTACGTGTTGCCAATTTTGTTCCAATGCAGACATGATCTCCTTCTTTAACATGAACATCAAAATCTGTTGCAACTCCTAAAACAAGGGGAACATAAATAACGTCAGGTGTTTCGATAGTCAAAATAGGTTTATCTTTAGTTAAGCCTTTTTGGCCATCTAACTTTACTTTTCCTTTTCCAGATAAAATTGACATTATATCCCTCCATATCTTTAAAATACTAGTATAGTATAGCATTTTTTTATGTATTTGGAAATAGAATTATATCCTATGTTCACAAAATGTTCACAAAAAAAGTTTCCCATAAAAGGAAACTATTTTCTAATCAGACTAACCACTGTATCAAATTTGGCAGAATATGGATATGTATCTATAGGAATGATCTTTTCTATACGATAATATTTATCCAATTCTTCTAAATCTTTCGCTAAAGAAGATGGGTGATCACTGACATATATAATATGTTTTATTTTTGATAAGATAAAACTTTGTTTAAAAGCATCACTTAATTCAGAACTTCTTACAATCACTTCATCAAAATGATTCTTCTTGCATTGTTGAATACATGCTTCATGAACATTTTGACAAATCCATTGAACATTATCTTTAACCAAGAATTTTGCATTTTCTTTTGCATCACGAATATGATAATTCTTTTCATCAACAGCAACAATATTTTGTTTTAAAGAAAGTTCTAATAAACCTATTCCACAATTCAATGATAAAATCTTTGAATTTTCAGATAATAAAGAACGAATTGTATCAAGTTTTATTTTTTCCATTTGAGGATAAACAGGAAATTCAGATTTTATCGAATATAAATACTTCTGATCAAAACACTGGAATGGCAAATAAGATTGTCCATAAGCCTTTTTATATCCTTGCATTTCAAATTGCTGATAACGTGTTGTATTGATTGTATACCAGATACTTTTCACTTCAGGAATTTGACTAATATCATTGATGACTTCCTGTTTCATGCCATCCTGTCCAGTCACAAATAAAACTTGAATTTGTCCATCAATATTTCGCATACGCATAAAGCGTAAACCTTTTTTAACTTTATCGTTATAATCTCTGACATGATGTTCATTTAAAATATCTTCAATTTTTTGAATACATGTATTGATCAATGAATCTTGCATTGAACATTGATTCATTAAAGTTAAATATTTTGTTTCACGCTGAAAAATTCCAGCATGTACTTTTCCTTTAAAATATGTTATAGGCAAAGACACAACCTGACGATAATGTAAAGTTTCAGGTGCTTTTATTGTTTTTTGAATAGGTAAACGTTCTACATCAAAATGTGTGTATTTCTTTAAGGCATCTTTCAATAATCCTTTTTTAAATGATAAATGCTTTGAATATTCAAGCGTTGTTAAAGCGCAACCTTGACAATTGGTGTACTCTTTACAAACTGATGGTTGTCGATATGGTGACTTTTGAATATATCTGACAACTTTTCCCTTTGTAAATTGACGTGTTCTTTCAATGATTTCAACATCTACAATTTCACCTGGCAAAGCATCTTGAATAAAGCATATCTTTTTTTCAATATACCCTATTCCTTCACCATTAATTCCCAATTTCTTTATTTCTACTCTTTCTTTTCTCATCAGAGATCCTCCTGAAATATAATATATTTGTAATATACATGCCAACATAGAAAAATTCGGCAGTCCAGTTAAAAACAAACAAAACAATTACAATAGAAGCCAATGGTCCATATACGGACTGATAATCAGCAATTTGAAAATAAAAACTCAATGCATAGTATAATATCAATAGTAATACACTGGCAACCAATGCCCCTTGAAAAGCATCGCTATAATGAATTTTCATTCTTGGTACAATCATATAAATGCCCGTCAAACAAAAACAAATCAAAGCATATAATAAAATATGACGAATACCCGCATAAGAATATAAAAAATTAAAAATATACGCTAAAGGACCAATTGCTGTGATTGCGATGACACCAATCAATAACAATAACAGATAAATTGTTACTTTAATTGTATATATATAATACCCTAAAATAGTTTCTTCTGTTTCTGGGTGATACATACGTTTACTAATTTCATATATGTTACCAACACCTCTTGATACTGTATAAATAGATACAAGGATTGTGACAAAGGCAACAGTATTAAAAGAACGTGACTGTAAAATATCTATCAGCATTTGTGCATATTCTTTGACTACAAATTGTTCAATAATATTCTGTAAGATAGTCATATCAATATTAAACAGTGATGTTCCTATTGCAATCAATGTAAATGCTGGTATTAACAGCAACAGAAGATAAAAAGATAAGGCCGCAGCTGCATACGATGGTATAGCAGTACGATAATCATCATATATAATTGTACATCGCTCATAGAATTCTCTCATAAATGGCCTCCCACCAATAAGAGAGGAAAAACATTAACTTTGTTTTTCCTCCCCTTTCTCGTCTTCATTTTCAAATCCCTTTTTTAAATGCAACAATACAATTCTATTCTTATCAATTTCTTTGATTGTAAATATAACCGAATCAATAATGATTTCCTGATTGATTTCAGGACTTCCATTACACTGTCCTAAAACCAAACCACCAATAGACTCAAAATCTTCTGAATCAAATGATGTTTCACAAACATCATTAACCTCATCAATATTCAAACTTCCATCAATGAGATATTCACCTTGACCCAAATCAACAATGGACTGTTCAACTTCATCATATTCATCATCAATTTCGCCAACGATTTCTTCTACAATATCTTCTAAAGTTACAATTCCACTCATGACACCATATTCGTCTAATACGACCGCTAATGACACATGATCTTTTCGCATAGCTTCAAAAACATCAGAAATCTGATTGAATTCATAAACAAAATAAGTATCACGCATGATTTTTGTTACATCAAAATCTTCACGGTGAACATCATATAAAAACAAGTCTTTAATATATAATACACCTATAATTTCATCATATGAATCATTATGAACAGGTAATCTTGAAAATTGAGATTCTCTAAAAGCTAAAATGATTTCATCATAAGTCGTATCATCAGAAATACTTTCAACATGAATTCTTGGGGTCATGACTTCTTTAATTTCAGTATCACCAAATTCAAACACATTATGAATCATTTCTTTTTCTTCATCTTCCAAAACGCCTTCTTCATGAGAAACAGTAACGATGGTTTTTAAATCTTCTTCTGTCATTGTTGGACCTTTGTTAGCATCACCACCAAAAAGACGAACAAAAAAGCCTGAAACAATATTTAAAATAGCCACAACAGGAGTAAAGATAATAATGATAAACTTAATGAAACGACATACTCCAAAAGCAATAGATTCAGCATTTTGCGTAGCTAGAGATTTAGGCGTAATCTCACCAAAAATTAATATAATTAAAGTCACAACACCTGTTGCAAGTGCAACACCCGTTCCTTCATTACCTAAAATACTAATCACAAACGATGTCGTTAAAGAAGAAGCAGCAATATTGACTAAATTGTTTCCTACCAATATCGAGCTTAATAAACGTGTCTGATCTTCTAATAATGACCGAATGAGAATCGCTTTCCTATTATTTTCCTCCGCCAATGTCTTTACTCTTATTTTATTGATTGACATAAATGCTGTTTCACTCATTGAAAAAAGAGCCGATAATGAAATAAGCACAATAAAAGTAAAAATCATGACTATCTGACTCGAGTCCATTTTGATACATATCTCCTTCTCATCACATAAATTTCCTAAATATTACTATAAAACCATTGAATTGTCAAACGACCTCTACTTTATAGTATAATATCATTTTTAAAATTATCAATAAAATCCATCTTAAGATTTATTTTTATCTTTCATCTCTAACCACTGCATCCATTCACGATGTTGTTTACGTTTTTGTACAAGAAAAAGAATAGGAAAAACAATACTGCTAACTGCAATCATCCCTAAAAAAGACATTATTAATGTTTGGTTAATCATTTCCATCTATTTTCACACTCCATTTTTATTATAACAAAAAAAGTACACCCATGACAGATGTACTTTGTGAATTATTATAATAAAGATTGATATAATGCTTTAATTTCTTCAACACTTGTATCTCTAGGATTTCCTGGACAACATGCATCAGCTAAAGCTGATTCACTTAAGAAGTCTAAATCTTCAACTTTCACAATATCTTTAAGATCAGCTGGGATACCAACATCTTGTGATAATTGTTTAACAGCATTGATTGCAGCCTGACGATATTCATCTTGGCTCATACCTGTTGTATCAACACCCATTGCTTCAGCAATATCTTTATATTTTTCACCAGTATATGGTGCATTGTATTCCATAACTGTTGGTAAAATAATTGCATTTGCCACACCATGAGGTGTATCATATAATGCTCCAAGAGGATGTGCCATACTATGAACCAATCCTAAACCAACATTAGAGAATCCCATACCTGCGATATATTGACCTAAAGCCATACCTTCTCTACCTTCTGGTGTATTTTCAACAGCTCCTCTTAAGTTTTTCGCAATGATTTCGATTGCTTTTAAATGGAACATATCACTCATTTCCCATGCTCCTTTAGTAATATATCCTTCAATCGCATGAGTCAATGCATCCATACCTGTTGCAGCAGTTAAACCTTTAGGCATGCTTGCCATCATATCAGGATCAACAAAAGCAACAACTGGAATATCATGAACATCTACACATACCATTTTTCTATCTTTTTGTGCATCAGTAATAACATAATTGATAGTGACTTCAGCTGCTGTTCCTGCTGTTGTAGGTACTGCAAAGATTGGTGTACATGGATTTTTAGTATCAGCAACACCTTCTAAGCTTCTTACATCTCCAAATTCTGGATTACGATCAATAATTCCAATCGCTTTAGCAGTATCCATTGATGATCCACCACCAATAGCTATAATATAATCAGCTTTTGCATTATGCAATGCTTCTACACCATGTTGTACATTTTCAATTGTTGGATTAGCTTTAATATCTGAATAAATTTCATAAACTAATCCTGCTTCGTCTAATAAATCTGTTACTTTTTTTGTAACTCCAAATTGAATTAAATCCGGATCAGAACAAACCAATGCTTTTTGAAAACCTCTTGCTTTTGCTTCAGTAACAATTTCATTGATTGCTCCTTTTCCATGATAGCTTGTTTCATTTAATACAAATCTGTTTGCCATTTTTATTACATCTCCTTTATTTTGCTGATTCTATTTTAACATTCTTGTGAAAATAAAAACAAGTGACAAATGAAAGCGTTTGTCACTTTACTTCATAAAACATTTTCATAAGAATTTTATATTAACATGACTCATATAGGCTCATCAAAACTATAAATCAGACAACAATTGTTCTAATTTAGGAGGTAAAGCCTGAATTAATAAATCAGCCATTTCTTCAGGTGTCTTATTCATTCCTGAAATCGCCCATTCCACTGTCATTGTGATAGAACCATGACAGTACATTTCTAATAAAAACATAATATCCGTAGGAATATTTCCTATTTTTTTATAAATAATATTCTGATAAAACTCTAAAATACACTGATAATCATAATTTTCGACATTATTATAATCCTTAGATTGAAACGCCTGCATAAAAAAGATTTTATCATTCAGTAAAAAAGTAAATTTCTTAATCAGTCCTTCTCTCAGTGTTGAAGAATTCCCAATCTGTCGAAATGACTTATCAGCCAGTTTTTCAAAATACCAATTAACCAAATCATATTTATCTTTAAAATAGCGGTAAAAAGTTTGTCTTGTCATTCCACTATGTTTCACAATATCTGTAACAGTCATTTTATCTAATGACTGTTTTGCCATTAAATCTTTAATACTTTGTGCAAAAAGATAGCGAGTTGAATCGTGTTCGTTCATAATGACCACCTCTTTTTTATTATAAAAGAAACAGGACTTTGAAACAAGCCCAAACATTCACACAATCTTCTTATTGTCATATGTCCTGAAATTTGTTAGAATATGAACATTAGGAGGCATCAAACATGAATTTTATAAAGAAGTTTGCAAAAGAAATTAGTGTCTTTGGATTAGTGCTTTTGATATTCTTAGGACTCTTTATATATCGTCAGGCAACATTTAAAGATTATAAGACAGTATCAGAAAGTCGATTAACTCAAATGATAGAAGATAAAGAAGATTTTGTCGTTGTATTAGGAGATTCAACTGATTCCACAATGGTCAGTTATCAAGACATCATGACGACATATACAACCAAAAATCGTTCTACACCTTTTTATTATCTAGATACATCTGAAGTTGATAATATTGACAGTTATGTAGAAAAAACATTTGATACAAATGTAACTTATCCAGCAACTCTTATTATTAAAGATGGAAAGATGACTGCCAAAAAAGAAGGATACAATCAATATTATTCTTTATATGATTTCGTTAAAGAAAATTTCGAATAAAAAATAAACAATATTATAAAATGAAGTTGACACTATTTTAACCAGAAGTGATATTCTCTTCTGGTTTTTATTATTGTATTCTCACTGACCATGACAATGACAAACTTGAGATATGACTTTTTACCTTTTATTTTTCATACAAAAATATTTTGTCTCTTATCTCATATATAGAAAAAAGAGAAGCATATTTATATACTCCTCAAAAATCATCAAATTCTTAACTCCATCATATTTTTCAATGGAATTTTTATTTTTTATAAATTCTTTCAACACGTTCACTCACTAAACACACAATTTCATATGGAATTGTTGATAATTCCTTAGCCATACGAGCCAGTGTTATATGTTCGCCAAAAATTTCCACACGATCATGTAAATGAACATTCTGATCGACCTTAACCATCATTTGATCCATACAAACTCTACCAACAATTGGATAATAATGTCCCTCTATATAAACTTCTCTACCCTGATTCGCACGAATCAATCCATCGGCATATCCAATAGGTAATGTGGCTATATACTCATCTTCTAAAGCTGTATATGTGAGTCCATAGCCAATGCGTTCACCCTTCTTAACCTGTTTTATCATTGAAACACGTGTATATAAAGACATCACCTGTTTGAGTGCTTGACATTCTTCACCAGATGGATCAACGCCATACATAGCTATACCAATACGTGCCAAATTAGAGCGGTCATCTTGATGATACATCATAGCAGCTGAATTTTGGCAATGGATATATCGAAAAGAATGTTGACCAATAATATCATAAAACATCTGAATTTGCTGTTCATAAGCATCATTTTGCATCTCATCATCAGCAGTTGCAAAATGCGTAAAAACACCATCAACCTGAAACATAGAATTTTGACAACAAGCCAAAATATCCTCAAATTCTGCTTTTGATTTCAAACCAATACGATTCATTCCAGTATCTATTTTAATATGAACTTTCACAGGTTTATGATGATGATAAAGCTTTTGAATTTCAGCCATATATTCCTTTGAAAATAGCGATAAAGTAATATCATAATGAATAACCAAATCCAAATCTTCAATAGGAATAGCTCCTAAAACAAGTATATCCTGTTGAATTCCAATCTTTCTTAAATCAATAGCTTCTTTCAGTGTTGCAACACCAAACATTGAAATATGTGGATTATCCTTTAAAATATTGGCAACCTGCTGATAACCGTGTCCATAAGCGTTAGCCTTAATGATGGCCATAAGCGGTTTACGTACTTTTTGATATAATGTTTCAACATTATCCTGTAAATAATCTAGACGAATGCAGGCATAGGTATCACGATAATGTATCACATTTTCACCCCTTTTCATTGTTTTAGTATAATCCATCATACTCTTTTTTTCAAGAAAAAATAGGGTTTTCCCCTATTTCACTTGTGATGATTGCATACTTGATAAAACAGCGAGTTTTTCTTGTGATGTTAAATCATTAGAATAAAGAGAACAAACAACCCCTGATGAAATATATGTCATTTGCTGATCATTTTCAAAAGCTACTCCATCAATCATATCTATCATATTGCCATCAATACTTTCAATTTGTAAATCATCATTTTCTTTTGATGTTTTTTCAACGATAGTAAATGATTTTTCACCAGTAAATTTTAAAATATGATTAATTTCATCATCAATTGTAGATACTTTTTCATTTTCTAGTGTTGATCCCATTAAAGATACTGGATAAAGTGGTAATGATGCTGCCACACTATCTGTGTATTCTGTTTTTGTTTCTTTAATGATATTGTTTTGTAAAAAACTATCTTTTTTCATATCCTGATTCATTTCAAAAGATGTGACATCAACTTTAATAACTTCTGTTCCATCCTGATCAAACACACTAATATATACTGGTTTTAAAGTTTTATCAAACTTCACTTCCTGACTTTTAACACGTTCATCATTTTCATAAGTCATTTCACCTTGAACCAGATATCCATCTTTTACTTTTTCAGATTTATTATCTTTTAAAAATGATACAAGTGATTGATAGATGTATGGTTTAGGTGAATTATGAGGCCATTCGCTTTGAAATTGAAAAGCCTGATTCAGTGATGGCGTTAAGACAAACACACCTTCATCATTTCTAACAATCACTTGTGATTGATTTAATGATTTATCGTAAAGCTCAACTTTATAATAATCTTTTTTATCAATACGTGCATAAGTTGATGTGACCTGATAAGATTTTAATTCATCATTCTCTAACATCTCCATATTTCCTACAAGTTGATAACTTTGACATTGATTCGCTTCTTCAATCAAATCATTAAGTGATGTAGATTTCAAAAAAAACCAGCTTACACCTATAACAATCACAACAATCACACTCACTGCAATAGCAATGATTTTTTTATTCATGATTATTCCTCCTCATCACATCTTATGATTTGTCAATATTTTTATGAATAAAGATATGAGGTTTGGTTATAATATCATTAGGAGGATAGAAAAAATGAATATGATACAGAAAATTGCTTTAGTTTTTACCATTATTGGTGCAATCAACTGGGGACTCATTGGCCTCTTTAATTTTAATCTTGTAGAAGCTGTTTTTGGCGATGCGCTTTTAAGTGCCATTATCTATATGATTGTAGGAATTGCTGGTATTATTAATATTATGTTATTATTTACTGATTTAGATCGATAAAGAAAAGACAAAACGTTTGAAGTATATCTTCTAGACGTTCTGTCTTTTTTATATGATGATTTTTTTAAAAATCACTTATTTTACCAGTCTTTAAAGCAATTCTTTTTCTATTTTTGACAAGAGCTAACATAGGTAAATCTGAAGTAGAGTCAGAATAACCAATAGAGTTTTCAAAATCAATTTCAATATTCTGTGATTTTAAACATTCAAGAATACGTGGTACTTTTCCTTCACCTTTACAATTTTTACCAATAACTGTGCTTGTTGGTTGACCATTTTTTGTGAATGTTCGAGTTCCTATTAAATAATCAGCAGGTAACTGATGATATTTCATATAAACTTCACAAGAAGCTGTACAGACAATCACAATATAGCCTTGTTGATGCTCTTTTTCCATTTGTTTGATCATATGTGGATAATAGCTTGGAACCACTTCATTTTCATAAAATGTTTTTAATTGTGAATTATCCATATGATCAAGTGGAAATAATAAAGCAGATTTGGCTTTTTCAAAACTACTGATATGTAATAAATATAAAAAGTAATAAAATGCGACTTTAAAAAAATAGAAAAAATGTACAGGATGCTTCTTTAAATCATATTTCAATAAACGAACGATTGTATCTCCTGAAGCAATTGTATTATCAAAATCATATAAAGCAACTTTCTTTAGCATTAAGCAATCTCCAAAGCTATTTCCATCATTGTCGTAAATGTCTGTTCTCTTTCTTGAGCAGTTGTTTCTTCCTGAGTCACTAAAGAGTCAGAAACAGTAAGTAATGTCAATGCTTTTTTATCAAGATAAGCCGCTGTTGCAAATAAAGCATAAGATTCCATTTCGACACCTAAGCAGCCCATAGATGCCCATTTTTTCCCTGAATCCTGATCAGCATGATAAAAAATATCAGATGCAATGACATTTCCAACATGATAGCTGGCACCTTTCAATTTGGCCTGTTCTACAGCTTTTTCTAATAAATCATATGAACTAATCGCAGAATAAG
The DNA here is from genome assembly GCF_002160815.1 of Massilimicrobiota sp. An134. GTDB lineage: Bacteria > Bacillota_I > Bacilli_A > Erysipelotrichales > Coprobacillaceae > Allocoprobacillus > Allocoprobacillus merdigallinarum. The sequence continues at coordinate 67,929 of NZ_NFLH01000006.1, read as the reverse complement.
TACCTGGCAATTCAAACTGATGAGCAAAATTACTATCTGTACAAGACCCTTGTACAATAATAATATCTCTTAAATGAACATCTTTTTGTAAAGAACCGCAAGATCCAATACGAATAATAGCTTCTACATCATATTGCGTAAACAATTCATGTGCATATATTCCTATAGATGGTTGCCCCATTCCAGAACCCATAATAGAAACTTTTTTACCATGATAAAATCCGGTATATCCAAACATATTTCTTACAGCATTAAATTGATGTACATCTTCTAAATAATGTTCTGCTAAAAATTTAGCGCGCAACGGATCTCCTGGCATTAAAACAGTTTTCGCAATTTCTCCTTTTTGTGCTTGGTTATGTGGTGTTGACATTTTTCATCATCCTCCTTCGTGAAATGTCTGACCTTCTTTAAAAAAATATATTTCATGATTATCAACTGATAATTCTTCTCCAGCAATAGCCTGACGAACCATTTCTAAAAATTCCTGATCTTCGCCCATCTGATAACCTACCCATGCAAAATAACCATCTAATACAATAAAAGGCACACTACCTGAGTTATCATTCACAACATAATCCTCTAATAAATGACAGGTCTTCGCATAAGATTCGATTGATGATTCCTCATCAATATCCAGCTGGATAATATCCATTTGGCTACCATATTCTTCTTCCAGTTCAGGAATGACAACTTGAATAAACGAACGACAATGTGGACATGTTTTCGCATAATAAACATATAAATAATATTGTGGTCGATTTTGACAACCACTCAAAAAAAGCAATAAAACAAGAAATAACTTTTTCAATTATTCTTGTTGATAAAGAAAACGTAGTCCACTTAATTCATCACTTAACGCTTTATCATTTATAGCGTTATCAATATCTTTGACTAAATATTCTTCATCACCAGAAGTATAGCCAACTTTCGCAAAATAACCATCTAAGGCATACATTGGACCCATACCATAAAGCGATTGGTCAAACTGATCAAGCTGTGTAATGACATCTTCATAAATAGCCTGTGTCGCTTCATCATCAAGATCATATTGTTGAATCGTTAATGTATCTCCAAATGTTTCTTGTAAATATGGAATAGCATCATCCTGGAAAGATTGACATTCTGAACATGTTTCAATATAAAAATAGAGCAATGTCGCTGGTTGAGTTAATGTTATTTTATTGATGGGTTGTTGACTTGATTGACACCCCATTAATAACATCATTGATAATATAAATAATATTTTCTTTTTCATTCTTTTCTCCTTTTACATGTATTATAAACTATCTTATCCAAATTGTATACTCACACATTTAAAATCTTTTTTTAATTTTGTTGAAAAAAAATAATTTTAATAATATAATATATTTAAGGAGGAGGATATAAATGAACTTTGAATGGTCAACAAATGATATAGCCACAATGACTGTTACTATTTATGAAACAAATTTAACTTTAAACAAAGCAGCCTGTGTTCATTTTGAAGACGTGAATTATGTTCTTTTAGGGATAGATAGAACCGCTAGACAAATTGGAATCAAACCTGTTACCAAACAGGAAATAGATGAAAATATTTACCCAAAGAGTCAATTACATCGTATTTCACTAGGAAAAAGCTATGGAAGAATTTCTAACAAATCATTTGTATTAGACCTCAGTGTGGAATTTGATCTAGATTTTTCAAAACAGCAATGTTATAAGTACAAGGCTACATATGATATTGTTCATTCTATTATGATTGTTCAACTATAAGAGAAAGGGGAAATGATTATGTCAATTACTCTTGTATGGACTATTATTCTTGTCATTGCGGTCATTGTCGAAGCCATTACAATTGACTTGGTCAGTATCTGGTTTGGGATTGGAGCCATTGCTGCATTAATCTGTCATTTCTTTGGTGTTGGAGAAGTTTTGCAAATTGTTATTTTTGCGATTGTTTCCATTGTCTGTATTGTTGCCTCAAGACCACTGGCTAAAAAATACTTACGTGGAAATACTGTCAAAACAAACCTTGATCGTATGATTGGAAAACATTGTTTAGTCACTGAAACAATTACTGCTGATCAAAAAGGTGAAGTCAAAGTCATGGGAAACTTATGGTCAGCAACAAGCCTTAATAATGAAACAATTCAAATTGGCGATTATGCTGAAGTTATTTCAATTGAAGGTTCACATGTTGTCGTAAAAAAAATAAACAAAGGAGATGATACTTCATGTTAGATGGAATCTTTAGATATTTATGGATTATTTTATTAGTTGTATTAGTTGTTGTCATTATCGCAAAAACAATTCGTATTATTCCTCAATCTTATGCATATGTTGTAGAAAGAATCGGAGCTTATAATCGTACATGTACAGTTGGGTTGCATATTATGATTCCTTTGCTTGACAGAATCGCAAATAAAGTTTCTTTAAAAGAACAAGTATTAGATTTTGCTCCTCAACCTGTGATTACAAAAGATAATGTCACAATGCAAATTGACACTGTTGTTTATTTTCAAATCACAGATCCAAAATTATTTACTTATGGTGTTGTCAGACCATTGAATGCTATTGAAACCTTAACTGCCACAACACTTCGTAATATTATTGGTGATCTTGAACTTGACGAAACATTAACATCTAGAGATATTATCAACTCAAGAATGCGTTCTATTCTTGATGAAGCTACAGATCCTTGGGGAATTAAAATTCATCGTGTTGAAGTTAAAAACATTATTCCTCCACGTGATATTCAAGAAGCTATGGAAAAACAAATGCGTGCAGAACGTGAAAGACGTGAAGCCATCTTACAGGCTGAAGGTAAAAAAACTGCTGCTATTTTAACTGCTGAAGGTAAAAAAGAATCTATGATTCTTGAAGCCACTGCAGAAAAAGAAGCACAGATTGCTCGTGCTGAAGGTGAAGCTGAAGCATTAAGACTTGTTTATGAAGCTCAAGCTAAAGGTATCGAATATATCAATAGTTCTCAACCTCAACAAGCTTATATTACATTAGAAGGATTTAAAGCATTAGAAAACCTTGCTAAAGGAGAATCAACAAAAATTATTATTCCAACTGATTTACAAGGTATGGCTGGTGCTGTAACATCTATTGCTGAAATAGTTAAAGATCCAAAAAACAAACAATAAACAAAAAAAGCATGTCAGTCATAACTGATATGCTTTATTTTTTCTTTTGAAAGATAAAACTTACACCAACATCATGATTCTTTGCAGTCACAGAATACTGAAACATAGAAGCAATCTTACTAACAATAGAAAGTCCTAAACCGAATTGTCCTTTCACTCCTTTAACATATGGATCGAACAAATATGGTAAAGTGGCTTCATCAATATTTTCACCATCATTATATATTTCCAGATAATCTTCCTTAAGCGTAATTTTAATAACAGATTTTGCATAGCGTGAAGCATTTTCAATAATATTTTCTATAGCCACTCGCCAATGTTCCTCATCACCATCAAATTGAACATCTTCTAATTCTGTTTCTAAATGTAAATCTGGCTTCATGAAATCCATCTGCAAAACAATTTTTTCAATTAAATCTTGAATAGCAAAAGATCCTATTTCATTATCTTCACCCTGCAAATAATCCAAACGATTTAAATATAAAAATGATTTGACTTTATGTTCTAAACGATCAGCATTTTCCAAAATAATATCAATAGAACTATCTTTATCTCCATAAGGATAGACATCATCTTTAATACTTTGTGCATAAGTTTGAATAAGAGCGATAGGTGTTTTTAAATCATGAGAAATATTGTGAATCATTTCTTCTTTAATACTTTCCTGTTTATCTAGATCTTCTTTCATTTCGACCAAAGCCTTAGAAACAATTCCAATCTCATCTTCACGATTCAAAATCAAATCACTATCTTTTCTATCTTTAATATTATCAATATAATTTTTTATCTTTTTCAAAGGATTGATTAATGTTAAAACCCATAGAATCATCACTAATGCAAAAATAATAAAGAAACCATATTGAATATAAATAATCTGATTACGTAATGAAGTAATCAAGGAAACAGAGTATTCACTATCCACAAGTGAAATCAAATATTTTGAAGTATTATTGATTTTCGTGATCATATAATAGTATGTTCTTTCATCATACTCCCCTTTATTCTTTAAAACTTCCTGATCTGTATTGACAATTTTAGCTAAATCATCTTTAAAGAGATAAGAGTATAAATCATAAACAACCTGAACACTCCCTATATTAGATTGAACAAAAGAATTATTGGACGTATCATAAATAATATGATAGACCTCTTTTTCCTGTTTATAGGGCATAATATTATTATATATGATAGAATACTGAGAAATTGTTAAACGTTCATACATCTGCTTATCAACAATTGAAGTCACATTATAATCAACAATAGGCATTAATACAGCAACCAATAATAATCCAACAAAACATAATACAACAATCAACTGTTGAACCAACGATAATTTTTTAAAAAAAGATAATTTTGATTTTATTTTTTCCATATTAATCTAATCTATATCCAAATCCATAAATCGTCTTAATATTTAAATCAGGCATCTTTTTTCTTAAACGACGCAATGTATCATCTACAACTCGGTCACTACCAAAATAGTTTTCATCCCAAACTTTAGATAAAACCTGATCACGTGAAATAGCCAATCCTTTATTTTTAATAAAATAAAGTAATAACTCATATTCTTTTGTCGTTAATTCAATTTCAGTATTTTGAAATAAAACCTTTCTTTTTTCTTCATCAATGGCATATCCATCAATATTAATCAAGGCTGGATCATCCTTATAAACACGTTTTAAGACATTATGTATTCTTAAAATCAATTCTTTAATATTAAAAGGCTTGGTAATATATTCATCGCAGCCTTTTTCCAATCCAATAATACGATCAAATTCCTGATCTCTGGCGCTCATAAAAACAATAGGCATATCAGGCTTACAAGCTTTGATTTCATTCAGTAAATCAAAACCACTATTTTTATCTAACATAATATCTACAATCCATAAATGGACATCATCATCTTTATGCAAAAAAGCTTCTTCATATGTATAAAAAGAATAAACAATATATCCTTCTTTTTCTAAATAAGTTCTGACAAGATCATTTAAATTTTTTTCATCATCTATGATATTAATACGGTATTTCACATTCCTCACCTCTTTCATTCATTATATACAAAATATTGCCATATAAAATGGCAATATTTTGTGATAATATGTGAAATTATATTATTTTTCTACAGCATACCCTTTTGCTTTGATTGTATTAACAACTTTCAAGACATATTCATGACAGATTTCATCACTTTGTGCTTCGACCATGACTCTTACAACTGGCTCAGTTCCACTTTCACGTACTAAAATTCTTCCTTCATCACCTAATGCTTCTTCAACTTCTTTGACTGCTTTTTGAACATCAGGATCATTTTGAGCTAAAGCTTTATCACTCACTCTTACATTGATTAATAATTGAGGATAAATTTCAACCTGTTCAGTTAATTGAGCTAATGTTTTCTTATTTTCAACCATTGTTTCCATGATTTTCAATGATGTTAAAATACCATCACCTGTTGTTGCATGTTTAGAGAAAATAATATGACCAGACTGTTCTCCACCAATACAATGTCCATTTTTCACCATATTTTCATAAACATATTTATCACCCACAGCTGTTTTTTCATATTGAATACCAGCCTTATCCAATGATTTATATAATCCAAAATTACTCATCACTGTTGTAACAATGGTGTTATTTAAAAGTTCACCTTTTTGTTTCATTTCTAAACCACAAACATATAATATCAAATCACCATTGACTACACGTCCAAATTCATCTACTGCAATACAGCGATCCGCATCACCATCATAAGCAAAACCAACATCCAAACCATTTTCAACCACATATTTCTGTAAAACTTCAATATGTGTAGAACCACAATTTGTATTGATATTCAACCCATCAGGCTGATTATTAATCACATGTGTTTGAGCACCTAAAGCATCAAAAACACTTTTTGCTATGGCACTTGATGAACCATTGGCACAATCAAGACCAACTTTGATATCTTTAAAAGCACGTGTTGGAATACTCATTAAATATCCAATGTAACGATTTCTTCCCATTGAATAATCAATTGTACGTCCAATCTTATCTTTTGTAGCAAATGGAATAGGATCTGCTAAACCATCAATATATTGCTCGATGAGGTTTTCTATTGTTGCTTCTAATTTATGTCCTTTTCCATTGATAATTTTAATACCATTATCATAATAAGGATTGTGTGAAGCAGAAATCATGATTCCACAATCAAACTCTTCGCTTCTTACTACATAAGAAACAGAAGGTGTTGTTGTCACATGTAATAAATATGCATCAGCTCCACTTGCAGTTAATCCAGCTACAAGAGCATATTCAAACATATAAGAACTTCTTCTTGTATCCTTTCCAATCACAATTCTTGCTCGATGAGAACGTGAAAAATACCATCCTAAATATCTTCCTACCTGATAGGCATGTTCTACTGTCAAATCTATATTTGCTTCTCCTCTAAATCCATCTGTTCCAAAATACTTTCCCATTTTTCTAATTCCTTTCTATATTAATTGTAACTTTAGATGATGACAATAATTTCATCGTTAATGTTTCATCATCACCAGCTATTTTAACATTCACCTGATGTGTTCCAACATCCAAACCATCAATATCAATTGTTGCTTGAATATTATCAACTTTTAAAGTATTGATTTTATCCTCGGTTCCCGTCACTGATACTGAAGCATTCTGTCCTTGGCCAGCAAACGAAACCTTATAATCACGCGAATTATTCAACACCTTAATAGGAATGTTATCGAATTTTTTTGTAATGACTTTTTCAATTTCCACACTGACATCAATTGCATCCTGTGAAAATTTATTAATACCTGCTATCTTTTTCAATGCAAGATTCGTCATTGTTGTACTTGATTTTAAATCTGTGATATCAACATCAACTTCAACTTGTTGAATTTCATTTAATTGTTCTTCTAATCCAAAAATTGTAACTTCACTTTGTGACAGTGTATACTGAGATACCTGATATCCCGTTGGCAGGTTCCCTACAAGATTAACATGAATAGGAACTGTCTTACTATAAGATGATACCTGACATGTAACATGGACAGACTCAGGACTCATTTCTACATTTAATTCTTCACCATTACTGTCATAAGCTCTAATTCTTGCATTTTGTTCAAAATCTTCAGTCTTATCAGATACATCAATGCAAGCCTCAACCGTTTCGACTCTAGATAAAGTTTCTTCACTTGCTCGTAACTCTACAGTATCCAAATCCATTTGATTCACACTGACCGAATATTTACTATCCAGTTGATCTTCATTAATAAAACGATATCCTAAATCAAATGTACGCGTTACTTTTTTAGCAAGCGTTACCTTAATTGAACTAGGAATGGATACAACCTGTAACGATTCAGGGAAATTACGTGTTCTTAGATTCAAAACATAATCTCCTTCATCTAAATCCTGCAAATCTAGATAAACCTGATAATCTCTAGAAAAATTCGTTTTATATATATCTAGCGATGGTCCAACCAAAACAACTGATACACTTTCAGGTATGCCTGATGCTTCCAAAGAATCATCAAGATTTTCTACATAAACAGGAACATTTTCTAATGTTGCTCCTGAAGTTGGACTTGTGAGAATATCTTTTCCTGATACACTATAAAATAAAACTGCAGCCATAACAAAAGATAAAATTGTAATTGAGACCTTACTTGATAATATTTTATCTAAAAGCTGATTCATATAGTTATAAAAGCGTGCTCCCGTATCAATAGCTTTCACTTTTTTTTCATTGACACTTTCTTTACTAGATGTATCTTTACTTGTCTGGTCTTTTTCTTTTTCAATAATTTTCAAGAAAAAGTCAGTTGTTGTATCTTTTAAAGGTCTGTTATTTTTTTGATTTCTAGGACTCATGAGCTTGACCTCCTTCATCACTAGATTTAAACCATTGCAATTCATTCACTAATGATGCCCTTAATTCCTTAATAGGAATCTTTCTTAATTCACCATTCGTTGCAAAAGAAATGGTTCCTGTTTCTTCACTGACAACAACAGTTAATGAATCTGTAATTTCACTAATTCCAATCGCTGCCCTATGACGTGCTCCATATTTAGGACTGAGTTCCTTATTTGTTGGTGGATAAAACGCTGCCGCACAGGCTACACGATCCCCCTGAATAATTGTTGCCCCATCATGAAGCGGTGTCCCTTCCCAGAAAATAGTCAAGAAAAGTTCACTACGTATATCGGCATTGATCTTTGTTCCTGTATTGATATAATCAATCATGGATTGACCTCTTTCAAAAGTAATTAATGCTCCTGTCTGCTCTTTTGCAAGAGTCGAAATCGCATCTACCAATTCATCCATCAGTCTTTCCTTTTCATCATTACTTATTTCTTTTTTAACTTCTAATTTGGTTTGTCCCATCTTTTCCAGCAGAGTTCTAATTTCTGGCTGAAAAATAATAATAATGGCTAATACACCCCAATTAATAATACTATCAACAAGATAATTAAGTGTCGTTAATCCAAGCAAACTTGTTAATACTTTGACAATCAAAATAAAAAGAACACCTTTAAATAATTGCATGGTTTTCATATTTGTCTTAAACATTGAAATTAAGTAATATAAAATAAACCATACTGCAATCAAATCTATCGCTGATCTTATAAAATTTATCACAACACTAAGATTCAATCTTTATCACCTACATTTCTTTTTTATTATATCAGTTTTCCATCAAAAGTAAAACGTTACCTTTTTCATTTCCTGAAAATCTATATCTTCATTTTGTGAACTTCATATTTTTTATCAAAAAGAAACAAATTCCTTTGCAAACACACAAAAAAGTTGTAAGATAAGTATGTTATAGGAGGATATTTTATGGGAAAAACAATTTTAGTCGAAACTTCTGCTAGACATGTACATTTATCACAAGCAGATTTAGAAACTTTATTTGGTAAAGGATATGTTTTAACAAACAAAAAAGATTTATCACAACCTGGACAATTTGCCTGTCAGGAAAAAGTCACTGTTATTGGTCCAAAAGGCGAAACAAAAATGTCTATTTTAGGACCTACACGTGCTCAAACTCAAGTTGAAGTCTCTTTAACAGATGCTAGATCATTAGGAATCAAAGCATTAATTAGAGAATCTGGAGATATCGAAGGAACTGCTGGATGCAAATTGGTTGGTCCTGCTGGTGAAGTTGAAATTTCTTGTGGTGTTATTGCTGCAAAACGTCACATTCATATGACACCTGCTGATGCCCAAGAATTTGGAGTACAAGATAAAGATGTTGTCAGTGTTGAAGTGAAATCAGCTGACCGTTCACTTGTTTTTGGTGATGTTGTCTGCCGTGTCAGCGATAGCTATGCTTTAGCAATGCATATCGATACTGATGAATCAAATGCTGCTGGTGCACCTTGCGAAGGAATCATTATAAAATAAAATAATACCTATAAAGATTAATCAAATCTTTATAGGTTTTTTATTATTATGTTGAATCATTTCTTAAAATAAAAAAAAGCTGTCATCACAGCTTTTTTATCTCATTATTTACCATTAACAACATTCTTTAAAGCTGAACTTGCTTTAAATGCAGGAACTTTACTAGCAGCGATTTCCATTGTTTCACCAGTTCTTGGGTTACGTCCCATTCTAGCTTCTCTTGTACGAACTTCAAAAGTTCCAAAACCTTTTAAAGAAATCTTATCTCCTGCTTTTAATACATCAGTTAAAGTTTCTAAAAAAGCATTAATTGCAGCTTCAGATTCTTTTTTTGTTAAACCTGATGCTAAAGAAACTTTTTCTAATAATTCATTTTTATTCATACTATAATCTCCATTTCTATGTATATTAGGGTATTCCCTAGAGCTTATTATAATACAAGTCTCATGTCTTGTACAGTGCAATCGTCTATCTTCCATCAAAGATTTTCAATAAGCGAAACAAACGATAATACAGCTTCTTGAGAAGTTGCCCATGAAGTGACAATACGTACGCGCTCACCACCAGGAATAGCTCCCATATGCGTCACCATAAACTCCTTTTCAATAGCCTCTAAAGCATTTTGTGGTAAATCCACAAAAATCTGATTAGTGGCAGAAGGCTCATAAAGTGGAATTCCTTTTTTAATCAATGCCTGACGTATCATATCAGCCATTCGATTTTCATGAAGACCAATATCTTCATATAAATGATCTTTAAACAATTCATAAAATTGAATGCCCAACAATCGTCCTTTTGCTAACATAGCCCCTTTATTTTTCATATGATAACGAAATTGAGGTTTTAAATCATCATGAATAATAACGAGAGCTTCCCCAAACAAAGCACCCATTTTTGTTCCACCGATATAAAAGGCATCAACATATTGTGCAATTTCTTCAAGCGTTGGAGCATCTGGTAAAACCAGAGCACTTCCAAGTCTTGCTCCATCTAAGAATAGATATAAATCATATTTTCTTGTGACTTCATAAAGTGCTTTTAATTCATCACGCGTATAATAAGTTCCTAATTCTGTTGTTTGAGAAATATAAACCATACGAGGTTGAACCATATGTTCATCTGTATGTTGCTGACAAATGTCTTCAATCATTTGACATGTCACTTTACCATGGACATGTGGACGTGTTAAAATCTTATGTCCTGCTCCTTCAACAGCACCCGTTTCATGAACCTGAATATGTCCTTCATCACAGGCAATAACAGCCTGATAATGTTTCAAAGCATATGAAATCATTAACATATTTGTTTGTGTTCCACCAACAAGAAAATGAACATCAGCCTGTTCATTATGAATACGTTCTTTAATGACTTTTTGAGCCAGATGACAATATTCATCTTTACCATAACCAACAGTCTGAATCAGATTTGTCTGATTTAATGCTTCTAAAATTTGAGGATGTGCTCCTTCACTATAATCATTTAAAAAACTATACATACTTTCTCCTATTCTCGATATAACAATCCATATCGAACATATATTAAATTCAATAAACTTAAAAAATTCATTGTTCCCTGTAATGAAGATTCACTGTATTGACTTTCAGTACCATCAATACGATAAATCCAATCTATATCATCATTTTGATATGTCTGATTCATTGTTAATAATAAAATCTTTGGATGATGTTCCTTAATTTTATCTATTAATGCTTTCATCAGCTGTTCTCTGGCACGAACAGTAATAATAATAACCAGACTATCTTTATCTATAATATCCAATCTTTGAATTTCATCACCACGTTCAACAAACGCATAAACAAATTTACGATGTTTTAGCATCTTCATTTGAAAATCATTAGATATAATCTTGTTAAACTGATAACCCAACATATGTACTTTTTTAGCCTGGTATATCATTTCACAAATACGATCAATATCTTTCATATCAATAGATTTTTCAACAAGTGCCAAAGACTCCATTGCTTCATGATACATTTTCTTTTTTAAATAATCAGGATCTTCCGAAACTTTTTGAGCATCCTGAGTTGATAAATGAATTTCATTGCGTGCAATTTCTAAAGCTATAGCAATTTCGTTTTTAAAATTCACAAAGCTTTTACAATTCATATCTTTACAAAAACGTGAGATCGTTGCTGGAGAGGTATAACAAAGGTCTGCCAAATCATTAATACTGATACTTGGAATCTGATCTATATGAGTTAAAATAGTATGAGCAATCGCATAATACATGTCTTGAGGTGAAGAAACATTCACATAAGACATCAGAGTATATAAAATATCAACTTCATTATAATCATGAATTGTCATGGTTATGCTCCTTTAAATACTGACTTCTACCCATTTCATATAAATCATGTCCATAGCAGTCAATCACAACAGTTAAAGGTAAATCTTTGACTACTAAACGACGAATAGCTTCAGGCCCTAAATCCTCAAAAGCAATGACTTCACAAGATTGAATACATTGTCCAATATAAGCGCCTGCTCCTCCAATTGCTCCAAAATAAATACTCTGATAGTCCATAATAGCTTGTTTGACATGATCTTGACGGTAGCCTTTACCAATCATTCCACGCAAACCTAGCTGCATAAGTGCTTTCGCATAAGCATCCATGCGTCCAGATGTTGTCGGTCCCCCACTGCCAAAAACATGTCCTGGTTTTGCTGGAGTAGGTCCAACATAATATATAATTTGATCTTTAACATCAAAGGGTAATTCTTCTCCCTTTTCTATTAAAGCCACCAAGCGTTTATGTGCCGCATCTCTGGCAGTATAAATAACACCTGATAATAAAACCTGATCGCCAGCTTGCAAGGCAAGAGCCTGTGATTGCGTCAAAGGTGTTGTCATATGTTTAATCATAAAATAACCTCCTTATGTCTGGCAACATGACAGCAGATAGAAACAGCAACTGGCATTCCTGCAATATGCGTTGGATATGTCTCAATATTCAATGACAAAGCTGTTGTTTTCCCTCCATAGCCAGCTGGTCCAATACCTAACTGATTAATTTTTTCTAATAATTCTTCTTCTAATTGTTGATATCGTAAATCACTATGATGTGTTCCTATATCTCTGAGCATCGCTTTTTTCGCAAGATATGTGACATAATCAAAAGAACCTCCAATACCAACTCCAATCACCATAGGAGGACAAGCATTAGGTCCTGCTTCTTCAACAACTTTTAAAACAAAATCTTTAATTCCTTCTACCCCATCACTTGGTTTGAGCATTTTGACCTGACTCATATTTTCACTACCAAAACCTTTTGGAGCAACAATGATTTTCAATTTGTCACCTTCCACAATTTCATAGTGAATCAAGGCAGGTGTGTTATCTTTTGTATTGATTCGATCAAAAACAGGATCATCAACAACACTTTTTCTTAAATATCCTTCCTGATATCCCTGTCGAACACCTTCCTGTAAAGCATCCTGTAAAGATCCCTGCACATGAACATCTTGTCCTATTTCAACAAATAAACAAGCCATCCCTGTATCCTGACAGATAGGGACTGACAATGATTGAGCCATTTTTGCATTTTCTTTTAAAATAGATAATGTCTGTTTAGCCAATTGACCATCTTCTATTTGACTTGCCTGATCAATCGCATTTCGAACATCTTGAGGCAATTGATAATTAGCCTCTATGCATAATGTTTTGACTGCCTGTATAATATCTTCCTGTTTTATTTCCCTCATGTTTTCACCTTCTTTTATTATGTTTATTATATATAATTTTCTATCCTACCACAAGAAAAAAAGAATTAAAGAAGATGCCCCTTTAATTCTTGAAGTGAAGGATAATATAAACAATAATATCTCAGTGACATAAGTTCTACTGCAGTTAACAAACTATGTTTACCTGTTTTTCTGTTTTTAGATTGACCTAATACTAACTTATGATGAACTGGTATTTTTAAATCCAACTGTGGATGACAAGTCATCAAAACAACCTGACATCCTGATTTTTTTATATACTGTAAAATCTTTGCATTACTGTTTGCGAAATATCCATTAACAGTCATAATAATTGCTACACTGTTTTGATTTAATTGTTTTGCACATTCTAGCTGTCGTGAAGAATCCATATATGCCATTGTAAACTTTTCTAACATCAGTAAATCTGTTTGTAAGTGTAAAGCTGCACTTTGTGAAAATTGTGTACCAAAAAAAGCAACTGATTCACTATCATGAATTAATTTTAAGATTGCATCAACTTCATTCCAATCTAAAAGCTTTGGTAAGTCAGAAATGTATTGAATGACTTGTTGGATATATTGTTGCGTTGCCTGTAAAGGAGAATCCTTCATTGTTTCGAGTGAAATATTAATAAGATTATTAAATTTTTTATCATGTGAATGGAATGTATAACATTCCTGTTTAAGATGCGCAAAATTTTCATAGCCTAAAGCACGACAAAAACGTGAAATCGTTGCTGGTGAAACAAAACATTCTGCGGCCAACTCACTAATACGCATATTCGCAATACGATAAAAATTATTAGCCATGAACCAGGCAATATTATAATTGGTATCATTTTCTTGAGCTGTATCTAAAAAGATAATCAGTCTATAAAACAAATTCTTCACGATAAATCCTCCTGTAATACATAATGTCCAGACAAATCAGCACTCAAATAATTTTCTTCATCAGTTGTTTTCACAATAACATAATCCTTGCCAAAAGTAAATGTCAATTGGCAGTCTTTTTGATGAGATAGTATACATGTTGCCTGTTGATGAGAATCATCCTGATAAGTAGCAAAATCCCCGATTCCAGATTGATTGAGTTCAAATTCAAAAGTAAAACCCTTTTGCTTTTCATCGTTTTCATAAATATATAAAAGATAATCATGATATTGATAAACTTTTCTATCAAGTGGTTTTTCATGAGATTGAGATGATAGAGGTTGTGAGGAATGAACTTGACAACCTACCAACAAAAACACACATATCAAAAACATTACACACTTTTTCATAAAGAGCTAACCTCCATATTTCGACTTTATATGATTATATCACAAAATGATTTATGAAATATAGTCCCATTTATGTAACATCAAAAACAATCACATATTTTTTGACAATTGCATGAAATTTTATACAAAATAATGTGTTAGATTATATGTGTAGTCAAAAATAATTTGTTTTCCCTTCAAATTTGACTACTTCATGATATCCTTTCCCAAACTGATATTAAAAAAGCAGATGAGGACTCCCACCTATCTGCTTTTTTATTTACTGAAGAATATCTTGATAAACTCTCAAAACATTTTTAAAGAATATTTTTTCAATCTCCAACGATGATAATCCCGCTTCTTTTAATGCCTGTTCTAACTTTGGAAGATAAGAGGCATCTTTTAATTCTAAATATGGTGGAATACCATCAAAATCACTTCCTAAACCAATACAGTCAATACCAGCTAAATTTTTAATATATAAAATGTGTTTGACAATATCATCTATTTTTGATAAACACTTTTCTTCATCATTTTCTGTTAAAAAGTCAGCAGCATAATTCATCCCCATGACTCCACCACGACTTGCGAGTTTTAAAATCATCTCATCAGTTAAATTACGCGCATGTGGACAAACACTTCTCGCATTGGAATGTGAAGCGACAAACGGTTTAGTAGTCAAACGATAAACATCTTCAAATCCAGCGTCTGAAAGATGTGAAACATCAATAATGATTCCTAAACGTTCACATTCTTGAACATATGCCTTGCCAAATTCAGTTAAACCATTTTTTGTATCACAGGCATGATAGCCATGATTGTCATCATCTCTTGAAAAATTAGGATAACCTATACCATTAGAAAAATTCCATGTGAGCGTAATCATACGCACACCTAAATCATAATAATGTTGTAAATAGTGAAGATCATTTTGTACAACAGCACCCTCTTCAAGCGTTAACATAGCACTCATACGATGCTGATCCATATTATTGATAATATCCTGATAATTTTTAATGACGCCTATCATATCTGAATACTGATTCATTTCATGATAAAAAGTGTCTATCAGATCATGCGCATATTGAAAAGGATTATCAGTTTTATGCAAAGGTGTAAACATGGCAAAGTTTTGTAAAAGGTAATCACCTTGTTGCATTTTTTCTAAACTTATATTCAGGTTATTCTGTTTTAATGATATATCTTGATTTGATTGTCTTTGTAAATATATCTCAGAAATTGTATCACAATGCATATCAACAACTTTCATTTCCAATCCCTCCTATGAAAAATAAATTTCTGTTGTCTGATATAATTTTGTGAGTGATTGTGTTTCTTTAAGCCAGTCTATTGCTTCATTTATTTCTTCTGGCGTTAATTCTACAATTCCATAAGTCGCCAGCTGACAAATATCATAGAGACTTTGCCATAAATCATCAAAATCATGTGTTTGTTCATCAGCCTGCTCACTTTCTAAATATGCGCTCATTTGATGCGCTTTTTTTGTTGCTTCTTCTTTTGTCATTATAACTCTCCTTCTTGAATCAATCCCAGTTGAAGACATGCATAATATATACCATCTTCATCAATAGGTTTTGTAATAAAAGTAGCGATAGATTTTAATTTTTCATTTCCTTGCCCCATTGCTACACTTTGAGAGGCATGTTTAAACATATCGACATCGTTTAAAGAATCTCCAAAAGCAATATATTCCTGAAGTCCTAATAAATGCATCAGTTTTTGAATTCCTGTTGCTTTTGATAATCCAGCAATTGTAATATCAGCATATGTAGATTCTCCAGGCAAAACATGAACTCCAGATACTTTTTGAAAAGGTGCATAATCATAGCCAAGTGGTCCATATACAATCATCGCATCGACTTCTTGACCACAATATGTTCCTACTGGAGGAATCTGATTTTGAAAATATCTTTGTGTCTGCAAAACATATTCATCAGGTTCCTTAGAAATAATACGTTGCTTAGATTTTAATGTCACAGCATAATTATATTGTTTCGCTATAGATAAAACTTCCTGTACGGCCTGAGGATCCATGGATGCGTGAAAAATTTCTTTTTTATAGGCATCTAAAACAACCTGACCATTATTACAAACAAATCCATCCCATTCAAACATATCCATAAGTCCTGTTCGTGTTAATGAATCAATTCCTCGCCCTGAGGAAATAATCATATGATATCCATTTTTCTTTAATAGACGTAACGCCTTTTGTGTTGATAACGACACTTGATGATGAACATTATCTCTTAATGTACCATCAACATCAAAACATAATAATGGCTTCATACTTGTCCTCCTTGTCTTTTTTATTATACAGTAAAATAACTTTTATAAAAAGAAGAGAATTTATTCAATCAATAAATTCTCCATATTCACTCACCTTTTGTTCATAAACACGTCCTTGTTGGAGGCTTTTATGAATGTCTATGATTCTTTGATTAGATGAACCTTTATAAATCAATTCTAAACTACGTAGTGATAATACAAAACGTCCATCTACCAATGTATCGCATAATGATAATAAATCAATGGCATCCTGTCCAAGTTTCAGAATGTCTTCATAGACATATCCACTATAAATCATAATATGTAAAGAAGTTTGAGCTTTGATTTGAGAAACCAATATTTTCAAAGGCTTCACTTGTAAAAATGGTTCACCTCCAGAAAGGGTTATACCATCTAAAAGTGGATTGCTTAAAATATCAGCAACAATAGTTTCAATGTCTTCTTCATATCCACCATTTATATCCCAGCTTTGAGGATTATGACAGCCAGGACAATGATGTAAGCATCCTTGTGTAAATAGAGTATAACGTAAACCAGGCCCATCTACAATTGAATCATGAACAACACCATATAGTCTAATCTTTGTTGATTCCATGTTTAACACGATCTTTTTCTTCTGCTCTTTTGGCATCATTGAAACGATCAAGCGTTCCTACAAGATAACCTGTGATACGTCTAATTCTTTCAAATTCTTCATGAGGTGCTTCTTTACGACCACATTGAGGACAAACATCATTAATAATGCCATTATATCCACAAACAGGATCACGATCAACAGGATGATTAATAGCCCCATATCCCATATTGGCATCATGCATAGCTCTTACAATTTTTTCAAAAGCTGGTAAATTCTTTGTTGGATCACCATCCATTTCAATATAACTAATATGTCCTCCATTTGTGAGTTCATGATAAGGTCCTTCAATTCTTATTTTATCAAAAGCACTGATTGGATAATAAACAGGAACATGAAAACTATTCGTATAGTATTCTCGATCTGTGACTCCTTCAATCTTTCCATATAATTGTCTATCTAGTTTTACAAAACGTCCTGATAATCCTTCTGCAGGTGTGGCAATTAAAGAAAAGTTTAAATGATATTTCTGACAGGCTTCATCAACACGACGACGCATATGCGCTACAATTTGTAATCCCAAAATTTGTGCCTTTTCACTTTCACCATGATGATAACCAATCAAAGATTTTAATGTTTCGGCTAAACCTATAAATCCAATCGTTAAAGTCCCATGTTTTAATACTTCTCTGACTTCATCTGTTGATTTTAATTTTTCTGAATCAAGCCAAACACCCTGTCCCATTAAAAATGGATAATTCATCACACGTCTTTTACACTGAATTTCAAATCTTTCTAATAATTGATCTATACATAAATCTATTAATTGATCCAGCTTAATAAAGAATTCATCAATATCACCTTTTGATTTAATCGCTAAACGAGGTAAATTAATAGAAGTAAAACTTAAATTCCCACGTCTTGGAGAAATCTCACGAGTTGGATCATAAATATTACCCATAACTCTAGTACGACATCCCATATATGCAATTTCTGTTTCTGGTGTTCCTTTATAATATTGTTTATTAAACGTTGCATCAACAAACGAAAAATTAGGAAATAAACGCTTTGCTGAAACACGACATGCTAATTGGAATAAATCATAGTTAGGTTCACCTTTTTGATAATTAATGCCTTCCTTAACTCTAAATATCTGAATTGGAAAAATAGGTGTTTCTCCACCACCCAAGCCTGCCTCCGTTGCAAGAAGGACATTACGAATAGCCATTCTTCCTTCAACTGATGTGTCCATGCCATAATTCAATGAACTAAATGGTACTTGTGCTCCTGCACGAGAATTCATCGTATTTAAATTATGAATTAATGCTTCCATAGCCTGATACGTTTCTTTATCAGTATCCTGATATGCTCTTTCACTTGCAAATTTTTGAATACGCTCAATAATTTGTGGAGATATATGATTATGCATCAATACATCTTTTTCTTCTATAGCATAATTTTGACAACTTAAAGAAGGCTGATGATTTAATGATTTCAACTGTGCCATAACATCTGCAACATTGACATCAGTTAATAATGTTAATGCTTCTTCAATAGCTTTCAAATACCACTTACGATATGATTTTTTAATTCCTTCAGCCATTCCGTAATCAAAATTCACAATAGCCTGTCCACCATGCTGATCATTTTGATTAGATTGAATCGCAATGCAAGTTAAAGCAGAATATGTCGTAATACTATTAGGTTCACGCAAAACTCCATGACCAGTTGAAAAACCACCTTTAAACAAATCAATAATATCTATTTGGGTACAGGTTGTTGTCAATGTCAAAAAATCCATATCATGAATATGTATATCGCCAGAACGATGTGCTGCACTATGTAAAGGATTTAAAACAAACATCTCATTAAACTGTTTGGCTGCTTCAGCCCCATATTTTAACATTGTTCCCATTGGTGCATCAGCATTCACATTCGCATTTTCTCGTTTTAAATCACTATCCTTAGCATCCTGAAAAGTAATTTCTTCCAATGTTTTCATTAAACGTGATTTTCGATCTCTAGAACGTGTACGTTCAGCACGATACAAAATATAAGCTTTTGCAATACGTACATACCCTTTTTCTATTAATGTTTCCTCTACAGTATCCTGTACCAGCTCTACTGTTGGCAATTCTGTATGACGATCCTCTAATTTCTGCTCTACAATATGTGCCAAATGAATAGCTGCATCTAGACCATATTTCGCTTCTGTTGCCTGAAACGCCTTATAAATAGCTCCTGCAATTTTATTGACATCAAAGACATCCATACGTCCATCTCTTTTTCTAATGTATTGAATCATGAATCAAACCCCCTTTTGTTTAGTATCTCACATCTATTCGTTTTTCTCAAATCTTTTGAATGATTCCCCTTACAAAAAAAGGTATTCATCACTGAATACCCTATATAACTATTCAATTGTTGAAATTCCTAATTCATTAATTTTATCTTTAATTATTTCAATTGCCTTTTTTTCATCTTCACCGTCAGTAACAATTTCAACTTGTGCTTTCGTTGGAATTCCTAAAGATAAAACTCCCATCATACTTTTTAAATTGACACTTTTATTACCATAATTTAATGTTACATGGCAATAAAACTGTTTCACAGTATTAACCAATTCAGTTGTAGGTGTTGCATATAAACCAACTGGATCTGTAACAGTAAATTTTAAATTTTGAGCCATATCAAATTCCTCCTTTACTCATACTATTATTATAACATAAAGATATTGGAGATTCGAAAAAATATGACTCTTTAATTAAAAATTATTTTCCATTTTTTTAATCATTTGTAAATCATATTGCTGTTCAAAATCTTCTAAAAATCGTTCTATATATTCACGTCGTGGTGTAATCACATTCATATCTATATGAGGATGATTTTGAACATACATTTCTAATCTTTTTTGTAAATTATCTTTGGATATCAAATAATCCTCAACAATACTTTCATGATCCATTCCAAAATAAAGCATTAAAATGGCTGACACAATTCCTGTGCGATCCTTACCGGCATTACAAAAATAAAGGACATGTGTAGAAGCATGAAGCATCATGTATATGATTTTCCACATGTTTTCATCTACCATATGAATATATGATAAACTGACTTCTTCAGGAGTACGTGGAATATGATTGCCACCCGTCACTGGTGTATGATGATAAATAAAATGTGTATCGTTTTCAAATAAACTTGGTTGCTTGAAACGTTCATTTTCACTGCGTAAATCAAAGATAGTACGTACACTATGATGAATGAGCCATTGTATTTCATCTTCAGTTAACTTTATAGGTACATCACTTCTTATAAAACGTGTATCATTTTTAAATAATAACCTTGTATTACAAGTATTTTCAAATAGCGAACTCATCTATACACCTCCTTTCATGTATATAACTTTTCAATGATAAAATTTATAAACATCTTTTCTTATTTTATCTAAAACTAATCAATCCCTATCACTATATATCTTTTATAACTTTTTCTTGATAGGATGTCTAATCACTGTTTTTAATTTTTCAACCTTTGCTTTTCTAGGATCACTTAAATAAATTTCATGATGAAATCTATGATCATGAATATCCAGCTCATAACCCATACTTTCCATATATTCATGCATCAGTGATACAGTTTGAGGTTCGTTATCATAGCTGCCAATATGCATACACTGCACACACAACCCTTCATCATAGGTTAAAAATTCCACCCTTGAAAAATCTTGTTTCTTTTTTTGCGTTGCTGTATGGATGGCCCAATCAAAATCTTCCTTTTTGACAAAATCTGGTAATCGAATCAAAGAAATAAATTGCAGATCATCTTTTCTTTGATAATCCATTCCTTTGACTCCTTCCTGCCACCAAAAACCTTCCAATGGTGGAACAACATATTGAAAAAAGCCATCTATCTGATACGAACTTTTATAACTCATTTTAATTGTATAAGCTATATTATATAAAAGACTAATGGTTTGTTGATAATCTCCATTTTTATCATTAGGATTTCCCTTCCCTTTGACTGCCAGATAATTCATTGGAGGTATTGTTATAATATTGGGGTTCTTTTTAGGCATATAAAATTCCTTATATTCTTTTTTATAATCAAAAGTCACCATTTCACTTCCTTTACTTACAAATCCTATTTTACCATGAATATTTTTTATAGAAAATAACATAAATATTTCTTCATTCTTACATCTTTTATCAGTCTATATCAAATAAGCTCAATTGAACATTTTTCGTTTTATCTTCAAATTTCTTTAAATACTCAAATATCTGTTTATTATCATGTATAATGCCATGTTCCTCACACATCTGATGAAAAATCTCCATTAACTGATGATTCTTTAAACTATAAAGTTGATATTGATTTCCATAAGTTCGTATATATTTTTCTTTCATATGAGGAAACAAATGATCTAACTGATTGTAAAAATATTCTCTATTACCTTCACGAAGTGTTAACCCCATCCCAAAGCAGATAACACCATAAACCTTGGCTTCAATACAATCATTTAAAATACTTATAATATTTTCTTTCGTATCATTAATAAATGGAAGAATTGGGCAAAGCCAGACAACTGTTGGAATACCAGCATCACGAAGTTGCTTTAAGACTTCCACTCTTTCACGAGTTGTACTGACGTTTGGTTCAATCATTTGACATAAATCTTCATCATAAGTTGTTAATGTCATTTGTACAACACATTTTGTTTTATCATTAATCGCTTTTAATAAATCTAAATCTCTTAATACACGATTAGATTTTGTGATGAAAGTAAAACCAAAACCATACTTATATGCTAATGATAATGCTTTTCGCATATGACCTATTTCATTTTCAAGAGGAATATAGGGATCTGTCATAGAACCTGTACTCAACATACACTTTGATCGTTTATTTTTTAGAGTCTGTTCCAGCAATTCAATAGCATTTTCTTTAATTTCAATATCCTCAAAATCATGTTCCATACGATAACAATGACTTCTTGAGTCACAATATATACAGCCATGAGTACATCCTCGATATAAGTTCATTCCATTTGACGAAGATAAAATCCCTTTTACTTTTTTATAATGCATAAATATTTTCCTTTCATATATTGTTTTTGAAAATTCATCACATTTTTTAACATTATCCTTGATGTCAAATATTTATCTAAAAAATATAGCTTTTTCATAATGAATCTATTGAAATTATATCAAATAACCAGTCATAACGTATATTTATATTTTGACATTTATGAAATCTTAGTTTTTTAAAGAATAATAATCAATGATTCAATCATCTGTAGAAACATTTGTATAATAATAAACATCTAAAACTTAGATATATTTATTTTTTTATTGACTATCGCACTAAACCGAGAGAATTAAGCTGATTATTTCACTCATAAGAACTTAAATTCCACTCATTCTACTTTCCGTTTCTATACTTACACTTTGAAATGTTTTATAATTCAGTTAGGAGGAGGTTTTAGATATGGATATAAAAAAAGTAGGAAAATTTATTGCATCTTGTAGAAAAGAAAAAAACATGACTCAAAAAGAATTGGCTGAATTAATTGGTGTTACAGATAAATCAATATCCAAATGGGAAAGAGGCATCAATTTACCAGATAGCTCATTGATTATTCCTTTATGCCAATGCTTAGATATAGAAATACAAGAATTATTGTTGGGAGAATATTGTGAGAAAAAAGATTTATTGAATGAATCTAATGAATTAATTATTGATTTAATGAAAGATAAAATCACTGATCAGGAAGCTTTTATGACATATAAATTTATTCTCTTTTTTATCGTGATTCTTCCATTGTTCTTCATTGTTATAATTAGTCTATTCCCATATTTAGAAGGATTTATATCTTTTGGTGTTATTTGGGCACCATTTACTCTTATCTTTGGTTTGATTAAAATGATTGAAGAAATTATAAAACATAAAAGTTATTTTGGATACTTTGTTATAACATCAATGAGTTTATTTACAATTATCATCTACTTCCAAACACTTGCACTGCTTTAAAAATTCTATTTCATGAAAATATAGATAATAATAAACCCCTATATATCCAATAACTAAAAAATCAAATGAATGAACCCAAAAATATTTGGCATATGATTTTATACAAATATTCAAGAAATTAAATCTCAATGACAGCATAAAATCATTCTTATGGATTACTGAATTTCAATACAGACCATAAAAGTAATAGTCATTTTCAAATGATAACCACGTTTAAAAGTATGGAATATCTCTTATTGTTATACTATTTTTAAGGTTCCATTTCATGAATACGTGGTTTTTATATACCCATTTTTTTATTATGTTAGCTATTTTCTACCATTTTTTATAAATTCTATTATTTCATTTTCTGTGTCAAATTGATCATAATCTCCTATATGCTTATTTTGATAATGATATACAATTCCCTTTTTATAATTTTCTTCCAAATGCTTTTTTAAATCTTCTTCTCCATATCTTTGAATATATTGACAAAATATTCTTATCCTTAGTTTATGTAAAATACTATCTTCACACGGAAAATCTGGACATTCAAAACAATACTTATAATTTTTAGATGTACAGCATTGATAGTTTTTACAAGCTTCCTTTTCAGGACAGCCTCCCTTTTTGCAGCCAACACAATTTGGATTATCCTGACAATAATCACAAGCTAATCCACAATAGCCAAATCCTTTAGAACTCATAAGAATCACTTCCATTTCATTTATAAAAATATCATAACACATTTTTAAATATCTTGTTCATTGTCACACAAATGAAAAAAGTATTAATTTTTATAGAAAAAAATCTTGACAGTATTGCTAGCATATAGTGTAAAGTAAAATTGGAAAGGAAGAAAAAAACTATGACAACACATGAAGTCGAAGAAATGTTAGGTATCACAAAACAATCATTAATCTATTATGAAAAAGAAGGTCTTATTCATCCAAAAAGAAATGAAAATAATTATAGAAATTACATGCAAAAAGATATTAATATTTTAAAAACAATTTTATTATTACGTTCTATGGAAGTATCCATAGATGATATTAAACTTATTTTCAACAACAAACTCTCTATAAGAGAAGCACTAGAATCAAAAAAAGAATTTATTTCTAACTCTAAAAAGAAGTTAGAAGACATAGACAAAAAAATAAATGATTATATTAAAAGAAGAAGAGTGAAAGTGTCATTTGATAATCAAACTCTTGATCAATGGAAAGGTTATGATACTCTCTATCTTAATGATGATCATATAAAATATAATGAAGTGATTGTCCCTTTATCTCAAATACAACAAATAAACATTTCCATGTATAGTTCTATGTCAGTAGGTCATGCAGGTGTTGGCGCATATGGAATAGGCGGAGTTTTCTTTCAGTATTTTATTGATTTAGATATTGTGACATTAAATGATACATATTCATATTCTATTTTAAATAATAAACTTGTCGTTGATATGTTTGATTATATTCTAAAAAATAACATTACAGTCTATGATCCACTTCACCTTATTGAACTTTATCATGAAAAACATGATCCTGTTGCTTTAAATAATTATATTAATAATCATTTTAAAGATTGGGCAAAAAAATATCATTTAGATAATCCTAGAGATAACTTTGCATATTACAGTGAAGTCTATCAAAATAAAGAAAAAAATGAGAAAAAAGATATCTTTGGTTTAAAGATATTAAAAAAGGCATTAAAAAAGAAATACTAAATAGAAAACAATCACCTTTATATGAGTGATTGTTTTTTTATCAAAGTCATTTTATTTATAAATAATGATTTACAACTTTGTTAAGAGACCCAAAAAATATGAGGATGTTTTTATTTTTGATTTCATATATCAAGACTTTTATTCTAACGAGATATGTCTTTTTGTCTTTTCTTCAGGATGAATATTATTTCTTCTTTTTCCTACCATATCTAAAACTTTCAATCTAAAGACTGTTGTCGCTTTCATAAGATTTGTATTAAATTGAAATTCTTCATTATGATAATGTTTCATTAATATTTTTAATGCTTCAAATTTATCCTCATCTTCTACGAATTCAATTTCTCCATGACCAATTACACTTGCATATCCCATTGTACATGACATTCTTTCATCATAAAGAATAATATTATGTTCACAATCCATTTCAAAAGTAGCCTTATTGTTTTGTTTAATCAAGTCTAATTTTTTTCCTTGATTAGCACAATGAAAATACAAATACAATTGATCATCTTCTTTATCTACACCAAAATTCAATGGGACGATATAAGGATAATCTTCATCAAATAATGCCAAACGACACACATCACACTTATTGATAATATTCATGATTTCATTAAAATCTGTTATTTCTCGATCTTTTCTTCTCATAATACTTCTCCATTTGACTTAATAACTTCTTTACAGCGATAATAAAACTCAATTTCTACATAATCTAAATAATAGTTTCTCAGGATACACTCTATGCTTTAACCATCATTACATCAGCAATACTTAACCCTTTTGACGTTTCCACAATAACATATTTAAACTGATATGCATCTAAGGTCCCACCCCATAAAAATTCTTTCTTAAAACCATGTATAATTTCTCCTTTTCATAAAACTGTTGACATATTTATCATACATTGTTTTTATAATTATACAATACACAGAAATGATTATGGAATATTGCTACAAAATTGATAATCAAATCCTTTTAAAAATGTTACATTGTAACAAAAAAAGTAGTCAGAGCTGCTTATAATCTGTTTGATTACACCTTCTTATCAAATAGCGACCCATAAAGCTGATCCACTTCTTTAGCCTGTTGTAAATCGTCTGAAATGATAATACTGTATATCAGATCAAAAATATACTTTAAAGAAATATAAAAGACCATATCCTTTAAGCTTTCAAATTCATCATGAACCATACCATGTAACAAAATAGCCTGCTTTTTTGAAAGAGGATTTTCTTTATGACTTGTAATGATAATAAAAGGAATTTTTCTTTTGATCAAAATATCAGCAATATTTAAAAGATGTTCATTTTTGCCATTTTTACTTATCATAATGACTGTATGATGAGAATCCACATTCAAACTCAGCCATAACTGTTTATCCCTGTTTTGGTAAACCGTTGTTATTTTTCCTGTACTCAACAATAAATGACTAGCATATTCACCAATGCAGGCATTTGTGTCATTAGCAATAATATCAATATATTGATTTTGCGAAATATGGAACATAACTTCTTTTAAAGTATCTACTGAAAGCATATGCTTTGTCTGATTCATAATACCCACTTCAATTTCAGACAACTTCTCCTTAATTGAAAATAAGCTTTCATGAGATAAAATTTCCATATCTTTCAAGTAATATTGATTTAAAAAAGAATGAATATGAATTTTAAAATCATTATAACTTACAAAACCAAGTTTTTTTACGAATCTTACAACAGCTGTTGCACTGGTGTATGTATTTTTAGCAAGTTGATGCGTAGACAGATGAATCACTTCATCACTATGATCAATAATATATTGAGCTAAATATAAATCATTATCATTCAATTTATAATCTTGTGCTATTTTTTCTAAAATCAGACTCATAAAGCATCACTTTCCTCTTCTATTTTCAATTTATTGTTTATAAAACTCATGTTTATGATACATTGATTATTTCATGAAAATAACTATTTCTATATTTTATAAAAATATTATACCATACTTTTTAATTTCTCGTTTATTTCCTGTTAAAGTAAATACTTCTATTTGAGAAATGATATTGCAAGTCAATTAAAAAACATGAAATCTCTATAAATAATAACAAAATTATCAAATATTTTTTTACATTAATCATATATAGATTTCATTGAATAAAAAGCCACCCAATTACTATTTATCGCAATGAGATGACTTCTGTCGTAAATAATATATTTGAATAAGAAAAAAGAGCGATCAATCGCTCTAACTTACTGATGGCAGGGGCGGCAGGAATCGAACCCGCGTCCACGGTTTTGGAGACCGATGCTCTACCATTGAACCACGCCCCTATATGGTGACCTGTACGGGATTCGAACCCGTGAATGCATGCGTGAAAGGCATGTGAGTTAACCGTTTCTCCAACAGGCCAATTGATTTTGCTTTGTAATAATAACATATAAAATATAGAAAAGCAATAGAAAAAATAAAGAAATAGTGATATTATAGATAAGTATTGGAGGAAATAAAATGTTTGGTTTTGGAAAAAAAGTAGAAATTAAGAAAATAGATATTAATGAAGGATTTCGTCAATATGAAAAAAATCCTGATAAAATCACAATTATATGTTTAGATGAATTAAAAGACTATGATGAATTACATATTGCTGATGCAGAATGTTTTCCTTTTCGTTTATTAGATAGATTTGAAGAATCATATCCTAATAAAAACATGAAATATTATTTATATGCCATTAACAAGGCACTCAGTGAAAAAGCCTGTAAAAAACTATTAAAGAAAGATTATGATGTTTATGATCTAGGAAGTTTTTTAAATTATAGAGAAAGAGAAGAAGGATTTCAAGCGACAAGAAAAAATCGTAGAAGAAAAAGATAATAATGAAAATTCTTTATAAAAATATACTC
The DNA here is from genome assembly GCF_002160815.1 of Massilimicrobiota sp. An134. Classification (GTDB taxonomy): domain Bacteria; phylum Bacillota_I; class Bacilli_A; order Erysipelotrichales; family Coprobacillaceae; genus Allocoprobacillus; species Allocoprobacillus merdigallinarum. The sequence goes on along the minus strand of NZ_NFLH01000006.1, from coordinate 39,919 downwards.
ATTCGTGATGCAAAAGAAAATGATGCAACAATTCTTACAAAATGGTGGAATGACGGAAAAATAATGGCTCATGCTGGATTTCCAGAAGGTATCAATACGACCGTTCAAAAAGTTAAGCACCAGCTCCAAGAAGAAATAAAAAATCATAAGCATCGTCTTATTATCGAATATAAAGATTGCCCCATTGGGGAGATGTGCTTTTTTCCTTGTCATGACGCAGTTGAAATTGGTATTAAAATATGTGAAATAAATATGCAAAATCAAGGTTTAGGTCATACCATACTCACATTATTCATTCATGAACTCTTTCAAAAAGGTGTACCCAAAATAGTTTTAAGTACAGATTTGAATAATCTTCGTGCGCAACATGTTTATGAAAAAATAGGTTTTCAAAAATATGATATTCAATATAATTATTGGAAAGATCCTCAAGGAGAAATGCATTCAGCTATTTTTTATGAACTGTTACCTCAAAATTTTATTCATCAACGAAAATAATTTTCAAAAAATAAGAGAACAGCTAAATCGCTATTCTCTTATTTTCATTTATTCATAAAAAAAGCCCTTGAAATAAGGGGCAGTTTTTATAACACTTTTTGTCCGTTGTAAGTTCCGCAATGTTTGCATACTCTATGAGATAATTTATATTCTCCACATTCTGGGCAAACAACGACACTTGGTACTGTTAACTTGTCATGTGTTCTTCTTTTGTTTCTTCTTGTTTTTGAAACTCTTCTTTGTGGTACTGCCATAGGTACACCTCCTTATTCCTTATCCTTAAAATAATCTTTAAGCTTCGCTAAACGAGGATCAATATAATCCTCATCATGTTTTTCATCCTCTTCACTTAATACTTTCCAGCCATGACCTTGAGTCTTTAAAGAAGCACCTTCCTTAACAACTCTCATTGGAACTTCCAGCATAATCTCCTGGAAAATGACAGGTGTTAAATCAACAATGTTTTTCTTAACTTCTATAACCTCTTCATCATCTTGTGGTTTATAAAAAGCAAAAATAACATTTGATTCAATATGGAAAGGATAATCCACATCTTCCAATGATATGGCACATGGTAAAATCATTTCTCCATCTATTTGGAAATCAACGTATAATTGATGATTTTTTGTGTCTAAACGTCCCTGTCCTTGAACATGAACATCCTTTAAACCATTAATTTGGGATAAATTATGGAACATTTCTGATGGAAAACTTAATTTTTCATCGAAATGAAAACAACCATCTTTTTGTTTAATAATCCATTGTAAATTCCATTTCAAAAAAATCACCCTTTACATCGCATAGCCCATTATATATAAAAGTAAGAAATATGTCAATCTAAATTTAAATATTTCATTGAATATTTCTACTCTTTTCAAGTAAAACTATGTTTATTTCCTAAACTATGTTAAACTATCCCTTGGAGGTGAAAGCCATGAGAATATTAGGATTAATTGTTGAATATAATCCTTTTCATAATGGACACATTTATCATATCCAAAAAGCAAAGTCTCTGGCACAATTTGATTATACAATTGCGATTATGTCGTCATCATTTGTACAAAGAGGTGAACCAGCTATTATTGATAAATGGAAACGCAGTCAGTTAGCAATCGAATTTGGTGTAGATTTAGTGATTGAATTACCTTTTGTTTATACTTGTCAAAGTGCAGACTATTTTGCAAAAGGAGCTATAGATTTATTAGCAGCTATAGGGGTCACTGATATATGTTTTGGTAGTGAAGATGGTCGTATTTCAACTTTTGTTGATATCGCTCAAGCCATTTTTCAACATCAAGATATCTATAATGAATATGTTCAAAAAGCTATGAAAAAAGGATTACGCTATGCTGATGCCTGCAATCAGGCACTTCAATACATTATGAATAAAGAAATTAAAACACCCAATGATTTATTAGGACTCAGTTATGTCAAAGAAATTATTTTCCATCAATATCCTATAACTCCTCATTGTTTTCCAAGAACAAATGCTTATCATGGATTAAATCTTCAAACCATTGCCAGTGCATCAGCTATCAGAAATGCTATAAGAAATAAGCAAGATTTTTCTCATTCCTTGCCTCATGCCGATCTTTATCATCATTGTGATCTTTTTCAACTTGAAGATTTTTTTCCATATTTACAATATCAAATTTGTACATCCAGTTTACAGGAACTAAAAAGCTATCATATGGTCGATGAAGGTTTAGAAAATTTATTATATAAACATATCCAATCCTGTTCATCAATGGAAGAATTCATCAATCAGTTATCCTCTAAACGTTATACACGTCCACGTATTTCGCGTATGCTTATTCATATTTTAATGAAGAACACAAAAAATGATATTCATAATGCCATGCATGTCGATTATTTAAGAGTCTTAGCTATGAATCAAAAGGGAAGACAATATTTATCTACTATTAAAAAAACATGTCCTTATTCTTTAATTACCAACCTGCCAAAATATCATCACCCTGCTTTAGAAATAGAACTGAAAGCAACACGTTTACTTTCACTTTTATCTTCTCACCCACAAGCACTTATTCAAGAAGAATTTTCACATATTCCATTGATTCAATCATGAGGTTTATGATATAACAATTATCTGTGGGGTGAAAAAATGAACGATTTAGACATTTTACAACAAATCAATAAAATTGGACAATTGTTATTAAAACATGGTGCAGAAATATACCGTGTAGAAGAATCTTTAAAAAGAATGTGTGAAGGATTTGGCTTTACTGATATTGAAGTTTTCGCAATCCCATCATATTTTACTTTATCATTAACTTTGCATGATGGAACACCCTATCAATCATCCAGGCGATCACGTAGTAATCGTACTCATCTGGATCATTTATATGAACTCAATTGCTTAGTCAGACAAATCAGTAATCAAGAATTATCTCTAGATGAAATCAAAAATCAAATTGAGATAATTGAATCCGAAAGATTGAATTATCGTCTCATACTTATTGGTTATATTGTATCCGCAGCCATGTTCTGTGCATTTTTTGGTGGACATATCAATGAAATGATTGTTTCTGCTTTTATTGGGTTTATTTTATACTATTTTATATATCTTTTAGAAAAGCTTGATGTTAATGGAATCGTTCGTACAATTCTAGCAAGTATGGTTTTAGCCAGTATTGCTATTATTGCACAAAAAATAAATTTCATTACTAATCAACAGGCAGTGATTACAGGAACTTTAATGATTCTTGTTCCTGGTATTGCTATTACAAATAGTCTAAGGGATATTATTGGCGGTGACTTTGTTTCTGGATTATCTCGTATGATTGAAGCTATTTTAATAGCTGCCAGCATTGCTATTGGTGTAGGGATTATGATGATGATTTTACAAGGAGTTTAAAATGGAAGGGTTTATACAGTGTTTATCAGCTTTTATAGGCTGCTTTGGTTTTACTTTTATATTTAGAATACAGAAAAATATTCGATTTTCTTTAACAGGATCTCTTATTGGTGCGCTAGGATGGTTTATTTATTTAGCAACTGCTTCACTCAACAATATTTTCCTACAAAGTTTTATTGCAATGCTTTGCGTATCATTGCTTGCTGAATGTTTTGCTAGGTTTTTCAAAGCCCCTGCTACCATTTTTATTGTTATCGGTTGCTTTCCATTAGTTCCTGGTAGTGGTATTTACTATACAATGCTGTATGCTGTACAAGGGATGAATGACCTTTTTATGAAAAGCTTTTTATCCACTTTAGGAACCAGTCTTTCACTAGCTTTAGCTATTTTAATTTCCTCTACAGCATTTCAAGTTTATAAAAGAATCAAAACAAAGAATTTTATTGATATGGGATAAATAAAAGAAGTTATAATGCTAAGATGATGAGCATCTATGTATTATGACTTTTTATTTTATACACATTCATAAAATCATATCATTATATAATAAATAAAAAAGGAGATGAACAAAATCATCTCCATTCATGATCAATCATGATAGCTTGAAAACCTTTAACTTCTAAAGTAAGCCTTCATCAGTTCGTTTTCAATCCGTTCTTCAAATAACAGTATAAACCGCATAAAGAGAACTCAAAGCATTGAATTTAAACTCTTAAATGTGCTCCATATTCTTTAGAAACAACATTTAAAATTTGTTCCATAGTTGCATTAATTGTTGCATCATCCAATGTTTTTGAAGCATCCTGGAATGTTAACGCAATAGCAACAGACTTTTTACCACTTTCAATACGTTCCCCTTCATAAATATCAAAAATCTTTGTATCAACAATGAAACGTTGACCAGCTTTACAAATAGAGCGTACAACATCATGAACAGGAATATCTTGATCCATAACCAAAGCAATATCTCTTGTTACTGAAGGATATTGTGGAATATCTGTAAATTTAATTGCTGGTTTCTTTAAATTTAATAAAACAGATAGATTTAATTCTGCAACATAAACATCTTTGACATCGTATTTTTTCGCAAGGCGAGGATGAATTTCACCAATAACACCAACAATGTCATTACCCATCATTAAATATCCACTTCTTCCAGGATGGAAGTTTTGATTATCTTCTTCAACACGTTTTAATGTATAACGTGATTCTTTAATTCCTAATTTCTTTAAAATTGTTTCCACAAATCCCTTAACTAAATAGAAATCAGCTTTTTGTTGAATTTGTTGCCATGTCACATCATGATACATACCTGTGCATGCAATAGCTAAATTTTGAATTTCATGACCTTGAGAATAAGTATTAGAAATTTCATAAATCATAACATCTTTTTGAGAATGAGCTGTATTATAATTGATTGCCTGTAATAAAGATGGAATTAATGATTTTCTTGTTACACTTCTTTCTTCACCGATTGGCAACATTAAAGCAATATGATCATCTTTATGGAAAAGATTAAAATCATCCACCATAGATGGTGAAGTCAACGTATATGTTATAACTTCATGTAATCCTAAATCTGTTAATAAATGTCTTATTGCTTTTGTATGACTTTGAACAGGTGTTAAAGCCCCTTTTGTCATTTCCATTAACGGTAATGTAGATGGAATATGATCATAACCATACATTCTTGCAATTTCTTCAATGACATCCGCATCCATTGACATATCATTACGATATGATGGAACATGAACAGTAAATGTTTCATTATCTAATGTATATGTAAAATGTAATCTTGTTAATATATCTTCAATATCTTCAGTTGAAATTGTTGTTCCTAGTAATCCATTGACACGTGATGTTGTCAATGTAATCACTTTTTCTGCCATTTCATAATCAGTCATGACTGTTTGATAAATTTCTTTAGCATCAGCCAATTCTTCAAGTAAAGCAGCACAACGATTTAGAACACGAGGTGTATTTGCTGTATCAATAGCTCCTTTGATATAGTGTTGAGAAGCATCTGTTAATAAATTTAAACGACGGGCTGTATTTCTTAATGTAGCTCCATGGAATGTTGCAGCTTCAATGACAATATTCACTGTATTTTCATCAATCTTTGTGTCATCACCACCCATGACACCAGCAACACATCCAATTCCCTGATCAGTAGAAACAATAATATCTTCAGGTAAGATTTCATATTCTTTACCATCTAATAATGTTGCTTTTTGATGGAATCCAGTCTTAATAACAAAACGTTTTTCTTTTAACTTATCATAATCATACATATGAATAGGTTGTCCTGTTTCTAACATCACAAAGTTAGAAATATCTACAATATTATTAATTGGCTTAATACCACTTGCCATTAAAAATGTTCTTAACCATTCAGGTGACTCCTTTGTTGTCACCCCTTTGACTAATTTAGCCCCAAAACATGGACATAAATCTGTTTGTACATCAATTTCAATATCGCTTTCTAATTCATTTAAAGTTTTCATTTCTGGAACATGAACATCTCTTTTTAACAATGCTCCTACTTCATAAGCCAAAGCAATCATTGCCATGCAATCAGCACGATTTGGTGTTAAACCAATATCTAAAACAGTATCATCATACCCCATATATTTTAAAGCCTCTTCACCCACTGGAGCATCAGCATCTAAAACATGGATTCCTGCTTTATCTTGTTCACGTAATAATCTTTGATCAATTCCAAGTTCAGCAATAGAACAAATCATACCATTTGATTCTATACCACGTATTTTGGCTTCTTTAATTTTAAACCCATCACCTAAATCACATCCTGGTAAAGCCACAATCACTTTTTGCCCAGCAGCAACATTAGGAGCTCCACAAACAATCTGTTGAGTGACTCCATTTCCTACTTCTACTTGACAAATATTTAAATGGTCACTATCAGGATGAGGAACCTTTTCTTTTACATATCCAACAACAAGTTTATCACCTCTTGCAAAGACATGCATTCCTTCAACTTCATGACCTATAGATGTCAATTGATCAGCAATTTCCTGAGCTGAAAAATCATCAACTTTTACATATTGATTTAATAATTTTAAACTTGCTTCCATATGTCTAATCCTTTCTTACAAATTGATTTAAGAATCTTAAATCACCACTATAAAAATCTCTAATATTATCAATACCATATTTCAACATAGCCACACGTTCTAATCCAATACCAAATGCAAATCCCTGATAAACCTGGCTATCAAATCCACACATTTCTAAAACTTTAGGATTCACCATACCAGCACCTAAAATTTCAATCCAACCTGTATTTTTACACATTGAACATCCTTTTCCATTACAGTTATAGCATGAAATATCAACTTCAACACTTGGTTCTGTAAATGGGAAATATGAAGGTCTTAAACGAATTTCACGTTTTTCACCAAACATCTTTTTCGCAAATAATTCCAACGTTCCTTTTAAATCAGCCATAGTAATATTTTTATCAATAACCAATCCTTCACATTGACTGAACTGATGCGAATGTGTTGCATCATCATCATCACGGCGATATGTTTTTCCTGGACAAATAACTTTGATTGGTCCTCTTCCATTAGCCGCTAACATAACATGTGCCTGAACTGGTGATGTATGTGTTCTTAATAAAGTATTTTCATCAATATAGAAAGTATCTTGCATATCTCTTGCAGGGTGATCCTTTGGTAAATTCATAAGCTCAAAATTAAAATGATCGCTTTCAACTTCAGGACCTTCTGCGATACTATATCCCATTCCAATAAATAAATCTTCTAATTCTTCTCTAATCATTGTTAAAGGATGAATTGTTCCAAGTGGCAATTGACTACCAGGTAAACTAATATCAATTTTTTCATTTTGAATTTTCTTAAGCATTTCAGCTTCTTCTAATACTTTTCTCTTTTCCTCAATAGCTTGTGTTATCTCTTGTTTAACTTTATTTGATACTTGTCCAAAAGACGCACGTTGTTCTTTAGACATATCTTTCATTGACTTCATTGCAGATTGCATTGGGCCTTTTTTCCCTAGATAGAAAACCCTTAAATCATTTAAATCTTTTAATGATGAACAATCATGAATCTTCAATAAAGCTTCTTCTTTAATCTTTAATAATTCGTCCATAATATCCTCCTTCAAATAAAAAAATCGTTCCACATAGGAACGATTGTATCGCGGTACCATCCTAATTCATAACAAATGTTATGCACCTTTACTGCAATAACGCTGCTTCGCGGCGATGATTAGTCGCACTCCAAGGTGAATTCAATAAATGCATTGTAAGAAAACTTTCAGCCACCGTTTTCCTCTCTGATACAAATTCTTTATCTACTTGTCCTCTTCATCGTATTAACGCTACTATTATAACTAACTTTTTATATAAAAACAAGTTTTTCTTTACTCTTTTAATGCCTGAACAGTGTTCATTTTTAAAATATACAACAATGGTGGTAACTGACTTATCAAAACAAGTAAGTCACTAACAATAAAAACAAAAGCAATAATATTTATATCTACCTGTATAGAAAACAATTCACTTTCAAACATATTCTGTAAAAAGATATTCATCATATGAATCAATTGATAATACAAAATCATGCATATAGACTGTGTTAATATAAGAATTTGGAAAGACTCATAAAGCACAATTTTAATAATATCTAAAGAACTGGCTCCAAAACATTTCATGATAGCTAAATCTTTTTTCTTTTGTATCACATTTAAAAACATAACTTCACCAATCAAAAATAAAGAAGATAAAATAGCCAAAAGAGAAAAAAACAGCAAGATGATATTCGCTTGATTTAAAACTTGTGATACATTTTGAGTTGTCGATTCTCCTATCGCTAAAAATTCATAATCTGGAAATTGTTTTTTCAACTGTTTCATAACATGATCTCTATGATAGTCAGGATGTACATAAACAATTCCTAAATGTGATGACACCTGTTCAAGCTCATATTGATAAATATCTTTCAATAAATAAATGTAAGCATGATCCATCTGATAGAGTGTATCTAGAGCGGTGGTTTGATTTGTAATACCAACAATTTTATAACAAATACCTTTCACTTCCCAATCATGTTGATACCAGGCATAAACATTCTGCCCAATCAAAGAAGCGACATCCTGCTGTCCACAAAGATGTCTAGCTGTTGAAAGAGATAATAAAATTTCATGATGTGCCTGTGGATAATTCCCGTATTTTAATGACAGATATGTATAAGGAGAAGTATCATCTCCAATAAATAAAGTCTGAGATTGTTCATATCTTTCAGATTGAAAACCAATTCCTAAACATTCATAATCATCTAAAAACATCTCACTTTTCATAATTCCAGGTTGATTTTTTATCTGATCTAATAAATCTAAAGACAGAGATTGCTGATAACGTGATTGAAAACTGATTCCTGATGCAGGAACAAGTGAGTAAATATATTGATGAAACTGCCCTTCAAGATGACGAGTGAGTGTTAATGCTAAAACAATGCTTAATAATGATAATAGTAAACCTATCATCAATTGAAATGAACGTGCCTTATGTGAACATAATGATGCAAACGCAAGGCGCATATGGCATAAGAAATACTTCTTTTGCACAGTTGGAAAACGTTCAATTTTTTCTGTTTCATGAAAGCATATATGCTCAATAATCTGTCCGTCCTGCATTTTATAAACTTCATCACTATATTGGCTTACCAGCTTTTCATCATGAGATACCAAAACAACTAAGCGATGTTGAGATTCTTCTTTTAATAATTCCATAACGGCTTGTGCATATTGGGGATCAAGCGATCCGGTAGGTTCATCACATAAAAGAATATCACTACGGTGATAGTGACTTCTTAAATATGCCAGACGCTGTCTTTGTCCAAGTGAAAGTGAATGCAAAGACTGATTTTTTAATGTTTCTAAAGCCAGTGATAATGATGCTTTTTCCTGTTTATGAAAAAAACGTGGTAAACTTATATTTTGTTTTACAGATAGCCACATAATCAGATGAAACTGTTGAAAGATAAAACTGACATGATGTCGTCGATAACGTGTCAAATGATGCTTAACACTCTTGTTTTTCCATAAAATATCACCTTGAAAATCAGTATCAATGCCTCCTAGAATATGTAATAAGGTTGTTTTTCCACAACCGCTAGGACCCACAATCGCAACAATGCCTGAAGTTGGAAAACACATACATATGTCATCCAAAACTTTTTGATAGTGATATCTTTTTGAAATATGTTGAACTTCAAGCATATTATTCCTCCCTTAAAACATCAATCTTCGTCATTTTCATCATTTTTCTAACAGGATGCAAAACAGATAAAACACTCATCACAAGATAAATCATAAAAATAATCACATATAAATCATAACGTGAATAAAAGATAGGCTTTAACAACAATGAAAAAGAAACATATTGCGAAATATTCACAACATGATTGATATATTCATATATAACCATCGCCAGCAAACAACCTCCACCAGCAATCATCAATCCCAATAGTACTGCCTCAAAAAGAGATAATATAAACAGTCTGAAAGATGAAATACCTAGTGATAATAAATATGCAATATCATGTTTTCTTTCAAAATAAATAATGGATTCTACGATTCCAATTAATATCAGTGATATCAACAAACTCATTCCAATGAAAATCATTGCTACAATTTGTGCTAAAGACAATAAAGATTGATAACTTGATACTCTTTCTTGAATTTCACTATAAACAATATAGTCTTTAGATAATGCTTGATATAAACTTTCATTTTTATTGAATTGACTTTCTACAATCAATTCACGATTATTCATCAACTCTGGCATTTCTTGTTTCAATGTATGATTGAGATAAATTTCACTTTGACTGAAAAAATCTTTTTGAAGAACGCCCACAACTGTTAAAGATATACTTTTTTGTTGATATGTTAAAACAATGGACTGCTGATGATATTTTTGATCAAATGACTGACTGACAACAATTTCATGAGCTTCCTGTGGAAAACGTCCTTTCAATAAACGAACATGTGTGTGTTGCACTGGTAAAAAATATAAGGCAGTATCTTCGATTTCCTGTTGGGACTGCCAAAGCTGACACTGTTCTAATTGATAACCATAATCTATATAACCAATATCTTCATGAGAAAGCATTGTTTCAAATGGCATCCCATCTTTGTTTTCAACATTGATGATATTTTTTAAAACAGCTTGTTGCTCACTTTGAGACGTTGCTTCAAACGCACCAAAAATAGCTGTTACAATCAAAAAGAACGCTACAATCACTATCCATTGAAATAAAAAAAGAAACATGAGTTTGTTTCTTTGATAGACTATTTGTCTGATAGGATAAAACCATAAAGTATGATGCTGATGTTTCTTTAAAGATATTTCTTTTGGCTTTTGAGATTGCTTCATATGTCCTTTTAATTGACCATCTTCTAATGTCAATACACTATCGCAATATGTCTGTAACAACTGTGGATCATGTGAAACAATAATAACCAAAGCATCTTGAGAAATCATTTTTAAATATTTCATAACGTCTTGAGCCTGATGGTGATATAAAGCCCCAGTCGGTTCATCACATAAAATAATATCGGACTGCTTTAATAATGCCTTCGCAAGAGATGCTCTTTTCATTTGACCACCAGATAATTGCGAAGGATAGCGGGACAACAAATCTTGTATACCAAGTCGTTTCACGACTTTTTGAAGCAATGACGAACTATAATGAAGATGACTGATATGGCAAGGCAAAATGATATTTTCTTTAATGGTTAAAGAAGAAATAAAATCTTTATTTTGCATCATAAAAGACATATGTTCGCATATAAACTTTTCTTTATCTTCAATTTTTTCATGATTAAAAAGAATATCTCCTTCATAATCTTCATCCAATAATCCCATAATATACAAAAGTGTACTTTTTCCACAACCACTTTTTCCTTGAATTCCAATCATTCCTGTGTCTGGAAAACAAATAGAAATATGATTGAGAATTGGGGTTGTTTCATATTGTTTATAAATATTTTTTAACTCTAACATTCTATTCTCCTTTATGTTATAATCTTAGCGGGTGATGCTATGAATCAATTTCCTTATACATTAGATAACAAACGCTATCATACATATAACTACTTTTTAAAAAATAAATATCATCATAAAGTTGCGAAAGTATCTTTAAATGCAGGCTTTACCTGTCCTAACCGAGATGGAACATGCGGGTATGGAGGCTGTATTTTCTGCTCAGATTCTGGCTCAGGTGACTTTGCTGGAAATGTCCAAGATTCTTTACAAAAACAATTTCACGACATTTCTTCGATAATGCGTCAAAAATGGCCTGATTGTCAGTTTATTGCATACTTTCAAGCCAACAGCAATACATATGGTACTGTCGCTCAACTCAAAGAAAGATTTGAACCATTTGTTGATATGAAAGATGTTGTTGGCATTGCGATTGCAACACGTCCTGACTGTTTAGATGATGAAATTTGTGATTATCTGTATCAATTATCTCAAAAATGTGATTTATACATAGAGCTTGGTTTACAGACTATCCATGATCAGACGGCCAAACTGATTCATCGTGGACACGACTATCAGACTTTTTTAGAAGGACTTGATCGTTTAAGAAAACGCCACTTAGATGTTTGTGTTCATATCATTAATGGTCTACCCTATGAAACATATGATATGATGTTAGAAACAGCAAAACAGGTTGGTCAATTAGATATCCAAGGACTTAAAATTCACAATCTCTATATGCTGAAAAATACCGCTTTACATCGTTTATATCAAAAACAACCTTTTCCTATGTTAACGCGTGAAGACTATATTTCATTAGTTGTTGACCAATTGCAGTATATCCCTAGTCATGTTGTGATTGAAAGACTGACCGGAGATGCCCCATTACAAGATTTAGTCGCACCTTTATGGTCAATCAAAAAAGTAACAATTCTTAATGATATTGATAAATTGATGAAAGAAAAAGATACCCATCAAGGGTATCTTCTAGAAAGCTCTGTATAGAGCTTTTTTATTGTGCTTCATGAGTTTCAATAAGTCCGTAACCACCATTATGTCTTTTATAAACAACACTGATTTCATTTGTTTCTACATCACGATAAACAAAGAATGAATGTCCAATCAATTCCATTTGCATAATCGCTTCTTCCATATCCATTGGTTTAGGACTGATTGATTTTGTTTTGACAATAACATCTTCTTCCTCATGTTCTAAAGGTTCAATAGAAGCAACATTAAATGCGAGTTTATTATCTTTAGATTTACGACTTAATCTCGTTTTATACTTTCTAATTTGTCCTTCTAATTTGTCGATAACTAAATCAATAGCATTATAAAGATCATTATCAACAACTTCTGCTCTTAATAATACATATTCTGTTGGAATAGTCACTTCAATTTTTTGACCAACTGGATAAGTACGAATCAAAACTTTTGCTTCAACATTATCACTGACAATGAAATACTTATCTAACATGCTGAGCTTTTTATTGATTTTTGTTTCAATCCCTTCAGTTAGTGCAATATTTTTTCCTCTTATACTGACTTTCATAAATATTCCTCCTTCGTTAATCTTATTATACCATTTCTGTCATATAAAAAACACTCATTTCGCTCAAAAATTAAAAAAGCCCCGTTAGGAGCTTATAAATATTTTTTTAAACTTTCTACTCGATCTAATTTTTCCCATGGAAGATCAATATCTCCCCTACCAAAATGACCATAGACTGCTGTTTTTTGATAAATAGGTCTAAGCAATTGTAAAGTTTCAATAATACCTTGTGGTGTCAAATCAAATTCATTTTCAATAGCCTGTAAAATAACATCTTTTGATACTTTTTCTGTTCCATAAGTTTCGACAAAGACACTTGTTGGCTCTTTGACCCCAATAGCATAAGACAATTGAATTTCAATACGTTCACAAAGTCCGGCTGCCACAATATTTTTAGCCATATATCTTGCCATATAAGCACCGCTACGATCAACTTTAGAAGGATCTTTTCCAGAGAAAGCACCTCCACCATGTCTTGCAGAACCACCATAAGTATCAACAATAATTTTACGACCTGTTAGTCCTGTATCGCCATGAGGACCTCCAATGACAAAACGTCCTGTTGGATTAATCAAAACTTTATAATCTGTATTCATGCCATATTTTTTCACAACATCTTGCATAATGACATTTTGAATATAATCCTTAAAAGCTTTTTCATCAAAATCAGGATCATGTTGAATAGACATTAAAATCGTATCAATACGGGGATGCAAAGCATCTGTATAATCAACTGTCACTTGTGATTTCATATCTGGTCTAGCCCATTGGAATTCACCACTATGGCGTTTTTCAGTTGCATAACGTACCAAGTGATGCGCAATAGAAATTGGTAAAGGCATATATCCTTCTGTTTCATTGGAAGCATAGCCAAACATAATTCCCTGATCGCCTGCTCCTCCAACTTCTTTATTCGTTCCTAAAGCAATATCGCTTGACTGTACACCTATAACATTTTTAATTTCACAATGATGACCATCAATCCCAATCTCATCACTTGTATATCCGATTTGACATAATACATTTCTGGCAATTTGTTCATAATTAACCTGTGCCTGTGTTGTAATTTCACCACCAATGACCAAAAGATTTGTTGTTGTAAAACATTCACATGCTACACGTGAATATGGATCTTCAGCCAAACAGGCATCCAAAATAGCATCACTGATTTGATCACAGACTTTATCAGGATGTCCTTCTGAAACTGATTCAGACGTAAATAAAATTTTCTTCATTTTTTTCCTCCCACTTTTCAATAAAAAAAGCTTTCAAGAGGAAAGCCTTCTTTCCTCTTATTGTTCAAGTCTAACTTGCTAGGTAAGGCACCTTCTTTACACAAGGGTTGCCACCACTTCATAGATCCTCATCTCGTGGTTCTTAATAAGAGCTTTTATTATTGATATAATTTTTTTAAATCCTCATGACTTAAAGATGTCATAGCTTCAATTAATTCTATGTCTAATCCTAAGTCATAAAGAATTGATGCAATTTTTAATTGTTCTTGTTTTCTGTTCATTCTTATCACCAATCTTATTTTAACCGTAATAAGTAGACATTATTCTACAAAACAAGACTTTCTAAGTATATAAGAATATTTGTTATAAATCAAGTGATATTATCACATAATATAATTATAATATATTTTTCGTCGTTTTTTTCTCAAATTTTTCTCAATTTTTATTAAATAGCCTGAACTTCTAAAACTCCTGGAACTTCTTCAATTAAAATCTGTTCGACACCATCTTTTAAAGTTGCATCCAACATCATACATCCAGCACAGGCACCATGCATTTGTACATAAACAATTCCATCTTCAAATTTTACAAATTCAATGTCTCCACCATCTCTTTGTAAATAAGGTCTTAATTTATGTATCACTTTTTTAATTTCTGCTTCTTGATCCATGATTTCAGCCTCCTCTATAAATCTTTCTTATTATACCACAATTTTTTAAGAATAAAAGTCCAATGCTTTGATTTCACTTTCCACAAATATGACTTTATGCTATAATGAGTATGATTGGAGGGCTGTCAATGGAGCATCGTGTCAAAACTGGTGATATTATTGATGTAACCATTACGGGAATTCAACCTTATGGTGCATTTGCATCTTTACCCGATCAATCTTCTGGTTTAATTCATATCTCTGAAATATCTGATAAATTCGTTAGAAATGTTGAAAATTTTGTACATGTTGGCGAAGTCATTCGTGTAAAAGTGATTGATATTGATCATACAACACATCAAGCCAAGCTTTCTTTAAAAGCTGTTCATATGGCAAAAAGAAAATACAAAAGAGCTTATAAAAACCAGAGAGAAAAGATACAAGAAACACCTTTAGGATTTTATCCATTAAAAGAAAAATTGCCTGAGTGGATAACTCTAGGCGTAATCAAGGAGGAAGAATGATGATTAAAGTTGATTTATCAAAAGCAAAATTAACTGAAAGTATGGACTCATACAAAGAACAAGTTGCTCAAATTCATGATATGATCCATAACAAAACTGGACAAGGAAGTGACTTCTTAGGATGGGTTGACTTACCTGTAAACTATGATAAAGATGAAGTTGAAGCTATTAAAGCAAAAGTTAATGAGTTAAAAGATGAAATTGATGTTTTATTAGTATGTGGTATTGGTGGTTCTTATTTAGGCGCAAGAGCTGCCATTGAAGCCTTAAACGGTTTATACCCTACTCATTCTGTGCAAATTATTTATATTGGAAATACATTCTCTTCTAACTACTTATCTCAAGTCAAAGAATATGTAAAAGATAAAGAATTCGCAATTAATGTTATTTCTAAATCTGGAACAACAACTGAAACTTCTATTGCATTTAGAATCTTTAAAGAATTACTAGAATCAACAAAAGGTAAAGAAGTTGCAAGAAAGAGAATTGTTGCAACTACTGATAAAGAAAAAGGAGCATTAAAAACTTTAGCTACTAACGAAGGATATACAACATTTGTTGTCCCTGATGATGTTGGTGGACGTTATTCTGTTTTAACTGCTGTTGGTTTATTCCCTATCGCTATGGCTGGTATTGATATTGATGCTATGATGAAAGGTGCTGCTGATGCAAGAGAAGAATACAGCAATCCTGACTTAGACAAAAACAGTGCTTATCAATATGGTGTTGCAAGACAAATGTTATCAAAACAAGGTTATCCTGCCGAAATGTTTGTGACTTATGAATTACAGTTAGCACAAACTGCTGAATGGTGGAAACAATTATTCGGTGAATCAGAAGGAAAAGAAGGAAAAGGAATCTTACCTACAAGTGCAACTTTCTCAACTGATTTACATTCACTTGGACAATTTATTCAAGAAGGAAGTAAAGTTTTATATGAAACTATTTTAAAAATTGCAAATCCAATTTCTGATTTAGAAATTCCTAGTGATCCTGATAACTTAGATAACTTAAACTATCTTGCAGGAAAAACTGTTGATTATGTTAATAAAAAAGCATGTGAAGGAACAATTGATGCCCATGTCAACACTGGAAATGTTCCTAACATTCAAATTACACTTGATGAATTAACTCCATACTCATTTGGATACATGGTATACTTCTTTGAAAAAGCTTGTGCTTTATCAGTATACTTATTAGGTGTCAATCCATTCAATCAACCAGGTGTTGAAGTTTATAAGAAAAATATGTTTAAATTACTTGGTAAGCCAGGTGTATAGAAGTGAGCGATCACTTCTTTTTTTATTCCTATCATTTCACAATAAAAAATGTTCTCTTTGAAAAGAGAACAAAAATTAATAAATAGATCACACCTTAGTTATTATTTTGATATATGACAGTATACTCATCAGGTTCATCTAAATGATATTGCCTTATCTCTTTAATATGCTTGTCTGAGTTGTCAATTGTGTATTGATATCCTGAAGATTCCCCTGATAATAACGAAAAATATGCTTCAATTCTATAAATACCATCATCTATTTCTTCTAGCTCAGCCTTCTTAAAATAACCTACCGAAGTTCCTGAACTCATCTCTATGACAATATTTTCATTGGAAACTTCGACGTTATTTTGATTTACCGCAACCATATAAGTCGTTTGCTGGTCTATAAAAACAAGAACCACTATAAAAACCAATAGACAAACTATAAAACATATGATCTTTTTTAATTTTAACATTGACCATCCCACCTTTCTTTTCAATTATCATTTTACTTCCAGTTCTATTGGTTTACATCTTAATGACTTTTCTAATATCATTTTATCAAAATATAACAATCATCTCCAGAATTACATAAGATAAAACTTCATTTTACATAAAAACATAACAACAATCAAACAATTCAAATCATTAAGGATACCTTAACATTTATTAATATGACTTTTATACAAATGAAATAATCTATTAGAAAACTATAAATTTAATAGATTAACTTGTTTTTCAATTAAGTCTTTTTACATCTATACTTTTTATAAATAAAAAAAGATACCAAACAGAATTGTATAATTTTGCTTGATATCTCATATTTCATCAAAGTTTGTGTTCATTCAATTGGAGCGGGTGATGGGAATCGAACCCACGTAGTCAGCTTGGAAGGCTGAAGTTCTACCATTGAACTACACCCGCAAAAGAATGGTGACCCGCAGGCGACTCGAACGCCTGACCCTCTGATTAAAAGTCAGATGCTCTACCTACTGAGCTAGCGGGTCAAATGGCTGGGATAGCTGGATTCGAACCAGCGCAATGACAGAGTCAAAGTCTGTTGCCTTACCGCTTGGCTATATCCCAACAGAAATGGTGGGGAGGGGCGGATTCGAACCACCGAACCGAAAGGAACTGAGTTACAGTCAGCCGCGTTTAGCCACTTCGCTACCTCCCCGTATATGGTGCCGGCTAAAGGACTTGAACCCTCAACCTACTGATTACAAGTCAGTTGCTCTACCAATTGAGCTAAGCCGGCATAAATGGTGGAGGTTAACGGGCTCGAACCGCTGACCCTCTGCTTGTAAGGCAGATGCTCTCCCAACTGAGCTAAACCTCCAATTTCTAGTGCCCTCTTATAATAGCATACGACTATGAACACGTCAAGAAAAAAATGAAAATAAAAAAGAAACAGAAATCATGTCTCATTTTTCTGTTTTCTTCTATTTCATCATTTTAGCAATATAAAAGGCTATCATATAAGGAAATTTTTCTTCAAAAGTTGCAAGTTCACAATTTAAAAGTGTTTTTATTTTTTCAATACGATAATGAACAGTATTACGATGCGTATATGTTGATCTCGCAATTTTTTGTGGACTTCCATCATATTTCAAATAATAATATAATGTTTTTTCTAATTCACTATTATGTTTTTGATCATATTGAATCAATGTATCTAATAAATGATGATACATATCAGATAATATTTTTTGATCCTGTATAGAAAATAAAATCTGATAAATACCCATATCATCAAAACAAATAATATTTTTTTGAAACATTCTGGCAAATGTTACTGCTGATAAAGCGCGTTGATAACTTAAATTCAATTCTCTGATATCTTTTAATTGGGTACCCATTCCAATATGCAAAGCAGATACTCTCATTCTATTTTTAGCACGATGATACATGGACTCCACTAATTGATAAAAGACCTTTTGAGATAAATTATTGACAATCAGCACATAATATCCATCATACCAAAAAAAGCTATAGGGACACTCTATTTTTTCAAAATAGAGCTGTAATTGTAAAGATAATCTTCTTCTTTCAATTTCACTATACTGACTGGCGTCCTCAATATCTATCAACAAAACCTGAAAATCTCCATCTACATCAAAACTACGCATTAATTCATTCCTATTTTCTTCAATAGTGCGTGGATCACTAAAAATATTTTGAAAATACTGTGTAACCAAATAATCCTCTTTTTGCGAAAACAAACAACGCATACAAAAATCTTTAATCAGGTCAACCATATGAATATGCCATGGTGAAATTAACAGTGGAAAATCATTGTTTTCACAATAATCAAGAACATCTTGAGGAACATCAAAAATATACTTTCCAGTATTAATAATAAGCCCGACACTATGATACTTAACCAAATATTCTACAAGGTTTAAAAGTGCTCCTTCTTTTTGAAATCCTAAACCACTTGTCACAATCAATTCTTTTCCCCACAATTGTTGAATTGTCGTTGTATCTTCAATAAGGTGAACCCAGCTCATAGCATTGGCACACCCTTTTTGTCCACATAATAGTGTAAGCTGATATAATTCTTTGGTTTCATTCAATGCATCTTCTATTGTAAATCCCATCATCTCACCTACTTTCTTTTATTATACTCTTCTTTTGTGCAATATGCACAAAAATCAATCATCATATTTAGATTCTCAGACCCTTTTCTTTTACATAAAAAATCATATAATAAAAGTGTAAAAAATGATCTATTATCAAAGGAGGGTCTTTTCATGAATGTTTCTTATAATTATTTCTTATTAGCTCACAATTATGAAATTTGTCCTTCTTGGATAAAATGTGAGCATTACTTCAACTGTGCTAGTTTTTCAAAATTATTCCCTTTTTCAAAATTTCATCTATTTAACTAGCCAAAAAAAGCAACGTGAGATAACGTTGCTTTTTTATATGAACTTAGTTGATTATAAATATTTTGAGTCTGTTTTTCATTTTCTCCACTTACAACAAAAATTTCATTTTCTGTATAAATAATAACATAGTGTGAACTATGCGTGTATGCATAAAGACGATAATTCTCAAATTCATCATTATAATATCTGCCCGCTTCAACAACTGCATTATTGATACCATTTTTCTTACGACCAATATCAAAATCATCACAATATTCTACTTTTAAAATATCATCATAATCAATTTTTGAAGATGATACAAAAGTTCCTGATAGTTGAACATAGTCATCATTATATTCTATATCAATATCACCTATAAACATAACACCCATAATAAAAGCTCCCAAAATAACAGTAATCAATACCCCTATTCCTATAGACATTTTCGTTTTCTTTTGATTACGCTCTACACTGGCATACTCACTGCCAATAAAAATAATCGCCATTCCAACAATAAAAGTTCCTATCATTATATATAGTCCTATATCTTTTAGCATAAACAAAGAAAACAAGCCACAAGTCATAACAAGAAAACCTAATCCTACAATACGACATAATTTCTTTTCATTATACTTTGCTTTTTCTTTTTCACTAGCAGTGTTATAACCAGCAATCAAAAACGATCCTTTTCCCATTAATAATAAGATGGATATTATTAAAAATATGATAGATATCACAAGTCCCATTCTATCGCCTCCTAAAAGATACCATGATTATACTTCAATTGAGCATAAAGCATGATTCCAACACCCGCTATTATGCCAATAACCATGAATATTTCACCCAACACAAATAAACGTAATAAACGAGCTAAAAGATTCATCAAACAACCCAAACCACACATCAACATACCTACTCCCATTGTCTTTGAATATGACATCAGATTCTCTTGTTCTATTTTTCTTTTATGATAACTATGAACCAACGAAACATTTCCTTTAAAGTGTGCATACGCAAAAACAAAGCATGTGATTGACATTAACAGATAACTTATATTCTTCATCATTTCATATATAACCCCATTAATTCATAATTTTCATTAAAAGTTATTGTGTATGTTACACTACGCTGTTCATATAATGCAACAACTTCTCCCACAACACAAATATCATTGTTTTGTTTAATTTCTGTATATCTCTGACTTGTTATACGTTGATAATCTCCCAAATCTCCTAACGATAAAATTGATTCTTTGAGAAGACTTTCTGACATAGATTCTTTCATTTTTTCATCACAATTTTCAAGTATGGCTTGTATGTCAAGATGTGATACATCTAAAATTGTTTCTTCCATATGCTGTTCAACTGTTTTTTGATCAAATAATCCAGATGTTCCTAATGTCTGATACTCAGGAATAAGAGAACGTACCAATAAATAGACACCTAAAATCAATACAGCGACAACACCCATAATAATGCCAATTATTTTTTTATAAGAACGACGTGTTTTCACACCCATGTTTTCATTAAATTCATGAGCCAATTCTTTTGGTATCCCCATTCTTTGAATGACTTCTTCAAATGATTCACCATTTTTTAATGCCATTTCAATGTCATTTTCTAAATCCAATTTAATTTTTTTCTTTTGTTGTTGAGAACAATTTAATAATCTGATAACTTTTTTTATATATTTTTCTTTATTCATATTCATTCTCCTCTAATATCTCATTAACAACCATTGAAAAATTTTTCCATAATTGTTTCAATGCTTTGAGCTGTTCTTTCCCTTTATCTGTCAAGCAATAATATTTACGTGATAATTCTTTATTTTGTGGTGGCGTCCATTGACTCTCAACCAATTCATTATCCTCTAAACGATATAAAATAGGATAGAGTGTTCCTTCTTTCATTTCAAACATACCATGACTTTTTTCTTTCATACACATAATCATCTGATAGCCATACATCCTTTCTTGTGAAAGAAGCTGTAAAACCAAAATTTCTAAAATTCCTTTTTTTAATTGTCTTTCATATCTTTCATCCATTCAATCAGCTCTTTTCTATTTAGTATTACTAAATATATTTTAATACATAATTAACTATCAAGTTAATATAAAAGTCATAGAAAATGTTCATACTATACACAGGTGATAAAAATGGTAAAAAAATTTACATTTGATGATGAAGATGATGACTTTGCATACGATAATGATTTAAAAGAGCAAAACAATGATTATCATGATGATCTTAATAGTGATCTTCATAATGATTTTGATGAACATCTTCATGACACTTCTCATGAAGATCCAAAAGAAACTGAATATATCAACTCTCATTCAACACAAAATAAACCTGTTTCTAAAAAACAAAAACCAAGAACCAAAGTTAAGAAAAAAACGAAAAAGAAAACTAAACATCATACAAAAGTCATTAAAGAAAAAAAGAAACATTCGTTTCTTTCAAAATTCTTTTTATTCCTATTTATTATCGTTATTATAATAGCATTATGTCTTGCTGGTTATGTTGGCTATCAATATTACATGAAACAACAAAATGAAATCGAACAATTACAACAACAGATTCAAGAACAATCTTCACAAAATCAACAACCTTCACAAGACCAACAATCTCAACAAGATATTCAAAATCAAGATCAGGAAGAGAATTCTCAAGAAGATAATCAGGTTCCAGAAGATACCACACCATCTCAAGATCCTGTACAAGAAGAAACTGATGACACCAATCAAGATATACCTAATGAAGATCATTCATCAACACAAAATACAGCACCATAAAAACCAGTTATCCAAGGATAGCTGGTTTTTATGGTTGACTTTGAATATTTATAATCAGATACTCTGATTGAGAGCCTGTACGCAACGGATATCCCCATCCTGCAATACCTGAAGATACAACAACTTGCATGTGTGATAATTGACGATAGCCATAATTCATTTCACCAAATCCAAGCCATTCACTCAAGATGCCAACAGGAAACATTTGTCCACCATGTGTATGACCTGAAACTTGTAAATCAATTTGTAATTGATTGTTTGTATCTAGTTCCACAGGCTGATGATCCACCAACAACAAAAAATCATCCGAGGAAACATTCTGTAATAAGTCTGAAGTTGAAACACGCTGATGACTACGATCATCTCGTCCAATCAATGTGATTTCATCCCGAATACGGATACTATCATCACATAATATATGGATATTATTTTGTTCAATTGTCTGTTTTAATATTTCAGGCGTAAAAGCAGGTTGACTTGCATATAATGCCTGATCATGATTTCCATAAACATAATAAATACCGTATTGATTTTGAATGGTTGATAAAGCCTGGAAAGTTTGCTGCATTTGCTGCAAAGTTGTTCGTTCATCAACAATATCTCCACCTAATAAGACAAAATCAGGATTTTCTTTTGAAATGTCATTACAATATTGTATCAATTCATTTTTATTCATAGTATTAGGAAAATGCAAATCACTTATAAATGCAACCTTATAATTTTGTGAAAGCTGTTTTTGTGTTTCAATCGTATATTGAACAGCATGAACATCTTTCATATTTATATATCCATACCCTAATAATATGCATACACATAACAGCGGAATGAGTCCTAAACGATAAATAGAATCAAGTATATGATTACTTTTCTTTTTATGTATCAACCACATGATCATATCAGTTAATAATGAAAAAGCAAATAAATGCAAAACAATGACTGCCCAAAAGCTAAAAAAGTTACGTGCTGGATAAACAAAAAGAACAGCTATCAAAAAACAAATGATAGATATAAAAATATTCTTTTGTGGATAAAAAAAGGAAATAATTCTTTGAAAATAAAAAGCAAAATAAATAATGACAGGAATCAAAAGCAATGAAAGTAAAGCAAACATGAACGACACACCTCCAAACTAGAAAAATAGAAAATAACCTACATTGTAGGTTATTTTAACTGCATAATAAAGAAATAAAACATATTTTTTCCTCGAGGAATTTCATAATGTTCGACAAGAGTTAAATATCCCTCTTGAAGTCTTAAATTCTTTCTAACTAAGGAAATTTCACTTGTGTAAAGAAAAACATATCCTTTAGGTTTAACTAAACGATGAATACGCTCAAAGAAGCGATCATAAAGTTCCTGCAGTTGCTGATAATCATTCATTTGTGGTAATGTTGGCATATCTGTAATGATCTCATCAAACATTTCATTATTCACAAAACGTAATGCATCCTTATGCACAAAATAGATATTCTGTCCCGCTGCTTTGCTGTTCTTTCTGGCAGCTTCAATACCTTTACCAAAAACATCAATTCCCATCGCAAACTTTGCAGGAACGACATAATTTCTTTCTATCAATAATGTCCCACATCCAACAAATGGATCCAAAACTTTTCCATGGTCTTTCATATATGGTTTTGCAAGTTGAACAAGTGTTGCAGCAATATAAGGCTGCATAGAATTAGAAATGATTTCTCGACGATATTCAAAACGAGAACTTTTCAAATGTGTCAAACGCAAATAAGCATTAACCTTATCTTTTTTCATTTCTTTTAAAACAATTTCAATATCATAACCATCTGTTGTATTCAACAAGCGTTGTGGATATAGTTCAAATATAGCTTGTGAAACTTTTTTAATAAGAGTTGGATGTTTTTCTCTTGTTTCATCAGCCACTCTAAAATAAAAAATAGACTGATCATCATAAAGTTTATCTAAAATATCTTCCAAATGACATCGTTGAAAACCAGCCATAATGCTTTCTAAATCAATATTTAATCCAGTAGCACCAGACAAAGGAATCAACATATCACGATATGTTCTAATATTCAATAAATCATATAATGAATCACTACGAACCAATACACCTTGTGTAACAGGTTTGTATTTTAAATGCAACACAGATTCAAATAAGACAAACTGATAGTATGGCAATGATGTTAATACCACATCAACAGGTTCATGTTTTAATTTAATAATTTTACGTTTATGTACCTGATTTTTTAAAATCAGGGAATTTAATATCTTTAATTGGGCTTGAATATGTTTTGTCATTTCAGAAGCATGAATGAGCTTATTTTGAATCTCTTTGAGTCTGTTCATATAGCTACGACAATTATGACAAGATATACCTGCTAAATAAGCTTCTTTGACATATTCTGTTTTTTCTTTATCATAAGCATCTAATAATATATCAACCGTATCATCATACTTTCCTAATAATATGGCGCTATTTTTTCGAATCTTAGGATCTTCATGAGATAAGAATTCAATTAATGTCTGCTTGAATTGCTGATCTTTTTGAAGCAAAGAATCACATTGTTCTAATGATTTCAAACGAATCAATGACTCTCTTATATGTTCATTCTTTTTTATACTATTTATCAAATCCATACATACAACCCTCTCAATTAACTGTGCAATATTATACCATATTTTAACGATTTATCCAACTTATTTTGGGTAGAGTCACATAAAAAGATAAAATATGAAAAATTTGATAGTACATTTCTCGCTCCTGTTTCATCTGTTGATAAAAAAATGATGTCATTTTTTCATCAAGGTTTCCACAAAGCAGACAGTGAAAAAAGTGAGATGGATATAACATTCTGGCATAAAAATAAATAATTTCATAAACATCAAAATAATGCGATTCTAACAGTTGCTGGAGCTGTGAAAACGTCAACATCTGACTTTTCATTAAACAGGCAAGATGTCGCATACGGGTTGAAAAAATATATGAACATGGATTGATCAGTTCATAAATATATTGAAAACCTGGTTGTGATAATGATAAAGATACTGGCAAAGTCGCCTGATTATCAATCTGTAATAAATAATTAAGAATATTAATACTATTCTCAGCTAATCCACAATAATAATAGATTAATGATAAAATATCCTGGTCATGTTTAAAACTATAAGCATAATCTTTTGCCTTTTCTCTGGCCTGGTCTATTTTACAAATCCATTGTTCTTTAATTTGTTGAACCTTCATTTTAGGAAATGGATAAACCATCATCGTTTGTTGAATATATCGTTCTATTGATAATGGTTCTTTATGATAAAGCAACAACACATAGTTTTGAGTCAAAAGTTCCTGATAAATATTTTTAACTATATCATAACCTTGTATACCACACTGATGCATTAAATAGCGATAATAATGATATCGATTTAAAAATTCATGAGGATCTGGAATATAGGATAAATAATAAAGTTGTTTCTCTATATAAAAGTAGCCCGTTGAATGAAGATGACAATCCATATGATAATACATCTTTAAAAAATCTTGCATAAACATTCTTCTTTCTATGATGAATAAACCAAAGGAACTTGTCCTTGAAAAATCTCTAATAAAATGGGAATAGAAATAACTTGTGTATGATATTGTTCAAAGAACGGATAAACCATCGCAATATTCATTCTAATTTCAATGGATAATTCTATCATGACATGATTCACACCATAATTTTCAATGTTTTTAACTATTGAACTTCCTACACTGGAAAGATGTTTATAATTGACAGGTATGCTAGGCAGTAAGAAAAAAGATGGTAAATGAAATAATGTATTCAATGATATAGAAGCTATAATTCCAGTCTGACTCACTTCTTCCACCCTTTTTTGATATGCACTTTCATCTTTTGCCTGATAACTTCCTTCTTCAATTTGAGCATATGTTTTTTCAATATCTAAAACGATTTGTGATGCTAACTGATTAACTTTAATCATATCAAAATCTATCAATTCAATTTCATTATTTTCATTTCTTTCAATAATAACCAAATCATCATATTGTTTTTGATCAGTCATATAACAATGCGAAATAATAAGCTGATTGAAACGTTCAATTTCCATCTTTCCATAATCTTTTAATAAAGGAATAAGCTGAATATAAATGATTCCTAAAGTCACTGTTAAAAAGATACATATACAAGTGGCAATGATTATCCATTTTTTCATCATATTTCACCAAAATATTATATGTTTCTAAAAACAAAAAATGTCATATGACTATGACACTTCATGAATAATTTCATTTAATGGGTGATCAAATTCATCATAATCAATATGATCAACATATTGAAAAGAATAAGCCAAACCTATCTTATAACCTTGAAAATCTTTTTGAAAATAACGATCATAATAACCTTTTCCATATCCAACACGATAGTTATCCTGATCGTAAGCAAGTAATGGAACAAGCATGCAATCAATCTCTTGTGGGCATATTTTAACACAATTGAATGGTTCTAAGACATGAAAACATCCTTCCTGTAAATCATTGAAAGAATGGATTTCATAAAATTCCATTTCATTTCCAATAACTTTAGGAACACAAATTCGTTTTTCAGTCAAAAGTTTTTCAATCATGTTAAAGGTATCAACTTCACCTGGTAAAGATACATAACAACCAATGATTTTGGCTTCTTGAATGAGAGGATGGGATAATACTTTTGACAAGATATTTTGATTATATAAAGAAAACGTCTTTGGCGATAAAGCCTGACGTTTTTCTTTCATGATAGAACGCAACTTTTGTTTATCCAATGCTGTTTTCTCCCATATCTAATTTAATGAGCTGATTTAACTCTACAGCATATTCCATTGGTAATTCTCTAGAGAATGGTTCAATAAATCCCATGACAATCATTTCTGTAGCCTGCTCTTTTGTCAATCCACGACTCATTAAATAGAAAAGCTGATCTTCTGAAACTTTTGATACTGTTGCTTCATGTTCAATAATGGATTCGTTATTCATCATCATATTTGTTGGAACAGTATCACTCGTTGATTTGTCATCTAAAATTAAAGTATCACATTCAACCTTACTTTTAGCATTTGTCGCATTCTTTTGATGTCTCACTAATCCACGATAATTAACTTTTCCACCATTGCGTGAAATGGATTTAGAAATAATCTGACTTGATGTATTTGGTGCCAAATGAATCATTTTAGCACCTGAATCTAAAATCTGATGACTATCAGCCACAGCAATTGTAATACATGTTCCTTTAGCCCCTTCACCAGCGAGTATACAAGTTGGATATTTCATAGTCACAGCTGAACCAATATTTCCATCAACCCATTCCATTGAGCCATTTTTAGCGACTTTAGCTCGTTGTGTGACTAAATTATAAATATTTTTAGACCAGTTTTGAATCGTTGTATAACGACATTTTGCTCCTTCTAAAACAACAATCTCAACAACTCCTGCATGTAAGGAATCTTTAGAATAAGATGGTGCTGTACATCCTTCTACATAATGGATATCTGAACCTTTATCTACTATAATCAAAGTTCTTTCAAACTGAGCCATTCTTTCACTATTAATTCTAAAATATGACTGTAAAGGCTTATCAAGTTTAACTCCTGGTGGAACATATATAAATGAACCTCCAGACCATACAGCTCCATTCAAAGCAGAAAACTTGTTATCATTATAAGGAATGACAGTATCAAAATATTTCTTAAAGATTTCAGGATATTCTCTTAATCCACTATCAATATCTAAGAAAATAACACCTTTTTCTTTAACTTCTTCTAACATATTATGATAAACAACTTCTGATTCATATTGTGCTGAAGCCCCAGCTAGAAACTTTTGTTCAGCTTCTGGAATTCCTAATTTATTAAATGTATTTTTGATTGTTTCTGGAACCTCATCCCACTTATCTGATAAATGATCACTTGGTCGATTATAATATGTATATTCATCAAAATTCATCTGACTCAAGTCAACACCCCATGTTGGCATTGGTTTTTCCAAGAAACATTTTAAAGATTTTAAACGATATTCTAACATCCACTCTGGTTCATTTTTTATAGCAGAAATTTCTCTGACAATATCTTCATTTAAACCTTTAGGTGTTTTAAAAACAGAAACATCTTCATCTTTAAAATCATAATCAGTATTCGTTGTAGGAATATCAATATCTATTGTTGCCATGATTTATTCCTCACTTTCTTTCATTAATGCAATAAGACCACTCCATCCAAGTGTAGCACATTTAATACGATTTGCCTGTTTATGTGTATTTTGAAAAGCAATAGCCTCTTCCAAAATATCAGGATCATAATCCTTTTCATAAATCATATTCATATAATTATCAATAATTTTTTGTGCTTCATCTTTGGTTTTTCCTTTAACCAACTCACTCATAATAGAAGTTGAAGACGTACAGATGGCACATGCTTCTCCATCATAACGAACATCTTCAATCTTATCACCATCAAACTTCACCTGAATATCTAAATTATCAATACAGGTTTCTGAATTCATATTAATTTTATGGTAAGAATCATCATCAACAAGGCCACGATTACGTGGGTGTTCATAATGATCCATAATAATTTCTCTCAATAATTGAGGATCATTTAAAGAATGCATCTAAAAAGTCATCTCCTTTTTTACATACGTCAATAAAAGCATCTATCTCTTCTTTGGTATTATAAAAATAAAATGAAGCGCGTAAAGTTGTTGAAACTTTTAAAAATTCATCTAAGATTTTAGCACAATGCTGTCCAGCCCTTATAGCAATTCCATAACTGTTAAATAAACTGGCTGCATCTTGTGAAAAGACACCCTTAATGTTAAAAGCTATAGCACCCTGTGAATCTGGATTATAAATATCAACATTATCTAATTGTTGCATTTTTTCAATGCAATATTTTCTCAGTTCCAATTCATAACGATGAATATTATCCATGCCAATACCCATCAAATATTGAATAGCTGCGCCTAAACCAATAGCCCCTTCAATATGAGGTGTTCCTGCTTCAAAACGATATGGAGGATTTTTTAATGTCACAACACCACAACTATTATAACGTGAATTTGATCCTCCACCTAATCGTGTTGGTTGCATATTTTTTAAAAGCTCATATTTACCATATAGCACCCCAATACCTGTGGGTCCACACATTTTATGTCCTGAAAATGCTAAAAAATCAATATCCGTTTTTTGTACATCTGTCACCTGATGGGGAACACTTTGAGCTCCATCCACGACTACAACAATACCGCGTTCATGGGCGAAATCACATATTTCCTGCATCGGTGCCTGATATCCCAATACATTTGTGACTTGAGCTACTGCAATGACTTTCGTTTTATCAGTCACAGCCTTTTTCACATTTTCTAAAGTTAATCGTCCTGTTTCATCTAAATCAATATAATGCACAACAGCACCCGTTATACGAGCTACATCAAACCATGGTAAAGTATTAGAAGCATGTTCAGCAACTGTGATTAAAATTTCATCTTCTTGTTGAAGATGAGTCAATCCATAACCATATGCAACCATATTCAATGAATCTGTTGAACCAGAAGTAAAAACAATTTCTTCTTTTCTTTTTGCATTGATAAATTGTTGAACAATTTCTCGACTTTTTTCATAGTGCTCATCTACCTCGTGAGATAGATCATAATCACCACGATGGGCGTTACCAGAATAATTTGTTAAATAATCGCAGACACTGTCAATAACAATCTGTGGTTTTAATGTTGTTGCGCCATTGTCTAGATAAATCAATGGATGTCCTTGCATCGTTTTTCCATTTAACATAGGAAAATCTTTTCTTACCTGATATACATCAAACATCTCAGGCACCTACCTTTGATAAGGACTGTTCAAAATGTTTTTTAATCATGTCATTATCAATAACCTCTACAACAGGCATTAAATAACCATAAGTAATCAATTGCATAGCCTGTTTTTTTGTTAAACCTCTACTTTGTAAGTAATAAAGATGTTCTTCATCCATTTTTCCTACTGCTGCTGCATGAGAAGCCTGAACATCATAATCATCAATATACAGATAAGGATTTGCACATGCATAGCAAGATTCATCAAACATCATAATTTTATTTGTCTGATGTGCAGAAGACCCATGTTGTCCTTTGGTAATCGTTCCAATACCATCAATAACCAATCGTCCTTTATCTTTCACAACACCATAATTATCCATCTGACCATAAGTCATAGGTTGATTATGTTGAATTAAAATTTCATAATGTTTATTTTCCTGATTCTTAGAAAGAATTGCCGTTCTGACTTTTGCGTTGGCTTCTGGTCCATCTAAATAAAAATGATAGCGACCTTCAAATGCATCATCTGACAGTTCTGAATAACCATACTGACAGTTAGCATATGCCTGTAAATAAACATCTTCCAGACTCTTGGCAGACTCTGATAAATTTTCACTGAAAGCATGAACAGTAGCTCCTTCATCAAGTTTCATTGTTTTATGTAACGTACAATTTGATGAAAGAACTCTGATTTCAATCAGATTCACCTGACAATAAGCCTGAAAATGGATATCAATATGTAAATCTTCATCTCCTGCATAAATCATATAAAAAGTGAGTGGCTTTTTATTTTGAAACATTAAAACACCATCTTGAAACAATACATCTTGAGGCAAGCGGGTTTCAATAGATGATTGTGATGAAAGAATCATATAGTAAGATAGCTGATCTTGCTGAAGATCAATAATGGGCTTAATCTTTGATAATAATTGTGCTTGCATTCTTTTATTGTCCTTTTTTACCACAAGCTTCTAATATAATAGGTTGTCTTTCGTTTTGTTCGATATCATAACCTAATTCTTTTACCCATTCATATCCTTCTTGATCAATCTTTTCAACCAATTCATATCCACCACTCATAACGATTTGTCCTTGAACAAGAACGTGAACATGTGTTGGTTTTACCAATTCAAACATTCTTTCATAATGAGAAACCATAATACATCCAAACTCATCACTACGCATTGAATTGATAGCTCCAGCAACGACTCTTAAAGCATCAACATCTAAACCAGAATCTATTTCATCTAACAATGCAAAACGTGGCTGTAAAAGCTTCATTTGCAAAATTTCATTACGTTTCTTTTCTCCACCTGAAAATCCTTCATTTAAATAACGATGAGCTAAGTTTTCATCCATTCCTAATTCTTCAATGTTTTTATCTAACGTTCTAATAAATTTAAATAAAGATATTGGTTCATCTCTTTTAGCATTTATCGCTGCTCTTAAAAAATCAGAATTTGTTATACCAGGGATTTCCTGAGGATACTGCATTCCTAAAAACAATCCAGCTCTAGCACGTTCATCAACACTCATAGCTAAAACATCCTGTCCATCAAGTGTGATTTTTCCTTGTGTTACCGTATATTTAGGATGCCCCATAATAGTAGAAAGTAAAGTTGACTTTCCATTTCCATTTGGTCCCATAATCGCATGAACTTCACCAGTGTTTATTTCTAGATTTAATCCTTTCAGGATTTCTTTTTCTCCTACTTCAACATGTAAATTTTCTATTTTTAAAGTCGACATAAAATCGCCCCTTTCGAAGATATATTTTACGTAAAATGCCTGTTCAGTCAAGCAATACGATAATTAAATTTATTATATCCCATTTTTGAAAAAAACTTTCTAAAAAAAGACAGCAGATTGATTTTGCTGTCTTATCACTGCGTTAGCAGATTCCACAAATAATAACCAATAAAATAAATAAAACTAAAATGAGTGTAAAAGACCCTTGATGTGCTAACATATCCATTCCCCCTTTATATTGATTAAAAATAAGATGATTAATAAAATAAATAAAGCTATCGTAATCTCACTATGAAAACAATTCGAATTTTCTACCATCATGATTCCTCCTATACACACTATATATTATGGTAAAATCATCGTAAATTTTGTGTTCTTGCCTACAAAAGTTGAAAAAATCTAAAGATTGTGTATAATAATATTGTTTATACTAAGGAGGTTCTTATGAAACAAAAAAAGCTTATAAGTTTGGCACTTGCAAGCATTCTATTACTCAGTGGTTGTAGTTCAAAAACAGTCCAGAAAGATGGTAAAGATGTTGTTGCTTCAATTGATGATGTCAGTCTTCTAGCTGATGATTTATATCAGGATTTAGCTTCATCTACTCAAGGTAAGCAAGCTTTATTTTCGTATGTATTAGACCAGCTTATTCGTAATAATTTTCCAGCCAACGATGACATGGAAGAAAATGCTGATGAAATTGTTAAAAACATTGAAACAAACTATCAAAATCAATATGGAGATAGCGCTGAAGAAGAATTACAAAGCGCTTTAGAAGCATCAGGTGTAGAAGATTTAGATGAATATAGAGATTCTTTGATTCAATCTTTACAATATGCAGAATTCTTGAAAGATTATATTAATGATCATTTTGATGAAGTCTTTGAAGATTATTATCAACAAGCTTCTCCTCGTATGGTTCATATCATTAAAGTATCTATGAGCGATCCAGAAAATCCAACTAATGAAGAAAATGACAAATTAAAGGAAGTTCAATCTTTATTAAAAACAAATAAGAGTTTTGAAGATATCGCCTATGATTATTCTAATGATGAAAATACAAAAAGCGCAAAAGGAAGTCTTGGTATTATTGATGCTAATACGGATTTATCAAGTACCTATGGTGAAGAAGTGCAGACTGCTGCCAGAACACTAAAAGAAGGAGAAGTCAGTGAAGCTATTCAGGGATCAGATGGAGTTTATTTTGTAAAATGTACAAGTACAGATCAAGAATCAATTAAAAAAGAATTAAAAACTGTTGATGTTGATTCACCATTATTAACTTATGATGATTATATGGTTTATCTTGCTTTTAACACTTATGAAATCAATTACCATGATGATACAATTAAACAGACTATTCAAGATATTGTTGATGAGAATTTAGATATTCGCAATGATTTAAGAAAGGAGAACTCATAATGAAAAAACTAATCATGTTGTTATTATGCGGTAGTTTATTGTATGGTTGTTCTTCTTCAAGTTATAGTGTTCAAGTTTCTGATGCTCAAGATTCACTTATGAGTGGAAGTCAATTAGATATTACAAAACAAGATTATTTTGAATATTTATTAGATAATTATGGTGCTCAAGAAATTGTCACAACTATTCTTGATAATATTGCTGATAAAGAAATTACTGATCAAGAAGAAATTGATAAACTCGTACAACAAAGAGAAGATGAATATGCAGAATATGCTGATGGAGATTTAGAAAAATATGCTCAGAATCTTGGTTATGAATCAAAAGAAGATTATTTAAATGAATCTTTGATTCCTGAAGTTAAACAAGAATTATTACGTCAAAAATATATTGAAGAACATTTAGATGATTTAATTGCAGAATATCAGGTTTGCAGCATGAAAAAAATTGTTGTAGAAAAAGAATCTGAAGCGCTAGAAATCATTGAAAAATCAACTGATGAAAAAGCTTTTGATCAATTATTAGAAGATTATGGCAGTGACGGTGAAGATGCAGGCGTTGTCACAAAAAATTCTTCTTTAGACGATAATTTAAAAGATAAATTATCTGATCTTAATAAAGTAGAAAAAGATGGTGTTTACAGTCAAGCTATTAAATTAAGTGATGATAATTATGCTGTTGTTTATCTATATGATACTGCTCATAAAAATACGGATGGCATCGTTTCAGCACTTGCTAGTGATGGAGAGGTTCAAGAAAAAGCCGAAGGAGCTTATTTAAAGAAATATCATTTTGAAGTTCACGATGATTTATTAAAAACAGAAATTAAAGAGATTTCTGATAATTATTTGGAATAAGGCTTTTCCTTATTCCTTTTTTATTGTAAAATGAAATATAGGAGGTATGAAAAATGGATAACTGTATTTTTTGTAAGATTGCCAATCATGAAATTCCTGGTAAAATTATCTATGAAGATGATATTTGTATGGCTTTCCTTGATTTAAGCCAAACAACTGATGGACATACACTTGTTATTCCTAAAAATCATTATGCTCACATTTTAGAAGTTGACAGCCAAACTTTAGCACATATGATGGAAGTTGTTCAAAAGGTCGCATTACAGCTTCAAAATCAGCTTCATGCAAAAGGTTTTAATATAATAACAAATATGAATGAAGTTGCAGGTCAAACTGTACATCATTTTCATATTCATATTATTCCACGTTACAATCGCGATGATGGTTTTCAAGCTCACTATCAAGATCGCAGCCAAGATGTGAATTTAGATGATATTTATCAAAAAATAACAAAATAAGAGAAACAAGAGTTTGATAACTCTTGTTTTGTGTTTTTATATTGAGTAGAAAATTATCAAAAAGGAGAAGATTATGCATAAAATAAGAATTAATATGTTATCGAATGCTGATAAAGTTCGTGGTCAAGGTGTGGGGAGTGCTTATCTTGAACAAGTTGCTTTAGTTAAAAACGAGTTAAGTGATTATTTTGATGTTGTGATTAATGATTCCAAACCTGCCGATATTATCCATTGTCATACAATTTTACCTCAGTATCTCATGAAAATGAAAAGAAACAAAGGTATTAATGTTGCTTATGTTCATTTCTTACCAGATACATTAGATGGAAGTATCCAATTACCTCATTCAGCTTTAACAGTATTCAAAAAATACATTACTCATTTTTATAATACTGCTGATTATCTGATTGTTGTTAATCCTATCTTTATAAAGGATTTGGTACGTTTTGGAATTGATGAACATAAAATTAAATATATTCCTAATTTTGTATCTAAAGAAACTTTCTATAAACAGGAAAAAGAACATATTCAACAAACGAGATCTCAATATCATATTGATGAAAATGCTTTTGTTGTATTAGGAGTTGGACAAGTTCAAACACGAAAAGGTGTCAAAGATTTTATTGAAGTTGCTAAAAAATTACCTGATATAACTTTCGTTTGGGCCGGTGGATTTTCTTTTGGAAAAATTACTGATGGTTATGAAGAACTCAAGGAAATATATGAAAACCCACCTCATAATGTTCATTTTATCGGTATCGTTCCTCGTGAATCAATGAATGACATCTATAATATGGCTGATATACTATTTATGCCCTCATATAACGAACTTTTTCCAATGTCTATCCTAGAAGCCATTAATAGTCAAAAACCGCTTCTATTAAGAAATTTAGAGCTTTATCAAGATATTTTATTTCAAAAATATCTTGTTGCTGATGACAACGAAGGATTTATCAAAAATATTTTAAAACTGAAAAATGATCCTCAGTTCTATTCTCAATATCAAAACTATTCATATGAAATCAGTCAATATTATTCTAAAGAACATGTTAAAGAAATGTGGAAAGAATTTTATCTCGATATTGCTAAAAAAAAGAATTTATAAGTGATTAAACTTATAAATTCTTTTTTATTCATACATTTTTGGTTTATAAATCGTTCTATTCTCTAATGAAAAAATACGTTTTGAAGTTTCTCCAGATTCCAATGTATCTAAAGCTTTATTAAACATATTCATTCTGGCATCCATATTATCAATCATATGCAACATTTCTGCTTCTCTAATTTGTGGAAGTACTGGTGAACCATATTCATTTTTCCCATGATGAGATAAGATCATATGTTGTAATAATGTGACTTCTTCACCTTCAATATGAAGCTCCTGTGCTGCAGCATAAACCATGGATTGTGCAATAGAGATATGTCCTAACATCTGTCCTTCAAATGTATAGCTTGGAACAACTGGTCCACTTAATTCAACTGTTTTTCCAATGTCATGAAGCAAAATACCAGAATATAACAAATCAGCATTTAATTCAGGATAAACATTCATTAAAGCATCAGCTACTCTTAACATAGACAATGTGTGAAAAGCTAAACCAGATACAAATTCGTGATGATTTTTACTGGCAGCAGGATAAACTTTAAGTTTTTCAAAATTATTTTCAAAAAGATGTTTCGTTAAAACATATAATTTTGTATTAGAAATACGCTGAATATATTGTTTTAATTCTTTCATCATCATTTCACTATCCATTGGTGCCTTAACCAAAAACTGAATTTGTTGTGAACGTTGATATGAAACATCATCAATAGATATAAGCTTCATTTGACGATCATCGCTATATTTAATAATATCACCTTTTGCTCTTACAACAGCACCTGTTTTTAAAGATTCAATATGTTCCTGACTGGCATTCCATAACTTGGCATCAATTGTCCCAGTATCATCTTGAAAAACAATACTCAAGTAATTACTTTTATGAGCACCATTTGTTTTTCCTAAAGTGACATGTGAAATCATTGCTGTAAATTCCACATTATCGTCACCACATTTCATATCTTTAATTTTAATCATTTGTGTCCTCCCATAATTGTTGAATAATTTCCATAACATCATCATATTCATAGCCTTTTTGAACTAAAAAAGTAATAATTTTACTTTTAAGAATATGAGATTGATATCTATTTTTATAACGATTATATACACGATAATATTCTTTTGTCAGTAAATTCATAGTATGTTCTTTAGGTATTGAAAAATCAAAATTTTCAATGGCTCTTTCCACTACATCTTGTGAAAAACCTTTATTAAACAATTTATTTCTAATATTTTGTATTAATGCGTATTGTGGTCTTGTGGTATTTTCATTATAAAGTTTTTGTACCAACTCCACAGCTTTATCATATTCCAAATCTTGGGAATATTCTTCCAAATACTCATCAATGATAAATGGTGAAACACCTTCTTTTTTGAGATGATAAATAATTTTGTTCATTCCCATTCCCAATCGTTTTGCCTTTTGAAAATAGTTTCTAGTGTATTCAGCATCATCAATAAGATTTTTTTGCATCAATAAATCCATTGTCATCTCTACTTGAATATCATCAAAATCTCCTTTATCCATAAGTTTCTTTTGCATTTTCGCATAAGTATAATCTTTATATGTTAAATACTTTAATGCCAATTTATAAGCTTTAGAAACTTGTTCCTGATCTTTTAAAGCATCTAGTTCTTCTCTATCTACAACTTGTCCAACAGATAAGCCATAACGTTCAATAACCTGTCCAGATAGACTCAATAGAATTTGATGATGATCAAATTGAAAAGCAACAGTGTATAGATGATTATTTTCAGGAGTAATAGAAACAACTTTATAACAATAATGATGTTTTGCTAATGCCTGTTCATATGTACGTAGAATATGCTGATAAAAATTCTCACTACTATATTTTTGTGCATCGTTTCTCGCACAAGTAGAAAGTTGTGTTAAATCAGAATGATACATATGAATAATTTTCTCAACTAAATCTTGTTGGTCTTTAAAGAAATAACCATTATGACCATCGACAATAACACCATCCAGATTTTTGTCATATCTTGCTAAAACAGGTAACCCACTAGCCATAGCCTCAATAAAAGTCAGCCCCTGTGTTTCCGTTACTGATGCCGAAACAAATAATTGTGCTGCATGATAAAACGAAGGGACATACTCACTCTCTTTTGGTCCTGTAAAGAATATATGACTTTCTAATCCTTTTTGATGAACCAAAGTTTTTAATTCTTCAAGTTGTGGCCCACCGCCAACAATCATAAGACATATCTTATCTTCTTTTTTCACAATATCAGACATTGCATCTATTAAAATTTCAATACTTTTCTCAGGAGCAATTCTACCTAAAAAAATAACAACAAACTTATCCTGTAAATGATATTCCTGCAAAATCTGATCCACTAAACCTTGATTTTTATTTTCTAATGCAAATGCCTCTAGTTCCAAACCAGTTGGAATCACATGAATAGAATTAGAAATACCATATTTTCTCAATGCATCAGCTGTCTTTTGTGAAGGTACAATAAGCTCAGAACAGCTATTTCCATATATCTTAGAAATTTTTTCAATAATTTTTTTAGCCGCCTGATCCACAGCTTTTAAATTCCCAGGCGTAATATAATGAGAATAATCAGCCCACATTGTATGATAAGTATAACAAACTGGAATGTTTAAAATTTCACCAGCTATCTTCCCAAAAATACCTATCCCAAATTCTGTCTGAATATGAATAATATCAGGCTGGAATTCTTTCAATTCTTTCATACCTTTAAAAGAATAGATATTGGATGCACGATAACCATATAATTTTTTTAAATCAATACCAGGCAAACGTAATACTCCATCATCCTCATCAATATAATCACTATTATGAGGTAATATAGTTGTCACAACTAAAACATGATGCCCATGTTTTTTTAATTCTTTTTTTAGAATATGTGTAGATGTCGCTACACCATTAATATCGGGTAAATAAGTATCACTAAATAAAGCTATATTCATAAAATTACTCCAATCTCGTTCGATTTATTTCTTTATCAAGAGAAAAAACTAATGCTCCTATAATAAGTCCCATATAATATGACATAAAGCGCCATAAGAACATAGAAGAAGACACACCTACTGGTCCTAAAAAACTAAATAGTAAAAGATAAACACCTTCACTACCACCACTTGATCCAGGAATAGGTAAAAATGCATTAATTAAATATATGCATGAACAAAGTCCAATAAAATCAAAAAAATCATAAAATGATACATCTAAATTTAATGCCTTTGCACTAAAAAAAGGCATACTGTAAATAATAGTTAACTTAATAACATTACAAATACAAGAACGTATTAAAACTGGTTTATTACGTTGTAAAAGTCCTAATTGATTACGAAAATCAGATAAATATGTTTTAACTTTAAAACATGTCGATTCATAATCTTTAATAATACGAATTTTAGTTAAAAATTTAAGAATAGTATGTGTTAGAAAATTCTGTAAAGTTTTAGATTTAGCACCACCAAACAAAGCCGCAATCACAACAAAATTAATTAAGAATCCTAGCACAACCAAACTAAATATAGCAGGACGTTCTATAAAATACTGATATTTAAATATTAACACAATACCCGTATAAATAACAAGTACACTCTGATAACAAATAAAACACATCAATAAAATACTTGCAGAATACGTAGGGGCAATCCCTTGTTTATTAAAAATATACACTTGAGCAAATTGTCCACCACTTGCAAATGGTGTTATTCCATTAAAAAAAGTTCCACTAATAGCATTTATAAAAGATTGTTTATAAGTATAATCCTTTTTATAAAATCTACCAAAATATAACAATGAAAAAGCATCGAAAATATAATATAAAAACATGACAATAGCCATTGCTATAATCCAAGAAATCTTAGCATGTGCAAAAGCATCAACAACTTGTTTCCATTGATTTCCTATAGATAAATAAATAACTGTTCCACCAATCAGAAGAATAACAGCAATATTTAAAAGATATTTTTTCTTTCCTTTCATCATAGGCACTCATAATAATTGTAAACAATTATTAAATCCTCCCTTCTTAATCAATCTAAAACAATATTATATCAAAGAATAAAGGATATCTTTCCTATAATCATTTTACTACAAAAGGAAAGATAAGTGAATAAAAAAAGGGAGGGAATAGAATGACTATTCCCTCACATGGACTGGCAGCGTGCTATTTTCGCAGTTGCCTACTATCTTCGCCGCTGTGATGCTTAACTTCTGTGTTCGGCATGGGTACA
>NZ_NFLH01000059.1 GCF_002160815.1 Massilimicrobiota sp. An134 | reverse complement strand
GATAAATCCAAGTTTGAAATTTTAACTTTGTTGAAAAAGAAATCTATGTATGGTCATGAACTTGCGAAAGCTATGAATCTCAAAACTCCAACAATCTCTTATCATATGGATGCTTTGTTAGATGGAGATTTTATTCGTATTAGAAAAGAAAATAATCGTATTTATTATTCATTAAATGAAGCAGAAATTGAACATATGATTCAATATTTACATCAAAAACTACTAAAGGGTGAGATCTGATTTCACCCTTTAATAGTTAATTATATTTTCTAAATTTCTTTTTTATATGCAAAACTCCTCTTTTAATAAAAATTTTTTAAACATTAATCATATATTATAAATATATAGACTATTATCATAGATAAATTAAAAATCAATAAATATAAAACCTTTTATTTTTATCAAAACTTTCTAACATTAATTTTATTAACATATCTACAACATTCACCTCAGTAATCTCAAGGAAACATATTATCATTAGAATACATTTTCATTCTGAGTATTTAATTCTTTACAAACATTGTTAAAAATCAATTCTGAATTTTCGGTCAATTCGCCACTTTCAGTTAAAATCGCAGTATCTAGTATTGTTTTTATAGATGATGCGATTGAAACACATGCTACAATCTTCTTTTGAGAAGTTAAAGTGTATTCAGAATAATCCGTACCTTCAGTTTCAATAATTTTTTCCATTTCATAAATCAAAGGCAAGAAATATGAATCTAGTCTTGCTAATAAATCATAGAACATATATGTACGTCTTCTAATTGCTTGGCATTGAAATATTGCTGCTTCTAGTTGTTCACATATCTCATTAGCTTTTGCACTATTCGAATATGCTTCATCAAGATTTTTACTTGCTTTAGACCCTGCTATTACTCCTAATACCATCAAGGCTGGCGCTGCAACAATACCACCTAAAACAGCAGTACCTCCAGCAATTCCTAAGCCACCTGCAGCGATTGAGCCTCCTCCAAAAAAAGCCAAAGTTGCATTTGTTGCTGCAACTCCACTTAAAGAAGCAATTGCAGTACCTGTTGAAGCAGTAGCAAAAGTTGTTGCAGCACTGTAAGCGCCAAAAGCAGCAAACGCTCCCCCAGCTACCCCTGCTACTGCACCTTCCATTAATGAAGAAGCAAAATTCCCCAACTCTTTTAATTCTAAAAAATTCAACTTATCAAAATTAAGCTTATTAAACTCATTTAATCCTACTGTTTCTTTAAAATCAATATTTTTAATTTTTTCAAATAATTTTATAAATTCATTAACATTGTTTTCAAGAATAAAAAGTTTTTCTTGTCCTAAACTTTCTAAAGACTCACCACATGATTTACGCGCAATATTCAATTTTTCTTCGATTAATTTAATTCTTTCATTTGCAGATTCGTTTATTTTTTTTGCATTTGAATTATCTATCCCTGCTTTTACTGTTTTTCCAACACCTAATGCCCCTGTTACAGCAGCTGCACCTATAAGGAATAATGGTAACGGCATAATTCTTTCCCTCCTAATCATTAATTAATACTTTTAAACTTTTAATAATTGTTTCTCTTCTATTTGATAACTCTTTTATTTGCTTATCAACAACATTATATGGTTTACTTACTGTTTTTATCCACTTTTCCTCATTGTCAATAGATTCTAGTGTTTTCATTTTATTTTCTAATTCCAAATAAATTGATTTATCAATATCTAATTTCCTTACAATGAACTTTATCAAATTTCTTTCTTCTTTTGAGTATTTACCATCACCCATTGCCACAGATAAAAGATTCCAAATTAAAGTTGATTTAGCAATACCAATTTGAAAAAAATTGCTTATATCATACGACAAATCATTATAAAACCCATTAGAATTAGATGTAATAAATTTTTTTAAAATATCTTCAACACCTTCTTTTACAACTTCATAAAAGTCATCCTCATCAATCGCTTTGTTTAATTGGTTTTTACATTCATTAATAATATCTATTTTGTATTTTTGAAATGATGAATCTAGTTCGTTTCCAATCGCATCAAATGTTTCCTCTTCTATTTTACTTATGTCACCATCTACAGCCATTAAATAATATGTAAGTTTTAAAGCACTTTTTACATCTATTTTCATAAATCTCCTCCATTAAAACTCTAACGGTAAATCTGAGTTCATCAAAACATCAAATTCAGTTTTATTTGAAAATTGACTTACCTTTCCCAAGTTTTCTTGTAAAATATGATTTGCAAAAACAAAATTATCAATATTTTCTTCAAATATTGCTTTATCTAATTGATTAAAACATTCATTAAAAGACTTAATTTTATCAACAAAGTAATTAGATACCAAATAATTCATTTCTTTTCTATAATCTTGAATCATTGTAATCACTTCTGCACATTCAGCTTCAATCTGAATTCTTTCTTCTTTAGCTATTTTAGCTTCTTTCAATGCTATATTTAATTCATCATATATCGCCACTGCTGCGACATATCCAAAAGATGCTCCTGCAATTCCACTTAATACACTTATAATCTTAGGAGCAGATGCAGGAACAGCTGCTAATCCTATAGACCCGAATATTGCAGAACCAATTTCTCCTAATCCTTTCTTTCCTAATTCTTCGATACACCTAGCCCCGTCAATCTCCCCTTTTATATATCTACGCAAAGATTTTTCAATATCAATAGCTGTTGTAACTATACCAGCCGCCAAATTAGTTTTTGCCAAATTTCTTATATATCCTACCTTTGCATTCTGCATACTTCCTTTCGCCATTGTTCCTAAAAATGCAGTAGTATAACTAACAGCTGCTCCCTTCCCAGTATCACTAGCAACAGATTTTGCAGCTTCATAAGCAGTTTTTTCTCCTTTAGTGTATGAAACAATATTTTTTATAATCGAAACCGATCCAGCAATTGCAACTCCTATTTTCATTTGTTCTTTTCCAGCACGATGCGATATTTTAGCAATATCTTTCGCAATAGACAGCTTTGCATTTGTTCTGGCTTCAATTGCTTCTTCTGTAGTCAAACCACTTTTTCTCAGATTCTTTTTTATTTTTTCATACTTTCTAATTTTCTCCCTTTTGATCTGAGCTACTTCTGCCTTTCCTTTTTTATTTGCAACTTCTGCTTGTTGACATAATTCTTCAATTTTCTCGTCTATTAATCCTTTAGTCTTTTCATTTCCTAATAATACATCATATGCGTCATCAGGAATATCTAAAATAGCATCTGCAGCTAAATATTTTTCATATTTTTTACTATTTAATTTATTTAATAAATCTTTTGGGGTTTTACCAACAAATTTCATTTGAGCTCCTGAATTAATAATTTCATTACCCATCAAATCGACTTCTTTTATATCGAACAAAGTATCATTAATACTGCCCAAATCATCCGTTCTAATATATCGAGTATCTTTTTTATTGATAATGCTTTCAGCATTCTTTCTAGCAACAGATTTCACCTCAGCAGCAAATCCTGCCTGTTGCTTTATATTACTACTAAAATAATCAGGATTAACTTTTGAATCAGCTATTTTCCTAAGGCCTTTTTGAAGAACTTTTCCTGTTTCATTATCTGCTCCACTATATGAAACAACATGCTCTTTTACAGCACTTCCATATCTTTTAATAGTTTCTGCAGAAGCCCCTTCAAAAACAGCTTTATTTATACCTGTTATCAATTCTTTTTTATCATTTTTATTTTCTTTTGTCATCCTTTCATTTTCACCTACTTTAGAAAAAATTAACAAGTGTTGATATAATATAAACCCTATTTCCAAACATTTTATCAACAATTTGTATATATATAATTCTTTCCTATTAAAATAATTTTATCACAAACATAAACACATGTATAGAAGATACCATATTATTTAAATATTTTTGTAACAACTGATTTTTAGGTTAATTGTAAAAGTAAATTCTACTTTAAAAAATAAAGTGGAATTTAGTCTTACGAATTTTCTTGTTATATGTTATTGATTATTTGTTCCTCATTTTCTGGATTAATGATATGAATGAAAATATTTCTAAAAATAAACATATGACTGCTGATCAACGTAATGAGATTTTTACCATGCTAGAAAATGGTGATTCCGTTTCTAAAATTGCTTCAGCTATTTCAAAAGATAAATCTACTGTTTCCAAAGAAATCAGGAAACATAGAATTGAACAGAGAATTTCCAATACCCTTAGTAAAAATGGCACCTGTGCTCATGTTAAAAACTGCACACATACTCATTTATGCTCTCATGTCAAATGCAATCTCAAATTTTGTAGAAGTTGTGACATATGTCAAAGCGTTTGTCCTGATTTTGAGCTTCATATATGTAAGCGATTAAAAAGAGCACCCTATGTATGCAATGGCTGTGATTCTCGTAAATATTGTCGTAAACCAATAAAATATTTTTACAACCCTTCCCATGCTCACAAAGAATATATGGAAGCTCTTGTCAGTTCACGTACTGGCATCAGTGTCACTGAAGAAGAACTCAAAAAAATTGATTCCATTGTAAGCCCTCTTGTCAGAGATAAGTCTCAATCTCTCAATCATATATTTGCTTCACATGCTGGTGAGATTGGCGTTTCTCAAAGTACCGTTTACAACTACATTGATGCTGGCTTTCTTGAATGTGCCAACATTGACCTCCCTAGAAGGGTTAGATTCAAGAAAAGAAAGAGAAAAGCAGGGAAAAATGAGGTAAAAATCAATAAATCTGCATTAAGAAAAAATCGCACATATGATGATTATCTCGCTTATATGAACGAGCATCCCGACGCCAATGTCATCCAGATGGATACTGTTGAGGGAATCAAAGGTGAAAATCTTCTCCTTACCCTGCATTGTGTGAAAACGCATTTTCAAATTGCCCATTTTATTTCAAGTAAGGAAAATACACATCTTGCACAGGTATTTGAATTATATTATGAAAGATTTGATGATAAGGATCTCTTTAAAAATTTCTTTCAGGTCATACTTACAGATAATGGAAAAGAATTCACGGACATAGCTTATCTTGAGGAACTAGGATTAAAAGTATTTTTT
Organism: Massilimicrobiota sp. An134; assembly: GCF_002160815.1. Taxonomy (GTDB): domain Bacteria; phylum Bacillota_I; class Bacilli_A; order Erysipelotrichales; family Coprobacillaceae; genus Allocoprobacillus; species Allocoprobacillus merdigallinarum. The sequence continues at coordinate 504 of NZ_NFLH01000059.1, read as the reverse complement.
TGCGACCCCAATAGATCGGATCAAAAAGGTTCCTGTGAAAAGAATCATGAATTCATAAGATATTTCCTGCCAAAAGGAAAGACTTTCAACAATCTTCATCAAAGAGATATTTGGAATATGATGTCACATATCAATTCATACAAGAGATATTCATTGAATAATAAAAGCCCCTATGAAGTAACGGAATTCATATGGGGCAAAGAATTATTACAGGCATTGCACATCAAATATATTAAGCCTGATGAAGTGACTCTAAACAATTCAATTTTTAATAAAAACAGATAGGAAAGGATTGAAAATGAGGAACACTAAAAAGTAGAATTTAGTCTTGTAAATTCATCACAATCCATAAGAAAATTGAAATTCACTTCAAGTACATTATATACACAAACACAAAAATTAAAAATATAAATTATGTCATTTCCAAGATTAAGTTCTACTTATCAATATTTTTTAAGTAGAACTTAGTCTTAAAAAAAGTGGAATTTACTTTTCAAATTAAAT
>NZ_NFLH01000058.1 GCF_002160815.1 Massilimicrobiota sp. An134 | reverse complement strand
TACATTTGTTTCGTTCTTTTTCATATAATTTCCTCCTTATTTTCAAATACATATTTTGTCAAAAATTATATGAAAACTAAATACTTATTGCTACTTAATTAACGATAATTCTTAATTATAATTAGTAAAGAGGTATTAATTTATGGGTGAGAAAATTATTGATAGGGACATTGAATGTGATAAAATATGTAATTTGTTTAATAGTGATAAATACAATGTTTTTTTTGTATATTCAAAAACGGGTGTTGGAAAAAGTTTCTTAACGAAAGAGCTAAGTTACAGATTTTCTGCTAATAAAACCTGTATAAATATAATAAATACACAAAAAAATAATAGTTCTAAAGACAATGAAGGCGAATTTATATCTTCAATTTTTAATACTTTTGTTAGATATATGTATAATAATAAAGCTGATTTGAAAAAGAGAACATTTGAATATTTTTTAAAAAAGAATAAATCAATAAAAAAGAAGTCAATAGAAAAATTAATGAGTAGCATTGATTATAATTCTATAAAAAGAACTACTTTTTTAAATATCGTTAAACATTTTGTTAATAAAATATTTAAAACTTTCGAATACAATGAAGAAGGATATTTTAATTTAAATGATAAAGATACACTGATAATTGCTTACAATTATATAATATATGTTTTGAATTTTGGTGATGTTTTTTGGAGTATAGATAATTTCCAAAATATAGACTCTTATAGCAAACAATTATTGCGTGAAATTATCTCGTTACAACCCAAGACGAACATTACAATTATCGAATATACAATAGTTAACGATTCAGATTATACAGAATTAATAGAAATAAATTCAAATTATAAATTAATAGGAATAAATTCTACATTGTTTGAATTGCCAAATATGGACAGTTCTGAAATAAATGAAATCTTGGATACAATTAAAGTAAATATTGCACATGAATATATATTTTTCTATGATGCAAAACAATATTATCTTAATGAAAGTGATGGTAACTTATTTAAACTTATAGAATATAAAATCACATATAATACAAAGCATGATTATAGTGATCCTATAATAAAAAAAATAAATTCATTAACTCCTGATCAAAAATATATTTTATATCTTATTGCTTTATCAGGAGGAAAAATTAGTAAAATTCAACTCGATAATATTATTAATCGTTCTAAAAATATAGTAATTGTTTGTTATAATGAGCAATACTCTAAATTAATAAATGATGTACATTTACTTCAAGAAAGTCAAGGTTTTGTGAATTTCACTCATGCTTCAATATTGGATACGATAAATAAATATAATGATTTAAAAAATCCGCAAGTTTTATTAGCATATAGAAATTTAACAGAATATCATTCGATAAAGATGACATCAGATATAATAGATATTAATCACAAGTTTGAGTCTATTAATCTTATTTTAAATTTAACATATAGATATAATCCAAAAGAAATAATTCAATATTTAAAGATTACAATACCATATTTATACGAAAAAATTTCTCCTGTTTCATTAATGAAATATATTTTTAGATACATAGAATTTATTAAAAACGATTTTGATAATAAACTTGATGAATTATATTTTATTATGAGATTTTGTTTTAATTATTATCTTTATCAAGAATGTTTACAAATCATTAATATTATAAAATCAAAGTCATCTAACTACTCTATATATTTATTAAATGTGTATGAAATAAATGCATTAGAATATTTAGAAAATCATAATATGGTTATTCAAAAATGTGAAAATTTAATAAAACAAGATATTTCAGACAAAGAAAAATATATATATTATTTATTATTAATTGGTAGTTATAGATCTATAAATCTTAAAGATAAAAGTATATTCTATGCACATGAAATACAAAAAATCAAAGATTATCAATCATATAATGAATATGGTATATACTTAAGACTAACTGAAACATATATGGAAAGAGAGGAAGCTTTACCATATTTAAAAAAGAGTATAAAACATTTTATTAAAACAAATGATGTATTTAATGAGATTAAATCACGTATTACTTATTCTTTTTTATTAGCTGTAACCCAAGATATACAAAGTGCTAAAGATGAATTAGAGATTGCAAAAAACAAGTCTAAGGAAAACAATTTTTTAAATTTTAGCATTGTATTTTTGCTTAATCAATCTGCTTTAGATATTTTAAACAATGAATATGGCTTATCTGTTGAAAGCAATTTACAACAGGCCGAAATTTCAACTAACAGTCCATATGATAAGCTATTAATTGTTACTTTAAGATTAATTAATGCTGTTGAAAGTAAGTATAAGTCAATTATCCCATCATTAATTTTAAAAATAAATGAATATATACAATATGAAAGTGATAAGCATTTACTTGCACTTGTAATGTATAATTTATTTCTTTATTATTCTATCTTAAATGATGAAAAAAATAAAAACAAGTATCTTGAATTTGCACAACAATATGCTCATTATAATACTACAGTAAGATATAAATTAGTAGGTAAAATAAATAGTAAACAATCAGCGTTATTTAATATAAAATGGGTTGTTGGTTTCACATTTTTTTGGAATGTAGATATCTAGATAATCTTAATATTATATTGTAGACTTTAAATCTTTAAGTTTACTTTATGGCTATTTGCCAAAAGGTTATAAAATTATTTATACGATTTTAAAAAGGAGGAAAATCCGTAAGCGCAAAATAATATACTGTATTTTAATTTATAAAACTAGTATTCATAATTATAGTAATTAGGAGTCTAAAATAACTATAATATAGTTTTTTGATTTTTTATACTTCTAAAAAAACTATAAGGAGGATCCAAGATGAATGTAAAAAACATTAATGATGAAGTCAAGATGCAACAGTGGATTGGCAGAATTAAAGAATGCAGAGAAAGCGGAAAAACTGTTAAATCCTGGTGTAAAGAAAATGGTATCTGTGAACAAACATATTATGCCTGGCTAAAGAAGATAAGAACTCTCGCTGTTGAAAATGGAATGGTTCCAAATGTTCATTCCTTTGTTCCTGTGCCATTAGAAAACAAGAATGAAAATGATTATGATGTCATTTGTATTACAAAAGGAAAAATAAAAATTGAATTGCCATCTAATATAAATGAATCTACTCTCATGAACATGATTAAACTGTTACTATGCTAGGCGATATTTCTAAGGCCGATCAAATATACATTGTCACCGGCTATACAGACATGAGAAAAAGCATTGATGGATTAGCCATCCTTGTTCAACAGAACTTTAATCTTGATCCCTGCACCAATACATTGTTTCTGTTCTGTGGAAGAGGATCATCCAAAATAAAGGCATTATACTGGGAAGAAGATGGTTTTGTCCTTCTGTATAAAAGATTGGAAAACGGAAAGTTTAAATGGCCACGCAATGAACAAGAAGCGAGATTATTAACTGCTCAGCAGTTTCGTTGGTTAATGGAAGGATTGGATATCGAACAGAAGAAGGTCATAAAAAAAGCTGCTCCAAAATTAGTCATATAGTGACATAAAACAAAGCAATCATGGCTATTTTATGGTATAATATGAACATAGAGATGGAGGGGTGAAAAAGATGAACAGTGAACAATTATTAGAACTGACAGCTCAAATTTCAACCCTTAATTCAATGCTCGTTTCTTTGCAGAAAGACAGCGAGAAAATGTGTAAAGAAAATGAACGTTTACGTGAAGAGTATGAATCATTAAAAAATGATTATAAAAATCTAAAAGAAGAAAATGATTATTTAAAGAGAAAGTTGTTTGGACGAAGCAGTGAGAAATCTGCTGTTTTAAACGTAGGACAGCTTTCTCTTTTTGATGAAGCTGAAATGGAATGTGATCCTGAACTGAAGGAAGAAATTACATATCAACGTGCAAAACGCAAAAGACAGAAAGAAGATATTAAAGCCAAACTGGATCAACTTCCACAAATAGATATCAATTATACCTTGGAAGATGAACATCAAATTTGTCCATCTTGTGGAAGCAGGCTCAAAAAAGTAGGAAAAAAACTGATAAGAAGAGAATTAAATTACATTCCAGCAAAATTGGAAGTTCACAACATCTATCAAACGACATATGAATGTCGTACATGTAAAAAAGGAAACAAACCATACATGTATAATGCACCAATAGATGCACCGGTCATACCGCATTCATATGCGACGTCTGAAAGTGTTGCACAGGTCATGGTTGATAAGTATGTTAATTGTATGCCGCTTTATAGACAGGAGCAGGAATGGAAAAGACTGGGATTTCAGTTAAGCAGAGCAACGATGGCCAATTGGATCATTATCGCATCCAACGAATGGCTCACACCAATAAAGGAAAGAATGCATGAATTGCTTCTGGAAGAAAACTATACCCATGCAGATGAAAGTCCGGTTCAGGTATTAAATGAAACTGGCAGAAAGAACACAACAAAATCATATATGTGGGTCTATGCAACCATAAAGGAATCGAAACATCCAATCAGAATATTTGATTATACGCCTACAAGAGCGGGCTATAATCCAAAAAGATTTCTGAATGGGTTTAAAGGATATGTCATAACAGATGGATATCAGGCATATGAAACTTTAGATTCGGTTGTCAATGTTTTTTGTTGGGCACATGCAAGACGAAAGTTTTCCGAAGCAATCATAAGTGGAACAAAAAATGTGGATGAAACGATAGCTGGAAAAGCATTAAATAAAATAAAAGAATTATTTGTAATCGAACGTGAAATAGAAACTCTGAAACCTGAAGAAAAGAGAGAAATGCGCCAAAAAAGAGCAAAACCTCTAGTAGAAGAGTTCTTTTCATGGTGCGATAAAAATCAGAAAGCCGTATTGACAGGATCAAAGACATATAAAGCTCTACAATATGCATTAAAACATAGAGAAGGATTGAGCGAATATCTGGAGGATGGTTTACTTCCAATGACAAATTCGCTTGATGAAAGAACAATAAGATTGTTTGCGGTAGGTCGAAAGAATTGGCTATTTAGTACATCAACAGAGGGAGCCCAAGCAAGTGCAACCGTGTATTCAATAATTCAAACGGCAAAAGCAAATGGTCTGGACCCATACAAATATTTAACATACATATTTAAATATTTACCTGGGCATGATATTAAGGAACAAGCAAATGTTGACCATTTCTTACCTTGGAATAAACATATTCAGGAAGAATGCAAATAACTCATATAATAATTGGCATTATACCATTTATTATATGAGTTTTTAAATACAGTATATTATTTTGCGCTTACGAAAATCCCTCCTTTTTTATTATTTGTTTTCATTATAATTATCTAAACATATTTGAATTAATACATCAAGCATATCATCATACGTATAATTATTATATTTAAAAGCAGAACTCATAAAACATTCTTTATGTAGGCTGCAATCAGAAGATAATTCAATTACATAAAAATTATTGTTTTCCCATTTTCCATCGATTCTCATTAAATCAACTTTACCTAATTCTAAGAATATTTTCTTTGCTTCATTAATAAATTGATTTGGAAATTCATTAGTTATAATTTTTCTTGTCACTTTACTTTTTTTATTTTTCTTTGATTCAAAGCCCCAAATTTTTGATCCAACAATTTCATCATTTAATAGCAACTCAACTGCTTCACATAAACGTATATTTTTTGTGGTTCCTGCTAAACAGATAGATATTTCTCTTCCATCAATAAACTGCTCAACAAGTATCGGTCTATATTTTTTTAAAATTTTTTTTGCAAGAGTGATAGCTTCTTCTTTATTATTGGCAATATTATTATCACTTATTCCAACAGATGATCCCTCATTACTTGGTTTAATAATACACGGAAAAAAATCTATGTAATCAATTCTTTTTAATTCATCAAAAGTTTTAATTTCAATGTATTTTGGTATTTTAAACATATAATTTTCTAAATACAATTTAGATAAATATTTATCTTGGCACAAAGCTTGTACATACGTATCAGCTCCAATATATTTGATTTGATACGCTTCACATATTGAAGATAAATAGCTTCTTTTATTTCTAGAGTGGGGCCCACCCCATAATGTTGAAAATACAATATCATTTTTATGCTTTTTTATATTATCTAAAAATTGCTGGGGGTTTAGATAATGAACAACATCATAATTTTTATTTTTTAAACATCTAATTATATTTTGTGTAACTGTTTTAGACGAAAAATCAAAACTTGTTGCATAAAAATCATTCTTTGGATTTACTTCTTTTTCTTCAGCAATAACTACTATTCTCATATTTAAATTACCTCCTTCTTTTATATAAATGTAACTATCGATAATTAAGAATTATCGTTAATTAA
>NZ_NFLH01000057.1 GCF_002160815.1 Massilimicrobiota sp. An134 | reverse complement strand
GATATAGTGGCTTCAACAGAGAATGGGAATATTATTGATGTGGAAATGGAAAGAAGTCTAAAGAACGCTTCACCCTTAAGGGCGAGGTTCCATGCCAGTATATTGGATAGCAGTCTGTCATATGTTAATGAGAAATGGGAAAAGTTGCCTGAAATTTATGTTATTTTCATATGTGAAAAGGATGTTCTAGAAACAAACAGATTGAAAAATCATATCCAGAGGTATGGGGAAGATGGAGAAGCATTTGAGGATAAGGTACATATCATTTATATGAATGCCACCAAGGAAGATGAAACACCCTTAGGGAAGCTGATGCATGATTTAAGATGTGAAAATCATGAAGACATGTATTATGAAGTCTTGAAAAAAAGAGTCAGATATTTTAAACAAAAAGAAGGAGGAAAGAAAATTATGTGTGATATGATGGAAAAATTGGAAAAACGAGGAGAAAAAAGAGGAGAAATGAAAAGTCTTATTCAAATTCTGTTGAAGAAATTTCCAGGCATGAACTTTGAATGGGTCAAGGAGTGCAATGAACAACAGATAGAGAAAATTCAAGATCATATCTTAATGAATATCAGCTATGAAGAATTTTATCGCTTGATTCACTCATAAGTGAAAATGTAAAATAAATATTTATGGCTCTCTATGAGTTGATACTATTGTGAGAAAGATAATCGTTGAATGATGGAAAATGATTATCTTTTTTATTTTATTAAGTATTAAAAAGTGAATATCATATTTTTATTGTGAAAGATTGACAAGAGAGTAAAATAGAAGTAGGGAGGGGAATGGAATGAATATCATAACAATTGATCATGTGACAAAGGATTATGGATGTCAACGTGGTATTTTTAATATGAGTTTTCAAATCAAACAAGGAGAAACACTGGGATTTTTAGGACCTAATGGTAGTGGGAAGACAACAACGATTCGACATTTGATGGGATTTATGAAACCAGATAGTGGCGTTGTTCAAATTCATGGTTTAGATTGTTTTCAGGATGCTGCTCAGATTCAAAAAATGGTAGGCTATCTACCAGGTGAAATGTCATTTATTGATGATATGACAGGAATAGATTTTATTCAATTGATTGCTAAACTGAAGGGAATGCAAGATTTGAGTTATGCTTATGAATTGATGCAATTTTTAGAATTGGATGCAAAAGCTCCAATAAAACGTATGTCTAAAGGAATGAAACAGAAGATAGGTTTAGTCATAGCATTTATGCAAAATCCGCCAATCTTGATTTTAGATGAACCTACAAGTGGACTTGATCCATTAATGCAATTAAAGTTTGTAGAATTGATGAAACAATTCAAACAACAGGGAAAGACAATTCTTATGTCTTCACATATTTTTGAAGAGATTGAAAATATATGTGATCGTGTGGTTATTATTAAAGCTGGTCAAATTGTAGCTATTGAAGATATGGAAAAACTTAAACATAATCGTTATAAACATTATGAAATTCAATTCAGTTCATTACAGGAAGCAAACTTATTTATGAAAAAATATCCTGATGCCAGGCAAAATGAATGTTATGTGTCTTTAATGCTTCAAGGACATATTGATGATTTTATTAAAGATTTATCTCATTATAAGGTGAATGATTTAAATATTCGCTCACAATCATTAGAAGAAATCTTTTTACAATATTATGGGGAGTGATGATAGATGTCCTGGATTTTATATCAAAAAGAGTTAAAATCAAACTATAAAATTCTTTTGCTTTTTCTTGTTGTGATAACTATGTATTCAAGCATTATTATTGCTATGTATGATCCAGATATGAATAGTAGTCTGGAAATATTAGCAAAATCTATGCCACAAATTTTTGCGGCATTTGGTATGATGAACATAGCGACAACACTTTTAGATTTTATTACAAATTATCTATATGGATTTATACTTATTGTTTTTCCTTTTTTATTAAGTGTGATCTTATGTTATCGTTTGATTGGCAAATATGTAGATCATGGATCTATGGCTTATTTACTGGCAACACCTTTAAGTCGCCAACAGTTCATGATGACACAGCTGATGGTTTTATTAACAGCATTGGTTATTGTTGTGATATATGCCTTTGGATTTATTTCTATTTATGCGTGGTTGACGGTTAAAGAGGCGAGTATAGATATGATTTCCTTTTTGTCTGTCAATATAGGATTGTTAGGTATCCATTGTTTATTGGGAAGTTTATGTTATCTATCTTGTGCTTTGTTTAATGAAGCTAAGTTATCTATTGGCTTTGGTGCTGGGTTAGGTATTGTGTTTATTTTAATTCAAATGTTATCTGATGTCAGTCAACAATTTGAAATTCTTAATTATTTGACACCCTTAACTTTATTTGATCCTCAAAGTTTATCGAGTGGAGAATATCAGGCATTTGTTTATGTATTTATACTTTTTGTGAGTGCTTTGTTGTTGTTTGGGATTGGACAATTTCTTTTTAAAAAACGTGATTTACCATTATAGGCATATATGTTGTGCCTATGATGGTTTTTCTATATAATGAAGACAAAGGTGGGATATTTGTGAAAGTATTAGTTATTGGTGGTAGTTATTTTTTAGGACGTGTTTTAACCATGTCTTTATCAAAGCAATGGGATATGACATTGGTTAATAGAGGACATTATTCTATGAAAGATTATGGTGTCTTGGAATATATTTTGGATCGTCATGATTTGGATGCCTGGCAAAAATTACCAAAAGAAGATTATGATGCAGTTATTGATTTGTGTGCTTATCAAAAAGGAGATATTCAAACAGTGATTCAGTCTTTTCCTGGACAGATTCGTCATTATATATTGATCAGCACTGTTGATGTGTATCAGCGTCAAACAGGTCTTGACAAAGATGAACAGCATCCCCTTGAAACACGTCAGTTTGAAGGAGAAACAGGGGCTTATATTTTAGGAAAAATCCAATTAGAACAAGAATTACAGTCATTATCAAAAGAACATCATATTCCTTATACCATTTTAAGACCAGGCAATATTTATGGTCCATTCAATTATGCACCTAGAGAATCTGTATTGATTGAAAGAGCAGTGAAAGGATGGCCTCTATTTTCAATTAAGGATGCTCAGTGTACTTTTCAGCTTGTCTATGTGAAAGATGTTGTCAGTGCGATTGAAAAAGTTGTTGAAAAGAAAGCTTATAATACTATTTATAATGTTATTAATGATGAACAAGTGACTTATTCTATTATGAATGAAATTCTTAAAACTTGTCAGCCTGATGTCAGTATAGAAGAACATTCTTTAGTTGAAGCCATTGAACAACAATATCCATTGCCATATCCTATTTTTCAAGAAGAAATGGAATCTTATAATGGACAAAAGATTGTTCAAGAATTAGGTTTATCTTATACTCCACTAAATGTCGGATTAAGTAAGACTTATCAGGCTTTTTATCCAGTCTTTAGTCAAAATGAAAAACGATGAGATTTTGATTCTCATCGTTTTCTTTTACATATCTTGAATAGTTTGTTTGACAAGTTTCACAAGATTGATTTCAGCCTGATTAGCAGCTTCCATGACTTCCTGATGATTTAATTCACTATTTCCTAAACCAGCCGCTTTATTTGTCACAAGTGAAATACCTAAAGTTGTCATACCAGAATGTCTAGCGACAATCGCTTCAGGAACTGTAGACATTCCAACCATGTCTGCACCAATTGCTTTTAAAGCACGAATTTCAGCAGGTGTTTCAAACATTGGACCTTTAAAGAAACAATAAACACCTTCTTTAAGAGAAACATTTGTTTTTTGGGCTGCTTTTTTTGCAATTTCCTGTAAATGTTTTGAATAGACTTCTGTCATATCTTTAAAGCGAGGACCAAATTCATCTAAGTTAGGGCCACGTAATGGACTAGGTGCCATAAATCCAATATGATCTGAAATTAAAGTGATTTGTCCAGGATTTAAATCTTCTCTAATTCCACCACAAGCATTTGTAACAAATAAATAAGGAATGCCTAGTTTCGCAAATACACGAATAGGTAATGTCACAACATCCATATCATGCCCTTCATAATAGTGAAAGCGTCCTTTCATGGCACAGACTGTTTTTCCAGCAATGGTACCAATATAAAGTTTTCCTTCATGTCCAGGAATAGTAGAAACTGGAAAATGAGGAATATCCTGATAATCAATAATGATTGGATTTTCAATTTCATCTGCCAATGGACCTAAACCAGATCCTAAAATAATCGCAATATCAATTTTTCCATTATAGCGAGAATGGATATATTCATAAGCTTCATTAATTTTTGTATACATAACTCTCCTCCTTGTTTTCATTATAAACAAACTGTGCATGAAAAAAAAGACCTTTTTGAGGTCTTTAGTCAGCATTTAAGATTGCTGCCTGTGTATATGTTCTTTGAGTTAATTCATTATTTAATGAATAAAGTGATTTAGGATCATGACCAAACAATTCAAATTGTGTTAATAAGTCAGTTGCATTTTTTTCTTCTTCACCTTGTTCAGAGACATACCAGTCTAAGAATTTCATTGTACGGTAATCTCTCACTTCATATGCAGCATCATAGATTGTATGGATTAAACTTGTGACATATTGTTCATGTTCTAACCCATATTTTAATGGATCATCAAGATGATTTAATTCTTTATCAGGTTTATCAATAGCAGATAATGTTACAGCATAATCATTATCCTGTAAATATTGAAGAATACCCATAGCATGATCCATTTCTTCTTTAGCTTGAATATTATACCAGTTGGCATAACCATTTAAACCCTTATGCGTATAAAAATTAGCAAAATCCAAATATAAATAGGCAGAATACATTTCTTTATTAATTTGTTCATTTAATAAATCAGCAACTTTTTGATCTAACATTTTTTCATTCCTCCTTATATGTCTCATTATATACCTAATAGAATACAAAAACAATGTTCAACATTTAAGATTATGGACTTTATGAATCAAAATTTGATACAATATATATAAGAAGGTGAGGCTATGAATTTTAAAGAGGATTTTAAACTACAATCAATTGAGCTTAATGAAAAAAGAGTCATACGTGATGCCATTCATGATTATATTCATGTTGATCATTTGATCATCTGGCGTTTGATTAATTCTAAGGAAATGCAAAGGCTTCGAAGAATTAAACAATTAGGGGGAACTTATCAGGTTTTTCAAAGTGCAGAACATTCAAGATTTGTCCATTCTTTAGGTGTGTATCAGGTTGTCAGACGCATGTTAGAAACAGAGTGTTTAACAAATGCTTTAAGTGATTATGATAAGCTTTGTGTGATGTGTGCGGGATTACTGCATGATATCGGACATGGTCCATTTTCTCATTCTTTTGAAGGTGTTTTTGAAGAAAATCATGAAGATATGACAGTCAGAATGATTTTAGAAGAAAGTGAAGTGCACGATATTCTCGTATCGTTATATAAACAACTACCACAAGATGTCGCAAGTATTATTCAACATACACATCCTAATCGCATTTTAATTCAAATGGTATCCAGTCAGTTAGATGCTGATCGTATGGATTATTTATTAAGGGATTCTTATATGAGTGGAACGACTTATGGACATTTTGATATGTCACGTATTTTGCGTACAATGCGTATTCGTGATGGGAAAATTGTGTATAAAGAATCTGGAGTTCAAGCCATTGAAAATTATATTCTAGCAAGATACCATATGTACTGGCAGGTGTATTATCATCCGACAGCTCGTAGTTATGAACATCTTCTACAAAGCATTTTTCAAAGAGTCAAAGATTTATACTATGATGGTTACGTTTTCCAGACCCATTTACATTATTTAATTCCCATGTTGGAACACCGTTTTCAGGTCAGTGATTTTGTTGATTTAGATGAAGCTGTTATTTTATATTATTTTAAAGAATTTACACGTGAAAAAGATTTCATTTTAAGTGATCTGTCATCAAGATTTTTAAATCGTCATTTATTTAAATATCAACAATTGAAAAGTCAAAAAGATCTCGTGTCTATCAAAGCTATTGCCCAAGCCAAAGGATATCATCCGGATTATTATATTGTCAGTGATAATCAAAAACAAATTCCATATTTGCATTATGGTGAAAGTGGAGAATTAAGTGAAATTGAAATTTTAGATAGCGAAGGTTGTTTATCACCATTACCAATGAAATCTGAGATTGTTTCAGCTATCTTAAATTCAAAACGTTTTAAATCAGATCAAAAAGTATTTTTCCCAAAGGAGATTAAAGATGAATTATCAATTTTTTAATAAGCTTCCTGAAGAAGCAAAAATGATTAGAGAAAAAGTCTTTGTTGAAGAACAGGGATTTCAAAATGAATTTGATGAACAAGATGAACATAGTTGGCATCTGGTTATTTATGATTATCGTACACCTGTAGGATGTGCTCGTATGTTTGATGAAAAGGGAGATATTGTTTTTGGGAGAATCGCAGTGATTCCAGAAAAACGACATAAACATTTAGGAAGTTATATCTTACATGAACTAGAAAAGAAAGCCAGAGAACTTGGTTATCCAAAAGCTAAACTTTCAGCCCAGGTGGGTGCTATGGGATTCTATGAAAAGAACGGTTTTCAAGCATATGGTGAGGAATATTTAGATGAATTTTGTCCTCACATTCATATGGAAAAAAGATTATAATATGTGTCATTGTCAATGAACTGTTGTTCATTGACTTTTTTGAAAAATAAAATCATTTGAATATATAGAAACTATATATAATGTTTCATATACCACAATATTTACTATCAGCAAATATTGTGGTATATTTGTTTTAGAAAGATATGTTTTTTAACTTTTTTGTCCTGAAAAAAGAAAAATGTCAAAATAATGCGTATATAGATAAGTGAAGGGTTCTTGATTATCATTCCTTAAATATCTAGGAGATTGAAACTATAAAAAATAAAAGGAGGAATAATCAAAATGAATCAGGAATATCTTGAATTTGTGAAAGCATTAAGACTTATGATGATATCTTTATGAAAGTTATCTTCAATGATCAGCACTGCATTGAATTATTATTCAATATCATTTTTGAAGAGGATATTTCCATTATAGAATGGCATATTCAGGATGAATACAGAAATCTTCATGGTAGAACAGTCATTATGGATATAGTGGCT
>NZ_NFLH01000056.1 GCF_002160815.1 Massilimicrobiota sp. An134 | reverse complement strand
TTTTGCATGCAGAAAAATAGAGTAATGCTGGTGCATTACTTTTTATTTTGCTCATTGTTAATATTTGCTTTAAGCATTTATCAACCAAACGAAACCAAATTCCTATAATATGAAAAAAGGTTTTTGACTTTTCAAAAACCTTTACACTACAATAACACTAAACACATCGAAATGATATTATTCATCATATGCGATAAAATAGGAACATATATATTATTTTGTTTTTCATATAAATAACTTAATGCAAATCCCATCAATCCATAAGAAAAAATTTGTACCCATTCTAAAAAATTGCCTGCAAAAACAGCTGACATAATATGAATAAAACCAAATATAAAGGCTGAAATCAAATGTGCCATCTTTGGATTCCATTCATAAATCCATCCAAAAACAATCCCTCTAAATAACATTTCTTCCACAATAGGTGCCAATATACATGATACAAAAATCATAATCACTGGATACGAAGTTGTGATAGATTCAATCAACTGCTGATTTTCACTTGTCTGATTTCCACCTAATGCCAGTGTCAGCAATCCACCAATAATTTGACAAACATAAATCAATAAAACACCTACAATACAACCATAAAACAAATTGTTTTTGATATTTTTCTTAAAATCTTTAAACTGTTCAATCATACTATCTTTCAATAACCAGCCAGCTAAAACCAATAAGATCAAATCAAAAATAAGATTTAAATAAGCATTTAATTGATTATAATCAAACTGAATATGAAATTGTAAAATAATAAATTTAAACAGAGCACTCAAAATCAATGAACCACAATACATATAAAGTGGTAAAATCACTAAAATAAACATCCATTTCACTTGAGTTGGCACTCTTCTACTAAAATGTTGGTTAAACATGATTTTCATCTCCACCGTATGTCTGATGATGATCATAACGATAATATGCTAATTCTTCAAAGAAAATAGCTTTTGATAATTGATAACGTGGTAAATAAGTATAAACCCCAATAATACCTGTAATAATAGCACTTATTAAAGCTCCTAAAATAGGTAAAAACATCAATAATCGATTTAATCCCATTTGAGTAATCATCAATCCAAGAATCCATCCTAAAAATGAAAGATTTAATTTAATATAATCAAAAATATGTCCTTTCATAAAACGATAAGATTCTTTAATAGCCATTAAATTTGTCATTTGATATCTTTCAAGTAAATATGGAACTGCAAACAAATAAGAAGATATCACAAACACAATAACAATCATAAGCATATAAAACAATATAAATGCAGCTAAAAGTGATGGTGATTGACTGAAAATACTCAATAATACTTGTGTATAATTTCCTGATAATGATATTTCATTAGCAAAACTATCTAATTGAATTCCTGATAAAAAAACACCAAAAATCATCATTAAAATAAACATAGCAGCAAAAGTAATAAAAAATAAAACAATGTTATTCAATAAATATGTAGAAAACAATCCTTTAAATCTTTTAAACCCTACAAGAGCATCATCATCAGATAATAATGAAGATTGATTTCTAACCATTTTTAATGAACTGACAACATATCCATGTGAAACAGCAATAAAAGCAAGACTTATTATGATATAAATTATGCGTGATAATATATCATGTCCTGTACTAAATAAAGTTGGAATCAATTCCAACAATACTAATATCATAAGAATACGTATATATTGTTGCTTATCAACACTCAACAGTTGATTGGCTCTTTCTTTAATCTTTCTAATATTCATCTATATCACTCCTTAATTGCAACCATTATATCATATCTCTTATTTAATGTCTAAACTTGTTTTAATGGCCGAATTTACTTTATCCATCAAGGATTCTGACAAGACTCCTAAACGTTCATCTATTCTTTTTTTATCAATTGTTCGTATCTGTTCTAACAAGATGACTGATTTCTTTTCTAAAAATGGTGTTTCAATAATCACATGTGTTGGTAATTCATTTTTTGTCATTCTTGAAGAAATAGGTGCTACAATCACCGTCGTCGAATATTTATTTCCTTTATTGTTTTGTAAGATTAATACGGGTCTATATCCACCTTGCTCACTTCCTATAACTGGCGATAAATCTGCATAATAAATTTCTCCCCTATTCATAATGTCCTCCTATCATACAACTAATATATGAATAGAAAAAGAATTTAGAACAAAAGAAAAAAACATAATGATATATAAAAAGTCCACTATCAGAAGTGAACTCTTTAACTTTATAACATCAATGTTCATGCATTTTATTCATGTAAATCTTTTTTTATACGCGATGTTGAAATTTCAGGTGTTCTAGGCAAATAAACGACTTCAACGCCTTGATCACGTAAATAATCAAACTGTCCTTCCCAATCGTCACCCATTACAAAAACATCAATATGATACTGCTGACAGTCTTCCTTCTTTTGATCCCAGTTTTCTTCAGGTATAACAAGATCAACATATCGCATAGCCTCTAGTAAAGATTTTCTCTCGGCATAACTAAAATAACACTCTTTATGCTTTTGTAATTTAACAAATTCATCTGTTGATAAAGCAACAATAAGGTAATCACCTAAAGCTTTTGCACGTCTTAATAAATTGATATGTCCATAGTGCAAAAGATCAAATGTTCCATATGTAATGACTCTTTTCATTTTTACACCCCTTTGATTTTTCATTTCTCTATTTTCATGAACAAGTTCTAATATTGAAAAAGGAATTTCAGATTTACTTTTTCTCTGGAATAATCTTTGAACCGATAATTGTGGTTCCAAGCCAAATTTCACAACATCATATACCGCTCTAATGATAGGCAATTCAACATGATAACGAGCACTTAAAAGATCTGCAGCATCTAACGCATTAATTCCTTCAACAACCATTCCTACTTTTTTAATGGCTTCATTCACTTCATATCCTTGGCCAATATACGTTCCACATTGATTATTACGACTATTTTGACTTGTACATGTGACAACTAAATCACCTAACCCTGCCAGTCCATAGAAAGTATGAATAGAACATCCCATAGCAATTCCTAAACGTGATATTTCATGAATTCCTCTTGTCACTAAAGCTGCAATCGCATTATCTCCATAACCTAAACCATGAGAAATACCAGCTGCTAAAGCGATAATATTTTTCATAGAACCACAAACTTCTACACCTTTAATATCTTTATTTGTATAAACACGCATAAAAGAACTTGTAAATATATCCTGAACCTTTTGGGCAATCAATTCATCTACTGAAGCTGATACAATGGTAGATGGTAAACCTATTGAAACTTCTTCTGCATGAGTGGGTCCAGATAAAGCAACAATATGACCATATTCAAAATCCATCTGATTTTGAATTTCAGAATAAATGATTTCTGACATTGTCATTAATGTTTGAGCTTCCATTCCTTTTGCGACATCAACAATAATATGTTCAGGTTTTAAGTAGGGAATTATTTTTCTCGTTGTTTCTCTTACAAAAATAGATGGAACAGCCATAACAATAATTTCTACATCATCTAAAGTATCTGATAAATCACAGGACAATTGTATAGATGAAGAAATAACTGCATCTTTTAATTTAGGATGTCTATGATTTTTTTGAATATATTCAATTTCTTCAGGAATCGCTGACCATGCTTTCACACAATGTTTTTCACTCAACATGTTTGCAAGCGCTATTCCCCATGTTCCAGTTCCAATAATTGCTATTTTACTCATTGATATCATTCTCCATTTCACATAATTTTTCCACCAGTTCTACAACACGTAATGTACTATGACCATCCTGAATTTCAAAAAACTGATTCTTCATTTTTTGAAACAGATCTTCATCAACATGATAAGTTTGTAATGACTGTACAACGTCTTCTTCACAATAACAAACTGGATAACCTAAATCCCTCACATCTACAAATACCCCTAAATCTTGACAATACTGCTCATAATCAGGAATATAGAAAAGCATTGGTTTCTTTAAAATCATAAAATCAAAAACAATAGATGAATAATCCGAAATCAAATAATCACTTATACAAAATAATTCATGTGTATCTTCATGATTCATATTCAAAATACGATTATCTTTTTGTAAATGATAATTTCCCATTAAAGGATGAAATTTATATATCAACACAAAATCATCGCTTAACTGATTCATCACTTTTTGAGCATCAAAATGAATCGCTGAAAATCCTTTATATATATTCCCTCTAAAAGTCGGTGCATACAAAATAATCTTCTTATTTTTCAGCATTGGATATTTTTGATAAAGTTTTTCTTTCGTTTCATCAATCCATTGTTGATGAAATAATTCATCAGTTCTTGGCATTCCCACAGGCAAGACTTGTTCTTGTTGAACACTAAATGCTTGACTATATGCTTCCTTCCAATAAGATGAAGTTGCTAAAACATAGTCATAATTAGAAATAGGATACTGACGTTCAATCACATTACCAAATTTCTTTATAGCTCCACAAGCATGCCATACCTGAATCACTTGTACCCCGCTTCTTTTAAAATGTGAAACAACATAGTTATTATCATGTAAAAAAATAATTTTTGATGTATATACATAATACAATTGTTTCATACAATTGATAAAATATAAAAACTGTCCCCATAAATTCTTCTTGTAATGAATGAGACATAAACGCACATCATATTTTTCTAGTGGCAATTGTTGATAAATCTTTAAAAAATCAGATGTCAAATGATCATCTTCTAAAGATATAAAAGTGATTCTATTATTATGAATCTTAAAAAATGAAATAAAAAAAACTTCAATTTTTAATACTATATTTAAAATAATTTTCTGTAATCCCATAATCAATCTCCTATGACTTCAAATCTATTTTATCATCTTTTTATTCATTAAAAAAGAGTCTATCATAAAATAGATTGATTTCATTCTTTCTTACTACTTATTATCCACATAAATAAAATCACTTATAAAAGTTTCTAACAAATATTTTTTTATTTTTCATCACCATATAAATGGTTATATTACTTTTTATAAAGATTTCAACATCTTTGATATGATGTTCATCTAAAATAAGAAAAAGCAAGAAGTTCCCTTCTTACTTTCCATCATATGATAAAACTATGTATCTGATTTCAAGAAAATTATTTTATATCTGAAAAAATAATATCAATAACTTTTTGAGCACAATTTCCTGTTTGCCAAGCATTAAATTTTTGATTAAAAGATTCTAAAAATGAATAATCATAAACACTCTCTTTAATATCTATTAAAAGCTTGCTTTCATCTTCATAAATTCTTCCAGGCAATTCTGTATATATGTCTAAATAAAAGCCTCTGAGTTCACCTTTATATTGGTCTAAATCGTACATATAGAAATAAATGGGACGATTTAACACGGCATAGTCAAAAAATACACTTGAATAATCAGTAACAAGAATATCGCTCATAACATAAAGCTCATTTATTTCAGCTTCAGCCTTCACAGAATACAAAAAGCCAGTTAAAGTTTCATCATTTTCATACTTATTAATAATAAGATAATGAGGTTTAAATACAACAACATAGTCATCACCTAACGCTTTTCTCCATTTATGAAAATCAGCTTCTAATTCAAAAGTATAGCCAGAAGCCACATATGAATTATCACGCCATGTTGGAGCATATAAAATTATTTTCTTATCTAAAGGTAAATGATATTTTTTCTTTAAACTGATGACATCTTCTTTTGTAGCATTCGTAATAAAATCATTTCTAGGATAACCTGTTTCAATTAAACGCTCTTTATTAATTTGAAATGATGTTTGAAAAACTTCAGTACAAAAGGCATTTGGAGAAATCATATAATTATATCTTTCAACATCTATATCATATGATTTTGTCATTTGTTCAAAAGTCATACCAGATCTATAAAAAGTAGTATCTTCAGATGCTATAATATCATGCCCCAATCTTTTTAAAGGAGTCCCATGCCATGTCTGCAAATAAATTTGTTTATCTTTCTTGCATATATATGTAGGCATTTTACAATTGATGATCCAATATTTTGCTTTTGACATATAATAAAAATAAGGTAAGCTTAAGTATTCTTTAATTTCAGCTCCTTCTATTTTGACATTTTTCTTTTTATGATTTTTAATAAACCAAATAAACCTGTAATCATTAAATCTAGGATCTTTTCTCATCTGTTCATAAATAGCCCTTGGATTATCAGAATATCCTCTTCCATGAAAAGATATAAAGATAACCAATTTATCATCAATAGAGATAAAATGATATGTTAATTTATATAAAATTCTAATAATCGATCCAGCTAGTTTTTTTATTTTTCTTAAAACAAACATTTTCTCACTTCTCCAATCGTATATAGTTTATCACTAAATAAAAAAGGGAGCAACTCCCTTTTATTTGAATTTAGTTTTACTTTCATCTTTAAAAAACCATCTAAACTTATCAAACGCTAAACTATATTTTGATTTTTCTATATACATTATCAGACGTAACTTATATTTTTTATTGTCTTATTTTAGATCCATTTTTATAGGTATTTATGTAATTTTTTATATTTATTCTATTTAATTCATACATCTATAAAAAGACTTTGATTTGTATTAAGATTATAAATTATATCATCGTCAATTGACGTTTAAACTTTACAAAAATATAAATAATGAACTGCTAACTTTATCATGTATAATTTAATTATCTTTCCAAACAACAGCTTTCTTCCAATATTCAAATGGTACCATTTGTTTCCAAAAAGCTTCTATTGATTTCTTTTCTGCTGCATAAATATCCAATAATTTATATTTCTTATCAATTATCTCCTGTTTTAAATTAGATTCCAATGAAGAAGGAACTTCGTTTTTTTCATAAAATTTACCAAAATACAATAGTTTATCATATAAATTATTATTTTTTACACTTGATGTAACTATTTGACTAACAAACTTATGATGCCTATGCCCTGTTTCCCCTCTAGGACTATGTGTTACAATTTCATCCCAAGGTTTATAAGAAAGAACTAAATTTACTTCCTCTTTAACACCTTCCTTATTGTGATTCCAGTTACTTTTATTTCCATTTACCAAATCTGGATAAGGTAATATAATTCCCTTATCTTGTGTATATTCCAAAGCTTTATAAAACTCTTTTTTTCTAACAGAATTAAATTCATTTGTCATACATACAACAAAATATTTATCTTCCAACAAATGACCTCCGCCCCACAAGCTTTCATCATCTGGATGAGCAACAAACATAACTTTATTACATTCATCTATACCTGCGGTTTTTAATATCTCATTTGTCAAATAAGCTTTTTTTCTTGAAATATTAAGTTTAAATTTTTCTTTAGTATTACCATCCTCAGAAATCATATTAATAATTGTGATACCTGGTCTAATTGCCTTGATTTCACCTTTTTCATTTATCGAAGCAATAGTAGATTCACTTGAACTAAATTTAACACCTTTATTGTCTGCATCTTCTGGAAAAACAGAAACATTTAAATTCATTTTGTCTCCTACTTCTAAAATATTTTTCTGATTTTTATTTACTATAATTTTCTGAACTTTCTTGATCTTATTAAATATATGTATATCATACTCTTCTTTAATATCAGTATTTTCAATTTGTACTGTAATCTTAGCTACGCCTTCACGGAGCATTTTTAACTTGCCAGAATCGTCTATACTTGCAATATTAGTATTGCTAGACGAATAAATTAATCTATCACCTTTTGAAAAAGATTCATCTATACTTGCATCTAAATCATATACAGTATTAACTTCAAATTTTAAATTAGGTTTATTCTTTACATGAATACGTTGATATTTATCAAAATCATTTTTTTTATATGGTATATTCACACCTACTTTTTTTTGCTTCATTTTATTTTGGGTTCCTACATATATAAATGTCTTACCACTTTTTCTAGCAAAAATCTTTCCATTTTCATCAACACTTGCAATAGTTGGATCTTTTGATTCATATATTATAACCTCATTATTTTCATCTACTGCTCTCAATTGATATTCTTCACCTAATTCAAGATTTATATTATCTAGATTTTCAGCCAAATATATAGTATTCTTATTTATTACCACATGTCCAATAATAAAGATTGTTAAAATTATTACAATTAAAGTTAAGACATGATATGTATTTAACTTTTTTTTATTTCGTTTCATACTTCCCTCACTTTCGTATATTAAGTATATATCACTAATATGGAATTTCTGTGTAATTCTACAAATTATGCATATACTTAAAATATCATTTTATACACTCTCCAAAATAACACTTATCTTAAACTAAATATGAATATTCTACATAAAAAATCAATATGCTTTTATATTTATAGATTATCTATAAAAAACAGGAGTATGTTTCATTTATAACTATCGGTATACTTTTTTTATTTGATTGTAAAAAAGTTTTACATCTGATCTTCTTGACATTGATCTATGAAAAGATAATAAAATATCTTTCAAACTATTCATCCTTCTCATTTCATTATTTTTTGCCCATATAATGAGTAATACTTATCAATTAACATATATGAAAAATAGCGATATTAAAAAATCATCCATATTACAGATTTAATTCAAAAATTTAAAAGAATCAAAAATAAGTTCATACATTCACTAGATCCGCATAGTTTATATGTAAAAAATACTGCAAACGAGCATAAAAAAGCTATTAAATAGAAAAAAAGACGGCAAATAGTCATTAATCAAATATTATCTATTCAACTTTAAAAGGTAATTTAAAATAAAAGCGAGGTCAAAATACCCCGCTACTAACTTAAAACGGTATATTAAATAATCGCGGGGTAAACCTTAACCTTTAATTTTATTACGGGGTTTGCCTTTTTCTGCTTTAATTTCTAAATGGGGTAATTTCATAATAAAAAGAAACCTCCTGATATAA
>NZ_NFLH01000055.1 GCF_002160815.1 Massilimicrobiota sp. An134 | reverse complement strand
AGTGCACCCAAAAATCCACTAAATACATCAAACAACATCGGATTGCTCCTCTCAATCAGGACAAACACTATTAAAATCAATTTTTTAAATTAATTATTGACATTTAATAGTTTGTCTTTCATTTCACCAATCAGATCCATATTTAATAATCCTGCAAAAACTTCATAAAGCAAGATATTATTGAAAAATGTAAGAGATAATGTCCCCAAAAACAAAACACCTCGAGAAGCCTGACGTTTTAAAGCTTCACCTAAAAAAACACCAATCAGACATGAAGAAAATGATGAAATTGCAAAAAAAGGTAATCCTGTGATCATAATCACAATCATCGCAATCAAACTGACTAACAGACCATCCTGTAAACGATATGTATAACTATACCAGACAAGTGGAATCACCATGCCATAACAAATAAATATATCAAACATACTGCCTGTATACGTATTGAAAATAGACAAAGCACCAAAGATAGCGGCAATCATAGCGCCTTGGACCATTTTTCTTATTTTTACATTTCCCATATAAAGATCCTTTCCTTTGAAGTATCGCTATTATAACATAAATCAAACTTCATGTACAAAAAAGGAATAACTTTAAGCTATTCCTTCATGTTGTAGTGCCTTTAATATACCATCCTGATCAATAGAATCTGTAATATATGTCGCTTTTTGTTTTAAAACATCTACAGCATTTCCCATCGCTATACCATGCCCTACTTCTCTAAACATTGCCTGATCATTATAACCATCCCCAAAAGCATAGGCATTCTCTTTATCAATATGAAAATATTTCAATAAATAAGCAATACCATCACCCTTATCAAAACCAATGGTTGAACAGTCACATGAGCCATGACCACCATGATCATTAATAACCAATTCTTTATCAAAAGCCTGTATCAGTGTATCACGTTGTTGAAGATCATGATAAAACAAATCAAATGTATAAAATGGCAATAAAGAAGCATTTGTCTGAATACGTTGTATACCATATTCATCTTTAATACCTTCAATCTGTGCATCATCCAATAAATAAGGAACGGCAACCTCATCAGAAACAAACATAGCTCCTGCATTGAATGCTTTTATTTTTTCATAATAATATGACAGTTCTTCTGGTAAAAAAGCTTTTCCATACAGTTTCTTTCCTTGATATATAATATATCTTCCATTACATGTAATAAGACCACTGACAAGATTTCCAAAAAGATTTTGGGCATAAAAAGGCGCTCTGCCTGTACATATAAATGTAAAATATCCCTGATCCTGAAGTAATTTTAAAGCTTTGAGATTCCCTTCAGGAATTACACCATGTATCGCTAATGTTCCATCAATATCAAAGAAAAATATTTTCTTCATAATCAACCCCTCTTTTCTAAATATCTTTTCACAAAGGATTGGGCTAATGATCCTTGTTTCATAACATCGAAAACTTCATCAACAGGAATCCATTTGGCATGATCCACTTCATTTGTTAAATGAAAGTCTTCTGAATCAACCACTGCAACATAATTATGCATCAACGTATTTGTTTTTGCATAATACTCATTATCATTGTACATATAATCAACAACTTTCAAATTGACTTCTTCTTGAATCTCTCTAATTAATGTCTGTTTTGCATTTTCACCTTTATTTATATATCCCGCCACCAAAATATAATCTACCTGTCCATATTGTTGTATTAACAATACCTTATCTTTTTGTGGATTGAATATAATAGCAGAAATAGCACTATTAAACATTGGAAATTTAAACTTTTGACAATGTTCACAATAAGGCATTGTCCCATCAATTCCACATGGTTTTTCAATCAATTCATGTCCACATTCATCACAATATTTCATACTCTTCAGCCCCTTTATTAAATTTATTATAAAGAAAAAGCTCCTGATATTTCAAGAGCCTTATCGGATACTTTTTCCTAATTGATATGCTTTTTCCATAAAAGGTGAACGCAAAGTCATAGATGGTGTTCCACATCCAGTTGCTAAAATGCTTCCTACATCTTGAAAATGCATATAGTCAACCAATGCCTCATAATGCATCTTAACAGCATCCATTGTTCCTTGAGAACTATTCCATGCAGCGCATATAAAAGCAGTCTTTTTATGCATGGATGATAATTCCATTGTAAAACTATAAATACGGTCAATGGCTGCTTTTAACTGTGCTGATATTCCAAAGTAATAAAGTGGTGTGACAAAAACAATCATATCATGATCAAGTATGTCTTTTCTTAACTGACTCATATCATCATTTTGAATACATGGACCATTCATTCCACAATGGTCACATCCTAGACAGGGTGCAATATGATGATGAGCTACATCAAAAACAGTGACTTCATGGTGATTTTCCTGAACTCCTTTGATAAATTCATTTGCTAATAAATATGAAGAACCCTTCTGATGTGGACTTCCATATACAACCAATATCTTCATTATTCATCATCCTTTCTTTATTCCTATTTTCATGTGTATATTCTTTTTCGTCCAATACCTTAAAACAATCACACAGCATAGCTAAAAAGCATACTTTTTCCGCTTACAACATCAACATGAAACAATAACCCAATATTTCTTACAACAATCAAAATCACAAAAAAAGATGAACATTTCTATCCATCTTTATGATTCATATTTATTCAGCTAAATCTTTAATTGCATTAAAAGCATTAAACACACATGGGAAACCTAAATAAGGTAAGCATTGAATCAATGCATAATAAAGTGTATGTAAAGAGTTTCCAACTTTGATATTTCCTAAAGCATGTGCATAAAGTTGTCCAGAGGCATTGAGTGCTGTTAAAATACAAAAGATCAATAATTCTCTTGTTGGAATATCTAATACCTTTCTTGTATAACAGTCACCAAAACACCATTCTGTTAAAAATCTTGGTAAAGCGTCACCGACATCATCTGGTAAATAACGATATCTGTCTTTAATTTCATCACCATATAACTCTTTTTGAATTTCTAATCCTTTTTCATATCTTTCTTCATCTTTTATACTTGTCTGATTATCTAGTGGTAATGAAATATGTCTGCCTTCTAAAACTTCATTCAATACATTCACTGCATTCAATGTTCTCGGATAACCAATAAATGGAGCACATTGATACAATGATTCTTTTAATTCTAATGGTAAAACACCTACATTCAAGGCAGCATTCAGATGTGCCTTTAATTGTGGTAAAGTCTGTAAAACTGTTAAAACACTACATGTGATGAGTTCTCTTTGTCTATCTGTCAAATCTCCAACATAAAAAACTTCACCAAATATCAATCTTTGTAGCTGTGTCATAAATTCAGGATCTTTTAAATCTAATGTTTGTGGATTTAAAAATAATTCTTCATATTTCTTTTGACTTCTTTCTATTCTATTCATAAGATAGCCTCCTCTTTATTATAGCATATTTAAAAACACGTTATAAAATAAACTATAAAAGATTGACCATTTCATCAAAAAAATATCATTCTTGTTCATATAAACAATGAATGATATTTTGTATGTTTATTGAAATACTGTCCTTAACATTTGGGCAAATTCTTCAATGTAATAATTTGTATGTTGTTTATGCCAGCAGGCAAAGTAGTTTCTTTGAATGGGTTTTCCATTTTTATATAAAGGTACTCTTTTGATACCTTGAATAGGTGTCATCATTTCTCCCAGCACATCAATAGGAAGATAGCCTCGATTTCCTGCTACCATTAAACGGGCTTGTTCTAAAGAATCAACATATAAAAATTGATGTGATATAGCTAAATCTTTTTCATAAAAACTCTTTTCAGAGTCTTCATATCCTTTAGACACAACTAATATACAAGATAATGTTTTTAAGTCTTCTACTGTTAAAATATCTTTTTGACTTAAAGGATTTCCCATTGCTATTTCTACATAAGAATCACTATACTTCAATTCATAATTATAATAGTCTTCATTATAGGCTCTTCTTTGTTCACTCACTTTTAAATCAATATGTCCATTAACCAGTAATTCAAATAATTCTTCATGTGTTCCACTTACAATAGAAATTTTCACTTCGGGATATAGTTCACAAAATTGTGTAATAGCCTGTTGAAGCTCAAATAAGTTAAAATTCTTAGGATAGCCGATGCGTAATGTTAATTCATGATCTTCTCCTAGTCTTTGTGTTTGTGCAACAATCTGGTCGATTTCTTCCAATACAGCCTTTGCATGTCGATAAAAATATTGACCTGCTTCGGTTAATTCAAAACGTCTTTTCTGACGAACCATTAATTGAACCTGTAACTGTGATTCTAATGATTGAATTTGTTGAGAGATAGCTGATTGTGAAATAAAACAATGCTCGGCAGCTTCTGTAAAACTTCCATAGTCTACTATAGCTATAAAATATTTCATTTGTTTTAGTAGCATAAGCTATCACCCTCCTTGTTTCCATTTTATCAAAAAGAGATTTTATAAACAACAGTGATTATGATTGTATCTCTTGAATACACTTTAAAGCATTGAAAGTTCTTGGAAAACCAATAGTATGTGAAGATAACTGAGCTTCACATCCACCTTGTGCCACTAAAAAACAAAATGTGATGAGTTCTCTTTGTCGATAATCAAGTGCTTTTTTTGTTATTATGATTTATTCACCTACCCAACTTTTTATTTTGTCTTCACTTTCATATACCTGGTGACCAAAAATAGCGAGTCCTTCATGAATATAAGCATGAGGAATGATTGTTTTTAAATCCTGTAAACTTCTTCCAAAGCCACTTCCTTCATGAGTTATAAAAGGATAAACATCTTTTCCATCAAACTGATAACTTTCTAAAAAAGTCCAGACACACATTGGCATAGTTCCCCACCAGTTAGGAAAACCTAAATAAATATTTTGATATTGTTCAAAATGGGGAATGATGTTTTTAATCTTAGGTCTTTTTTGATTTTCTATCTCTTCTTTAGCGACTTGAGTACATTGATGATATTGTACAGGATAATCATGTAAAGGTTTTATTTCAAATAAATCAGCATCTATATATTGACTTATCTTTTCAGCAACCACTTGTGTATTTCCTTTTTCTAAATCAACAATATCCCCATTCACATAGTTTTCATGACAATGAGAAAAATAAACGATTAAAGATTTCATATTTTAATGCCCTCCAAAGACTTCAAATTCCATCTGTTCTAATTGATGATCAATCATTTGAATATCTGTTTCTAAAAGCTGTATATTCCCTGCCTGAAAGTTAGAAGATAATCTGTCTATTTTGCGTGAACCAGGGATAGGAATAAGATGTGGAAATTTATGAAGCATCCAAGCTAAAGATATTTGAGCATTTGTCGCATGATATTTCTTTGCAACTTGACTGATAACTTCCAATAAAGCATTTGTTTTGATCATGCCTGTTTGACTATATTGAGGCATGTTTCTTCTAAAATCCTGTTGATCATCTTTAAAATCTGCTTGAGAATGATAAGCTCCTGTCAATGCACCATTTGCTAGTGGTGAAAAAGCTATATATGTTATTCCAAGTTCTTGACAGACATCAATCAAATGTTCATGCCATCTTGCCATCATAGAATATCTATTTTGAATGACTGTCACAGGACAGATAGCATGTGCTCTTCTTAAATAATCTTCATTCACTTCACTAATGCCCCAAGCTTTGATTTTTCCTTCTTGAATCAAATCCTTCATCACTCCAGCCACAACTTCTGGTTCTACTTGAGGATCAATTCTATGTTGATAATAAATATCAATATGATCTGTCTGTAATCTTTTTAAAGAACCTTCAATAGATTCTCTAATCTTTTGTGGTGAACTATCAAATTCAAGATGGTCACCTTTATGCATCACACCAAACTTTGTACAAAGAACAATGTCATCTCTAAAATCTTTAATAGCTTCACCTACAATTTCTTCATTATTGCTGATACTTCCATCAGGATAAACACCTGTATAACATTCAGCAGTATCATATAAATCATAACCAATATGATGTGCTTCTTTTAAGACTTGCAAGGCTTCTTCTTTTGGAAGAGGTGTTCCACTGGCATGAGATAATCCCATGCACCCTAGCCCAATCATATTCACATACATATCTGTTTGTCCTAATCTTCTTTTTTCCATTGTTTATTTCTCCTTTGGTTGTAATGGTCCATAGTAATATGATG
Source organism: Massilimicrobiota sp. An134 (assembly GCF_002160815.1). Classification (GTDB taxonomy): domain Bacteria; phylum Bacillota_I; class Bacilli_A; order Erysipelotrichales; family Coprobacillaceae; genus Allocoprobacillus; species Allocoprobacillus merdigallinarum. The sequence goes on along the minus strand of NZ_NFLH01000055.1, from coordinate 2,825 downwards.
CTGTTGCGCCACCATCAATCAAGAATGTTGAACCTGTAATAAAAGCACCTTTATCACTCATCAATAATTCTGCTACATTAGCAATTTCGTCTGCTGTTGCTGGTCTACCAGCTGGACAAGATGCAAACATATTCTTATAAAAATCTCCTCTTGGTCCATTAAATTCATCAATGGCTAATGGAGTAACGACAATCCCTGGCGCAATTGCATTAATACGAGCACCTTTTTCTCCCCATTTCACTGACTGGGCCATGACTCTTTTTTCATTACATCTTTTAGCCAACTGATAAGCATGTAAGGTATCCTGAATATTTTCGACTTTTAATAAATCTAAATTTAATAATTCTTCTGTTGGCGTACAAGCCAACTGTTCATCTTCCTTAGGTGTTAATTGTTTCATTCTAAATCCTGATTGACTAGAAATAGTCACACCCACACCACCTGGTTCAATCACTTTTCCAACTTCCTCCAATAAAACTGCTGTTCCATATAAATCAACATTTAAAATAGCTTCAATAGGTGCCTGACTTGGCGAAACACCAGCACCATTGACCAGCATCGTAATAGGTCCATACTTTTTCGCTTCATCTATCATATTGAATATAGATTCTCTAGAAGATAAATCCATTTCAAATGGGACCACATCAAATCCAGCATTATTCATCACTTCTGCGATAGTCTTAGCATTTTCAATTCTTTTATCTCCCATTATAATCTTTTTACCATAACCAATTCTTCTGGCAATAGCCATGCTGATTTGGCCTGCACCCGTTACAATCATTACATCTTTCATTGTTTTGACCTCCTATAGACACATTTTATAAATATTGAAACAATCTTCCTGCGTTAATGGTCGATATGCTCTTGGCAGGGATTCCTGACCATAACATGCTTTTACTTTCATTTTTTCAAATTGACTATCATCTATTCCTAACTCGGATAAATGAACTGGTAATCCTAATTCATCTTTGATAAAAGATTGTAAGGCTTCAATAGCTTGATATGCGACAGCTTTTTTATCTTCATTCTCTTCAACATCCATGACATTGACTCCAAATCTTGCAAAATCATCAATGACAGTTTCGTCTCGATCTAATAAATACTTCATCCACTTAGGCATAAGGATTGCTAGTGCTAAACCATGTGTTAAATCATAAGATGAAGAGAATTGTTCTAAGGCATGTAAAGAAGCCTGTGTCTGAAATCCAGATGTACAAAAACTATTCAATGCCCAGCTTGCTGCCCATAACATAGTAGCTCGCGCTTCATAATTCTCTGGTTCTTGAATGGCAATTGGTAACTGCTGTCTCACTGTTTTTAACAATGTTTCAACAACGTTAAACTGTAATGGATATTTTTTAGCATTCACAAAATAGTTCATATCAAACATGTGTGCCATAATATCAAATCCCCCACATGCTGTCTGAAAAGCAGGAACAGTCAATGTATTCGTTGGATCTAGAAATGCAGCTTTGGGTCTAATCGGTTCCGCATTAATACCACTCTTAATTCCTAATTTGACATTTGCAATCACGCATGACTTATCCATTTCACTTCCAGTGGAAGCAATTGTTGGCATTGCAATCACGGCTAAAGCATCTTTCCAAGTTGTTTTACCTTCTACCAAATCCCAAATATCATCTGTATTTGATAACGTTGTCGCCGCAATGGCTTTACAACAATCAATGGTTGAACCACCACCAATAGCTAAGACTGTTTGAATTCCATGTTCTTTACATATTTTGACACCACGATTGACAGTTGTATGTCTAGGATTCGGTTCAACTGCACCTAACTCATAAACTGTAATCTTATGCGATTCTAGCTCTTTGATAACACGACTATATAATGGAGAGTTTTGAATAAAATCTCCTCCATGTGCAATTAAGACTTTATCACCATATTTCAAAACTTCTTCATGTAAATGTTGTAATTGGTTTTGACCAAAATAGACTTTGGTTGTATTTTGAAATTGAAAATCGTTCATAAAATGCATCCTCCTTTGTTAGTTTTATTGTATGATTTTTACTCTTTTGGAACAATTCCAATTTCTTATCCAATCCATAAGTTTTACTTATCAATAAACATTTCTTTTGAAGGGTTATACAATTTCCTGTACCCATCTTAAAAACGTACTTTGCGCAATTCCTAATGCTTTAGCTGCCTGTCGAGATGTGATTTGATTTTGAAGCCATTGATTTTTAATCTCTTTGAAATTTTGTGGAACATCTTTTCTAGGTCTACCAAAAATAACACCTCTACTTTTTGCAGCATAAATACCTTCCTTTTGTCTTTGTTTAATATTCTCACGCTCTATTTGTGCAACATATGCCAATATCTGCAATACCATATCCGCAATAAATGTCCCTGTTAAATCTTGATCTCCTTTCTTTCTTGTATCCAATAAAGGCATATCTAAGACAACAATATCGACTTGTTTCACTTTTGTGATGATTCTCCATTGATTTTGTATTTCATCATAATTTCTTCCTAGTCTATCAATAGATAAAACAATCAAAACATCTCCTTTCCTTAATTTCTTCACTAAACGATTATACTGTGGTCGATCAAAATTCTTTCCACTCACCTTATCTACATAAATATTTTTTCTTGGAATATCAAATTGTTTTAATACCAGGAATTGTCTATCCTCGCATTGATCTTTTGATGATACTCTTATATACCCATAGTTCATTTTTATTCCTCCTTTTCGTGCGCACGTTCTTGCGCTTAATATATATTTCTTTTGAAATCATCGCTCCTGCAATGCGATGTAAAGCAACCGACTTACCTCGCGGGGATAACCCAACGGGGACCAAAGCATG
>NZ_NFLH01000054.1 GCF_002160815.1 Massilimicrobiota sp. An134 | reverse complement strand
TTTTGCATGCAGAAAAATAGAGTAATGCTGGTGCATTACTTTTTATTTTGCTCATTGTTAATATTTGCTTTAAGCATTTATCAACCAAACGAAACCAAATTCCTATAATATGAAAAAAGCATCCAAATGGGATGCTTTTACATTATTGTTTCATTAATTCACTTTGTTTATGTTTTAAAGCTATAAAAGCTTCATCTAAATCATTCATATCATAAACAGTCTTTTCCATAGGACACATACCATCATGTGTTCTATTGATAATATAAGGAACAACTTTTTCACAATCATAACTGATATGATAATATTCCAATATTTCTTTGGCTTTTTCACTTAAGACATAGGCATAAATGTATTTCACTTTTGATAAAATCAGTAACATTGCAGTTGCTTTTCCAATGACTTTATCAACTACGATTGCATCTTCAAAATAATATATATCTTCCTTCATAGGATTTATAATAGGTCCTATGCCATGAAGCTTTGATGTATAGAGTTCTCCCTGTCTATCAGCAATTAATGATAATCCTTCTTCATTAAGCTTTTTTTGCAGTTGCTGCAACTTCATCAAAATATCCTCCCTTAACAATCGCCATGACAATAGTTGGTACAAAAATCAATTGAATAATAATACCTGGAATACCCGTTGTTGTTGCTGCAATGACAGCTGGAATACCACCAAGAGGAATGCCAAAAATGTATGTTGCTATAGAAATCACAATACCATAAACAACTCTACCAGCAATCATTGAAATAATAAGTGCTGATAATGCTCCAAACTTTTGTTTAGAGAAATGGAACTGATGGAATAAAAGTCCACTCATCATTCCATAAGTGGCAAGTTCACTCATCATAAAAAGAACACGATCCGCAGAAGGCATTCCAGTCACAACAAAGCTTGTCAATGGAGCAAAAATTCCTAAAAATAAGCCATAGATAGGTCCAAGTAACATTCCACCAATAAAAACAGGTAAATGCATTGGAAGAAAAACAGAACCAGCCTGTTGCATACCAATAATATGAAAAACCTGTGGTAGTAATAAAGATATGGCTAAACACATAGCACCAAATGTTAATTTCTTTGTTTTCACGATAAAACCTCCTTGTTATTCTATTCTATCATAACCCTAAAGTGAAGTTTAGAGTCAATCATTATTTTTTAAAATTTATATCTGTTTTTTTCTTTCATATACATGACTTTTATGCTATACTCCATGATTGAGGTGAGGTTATGAAAAGACTTTATGAATATCTTGATATGATTTCTCAGGAAGATATACATGATTATGTTGAAAAAATGAAATACAGCAATGATATGTATACAACTCTATCCAAAGGAATAGAGGATTTTAAGCAATTAACACCTATCTATAATGATAATGTTATTTTTTCATTATATAAAGACATGTTATTTCTTCAGCCAGATCAAGATCAACCATTTTTAACACGAAAAGAAGACCACGTTTTTTATAGCCCATTATACTTTGTTGAAAAAATGGACATGACACAACAATTCCCATTAAATTCTATGAATCACCAACAAGCATTAGGTGCTTATGTTGTGGTGGATAAGGATTATCCTTTTATACATATGATTTTACTGATTATTGATAATTTACTCAATGATGTTAAAAGTACAATTCAAAATCAAATCAATGAAACGATTCGTCATCTCCAAGAACAATTTCCTCAAGCAACAATATCTACAGTGAGCGTCATTGCCAGTGACCATGCTCCTCAAGAAGATCAAATTCAACAGATGGAATCACAAATCATTGAAAAACAAATGGATATGAATCAATCTTTTGAACAAAAGACAAAAGAATATTATCAAAGTATTTTATATAATTAAAAAACATGTACTAGTGACATGTTTTTTTATAATAATTCCCCATTTGTAGCAATGACTTTTTTATACCATTCAAACGATTTTTTCTTTAACCTTTTGAACGTTCCCTTTCCCCTGTTATCTCTATCTACATATATAAATCCATATCTTTTTTCCATTTCACCAGTCCCATTGGAAATCAAATCTATACATCCCCATGTTGTGTATCCCATTAAATCAACACCATCTTTGTCAACAGCATCTTTCATCGCTTTAATGTGTTCTCTTAAATAATGAATGCGATAATCATCTTGAATTGTTCCATCTTCTTCTACAATATCTTTAGCTCCCAAACCATTTTCAACAATAAATAATGGTTTTTGATAACGATCATAAAGTTCATTCATAGTAATTCTTAAACCTAAAGGATCAATTTGCCATCCCCATTCACTCGATTTCAAATATGGATTTATAACAGATGCAAATATATTACTTTCAGTTTGACAGCTACTATCAGGAGTCGAACTAGAAACTCTTGATGAATAATATGAAAAACTTATAAAATCAACAGTATTTTCCATCAATAAATTCTTATCATCATTCATAAATGGAATGGTAGCTTGATTCTTTTCTATCCATTTTAAAGCATATGGAGGATAATAGCCTCTTGATTGAACATCAATAAACATATAGCTTTCTCGATTATCACATATAGCTTTCCAATAATCTTCAGGTTTACATGTTGCTGGATAATAAGACCCTGCTGCTAACATGCATCCAATTTGATTTTGTGGATTAATCTCATGAGCCAGTTTTGTGACGAGTGCACTAGCAACTAATTCATGATGCGCACAGGTAATCATAGCCTGTATTTTATTTTCATCATCCTTAAATCTTAGTCCTGCTGCAACAAACGGAAAATGAAGTATCATATTGATTTCATTAAAAGTTAGCCAATATTTTACAAAATGTTTATATCTTATCAATAGAACCTTTGCTAATTTAACATAACAATCAATCATTCTTCTATCTCTCCATCCTCCATATTTGTTGATCAAATACATAGGACAATCAAAATGATTTATTGTCACTAATGGTTCAATATGATATTTATGACACTCTTTAAATACATCTTCATAAAATTTTAATCCTTCTTCATTAGGTGATTCTTCATCACCATGTGGAAAAATGCGTGTCCATGCAATGGATATTCTAAAAACTTTAAATCCCATTTCTGCCATTAATGCAATATCTTCTTTATAATGATGATAAAAATCAACAGCTTGATGACTTGGAAAATAATGATTATCAATATGATTAATCCATTTTTCTCCTGTTCCAATAGCATATCGATCTTGACCATACGGCATCAAATCGACATTAGCTAAACCACGTCCACCTTCGAAAATACCACCTTCAACTTGATTGGCAGCTGTTGCACCACCCCATAAAAATCCTTCTTTAAATCCCATAACTTTTCCTCCTTTATGCATTGTTTAAATAATATGATAATTTTTTAAATCTTGGTATATAAATAAAATGACTTAAAACTTTTGTACGAAAAAATTGTATCAATGCTCCATTGCATATTGCCATAATGATTGTTCCTAACCCTATACCTACAAAATCATTAAATAATATCAAAGACATGAATAGTGAAATCATTAAAAATGTACAATCAAAACATGTTTTGAATAACTTCAATGATATTTTATATTTCTTAGATAATACTTTACAAAAGAAATCATAAATTTGTGGATAAAAATATGTTTCATAAAACATAGCTACTGCTAAAGCAGATATCATCATACCCAAAAAGAAACAAATCATACGTATTACCAAAGAAGATATAGTTACTTGAAATATTGGTAATATGAATTTTAAAATATCAGCCGTAGTTGCATATAAAAAACCTGTTATAAACGAACTTAAATAAGCTAATCGAAACTTTCGTAGTATGATACAAAAAATAACAAATAGAAATCCCGCAACTAAATATTCTGCTTGTCCATATGTTAAATGATTATATTTTTGACTAATAATATATGCTGGACAAACAATCATTGACATGCCACAATCAGCTATTGACATTAAGTTAACACCAAACCCCAATAACAAAATAGCGAAAACATAGAGTAATTCACTTGAAATTTTATACATATAACATCCTCCTGTAATCATCATATAAAAAAAATAAGCACAATCAAAAAAAGTTTCCAAAAAGGAAACTCACATTTGTAAACCAAGAAGAATAATATCAATAATATATCTCATCATATATACATGATAAGAAAAATGCAAACAGTGTATAAAAATTTGATTTTCACAGAAATTGATATCATTCTGACATGTAATCAACCATTTATTAACTTTTGTTTTTCTTAGTCTTTGAATAATTCTTTTATCATAGTGAAAAGTATCTCCATTTATGCTTATAACAATAAGTAAATCTTGATTTGTAAAAGAATATTCTTCTTTTAAATCTACGTCACAAATAATTGTATTGATATGATATATATTCAATTCCCTTTGAATATTATAAATAAGTGATCGTGCATCCCCTTGAGCATATAAGTAAATTTTACGGGAAGTTTTTATATTTTTAATAAGTTCTTCTATTTGAGTATAATCTAAATATTTTTGAGTGTACTGTATATTTTTAAGAAAATTATCAGAAAAAATGCTTATGTTTTCCTTTAAAGATAATTTTTTATCAATGAAAAGCTGCCTTCTTTCTAAGGAATCTAAATACGAATAACATTCATATATAAATTCCTCATAATTTTGATAATCTAGATTTCGAATACACTTTGAAACTTGTCCTTTTGATATATAACATGCTTTTGCTATATCTTCAATAGTCATTCTAGGAATCTTTGCAATATTTTCCTTAATAAAAACACAAAAAACATATAATGAATTTTTACTTGTATGTCCATTAATAATATCATTAACCTTATCTATAATCATCATTATCACCATTCACTTATATAACGAAAAATAAAATGCTATAACTGTCATTACAATTATAACATTTATAAATGAAGATTACATATTTTTCATATATTCTAATATTCCTTTTAAAGAAATCACTTGTCCTACTGGCTTAATTCCTGCAATTTCTTCACTGGTTTGACTAAAATCAACAATTAAATGTTCACCAGAAATATATGAAGCCATTACACTATTTAAAAAGACGATAGGCATAGCCATTTCTTCACTGGTAGCCAGACGTTTTGCATAACCACAATGAGATAATAAAGCTTCTTCACCACCAGCCATTTGTGTAAATTCATCTTTCATACCTGTATCTGTTGAACCGGGTAATACAGCATTTACTCTTATACCTTGAGATGCAAATGTAGATTGTAAATAGACTGTTAAATAATTCATAGCTAATTTACTAAATGGGTATGCCATTGTTCCAGGCATTTGACTCATACTTGTTTTTTCTATAGCCGCAACTTTTCCATCCCATCCAGATGCTTGAATAACTGGTAAATAAATATCTTTATTATCTTCTCTTTCCCATCCATTACCACCTGTAGATGTCATAAATGCAATAGCGTCACCTTTTTGCATTCTATGAATTAAATATTCTTCACAAATATATTGATTAGATAATAAATCAATTTTACAAGTTGTTATAAAATCATTTTTTGCTCCCGAAACTCCTGCTATACCAAAGAAAGCATGAATATGGTCAGGAATCTTTTGAAATGCCTGATCTATAGACTCTTTTTGACTTAAATCAACATGTATATATTTTTCAATTCCATCTACCTCTACTTTCTGCCAATCTAATGCATAAACTTTTGCTCCTAAGTCCACTAACATTTCTGTTGTTGCTTTTCCCATCCCAGAAGCTGCACCTGTCACAACTGCGATTTGTCCTTGATATCCAAAATAATCTTTCATTTTTCTATCCTCCTAAATGCACTATAAATCTTTCTTTATATTTTATCAATAAGTATAAGTCAAAAAGGACATTCTTCGCATTTTTGTTGTTATTTGATATAATGAAATGGGTGATTGTCATGAACAAAGCAAATTATTCTAAACAACAGATTACTGAGGCACTTATTGATTTATTACAAAAGACATCTATTGAGGATATCACAATTACATCTTTAGTCACAAAAGCTCATGTTTCAAGAAATGCTTTTTATAATAATTACCAATCTGTTGAAGATGTTTTAAAAGAAGCCTATCGACAAGCTCATCAAAAAGCATTTCAAAATAAATATATTGATATTTCCTATTTTACAAGTGATGAGGCTATCTTAGATTTTATACAATTCTTTGATAAAAATACTGCCCTTTTACTGGCATTACAAAAGTGGAATTTACTTCCCTATATCGCAAAATATAATACTCATTGTATCTTAAATAGTTTAGAACAATCAAATAATCCTTTCATTCATCAATATAAAGAATACTTTATGATTTATCATACAATCCCTTATTTTCAAATCTGTTATTATTGGATATTATCAGATAAAAAAGAAACACCTCAAGAATTATTTCAAATGATTAAACAATTACAAAAACAGTCATAAACTATTATGATAGAAAAAGAGATTTCAAACATGAGCATCATGAATGAAATCTCTTTTCTTATTATTTTTCTTCAATACCTTCTTTTTGAGCTATTGATTTTTCATAGACTTTAAAGAATGGATAATACACAACCATACTTATAACAATCAATACACACATAAAGATAACATTTCTTAAATCTAATGCTGATAAGAATCCTTGTGCAAAGAATGGTGTAAATGAAGGATCAACAATATATCCCATGCTTACAAGACCAATGCTTTGAACAAGATATCCTAAACCAATAGAAATACATGGCATGAAAACAAATGGTATCGCTAAAACTGGATTTAATACAATTGGAGCACCAAAAATAACGGGTTCATTGATTCCGCAAATACCTGGGACTAGGCTTAAACGACCAATTGTTTTTAAATGCTTCACATGAGAGAAACACATTAATAAGACAAGACCTAAAGTGTTTCCTCCACCACCAAGAACTGCATATCTATACATCTGTAAGTTCATGATATGTTCTGCACTTTGTCCAGCATTAATCAATTCTGCATTTAATCCTGAGTTTGTAATTCCTAATGTGAACACAATTGGGAAAATGATAGATGATCCATTGATTCCAAATAACCATAAAATATTAGAAAAGGCAAAAATTCCCATATAAGCCCAAACATTATCAACACCTGAAATAGCTGGTGTTAAAATACTCATAACAAACTGTGGTAATGATTGACCACTAACACCCATTAAGACAAGATTTAAACCATAGATAATAATAATATTAGCTGCTAATGGTAATAATGAATTCACAAAGTTTGTGACTGCTGTTGGTACACTTTCTGGAAATGTAAAGACAATTTTATTTCCAACAACACGACAAATTTCAACTGAAATTAAACCAATAATTAATGCGACAAATAAACCATCTGCTCCTAGATAAGTCATTGATAATTGTCCATCAGTAACAGGAGCAGAAATCATAAGGAATACACACATAGAAATAATTCCATTGATTGCTGGTTTCATTTGATAAGTTTCAGCTAATGAATAAGCAACTCCAAATGCTGTCACTAAACCAATCAATCCCATAGTCATTGTATATGGAATAGTAATGGTATTATAATTTGTTACTGCCCATTGTTTCCAGGCAATCATCGCTTTTAGGAAAATATTACCTGTATTCATATCCACGATATCTAAATTAATTGGTGGATTGGCGATAATTAAAAATATTGATCCTACAACAATCAATGCAAGTGACATCATCATCCCATTAGAAATAGCCTGTAAATGTCTTTGATTTCCTAACTTATTTCCAAGCGGTGATAATAATTGTTCTAATCGACTAATCATTTTTTACTCTCCCTTTTAAAATTGCCATCCATTAAATGTAAATGCTGTATCTACTACATTTTCTGGATCATATTCTTCTAAAATCTTTGCATATCTTTCTTTATAGTCATTATCAACTTCTTTTTGTGGATAAACACGACTTGCTTCATTTAAGAAATGGAATGAATCTCTTCCCATTGCCTGTCCACGTTGTGTATGTTTATCTAATGCATAATCAGGAATTTCTGGTAATTTCCCCATTGCAAAAGATTTGATACAGATATTTTTCAATAAATCACTTGAACGATCTTTTTCAGATTGGCACATATATCTAATGGCATGAATGAAATAGATAGGTCTATCTCCATCAGCATAATCAAATTCTCTACTCATCTGATATAAATTATTCACAACAACAGATGCCATTGGATTTCCCATACCAATATCTTCTACTGAAATTGTTAATAATCTTCTCCATAATTTTTCTTCTAATTGAGGTGATGAAATATAGAGTTCATAAGCAAACATACACGCCTGTTCTTCTAAACCTCTACGAATAGATTTCTGTAAAGCAGAAATCACTTCATCTCCAGCATAACCATTTCTTGTTGTAATTTTTGACCATGGGTCATACATTTTTTTAGCCATGAATTCTTGCTCCTTTCTTTTGAATATGACATAATAGTTTTGGAGGTGTTTTTATGAATATTGAGCATTTATCAGAAAAATTTGAATTAAATAATCTAGAGAAACAAATTGTGAGTTATATCCAAGAACATCTTATTGAACTCAAGTCAATTGGTATACGTCAAATGGCAAAAGATAACTATACCAGTACTTCTACTATTTATAAACTTTGTAAGAAGTTTGGTTTTGATGGTTATAGTGATATGATTTATCATCTGACATCTACCAAGGATAATCATACTATCAACTATCATGAACAATATCGTTCTTTTTTTCAACAATTCCAATCTTTACTCCAAGATCATTCTAAACGCATTATTGTTTTTGGTTTAGGCTTTTCTGCTCCTATTGCTGAATATATGCAACAACGCTTAACCCTTTTAGGTTATTCTACAATGTGTGTTGTCCATATGGAAATGTTTAGTCAGCACTTTTTTGATAATACCATTTTTATTGTTGTATCTTATTCAGGAAAAACACCACGCTTAAACGAAATGATTGAAACGGCTTATCATAATCATGTTCCTATTATTAGCTTTATTGGTAATCCTCAATCCCCTATTATTCAGCTTTCTACATTACCAATCGTTATTGAACAATATGACTCATTTTCACATGATTTAAATCGTCCTAATACCTTCTTTGGCGAAGCTATTATTGCTTTTGAAACATTATTATTTTAAAGCCGACAATATTATACAAATAACACCAATAAAATTATATTAATTTATCCAAGAAAAAAACATGTTATAGAATTTATAACATGTTTCAGGCTGTTGACAAAGTAAAAAAGTCAACAGCTTTTAGTTTTCAAATGAAAGAATATATGGTATTATATCCATTGTCGTGGATGACTTCTTTCCAAGTACGCAAACTTTGAGGCTCCA
>NZ_NFLH01000053.1 GCF_002160815.1 Massilimicrobiota sp. An134 | reverse complement strand
TTCTAATTCCTTATCAAATTTATCTAAGTAGATATTTGATAGAATTGGACTTAGAGGTCCTCCTTGTGGCATTCCTATGGTACTAGCTTTTACAAGACCATTTTCCATGATTCCTGCCTACAGGAATTTGCGAATCAAATGCAGTGTTGTCGAGTCATTCACATGTTCTCTAAGTATTGAAATTAATTTATCGTGATTGACTGTATCAAAGTATGCTTCTATATCTAAATCAATGACCCATTCGTATCCTTCATTCAGGTAGTCCAGTGTTCGCATGATGGCATCATGGGCACTTCTATTTGGTCGAAAGCCAAAACTATTCTCACTAAACTTACTATCATAAATTTCTGATAATACTTGTGCTATCGCCTGTTGGATGACTCTATCTACTACTGTTGGAATTCCTAAAGGTCTTTTCTTACCATTTGATTTAGGAATATAGACTCTTCTTACAGGTTGAGGTTTATATTTCTTTTCCAGTATCTGTTTCTTTATCTGTTCCTTATGGGTCTTGAAATACGCGTCAATTTCATTCACTGTCATCTTATCAATGCCAGGTACACCTTTATTACTCTTGACTCTTCTGATTGCCTCTTCGAGATTTTCATCTCTTAAAATCACTTCGATTAATTTCATGTTGTTGCTTCTCCTTCCTTTTGTAGATATATCTGGAACCATTCCCTCTACCTTCATTCCCATAGGATTACGATTCCCACTTATGGAACTATCCTTGATTCCGAACTGTCCAGACATTGCGCATGGTGAGTTGCACCATATAAACATTAGGTCCTTTGGTATAGATGTCCTTACCTACTACGACCTCAGCTGACTTCTTGTGGCAGACCTTTTTCGACCGATGTTACCATCACTGATTTTAAAGATATTGGAATTCATCGTCCACAAGACCTCCCGGGGTAATTCACGAATCCTATTTCTTTCACAACGTCCTGATTTACTGTCTTGGTTTTACGTTTACCTTTTGGACTTCAGTTTGTTAGGCAACTTCATCCACCATTTAGCCTTATATCAGGTTTCTGTTCGTACGCTCGAAAGAATCGCTACTCCACTTCCTCCATCCTCAACATCACTGTTAACGACTTGTGGTTCACTACACTTGGCGGTAAATACCTGTGGTTGGCTTATCTCCAACTGAATTCGTGCCATGCCCGGCACACCTAAAAAAATCAAGGATTCATTATCCTTGATTTTTCTTATCGTAATAATCTTTAATTGCCGAAATAGATTTTTTCTTGAAATTAAAATACATATAACCAACAACGGCAGTTGATAATGCAAATACAACAGTTGTACCAATAAATACATATGTTAATGTATTATCTTTTTCTTCAACAGGTGTATATTTTTGTAATGTACCTTCTGTATCTTCATAAGTATATAATCCTGATTCTCCAGCATCATTCATCAGATATACAAGCGTATAATGTGATAATGTTTCTTCATTGAACTTCCATCCATTCATTTCTAAATCACCAATTTTAATTGTTGATTTTTCTAAACCTTGAACTTCTTCCAGATTCTCAGGAGCATCCATAATGACATATGTTTTTCCATTCACTGTTAAAGTCTGATATTGTCTTAGAACCTTATTATTATCTACATCATAAATATAAAATCCAGTTTTTTCATCTTCAGTCTGTAGATATAATAACGTTAATCCAAGATCTTTATTCTGTAAGGCTGTTACATCCTTATCATCAATTTTAATTGTTGTTTTTTCAAATCCTTTTGGTACATCAGCTTTAGATAAATCATTCAAAATTCCTAAATTTTGATCTCCTAATTTCACAAACTGTGTTGGTTTTTCTGTTACATAAACACTTATTGTATATGTTTTTTTGCTACCATCTTCAGCCGTAACAGTCACTGTAAAATTGTTTTCACCTATTTTTAACTCTTTTTCTCCAGTTCCTGAAACACTAGCTTTACTATCTTTAGCTTTAGCACTAATAGTTAATTTCTTAACTTCATTTGTTAAATCAACTTTATATGTTGTTGTTCCTGCTGAAAACTTTGGTGACAAAGTTCCTTCAGACACACTTAAAGAAGACAAATTCTTTTCACTAGATTTTTTTACTTCAGGTTCTTGAACTGTTGTAGTAGTTGAAGAACTAGAATTATTTGAACTACTTGAAGAGCTAGAACTACTTGAATTACTTGAAGTATTATTTGTTTTAGCAACAACTTTTACTGTCAAAGAGGATGAAAACGATATTGGTTCATCATCTACTGTAATACCTATTCCTGTATCTATCAACTTAATAGTTGCAGTTCCTTCAGACTTTGCTGTAAACTGAACTGTTTTTGATGCAGAAGTAAATCCGTTTTCTGAAACAGACAAATCAGCTTTCTTATACAATGAACCAGATCCTGAAAGTACTGAATTATTAGAAGAGGTAATATTTCCCTGTATGATATACATTCTGGAAGCTGATACACTTGCAGTCACACTTATTGTACTTCCTACAGTTACTGTAGTTGGACCAGACAAAGAGCTAGATGCAGAAATTGCTTTTGCATCAATAGGAAATGCAAACATTCCAAAAATTAAAATAAAACACAATAATATTTTTTTCATAAAAAACTCCATTCATTAAAATTTAGTACCAAAAACTATATATTTTTCTAACTTCAATAAATCACTTGTTGTTATTTTTCCATCATTGTTAATATCAGCAGCTTCTTTTTGTAGAGATGTCAAATTATTTTTATTAGAATTAATAATATATTTTTCTAATTTTAGCAAATCACTAGATGATATTTTCCCATCACCATTCACATCTCCTCGTGTATAAGATGTAGGACTATCAGATGTACTACTATCACTACCATTTGTAACAATTGTCACATCTGATGCAGGAACATATAAATAATCTCTTGAAAACTTATATTGATTATCCCAATCAGTATCAGTACGAGATTCATTCAACGCTGTATCACTTTGAATTTTATACCATTTTTTCCCTGATACAGTCACTGTATCTAAAACAATAACTGGTAAATTATATGTACGTGGGCTACTACCGCTTCCCAATGTATGAGTAACAGTTGAACCAGGTTCTTTATAAAGTTTATAACTTTTTTGTTGCCCATTGATTATACCAATTGTATATTTATTATAATCATTTCCATAATTATAATAATAATTAACACTAGCTGCTTTTTCTCCCCAATAAGGATCAGAAGCGTAGCGAACATTAATACCTGATAATTTATCACCTAAATGTCCACCATTATAACGCCAATCCTCATTGTCTAAATATCCATTGGAAATAAATTTTTCTGCATGATATTTTATACTTGTTTGAGGGTTTTCATATCCATTTGCTCCATAATATGGATTATTATCTACTGCACCATGTCCAAATAAATTATTTTTATCTTGTGCTATTGCACTTGTTCCCCACTTACTTTCATTTCCGGATACACCAAACATCAATAAAGCATTAGTTCCATATGTATTTTGATTGTCAATATAATATTGCCCCATATTTTTCATTTTTGAAGAACTAGAGCCCACTTTATCATTTGTAATAGTATTAAAGTTTGATGAAGTTAAAGTTGTTTTAGAACGATGTGAAAGAAATTGATAATAATTGTAGAAAGGATTAGATTTATTAACAGCGTTAGGATAAGATGTATTACTGTTTTGATAGTCCTTAATCATTGTTGGATAACTCGTATAGAAATAATGTCCATCATAACTATAATAATTTATTCCTTCACTTAAATAACTTGGCTTTTTCCCGACTTTTTGCACACCAAAACTCTTTGATCCATAATAATATTTATGATATAAGTAACCACCCTCAACATAATAATGCGAAATATTTTTAGCCTTTGTGTAATCTACAATTGTAACATCCTCTTTATTAAAATCCATCACTACTCCTGCTTGCTTACCACGAATTTTTCCATTAAACTCACCAATATAAGCAGCATCTTTGGCATAACTTCCTGTTGTGTATCCATCATATCCAGTTAAAACATTATCATAAGTTAAATAGGGTTGCAGATTTCCATTTTTATCTTTTCCTTCAGATTCTAGATACAAAACACCATATTCAATATCCTTTGTTTTTTCTTCAACAGCATATGTTGTAACAGAAAAGGTTCTTGCACGTAATTTTGATTTTGTTTTAACCTTATTATCTAAAGCTTCCTGAGCTTCTTCTTCATTTTCATAAGTTGCTATAACTTCTTTATCATTACCAGTTTTAGCAACCAAATTATATTCTTTTGATTGTTCAATAATTGCTGAGTTGTCATTTTCAATATCATCAAAATCAACAATAGATGTACTTCCATCTTCATTAATAACAGTAAAATAGTCTGTTATTTCTGGTCCTTTTGAAGAACTATCTTTTGCCTCAACAGAATTTTGATTTGAAACATTTATAACTAACCCTATAACTAATGTTAATGAGATAACTAACATACATAATCGACAGAATTTTTTTCTCATTAAAACACCCCTTCTTTCATTACATTCCAAATAAAATTATATTATATAAAAATATGAAATTCAATGTATTTTGTTATATTTTAACATAAAAAAGATGAATTTTATAACAAAATTCCCATAATATGTTATAAAATGTCATCTTTCTTTTAAATCATCTAAATTATATGGCGTTTGTTGATAAACATAATAATTTAACCAATTTGCAAAAATCAAGTAAGCATGAGAACGCCATTTGACTTGTATTTCATTATTGACATCATCATTCAAATAATAATTTTTTGGCATTTCACTGATAATATCTGGATTAGCTAAATCCCTTTTATATTCCTTATCTAAAGTATCAGGATCATATTCAGGATGTCCAGTCACAAAAAAACGTGATCCATCTTTTGAAGCAACTATATAAACCCCTGCACCCTTTGATTCAGCTAAAATATCTAAGTCATCTATCTTTTCAATATCTTCTTTAGATACACTGGTATAACGTGAATGGGGTGCATAAAATTGATAATCAAAACCTCGCAAAATTTTTCTTTGCATTTTTTCAACATTCGTATGATGTAGATATACACCAGTTAATTTATGTGGCAATAAATACTTAGAAACACCATAAAAATAATGTAAGGCTGCCTGTGCTGCCCAACAAATAAAGAAACTGCTAAAAACATGCGTTTTAGACCATTCTAATAATGTTGTCAATTCATCCCAATAATCCACATCTTGAAATTCAAGTTTTTCAACTGGTGCTCCTGTAATAATTAAACCATCATATTTATTGTCTTTAATATCATCAAAAGTTTTATAAAAAGCCAATAAATGTTCTTTTGAAACATTTTTAGATTCATGACTTGCCATGTGAATCCAATCTACTTCAATTTGTAAAGGTGTATTAGATAATAATCTTAATAATTGTGTTTCCGTTACAATTTTGGTTGGCATAATATTTAAAATTAATAACTTTAACGGTCTAATGCGTTGTGTTGTTGCACGTGTTTCACTCATAATAAATATATTTTCTTCTTTTAATATTTTAGCAGCAGGTAAATTATCTGGTATTTTGATTGGCATAATTATTTCCCCTCATTTCTCGCTTCATTTTATCATATTTCATAAAAGACTTGAATATCTTTTAAAAAGAAATCAACTCATTAAAAAGCTGAATAATAAATGCATCACTCATTCCTGCTAGATAATCTATAATACTTTTTTCAAAAGCTTGAGAATCATAGATAAAATCATAAACAACATGATTATGATATTCTTTTTTTCTCGAATAATTTTCTATAACAGCGTATTTTTCTAGCCACGCTAAATAATGACCAATTAACTTTGGATATTGTTTTAAATCCTGCTTTAAATCTTTAATAAAATCATTATGATTTTTATAATCATATAAAAAATCAAAAATAGAATGCAAAATTAAAGACACATATTTTTCATGAACTTGAACCCTTTTAATTAAATAAATATTTTGATAATTGAATTTCATAATAAATTTCATTTTATCAAAAGCTTCCTGAGATAAGCCTATTCCTTTTTCTACACAAGAATTTTCCACCACATCATGTATAAAATAATTAACAACAGAACCATTATTAATCGCATGAAATTGATAATTCCCCATTTGATTTAATTGTGTTCTTAATTCATCAATTTGAGATTGTGTTAAAACATTTAAACGTAAAGCATCTTCAATATCTCTAGCCAAATAAGCAATTTTATCAGCCATCTTTACAACACATCCTTCATATGTCCATGGATTGTATTGTCCTGCATATTGATAATCATTAAGATTGATATATTCTTTTCTTCTTTGAATATATTTTTGATTCATTTCTCCACAATGAGATATAATTCCATCACGTACAGCATATGTAAGATTTAAATTATGCTGATAATGGTTATTATCTTCTAATAATTCAATATGATCAACAAAATGTAAACTATTTTTTTCATGCCAGAACTTATCTAAATCATGAGATTTAGCAATATCAGTCAAAATAGTTTCACCACCATGCCCAAAAGGCGCATGACCCAAATCATGTCCTACTGCAATGGCTTTTGTAAGTTCTGTATTTAGACCCAGTTGATGTGCAATTGTATATGAGATAGACTCAACCAGATTGACATGTTCACTGCGTGTACAGACATGATCATCTTCGACAGCAAAAAAAACTTGTGTTTTATGTTTTAAACGACGATACGCTTGTGAAAAGATAATTCTGGTATAATCTCTTGCAAAATCACTTCTTAAGTCATATCTTCTTTGATATATATCTTCACACCTTTGTACAGCCAGCTCATATTCAGAATGTCCTTCAAACATACCATAGTCACTGAATTTTTGTTTTTCCATTTCTACTACCTCTCATTTATGATATATTTATGTTATACTAAAAAAGAGGTGAAAGCAATGAATACACAATTATTTTTACAGCAAGCCTATGAATTAGTGAAAGATGAGGAAAATATCACTGCTAACCTGGCAAATATGTCTGCTTTCTTAAATGAAATCATTCCAGATATTAATTGGGTAGGATTTTATCTCGTTGATAATCATGAACTCATTTTAGGTCCTTTCCAAGGTAAAGTAGCTTGTTTAAGGATTCCTATTGGTCAAGGTGTTTGTGGTAAAGCAGCTTTATTACATCAAACAATATGTGTCGCAGATGTACATCAATTTAGTGGTCACATTGCTTGTGATAGTCGTAGTAAAAGTGAGATTGTTATTCCTATAATCGTACAAAATGAATTAATGGGTGTCTTAGATATTGATTCTCCCTATTTTAATAGATTTACTTTAAATGATCAGGATTTTTTAGAAAAAATAGTAGAAATTATTGCTGAATATATTTTTAAAAAAGGACAACGTTCACAATGAACACTGTCCTTTTTACATTTTAAATTCTATTGTATGTTCTATTTTTTAATAACTTTTTCAACTAATTCAACAACTTCTTCCATTGTTGTACAATTAATTGCCTGATTAGCTAAATCAGCCATTTCTTTTTGAGATAATTCTCTAATTAATTTTCTTTGTGCCAAAATTGAAGTTGCAGACATTGAGAATTCATCTAATCCTAAACCAAGTAATAATGGAGCTGCCATTGGTTCTCCAGCCATTTCTCCACACATACCTGCCCATTTTCCTTCTTTATGTGCTGATTCAATAACATGTTTAACCAATCGTAAGATTGAAGGGTTAAATGGTTGATATAAATAAGATACACCTGAAGACATTCTATCAGCAGCGAATGTATATTGAATTAAATCATTAGTACCAATTGAGAAGAAATCAACTTCTTTAGCAAATTGATCAGCTAAAACTGCAGCAGCAGGAATTTCAATCATGATACCAACTTGTAAAGTATCAGATACTTTAACACCTTCTGCAACCAATTTTTCTTTTTCTTCCATTAAGATACCTTTAGCTTTTCTAAATTCTCCTAATGTCGCAATCATTGGGAACATGATTCTTAAATCACCGTAAACAGAAGCTCTTAATAATGCTCTTAATTGAGTTCTAAAAATATCTTCTCTTTGGAAGCATAAACGAATTGCACGTACACCTAAGAATGGATTCATTTCTTTAGGTAAATCAATAGCTTCGATTTCCTTATCTCCACCAATATCAAGTGTTCTTACAACAACAGGTTTACCAGCCATACCTTCTAAGATTTCTTTATAAACTTCAAATTGTTTATCTTCACTTGGTAATTCAGCAGATTCCATATATAAAAATTCAGTTCTAAATAAACCTACACCTTCACCACCATTTTCTTTAACACCAGCTAAATCTTTTGGTGAACCGATGTTGGCAACTAATTCAACATGATGACCATCTGTTGATACAGTTTTTTCGTTAACTAATTTCTTTAGTTCTTCTCTATATGCAATATATTCATCACGTTTTTGAGTATATTCTTTAATAGTATCTTCATCAGGATTGATCATAACAACTCCTTCAATACCATCAAGAGCAATCATATCTCCATCTTTAACTTCATCAGTCACTGTTTTACAAGCAACAACAGCAGGAATTTCCAAACTTCTTGCCATGATAGCAGAGTGTGAAGTTCTTCCACCAATATTTGTAGCAAATCCTCTAACTAAATTTTTATTTAATTGTGCTGTATCAGAAGGTGTTAAATCATCAGCAATAATCACAACTTCTTCATCAATTAAAGCAGGGTTAGGTAATGATTTTCCTAAAAGATTAGCTAATAAACGACGAGAAACATCTTTAATATCAGCAGCTCTTTCTCTAAAGTATTCATCACCCATAGATTCAAACATTGCTACAAATGTATTAGCTACTTCTTCTAAAGCAGCAGCTGCATTACATTTTTCATTTTTAATTTTATCTTCAACTTGTGTTTTTAATTCAGGGTCAGATAAAACCAAAGCATGTGCATCAAAAACTGCAGCTTCTTCAGCAGATAAATTTTTTGAAGCAGCTTCCTTAATAGCTTCAAGTTGCTTACTTGTGCAATCCATTGCATCTTCATAAGCTTTAATTTCTTTTTCTACATCTTCAACAGTTTCTTTAGTTACTGTTAAATCAGGCATAACTAATTTGTATGCTTTAGCAATTGCAATACCATTAGATGCCGCAATACCTTTAATCATTGTCATTTTGACCTACCTCCATATAAATTTATTTTACCTTATTTTCAATATAAAATAAAGATTAAACTTTCTATATTTATTAAATTTATAATTTTCAAAATATGAAAATATAGCTTTTCATTTCACTATGCTTGTTATATAATAAAAGTATATTATAGGAGGGACAAAGATGAAAGTCATTATTGTAAAAGATTATGAAGAAGCAAGTCAAAAAGCTTGTGAAATTATGTTGAATGTTGTTAAAAACAATCCAACTGCTAATTTAGGTTTAGCTACGGGATCTACACCTATTAGACTTTATGAATTGATGAGAGAAGATCACAAGAAAAATGGAACTTCATACAAAGATATTAAATCATTTAATCTTGATGAATATTTTGGTTTAGATCAATCTCATCCTCAAAGTTATCATTATTTTATGTGTCATAACTTATTTAATGAATTAGATATTGATATGAATAATGTTCATGTTCCAAAAGGAAATGGCAATATTGATGAAGAATGTAAAGCATATAACCAATTATTAGAAGACAATCCTATTGATATTCAATTATTAGGAATTGGTTCTAATGGACATATTGGTTTCAATGAACCAGGAACACCTTTTGATTCAGTTACTCACAAGGTTGATTTAAAACAATCTACAATTGAAGACAATGCACGTTTATTCTTTAATGGTAAAATTGAAGATGTACCTACTCAAGCAGTAAGTATGGGGATTGCAAATATTATGAAAGCTAAAAAAGTGCTTCTTATTGCTTCTGGTGAAGGAAAAGCAAAAGCTATTCAAGCTACAGTTGAAGGACCAAAAACAACAGATGTACCTGCAAGTGCTTTACAAGATCATCCTGATTGTATTTTAGTTGTTGATGAAGCTGCTGCAAGTTTATTAAAAAATAAATAAAAGATAAAAACTCCAATCTTGGAGTTTTTTTGTTGCACTTGTTATGATGAATTATCTGTCAAAAAAGGAATGAGAATAAAAAAGGAGGGAATAGAATGACTATTCCCTCACATGGACTGGCAGCGTGCTATTTTCGCAGTTGCCTACTATCTTCGCCGCTGTGATGCTTAACTTCTGTGTTCGGCATGGGTACAGGTGTTTC
>NZ_NFLH01000052.1 GCF_002160815.1 Massilimicrobiota sp. An134 | reverse complement strand
TCATTCATATCATTAATCCAGAAAATGAGGAACAAATAATCAATAACATATAACAAGAAAATTCGTAAGACTAAATTCCACTTTATTTTTTAAAGTAGAATTTACTTTTACAATTAACCCATTCAAAAAATATTCACCTAATTATCCTGTTTCGCTTGAAACTTAAAAAGTTTTTATTTAAAATAAAAGTAAATAACTATATTCTTTTCAATTATCATGAATTGAATAAAAAAATTATGTGTGTGATAAATGAAAAGAAACTTAAAGAAAGGAGAAATAAGATTTGTATATTAAATACAAATAGGTGTAAAGACTATGAAAAAACTAGGAGTTTTAATTTTAAACACTTTTATAGCGTTAGCATTAATATTTACTTTGCCATTTAGTGTTTCGGCTGCAGAAAATATTGTATTAACTGCAGAAATAGGTAGAGATTCTGGTATATATTTAAAATGGACATCAAGCGAAGATGTTTCTAAATATACAATTCTACGAAAAAGAGACGATGGATATTATGATGGTTTAGCCACTAGAGAAAGCAAATATGGATTGTATTATTTGGATGCAAGTAACTTAGAAGTAGGAAAAGAATATACATATAAAGTTAGATATACAAAAAATGGTGTGAATATTGATTCTAATGAAGTGACAATTAAATGCAAAGAAACACCATCTGAAATCAATGAGTTTACTAGCCAAGAACTAGCAACAAAATATTTAAAGAATCAACTAGTAAATAGAAATAAAGATATTACGGTAATATTTAATTCTAATACTTTTCCTAGTGGTTTAATGCAGACTATGTATGAAGAGGCTAGAAAGGATTTAGAACAAAATATTAGTTCTTCAGCTGATGAAGGTGATTATTTACGTTATACAATTAAACCTGGAACAATTAAATTAAGTTCTGGGATTGATGGAAAAGTTGGTAATTTAACATCATATACATTAAATTTTAAATTAGACTATTATACTACAGAAAATCAAGAAAAAGAAGTTGACAATAAAGTTGCTCAAATTCTAGATACTTTTGCAAAAAAAGGTATTACAAAAGAATCTAATGTGTATGATAAATGTAAAGCAGTATATGATTATTTAACTTTAAATGTTAAATATAATAATCAAAAAAATCCAGAAACTGGAGAATTAATGATTACTGCATATGATTCTTTGATTCGAAAAGAGGCTCAGTGTTATGGACAAACAATGGGGGCATATCGATTATTGAAAGAGTTAGGAGTAGTAAATCGAAGAGTTGATGGTAAACTTAAAGTTGATGGTAAAGAGATTAACCATGGCTGGAATATCGTTTTAATCGATGGTAAATGGTATAACTTTGATGTTACTGCTTCAGCTGCATATTATGAAGATACAGGAAGCATTACTTATAAAAGATTTTTGAAAACTTATGATGATTTTAAATCAAATGGATATACACTAGGCAGTGATTATGCATTGAATTCTGATTTTGGTCGAAATCATCCTTATGGAAATCATGTGTATGAAAGTGAACCAAATGCACCAACAGATTTAAAATTAGAAAATCTTAGTGATGGTAGTATAAAGGCAACATTCCCTAGTGTTGCAGGAGCAGATGGATATGCTCTATTTAGATCTACTACTGCTAATGGAAAATTTGAAAATGTTAAAGAAAGTACTACAACTACAATTACTGATAATACAACAGTATCTGGAACCACATATCATTATAAAGTTAAATCCTATAAAAATATAAATGATTACAAAATTTATTCTAGCACTTATTCTGGTAGACGCGAAATAAAGGCAGAAGATTTAAATAAGCCATATTTTGAACCAATTACAATAAAAGCTACACCAGTTAATTATAATTCGATAAATATTACTTGGAATAAGGCTGATGGGGTAACTTATTATCAAGTGTATAGATCAGAATCACCAAACAGTGGATATAAATTATTAGGTGTATATGATGAAAATACAACATCAAAACTTTCTACATCTTTAGGCGTAGGAAAAACATATTATTATAAAGTAAGAGGTTATCGTTGGATTGGTGGAAAGAGAGTATACTCTCCATATAGTAACGTTGTTTCAGCAACTACTAAATTATCTAGTCCAAAATTAAAATCTGTTACAGAAAGAACTTATACTACTCTAAACATAAATTGGGAAAAAGCAGATGGAGCACAATATTATCAAGTATACCGTTCTACATCTGAAAATGGAAAATATGCATTATTAGGAACATATGATGAAAATACAACTTCATCTTTGTCTAGAGCATTAGGACCCGGTCAAACGTATTATTATAAAGTAAGAAGTTATAGATGGGTAAATGGAGAACGAGTATTCTCGTCATTTAGTAATATTATTTCAAATTCACCAAAGTTAACACCTCCTAAATTAAAATCAGTAGAACATGATACATATAATTCATTAAAGATAAATTGGGAGAAAGCAAAAGGAGCACAATATTATCAAGTTTACCGTTCTACATCTGAAAATGGAAAATATGCATTATTAGGAACATATGATGAAAATACAACTTCATCTTTGTCTAGAGCATTAGGACCCGGTCAAACGTATTATTATAAAGTAAGAAGTTATAGATGGGTAAATGGAGAACGAGTATTCTCGAAATTTAGTGATCTTATGACAGGTAAAACAAGGTTACCTGCTCCTACAGCAACTGTTTCTCCAAATACAAATAGTTCTCTTAAGGTGACTTGGAAAAAAGTAGATGGAGCAACATATTATCAAGTATATCGTTCTACCTCAGCAAATGGGAATTATGTGCAATTAGGAACATATGATTCAGAGACTACAACTAAAATATCTACTTCTTTAGCAAAAGGAAAAACTTATTACTATAAGGTAAGATGTTATCGATGGGTAAAAGGAAACAGAGAGTTCTCTCCATTTAGTGAAGTTGTTAGTAGAAAGGTATAAATATAGATAAAAAAGTAATGGAATACGGAGAAGCTTTAGATATTATTTATGAGAGGAAAGGGTAGAAATGAGAGCAAAGATCAAGAATTTTTTGTTAGCCTCATTAATGTTTGTTTTAGCTTTGACTGTTATCACTTTTACAAGTACAACTGAAGTACAAGCTAAAATCAATATTGATGAGGGAAAAATGCCTGAAGGTTATTCGGTCGTTAAGAAAACTGACCAAAATATTGCCCCAGGTATTGTCAAAACGGAATTAATTTCTAATACGCAAAAAGGAGATATGCAACAAATTGACTATTTAATGGAAGTTGATATGTCAAAAGGATCAAGTACTAAAGTAGTTGCTAGTTATGGTTCTGATTATGATGCATCTTCTTGGGAATTGTCTACAATGGCAGAACAAGCAAAAGGCTATGAAGCTTATATGAGAGAAAACAACATACAAAATGAAACTGTTGTTGCGGCAATTAATGCAGACTTTTTCAATATGGGAACTGGGGAGCCAATGGGAGCATTGGTAATGAATGGAGAAGTAATTAAACAACCAAGTGATAATTACTTCTGTATCACCAAAGATGGCAAAGCAGAATTACGTACACCTGATCAACCATTAGATGATGTAGAACAAGCAGTTGGTGGTGGCCCATTTTTAGTTAAAGATGGAGTAGTTCAAAATGTAAATGACCCAATAAGAATGACAAGAGCAGCAATTGGTTTGAAAGCAGATGGCTCAATAGTTACTTTTACAACTCATGGAATTTCTGATAAATCTGCAGGACACTCAACTTTAGAAATGGGAAGTATTTTAGCTGCTGCTGGTTGTGTAGATGCAATTAATCTAGATGGTGGAGGAAGTGCAACTTTACTAACAAGACCAGAAGGAAAAGACGAGCTTGAAATTAGTAATAGTCCAAGTGATGGGAAACTTCGTGAAGTAGCAAGTGGATTATTGTTTATCTCTACTAGTGTTAAAGATGGTGTTTACGATCATAGTAATATATTGCCGAATGATGAAGTTTATACTCCAGGGCAAACAGTACAATTTAGTGCTACTGGTGTCGACAGTGGTGGTGGAGAAGCAGTTATACCTGAAGGAGTAACATGGAGCGTTGAAGATGAAAGTTTAGGAACTGTTGATAAAAATACGGGACTTGTAACTCTTAAAGATAAAGAAGGAACATTAGTTGTTAATCAAAATTACAAAGGAAAAAAGGTAGGTTCCGCATCTATAGAAATACGTTATCCTGATGAAATAGGTTTTAAAACAGATGAAGTAAGTTTGGGATTTGAAGATTCTTCAACTTTAGGGTTAGAAGTACGTTGGAAACATAGAGATGTACATTTAAAAGATGGAGATATAGAATGGGAGATTTCTAATCCAGAAATGGGACATTTTGAAGGAAACACATTTATTACATCTGATGGAAAAACATTAGAAGGAGATATTACAGCTTATTCTAAGCAAAATCGTAATGTAAAAGGCAGTATTCATGTAATAGTTGGTAAATTGCCTACAGTAGCATGGGATTTTGAAGATCAGGTTGTTAAAGATGAAAATACAGGAGAAGAAACAGTAATTCCTGCAGAAGAATATTGGAAAATAGGTTATGGTGCTAATGCAGAAACACCATTTAAGGTCATGCCAAGTGCTGAAGATGGTACAGTTGGTGTTAAAGGAGAAATTGTAAATATTGATACAGGGGAAGTTCGAATGGGCGAACACTCTTTGAGGATGTCATTTGACTTTACAAAAGCTCCAGATGCTACAAGAGGAGCATACTTTGGTATGAAAGATGACTACGAAATTCCAGGAACACCAACAGCTATTGGAGTTTGGATGTATGCTCCAGAGGGAATAGATAATTTCTGGTTAAGAGGGCAGGTATCTTATTTACAAGCTGATGGTACATGGAGTCAGGGATCTACAACTTATGTCGATTTTACTTATCAGCCAAACCAAGTACTTCCTGATGGTTCTGTTGTTTCACAAGAAGATTCAGGTATAAATTGGAGCGGTTGGAAATATTTGGAAGCTGACTTAACACAAAAAGGAGCTACGAAATTTAGATTAGCTTCTGGAGCTACATTTAGAGTCATGTATGTTCCAGGTATTGGAATGGGATCTAAAACTGCAAATGAAATTTATTTAGACAATATGCAATTTGTCTATGGTACAAATGTAGATGATACGGATTCCCCTATTATTGACAATATTCAATATAGTGTTGACAATGCAAAGTATCATTCATTTGGAGAAAATGAAGTAATTAAAAGTAACAAGATTTCTTTTACAAGTACTTTCCATGATGTAGAAAATAAATACACAAAAGGAATTGATTATGACCTTGTACGTATGTATATCGATGGAGTGAATGTTAGTGTAAAAGAAACTGAAGAAGGAGATACAGTTTTTGAAGATAATTTCTTTGTAGATGATAGCAAAAATACCTCATATTTATATGATATGGAATTTGCCGATGGAATACATACAATTAAAACTGTTATCCGTGATAAAGGTGGAAATGAAACCGAGCAAACGAAGTATTTTGTAGTGGATGGTGATGATTCATTTGGTACAAATATTTCTTTTGAAGCAGCAAATTCATCAAACCCAGTATTAGGCAAAACATTTGATTTGCAATTGAAAACAAATAAATTAGAAGATTTAAATGAAGTATCTGCAAATATTTCAGTTGAAAATGCAGATATGAAAAATTACGAAGTAATTTGGAATGAAGATTTTTCAGAAGTTGAAACATCTTATAATGAATATAAGAAAACCTTGACAATTAAAGGTAAACGTAAAGAAAATACTTCAAATAGTGGTAATGGTGTTGTAGCAACTTTACGTTTAAAGATTCCAACAGATGTTTTAAAAGGAACAAATCTTTCATTTGAAGTTATAAAAGGAGAGGCAACTTATACTTCAGATAAAGCAGAACATTATGCTAAATCTTTCGCTACTAAGAAAACAGATATTGAGATAATATCTCCATTAACAGTTACAACAGAAACAATGTTTGTAGGTAGAAGTGGTAAAGTGTTTGTCACTGATACAAATAACAAGAAAGTAGAAGGAGCTTCTGTTTATTTAGCAGATAATAATGAATTATTAGGTACAACTAATCAAGAAGGTTATATTGAAACCGATCGATTAAGTCAAAGTGCTAAAAAATATTCAATTTATGCAAAAAAAGGAGAAGACGTATCATTCATTTATTCAGATTTTGCATATGCAATTGGTGGAAATGATGACGGTACTCCTCAAAATATCATGAGTCATGCTTCAAATGATCCAACAACAACTAAGAGTGTAAGTTGGTTTACAAATCCATTTGAATCTGAAGATAAAGCAGTAATGCAGATAGCAAAAACTTCAGATTACAAAGCAAAAGGTGAGAAAGCATTTAATGAGGTAAATGGAACTACTCAAATTATTAAACTTGATGGTTCTGCTAATCCAGAAGACAATCATGCATTTAGATTAAATAGTGCAATTGCAACTAATTTAGTACCAGCAACTTCTTATTCATATCGTGTTGGAGATGGAGTAAACTTCTCAGAAATCAAAACATTTACAACACCATACGATAATAAGAATGTAAATTTCTTTGTTCTAGGAGATATTCAAACATTAGATATGGATAGAACAAATAGAATTGCTAATACGCTAATGACAAACGGTGTTGATTATGATTTTGGATTACAAACTGGTGATGCGGTCGATAACGGTGCAAAATTCGAATATTGGAATGGTATAGCTAATCTATATGGTGAATTATTAAATAGCACGGATATGATTCATGTTTTTGGTAACCATGAATATGAAGGAGACTTAACTGGTAATAACAGCAAAGCAATTTATAATATTCCAAAAGAAAATAATGGCGATTATTATTCATTTGAATATGGTAATGTATACTTTGCAATTATTAATTATACAAAAGATACTGCTAAATTAGATAGAGCTACAAAATGGCTTATAGAAGATGCTAAAAAGAGCGATGCAACATGGAAAGTTGTTGGTGTCCATCAACCTCCTTATTATACAAATCCTACCGGAGGAAATGATTTAATTCATAAAGTTCTTCCTCCTGCATGTGATGAAGCAGATATCGATTTTGTATTCTCAGGACATGACCATACTTATAACAGAACGAAACCTTTAACTGGTGGAAAAGTTGATGAAGATGGAACAATTTATATGATTTCAGGAACTACTGGTGATAAAATGTATCCAACTACAGACACTGGTTTTGAATTTGATAAATATATTACTTCTTTTGATGGAGTATATATGAGTGTATCAACTACTGCAAATTCATTTACAATTGAAGCTCGTGAAGCAAATGGTAATTTATTAGATTCATTTACAAAAACGAAATCATATAAATGTGATGAAGAAGGCCATGAATACGAAATTAAAGGACAGTTGGTAATATGTAAACATTGTAAAGATACAATTCAATTGAAATCATTTACTGGTGTTGCTGTAGATAGCGAGACTGGTAAGACAATGGGATTCATTGGTGGTAAAAAACAGACTGGATGGACACAATTTGGTGATGATGTATATTTCTTTAATAATCAAGGTTATGCTGAAAAAGTAACAATTGCAGAAAGACATGAGCCAAGTTGTATGGTTCAGGAATATACTAGATATCATAGTGATGCTGCATCTGAAGACTATGAAGTGTTTGGAACAAGACCACCACTACATGAATATGAAACTAAACCAGACGGTAGTAGAATTTGTAAAGTATGCGGATGGAAACAAGTTCATATTAGTGAAGTAACAATTGAACAAGAGTTTGATGCCTATTATTACAACGGGAACTCTCGTTATCCTAAAGTAGAGGTAAGTTATACTGACGAAAATGGTAAAAAGACTGTTTTCCAACAAGGATCTGAATATTTAATCAGTTATAGAAAAGATGAAAGTATTTTACCAGGAAAAGGAAAATATGAAATTTATCCAATAGAGGTTAATATTGGAGATGGAGTAGATAGACATAGAGGAAGTATTAGAGGTTTTGATGTAGGTGACACATTTGAAAAAGATGGAAAATTTGTAGATCCAGAAACCGGAAAATTCTATGTAACCTTTGATATTCTTTTAAGAAATCCTAAAACTATAACTGCTAAAAATATTACTGCTACTTCAATGGACTTAAGTTGGGATAAAGCTGCTAATGTAGATGGATATGAACTTTATCAATATGATAAAGAAACAAAAGAATATAAAATGATAAAAACTTTTGAAGGTAATGATAAAACCAATTATACATTAACAAACTTGAATCCTGCTGAAACATACACTTTCAAAGTTCGTTCTTATTTGAAAGCTAATGGAAAAACATATTATAGTTCATATAGTAAAGAGAAAAAAGTAAGTACATTATCAGTTGCTCCAAAAGCACCTAAAAATCTAACTGGAAAGAATATAACAGATTCTTCAATTACATTAAGTTGGGATAAATCTACAGGTGCTGATGGATATGAAATTTATCAATACAACTATAGTACAAAGAAATATGAATTCTTAACAGATATAAAAGAAACATCCTTTGTTGTAAATAAATTACAACCACAAAAAACACATACATTTAAAGTACGTTCTTATGCAACGGTAAATGGAAAGAAATATTTCAGTGGATATGGTGATTCTAAAGGATTTAAAACATTAGCGAAAAATGAAAATATCACCATTGTAGCTCCAAAATTAGAACCAATCAAAGCAAGCAAAGGAATCTTGACATTGTCATGGAATAAAGTTGATGGAGCAACGGCATACAACATTTATCGTTATAATCGAGAAACATCTAAATATGAAAGAATAGGATGGACGAAAGATACAAGCATCCAGTTGAAGGATCAGCCAAAAGGCGTAACAAATACGTATCGAATAAAAGCATACTACAAAGGAAATGGAAAAACGATCAGTAGTACATATTCTAATTCACAATCTGCAAAAGTATTTGGTGATACAAAGATTCAAAACGTAGTACAAGAAGGAAATGCATTACAGATCACATGGTCAAAAGTAAGCGGAACAAATGGATATAGTGTATACCGCAGAGAAGATACGGCTAAAGAATGGACATATCTAGATGCTACAACAAAAACTACATTCACAGATAAAACAGCAAAAGAGGGAGTAAGATATCAGTACAGAATCTTGCCATATGGTAAAGTGAATGGAGTAGCATTCTTTGGACCATATAGCAAATCCGTAAGCGGAATGGTATTCAAAGAAATAAAAATTAATAACTCAACAACTGATGGCAATATCAAGTTTACATGGAATGAAGTGCCAGGAGTAGACGGATATAATGTTTATCGATATAATGAAGAAACAAAGAAATGGGACTATATGGATAGTGTATTAAAAGGAACTAGCTATGCAGATAGTAAGATAAAAGAAGGGGAAGAATATCGATATCGTATAAGAGCATATTATCGAACAATTACGGATAAAGTAAAATATGGTGACTACAGCAAGGAAATAGAAATAAGAGCTGGAAAAGTAAAAGAACCGACCTTTATAGAAGCTCCAAAACTAGAACCGATCAAAGCAAGCAAAGGAATCTTGACATTGACATGGAATAAGGTAGATGGAGCAACAGGATATAATATTTATCATTACAACCGTCAAACATTGAAGTATGAACGAATAGGATGGACAAAATATACGAACATCCAGTTGAAGGATCAGCCAAAAGGAGAAATTGACACATATCGAGTAAAATCATACTATAAAAAAGGTGGAAAAACGATCAGTAGCAAATATTCTAACTCACAATCAGCCAAATTATTTGATGAAACAAAGATCAAAAATGTAGAGCAGGAAGGAAATGCATTACAGATCACATGGTCAAAAGTAAGCGGAACAAATGGATATAGTGTATACCGCAGAGAAGATACAGCTAAAGAATGGATGTATCTAGATGCTACTGCAAAAACTACATTCACAGATAAAACAGCAAAAGAAGGAGTAAGATATCAGTACAGAATCTTACCATATGGAAGAGTAAATGGAGTAGCATTCTTTGGACCATATAGCAAATCAGTTAGTGGAATGATATTTAATACTACAAAAATTACGAATCCAACAAGCAAAGATGGAATAGTTCAATTTACATGGGATAAAATACCAGGAGTTGATGGTTATAACGTATATCGATATAATGCAGAAACTAAAAAATGGGACTATATGGATAGCGTATTGAAAGGAACTAGTTTTTCTGATAAAAATGTAGAAATTGGTAAATCATATAGCTATAGAATCAGACCATATTATCGTACATTACAAGATAAAGTAAAATACGGTGAAAATAGTGAAAGTATAGATATACTAGTTAAATGATAAATAATGAATTTATTCTTTGGGTAATTAAAATAATCATATGGTGGATTTAAAAAAACCTTAAATATATTTTATGGTTATTTATCAGATAGTTATAAAATTATTATATGGTTTTGAAAAAAGGGGCTGTAACGAAATAACTTTTTAAGGTAATCTAGAATAACGAAGGCTCTCCAATTATTGGGGTCTAGATTATCATGGGGTAAATCATACCCCAAACAACTGAAGAATTATAACGGTGGATACTTCATGAGAAATATCCACCTTTTTTTTAGAATCTAATATCTTCATCATCAAGCATCCATAGTAGCGAGTCATCTTGAAGTTTTCATCCGGACAGTGTCTGATGACTTTTTGGATGAATCTCTCAACTCTTTCAGTGACATCGATTCTTTTGTCATCCTCATGACGATTATAG
>NZ_NFLH01000051.1 GCF_002160815.1 Massilimicrobiota sp. An134 | reverse complement strand
AAGGTAAGCAAGACAGACCCAGAAAGCGGATGCTTCCATAAGGGAGAAAAACAGAAATGCTTTGCATATACAAATCTGACATTCTGTGATAGACATGGATTTGTACTGCATAATACAGTGGCACCAGGCAATCAGCACGATAGTGTTGTTTTTCATGATGCGTATAGAAAGCTGTTGAACACCTATGGAGATTTAATACATAACATCAGTCTGGATGCAGGATTCATGACACCAGCAATATGTCGAGAAATCATAGAAGACGGAATCAGAGCATATATGCCATATAAAAGACCCATGACAAAAAAAGGATACTTCAAGAAATATGAATATGTCTATGATGAAAAGTTGGATATTTATATATGCCCCAATAACAAGGATTTGAAATATACTACAACAAACAGATCAGGATACAGGGAATACAAATCAAATCCAAAGGACTGTGAAGGATGTCCATTTTTAGAGAAATGTACACAGAGCAAAAATCATCAGAAGGTCATCACAAGACATGTATGGGAGGAATATAGAGAAATAGCAGATGAGAACAGATATACACCAGAATGGAAAGATATCTATCCACTAAGAAAAGAGACGATAGAAAGAGTCTATGCAGATTGCAAAGAAAAGCATGGACTAAGATTCACAAGATTAAAAGAACTAAAGAAAAATCAACAGGAATCGTTGATTATTTTTGGCTACCATAATTTAGGCAAATTAGCGAGAATGAAGAAAAGGAAAGGACTCATAAATATTCCCTCACCCAATAAAAAAGAAGGAAATATAAGGAAAACAATACAAATTTATCAATTTTCATAAAAAAATAAAAGAAGTGGTAGATTTAATAAAAAATTCTACCACTTTGTCAACAGTCTGAAAATAGATGTTTGATAACATCTATTTTTTTGTATAACGATGAATAAATTGAAAAATAGTCTGATAATATGTTTTCGCATCAGTAGAACAGCTTTGAGCATGACCAGCTCCTTTAATAATAAGTTTTTCTTTAGGGCAATTGGCTTTTAAATATAGTTCATCTATCATATCCACGGGGACAAAATCATCGTCCTGACCATGAATAAATAAAATAGGAATCCGACTTTTTTGAACCTGTTGAATAGGTTGAACATCTTCCAAAGCATAGCCCGCTCTTATTTGAGTCACAAGACTTGCCATATGCAAAGCCACTTCACTTTGCCACTTTTTCATAGGAATATGGTATTGAAAAACATCCCAGACACTCGTATAACCACAATCTTCAATAACAGCCTTCACTTGTGATGGTAAATTTTCTCCAGCTACATCCATGACCGTAGCTCCACCCATAGAAACACCATATAAAATAATTTGAGCCTGTGGATTTTGAGATACAAGATAGTCAATCCATCCCATAATATCATAACGGTCATCCCATCCCATTCCAATATAATCTCCTTCACTTTGCCCATGACCACGTAAATCAGGAATCAAAAGATTATATCCCTGCTCATAAAAATGTTTGACAGGTGAAATAATGCTGGAACTATCTCCTCGATACCCATGCACCATAATGGCATAAATGGGATTATTTTGTTCAATATAATAAGCATGTAAAAAAAGATTATCATAACTTGAAATAGAAAGATGAACACTCTTATCTTCTAACCATTTTTGAGCATCTTGGGTATCTTTTTGATAAAGCTCACTATCAAATAAGGAATGATTAGAATGGGGATTGAGGGTATAGTCATATAAATAATTTCCAATATATAAAGTGATACCCATGATAAATATTATCAAAATCAAGATAATGATTGAAATGATTTTGATGATTTTTTTCATTTTTATGGTTTCACCTCTTTATATTTCATATTTTTTGCATATACTATGTTATAATCAGGAAAAAGGAGGAAGAATGATGGCATTTGAAAAAATAGATATAAATACTCTAGATATGAATACTTTTCAGGCCATTGGCAAAGACTGGATGCTTATAACGGCTGGTGATCATCAAAAAGTCAATACGATGACAGCTTCTTGGGGCGGTATGGGTGTTTTATGGGGACAAAACGTTGTTTATGCATTTATCCGTCCACAACGCTATACAAAACAGTTTGTTGACCAGCAAGAATGCTTCTCTCTATCATTTTTTAATGGATATAAGAAAGAACTTTCTGTTTTAGGTACAGTTTCTGGACGTGATCAAGATAAAATCAATCATGTTCATTTCCATACCACATATATTGATGACGTACCTACATTTGAAGAAGCACATTTGGTCTTCATTGTTGAAAAAATCTATGAAGATGACATTAAACCTGAAAACTTTAAAGATACATCTCTAGATACAAAATGGTATCCTGATCAGGATTATCACCGTGTTTATATTGCTAAAATAAAAGGTGTTTATGTTCAAAGAACATAAGCCTTTTTATTATATATGCTTGTTTTTTCATAAATAAAACATCACTATCTATTGTTTCCGATATTTTGAAAATCTATTCAAAAAAAGTGATGCATACACATCACTTTACTCATCTTCTCATATAACGACTGTTCCCATTAACATGGGCTTTCATGTATCTCTTAAATCAAAACATATGCCTAAAACAGCATTGCCACCTTTTTCTTTTGCTTTTTCAGTTAAACGTTCTCAAGCATGATTTAAATATATTTCCATATTCATTACTAATCGGATTGCTCGAAAAGCATCATCATATGCAAAGATAATTCCTAAATCTTTCATATTTTATAAGTCTTATTTTTTGACAGGAATTTCTCCTTCCTGTAACCAGTCTTTATAACACTTTTCGTACATTTCGTCAGATTTCTTTTCAATATTTTGTTTTTGAATCGCAAAATCAGAGTCTATCTGTGGACCAAAGAATTGACAGATCTGCTGAAACATAATATCTGATTGTATCGGAACTTGTAAAATACCCATCAATGCAAATGAGATTGACATCCTGCCTGTCTATATTGATTGATTGCTTTCTCTTTAGCAGGACCATCTTCGACTTCTTTGCATGGTATAGATTTATTTATAGGGAATATGAGCTCCTTTTAAATAATAAATAACATCTGCCTTGAGATCTTCTGGAATCAAACAATCATGCATATCTTGAGTTATCGCAATATTTTGAAATGAAATCATGAACATCGTCTCCTTTATCAATCTTTAATTTATGATTATTATCTTTCTTTTGAAATCATACCAGATAAGAATTAAAAAAGCTTGATTATTGTTTAATTTTCTAAAGTTTCTTTATATTCTAAATATTCATCATATGTTGATAAACGATCAATACATCCCTGTGGTGTTAATTCAATAATTCTATTCGCAATTGTTTGAACAAATTGATGGTCATGAGAAGCAAATAAAACATTTTCTTTAAAACGAATTAATCCTTCATTAAGAGCCTGTATAGATTCCAAATCCAAATGATTGGTTGGTTCATCCAAAACAAGCACATTGGCATTAGCCATCATCATTTTTGCCAGCATACATCTGACTTTTTCTCCACCTGATAAGACATTCGCTTTCTTTAAAGCTTCTTCTCCAGAAAATAAGACTCTTCCTAACCAGCCTCTTAAATCTTGTTCATAAGCATCATCTCCAGCATATTGTCTTAACCAGTCAACAAGCGTTAAATCACAATCATCAAAAAATTCATTGTTATCTTTTGGGAAATATGATTGAGATGTTGTCACTCCCCATTGGAAAGTTCCTGTATAATCTGTAATTTCACCCATGATAATCTTAAAAAAAGTTGTCACCGCCAGCTCATGATCTGAAACAAAAGCAACTTTATCTTTTGATGAAATAGAAAATGAGACATGATCAAAGATTTGTTCACCATTTTGACTGTATCCTAAATCTTCAACAGTTAAAACAATATTTCCAACTTCTCTATCTGGTGTAAAACCAATAAATGGATATCTTCTTAATGATGGTTTAATATCTACCATCTCTAAGTTATCTAATAATTTTTTACGTGATGTTGCCTGTTTTGCTTTAGAAGCATTGGCACTAAAACGCGCAATAAATTCTTCCAATTCTTTTTTCTTTGCTTCAGCTTTTTTATTAATTTCTTTTGCCTGTTTTAACATCATCTGAGAATATTCATACCAGAAATCATAATTTCCTATATATAACTGAATTTTACTATAATCAATATCCGCAATATGCGTACAAACTTTATTCAAGAAATGTCTATCATGAGAAACAACAATGACTGTATTAGGGAAATTCAATAAGAAATTTTCTAACCATGTGACACTTTTTAAATCCAAATGGTTAGTCGGCTCATCCAATAATAAAATATCAGGATTACCAAATAAGGCCTGTGCCAATAAAACTTTGACTTTTTGTTGGTCACCTAATTCTTTCATAAGCAAGTGATGATATTCACCTGTTACACCTAATCCATTTAAAAGAATTTCAGCATCAGTTTCAGCATTCCAGCCATCCATTTCCATAAACTCACCTTCAAGTTCAGCAAGTTCAATACCATCTTCATCATTAAAGTCAGCTTTACTGTAAAGCTCTTCTTTTCTTAACATAATTTCATAAAGACGTTTATTTCCCATTAAAACTGTTTTTAAAACTTCCTGATCATCATAAGCAAAATGATCCTGTTTTAATACAGATAATCTCTGTCCCGGTGTTATCACAACTTCACCTTTATTCGGTTCAATTTCTCCTGATAAAATCTTTAAAAAAGTAGATTTACCAGCCCCATTGGCACCAATAATTCCATAACAGTTTCCTTCAGTAAATTGAATAGATACATTTTCAAATAAAGCACGATCGCCATATCGCAAAGACACATTTTGAGTTGCTATCATTTTATCAATTCTCCTTTTTGACAAGTCCATTCTATTATACATGAAAGATATATTTTTGCAATGAAAGAGTATAAAGAATCATATTACATTTGCATAAAGCTTTCCATTTGACCCAAAACGTCATCCATCATTGGTAATGATGTAATATGTACATCAATTTGACATGTGTCACAAATAGAAACTAATGAGCTATAAACTCTTGGATTTCTAACAAAAATTTCCTGTGGTTTCCCAAATTTTTCTATAACTTTACTCAATTGTTGAATACATATAGAATCTTCATCATCTTCAGGTTTTAACATATATATATTAATAATTTCTTGTGAAAGCAAATCCATAACTAATAAAACAAGCGAACTGACTGGACGATCATATCTTTCATCTATAAAACCACCAGATAAATATGCCAAATCAATGATATACTGATTTTGCGTTTGTGGTAACTCTTTTAAATAATTGAGATATTGTTGATCTTCCAAATCTACAACATAGAATTTTTCTTGTTCTTCAGGTCTTTGTATAGCTTCATATTTCCAACCATGATGATCATGAGCAAAAAGTATCTCACCATTATCAAAATCCACAGCAACTTCGTGATTCATATAAGCTTTCATAAGTGGAATGAGATGCTTAAAAACTTGTACAATCACACTTGCCTGTTGATCATTAATTTCATAAGGATAAAATCTTGGCACAAATGAAAGAAAATATGGCCAATGTCCTTTTCCTCTATATTTTAATCCTAATTTTTTAATGATTTCTTTTTGACCTTTTGGAACCTCTTCGCGATCTCCCATATAAAATGTTAAACAATTTTGTTCAAACATCATATATTGCGCAATAGCCTGATCTGGATATTCATGAGCTATACTACATAAATCTGCATATCCCTCTTCTCCTTCATATATAGATACCCCAATACAATCACCTAATTTCCCCATAATTGTACAATAATATGTTTTCTCATTAATCTCTAAAGCAACAAAATCATTACTCCATAAGACTTCCCATGGTTTTAGCTGTACCCACTCATCTGCATATGTATATAATTGTCGCCAGACTTCATATCTTTGCATATTGTTATCACCTCATCATTATCATATATGAAAATATATAAAAAAGAAATATTATTTAATAAGTTGCCTTGGATTTTTATTCATCATAATCTCTTTTTGTCTTTGAATAGAAGCATAGGCATAAATGCTGGTTGTTGTAATAGAGCTATGACCTAATATCTTTTGGATATATGATATATCAACATCCTGCTCTAAAAGCATTGTGGCAAAGGTATGGCGAAACATATGTGGTGTGATATGAAAATCATCTGTATATCTATTGATAATATGACGAACAGACTGATCTGTTAAACGATGATATTGATTATTGATAAAAAAATATTCCTGCTCACTAATCCTGTCATGAAAAGCCTGTTCATATTCTTTTAATGCCAGATAAACTTCCTCACCTAAAAATATAACTCTTTCTTTTGCATTCTTGCCATAAATAATGAGATACTTTTCCTCTAAATAAATATCTTCATTTTTAATAGCACATAATTCAGAAACTCTAATTCCTGTAGAAATAAGCAATTCAATCACGGCTTTATCTCTTTTTATAAAAAAGTGCTGATCTTGATCTAAACGATGAAATAAATCCTGTAATTGATGGTATTGAATAATGCGTGGTAAAGTCTTTTCTTCTTGAATTTTATACCTTATTTTGTCCATTGGATTCTCTTGAATTATTTCATAAAAGACCATATCTTCAAAAAAAGCATGTAAACTCGCTAATTTGCGTTTGACTGTCTTAGGCTTAAAATGATGATTCAGATAATGAATATAGTAAGATATTTCACGCTTATTCATATCCTTATTCATCATAAATGAATAAAACTGTTTTAAATCAATGCGATAAGCCTTTAAGGTATGCCAGCTTAAACGTTTATTTTCACATTGATTCAAATAAAAAGATAAATGTTCTAATGTTAATTGCATAATTATATCCTCCTTCTATTCATTATACATAAAAAATGACATATTTCAGGAGAAAAAAAAGTACATAATCAATTCTATGATTATATACTCGCTTTATTAACTCTTTGATTGTGCAGCTTCTTTTGCAGCTTTTTTCTCTGCTTTTCTTCTTTCTTTACGATCTTTCTTTTCTAAGATTCTATAAACATCTGTATATTCTTTAACTGTACAATGAATTCTTTTATTAGCCTTTACAACTGCATGTACAAATTCAACTCTTTTCTTTGGAAAAAAGCAATATCTTTTCTTTGTATTTGTATAAAGTTCAATTGCATGTGGTCTTGTCACTAAGTCAGCCATACGTGGAACAGGATCACAAATTGTATCACAGTTCATTAAATCTACATGACTATTTTTCCACAAATAATAATGAATTGTTAATTCTCTATTATGTATAGTATATTTGTTTGGTCTACATCCTAAGAAAAATGCAAAACAAACAATTGCAAAAACGACAATAACCAAAGCAGTCTGTTTATCCTGCGTGAAAACTGTAAACACAGTATAGAATGCTAATGCAGTAAGAAAAATAATTGTTGCAGTATTCATTCGCACTTTAAACTCTTTAACTTCTTCTTCCATAAAACTCCTCACTTCCCTTTGAATATTATACACGATATACATATAAATAACAATTTAAACTTTAAAAAAATAAGAGCGGAAATTCCGCTCTTTAAGTTTTCAAAATCGTTTAATATCTTATTCAGCTTCAGCAGCTTGTTTGTTTTGGAATCTTTCGTAAACAATTACGAATGGAATATAAATTAATGTAGATACTACAATAACGATAACTTGTGAAACAGCACCCATGAAATTTCCACCAGTTGCTAAGAATCCTAATAATAATGGTGGCATTGTCCATGGAACTTCGATAACGATTTTTGGACAGAATCCAATAGTAACTAATAACCATCCGATGAAGATACATGCTACTGGAGCAAGAATAAATGGAATACCTAAGATTGGGTTTAATACCAATGGAATACCAAATGTAACTGTTTCATTGATATTGAAAAGACCTGGAACGATAGATAATGTAGCAATTGCACGGTTATCTTCACGTTTACCAAAGATAAAGATTGCAATAACTAAACCTAAAGTAACCCCAGAACCTCCCCATTCAGCGAACATTTGTAACATTGTTAAGTTCAATACATTAGGGATTTCTGCTCCATGTTTTCCAGCAGTAAATGCAGCTGTATTTGCATATAACATTGGACGGAAGATTGGTTCTTTAACAGCAGATAACATGTTATTACCATGAATACCTACTAACCAGAATAATGAGATTAATACATACATTAACATAACTGCTACGATATTAGCACCAATGATATCTTGTAATGGTTGTTGTAAATAAGTAGAAATAACATCATTGAAATATAATCCACCAGTAGCCATTTGTACAGCCCATCCGATAACACCAACAACTAATAAAGTTAAGAATGTTGGAATTAAAACTTCGAATGCACGAGCAACACCTGGAGGTACTTGTTCAGGCATTTTGATTTTTAATCCTTCTCTTTTACGGAAGAAGTTATAAATTTCAAGCCCAAAAATACCAATAATCAATGAAGTAAATAAACCAGTAGCTCCCATATAACTTCCAGCAAAACCAGTGAAAGTCCCTACACCAGCTAAATCAACACCAGCTTGTTCTAAAACTGTTCCAATTGTAACAGCAGTACCAGCTGCATCAGTGTAAGCAGTTAATCCAGTTACTGCATGTGCAGTTGGAGTAACCATAGCCCAGCACATAAATCCTAAAATAGCTGGAAAAGCTCCAGTTTCACCGTTAGCTTCCCCAATTTCTTGAGCAACTAACATAACAATTCCAATAGCGATACATGAAATTGAACAGAACTGTATTGCGTTGAATACAGCATTAATTGGTTCTAAAACCATAACAGCAGGAATTAACCCACCTAGCCCTTGAGGTGCACCATTGACAACAGCATCGGTAATTAATACGTTTGTCCAAAGAACACCAATGGCACCAGCAATAGTTGCTGGCATGAAGTTTTGGAACGCATTTTTGATGGCACCAAGATATTTGTTTTGTCCAGCCCATGCTCCAATGCGCCCTAGCTTATCAGCAAAAGCATCCATAAAATTTTTCCTCCCTTAAAATATTTTTGACAATATAAGTATAAAATTTTTTTTATTAAAAGTCAATGCTTTTATATCAAAAGTATGGTACTTTTCCAATAAAAGACGGTTTTAACAGTGTTTTTTTACTTATTTTTTATTTTATTTTACCTTTTTTTATTTGTATTTTTTATTTTTTGCTCAAAATATGAATAACTATGCCATTTTTTATAAATATTTGTCTTTTAATCATTAATCATACCGACTACTCTTTCTAGTAAAAAACTATCCCTTAGGATAGCTATTGTTGTACTATAACAGTCTGAAATTCAAAATGAGAAAAATGCTGTCTTGAGAGTGTATATTCGAAAATAGAACCGTTGCTTAAAAAAGAAATCTGCTCTTCTTGAATATACGGCTCATTTTCTTTTAATCCCAAATATTGTTGTTCTAAAGGTGTAGATAAAGCTGCATTAATCGTTAAATGACAGCTTTGGATTTTTAACTTTAAAACTTTTTCGATATATCCATATACAGATCCTTTTAAATGCTGTAACTTTAAATTAGGAACAACACTAATGGGGATATATGTAATATCAATTAAATGAGGAATTTTATCTAAAAATCTGAGCCTTATAATATGATAGACAAAATCACCAACATCTATCTGTAATTTCTCTGATAAATGTTCATCCGCTGGAACAACTTCAAATTCCAGGACTTCACTTGTGACTTCTTTAATTCCTTCATATTGTGCCGTCAAACCACGTCCAAATTTACTAACAGGATTATCCATGGCAGGATCATAATCCTTCACAAATGTACCCGCACCACGACGACGGATAATGAGTCCTTCTTTGACCAATATATCTAAGGCCTTTTTCATTGTTTCTTTATTACAATGATAGCTCATACATAAAACATACTCATAGGGAAGTTTTTGACCAAATGTATATTCTTGATTTTTTATTTTTTGACGAATATCATCAGCAATATCTCTGTACTTAGCCATATACTCACCCCTATCAATATAAAAATACCATACTTTTGATTTAATTTCACGGTTTTTTTCTATTTTTTTATATTTTTATACTTTGAAGCACCTTTTTATCAAAAGATACAATTTT
Organism: Massilimicrobiota sp. An134; assembly: GCF_002160815.1. Classification (GTDB taxonomy): domain Bacteria; phylum Bacillota_I; class Bacilli_A; order Erysipelotrichales; family Coprobacillaceae; genus Allocoprobacillus; species Allocoprobacillus merdigallinarum. The sequence continues at coordinate 1,371 of NZ_NFLH01000051.1, read as the reverse complement.
CAATTCACCATTTTCATAGATACCAAAGCTTTTCTGTCCAGCCTTTGGCAAAGATATAGAAGATGGATTAAAAATCGTGATATCATTTTCTTTTTTTAACACTGGTTTATGAATATGACCATACATAAAGACATCTCCCGCCTTTAACATAGGTAAGTGTTCTTCATCATATAAATGCCCATGTGTAAAAAAGAAACGATGCCCATCTAAATAAAGTTCACTATAATCTCCTCTCATAGGAAACTCCAATACCATCTGATCCACTTCAGCATCACAGTTTCCTCGTACTGCTATAATATTCTCTTTATAAGCATTCAAGAGTTTCATGACTTCTTGAGGCTGATAGCCTTCTGGTAAAGGATTTCTAGGCCCATGATATAATAAATCACCTAATAAAACTAATTTATCCATTTTTTCTTCTTCATAAATCTCCATAACTCTCTTTAAATCTGTATATGAGCCATGAATATCTGAAACAATCATGAATTTCATTGCAATCCCTCCAATTCAACACCGACTGGACAATGATCTGATCCAAATACATCATTATAGATATAAGCATCTTGAATCTGTTCTTTTAGATTATCTGATACAACAAAATAATCAATACGCCAGCCAGCATTTTTTTCTCTTGCTTTAAACATATAAGACCACCAAGAATATTTTTCTAAAGTTGGATATTTATATCTGAAAGTATCAATAAATCCACTCTCTAGTAATTCTGTAAATTTTTGTCTTTCTTCATCTGTAAATCCAGCATTTTTATGATTTGTTTTATCATTTTTTAAATCAATTTCCTGATGAGCCACGTTCAAATCGCCACAAATCACAACAGATTTTTTCTGTTTTAATGTATTCACATATTCTCTAAATGCATCTTCCCACACTTGGCGGTAATCTAGACGTTCTAAGCCTCTTTTAGAATTAGGCGTATACACAGTAACAAAATAAAAATTCTCATATTCTAAAGTAATCACACGACCTTCCTGATCATGTTCTTCCTTACCTAAACCATAACTGACTGAAAGAGGTTCTCTCTTTGTATAAATAGCTGTCCCACTGTATCCTTTCTTCAGGGCATCATTATAATAAGAGACATAACCATCAAACTGTAAATCAAGCTGATGCTTTTGAAGTTTTGTTTCCTGAATCGCAAAAATATCAGCATCAACTGATAAGAAAAAATCTTGAAATCCTTTATTCAAGCATGCTCTTAAGCCATTCACATTCCATGATACAAATAACATAATATCCTGGTATATTATAATTGACTCATTTATCAGTCATTAAAATATACCTTCTCCTTTCTATCAACTTTATTAATACGTAGTTGATGACGTTTAGGTTTATATGTAAAATTGAAATATGTGT
>NZ_NFLH01000050.1 GCF_002160815.1 Massilimicrobiota sp. An134 | reverse complement strand
ATCATGAACTCCATGTGTGAGCTAAGATATAGTGACTTTACAAATGAATTTTCATTTAAGACCATATAATCAATATATTTTAAATATAGTTACCAACATTTATCTAGGGTTAGATTTTTCTACAAATAACTAGTACTATACATTTTATTGTAAACTAAAATACATTTAATAGTTTACAATAAAAGAAACATCTGTTATGATGACTACTGTCTTCACTAGAAAAAGAGGTGTATAAACTATGGAATATATAAAAGATACTGATTCAAATAAAACCAGAGATATTGTCTATATGAGTGTTTTCACTGCCATGATTTCTATTTGTTCATGGATTTCCATTCCTGCCAGTATTCCGTTTACTCTACAAACAATGGGTGTCTTTACGACAGTTGGTCTTTTAGGTGGTAAAAGAGGGACATTGACAGTTTTGACATATATCCTTCTTGGGGCTATTGGAATTCCTGTATTTGCTGGATTGACTGGTGGCGTAAGTGTTCTTCTAGGTACAACGGGTGGTTATATTATGGGCTTTTTATTATCAGCATTACTGATGTGGGGAATAGAGACAATCATGGGTAGAAATCAAATCATCCTGGCTTTTTCTATGATAGCAGGTTTGATTGTATGTTATGCTTTTGGTACTGCTTGGTTTATGCTCATCTATACCCAGCATTCAGGTGTCATTGGGTTATCTACCGTTTTAGGATTGTGTGTCATCCCCTTTATTATACCTGACTTGATAAAGATTGGCGTTGCTCTTTTTCTTACAAACAGATTAAAGAAAAGATAATCATGAATAAGAAGCGATTAGAGTTAAGAGCACATCATGGTTTGTGTTTCAATTTTTTTGAAGGAAAAGGTTATAGTGAAGAATTCACCAAACATATGCAATCTGTTTATGATACTATGAAAAATAATCCCGATTTCAAAGTTGTTATAAAGGAAGATATCATTTGTCAAAAATGTCCTAACTTACTTAAAGGTGTCTGTAAAACAAAAGAATTGGTTCAAGGATATGATCACATGGTATTATCTTTTTGTGGTTTAAAAGAGAATTCACAAATCTCCTGGTTTGAATTTTCACGTCTGATCAATGAAAAGATTATCATTCCTGATCAAAGAAAAAGTATATGTGGAAATTGTCAGTGGACAGAAGTCTGTGAACGAAAAGCATAAAAACGACCGCTTCAGGTCGTTATCATTATTATACATATATTTCAAATTTTGTTGAAAATAAAAAAATCAACTTTAACAAAAAAACAACCAACACAAACTGTTGACTGTTTACAAGGCGATAGAACTTTCTATTCATTATATAAAATGACGTCCACGAGGTGATTCGAACACCCAATCTACTGCTTAGGAGTCACACCATTAAGGGTAAGGAGGCTACCTTCTAAGTTTAACTAATCCCCATATTTACTGACTTTTCACGAATTAAAGATGTTATTTCGTACCACCTTGTGACTGCTAATTTTAAGGCATTTTAGACCGTCCTTTTAGCAAGCATTTAGCACAAGCCTTTTGATTTGGGAAATGTTACGATGTCAATATCAGCCACCTTTTAGGTGGTGGTTATTATCCCGTGACATACAATGTTATATCGTTTATCTTATCGCCACTTGAAATCGAAAATTGTAATTTCAAGTTTTGTATGTATGGTGAAAGGCAATTTTGGGGACTGCCTTTTGCAATTTCTATTCTTCCGTTTCCAATTCTAAACGCTGCAAGATGTCTTTCGTGATACTCTCATCGTTAATCAGCGTAATTCCAAAAGTTTTCTTACCTGCATCTTTCAAAGACGCCCCGATATGATAGGCTGTTTTTCCGTCCAAAATTAAAAATCTGTCGTGAAACACACTCGTATACTTCACTTCCAATGCAGGGTACTGTGCATTGAAATTTGCCACATCTATATTACTTAATCGTGTTCGCTGATGAGTGTAAACTGTAACAGATACACCCTCATTTTTCTTCGCTAACAGATTAAGCGTTCCTACATCTACATACCCGTCTATCAGCGTAATCTCTTTCTCTGCTTTCTGTATCAAGCTGACAATCAGACTAAACGCATCATATATCTGTCCGTCAAAGAATATCTTTTGACTGGCTTCCTCGTGTTCAGATATGTATTCAAATATCTGCTCTAACTTCTCGTCCGTCTGCTTCTGGTATTCCAACTGCTTTAATTCCACATTGCTAATACGCTCAAAGAGTAGAGCATTGTTAGCAATGAAACGCCTCATCTCTACAAAAGCCCTCATAATACCAATGCTCACATTTATGGCTATATCACTATGAAGTACGCTTGCAAGCATGGATATTCCTTGTTCGGTAAAAACATACGGTAAAGTTCTTCGTCCACCATATCCATTTTCATTCAAACTTGAAATGCCAATCTGGCATTTCAAGTTTTCATATTCCTCCACGGTAAGCTGGAATCTAAAATCATCTGGAAATCTCTTTATATTTCTTTTTACAGCTCTGTTCAATGCTCCTGTTTCCACCTGATAAAGCATAGCTAAATCGCTGTCTATCATAACCTGTTTATCACGAATAACATATATCAATTTTTCAATGACAGGCTGTACTATTTCCACAACAGGAGTTTCTATCTGATTTTGTGACAAAACTTCTTTCCTATCTTCTGTTGCCATTATATCCTCCTAAACTTGAAATGCCAATCTGGCATTTCAAGTTTTATGTGTCATCTGCTTTGATGTTGCAAATTACAACCTCAATCATTTTCGACACTCTCATTATACCAAACGACAATTTTTTTACCATATCAAATCCCAAAAGAAAACGGGCAATCTTGAGAACTGCCCATCATCTTTATAAGTTCTTTGCCAACGATTTTAGAAGTGCTACCATTTGGGGATTTGCAAGGAGCTTTTGCAACATTTCCTGTTCTTCCTGTGATGATACCTCCTCAGCCTTTGGAGTAGCCTTGCTCTGGTAAAATTGTTCTTCAAATCTCTGAGCATTTATTCTCCTGTCCTCGTCTATATATGAGAATACACATCAGCAACCATTTTGACTTATGCGTGACCAGAGCCGCCCTGCACTGACTTTATATTTCCGCCGTTGAGCTTCAGCTTATATGTGATGCTTGAATAGCGGAAACTGTAAAAAACAACAGGTGGCAGGTCGTTATCGTTAATGAGTTTCTTTAAGGCTCAGTTAATGACTTGCCCCTCAATCTGTCTACCACAGGTAGATGCAAACACCATATTAAAATCGGTGTACTCATCTCCGAACAGCTCTTTGAGATTGTCTATTTCTTTACGGTGCTTTACAAGCATTTCTGCCACAGTCTTAGGCAAGAATACTTTTCTCACGCTCGTCAGTGTTTTCGGATCTTTCAACACCAATGCAGTATGGTTGCTTGAAAGAGCAGGTGGAAATTTGAATACTACGCCCTTTTCGTTTAATTACTCCAGAGCATCTCGGCTGACCCTTTGAAGCTCTTTATTAACGAAGATATAAGCTCGTCCTACATTAATACTTTCTTCGAAGATGTCGATACAACCCCAGGTATAAATGCTAACATAAATATGTACATAAATGATCATTTAAAAATGGTTCGACTATTCTATGGTAGTGAATGATTAGCAGAAAGGTGTTTTTGCTAATCAAATTTAACAAGAATATACGATTTGAAAAACTATAGTAAAATATGAAACGCCGAAAACCTTTATTTTACAAGGGTTTTCGGCGGAGTTTTTGGCGTCGCTAAGAGGATTTGAACCTCCGACCTACCGCTTAGGAGGCGGTCGCTCTATCCAGCTGAGCTACGGAAACATCTTTGAAATCTATTCAATTTTAGGCTTAGATTAACTCGTTGTCAATCACTTTTCCCCAAAAGGCGGTCGTTATAACATATTCTTAGGAGGTCTCCTGACCACTGTCAATCCAAGTCATGTTCAGTTCACGCAAGACTCGCAATAAAAGGTCTTTTACTACAGTTCAAATCGTTTCTGGTCAATTGCTATCAGCCACTGTAAACCCAGAACAACCGGTAGACTCTAACAATACACAGTGGACAATAAAGGGAAGATTTTTTATTATGATTACTTTTAGGGAAAAATGAAGCATTTAAGGGACAAAAAGCCTCTGCAGCAGGTAGCTGTTTCCCTGACAAGGCATTGTTTTCACGCGTCAGCTTCAGACGAATTATATCGGAAATTTCTGCATATTTATATTTGTTGTAATCTTAAATTCTCCATCTACTTTTTCCACGTCAAAAATAAAGGGAATTTCTTCCTGAGAAGACATACACTGCTCTTTCCATATATGGTAGGCTTCCACAAACGCATGGTGGATCTGCTCCTCCGCCTTCAGCCGGATGTCGACGGCGTCCTCATAGTTTTGATAAGTCCCCAGATAGAACCTCTGATTTTTAAAGCCGATAGACACGTAGAAACGGCCATTTTTACTCCTGAACACGCCTCGAAAACCGCTGGTATTATCGATCCTGTATTTTCGTTTATCGAGAAATTCCACACAGGTTCCATCGAACCGATGAAGACGATCCGGAATTTGTCTCTGAATTTCCTGTTTCAGGCATCCGCAACTTCTTACATTTCTATACATTAGGCTATCCTACGTTGCGTCTGTTTCATTTCCACAGTCGCAGTGGCACCGCCAGTATACAGAGCCTTTTCTGTCTCTTCTTTCTGTAGGTTCTATAGCAGTTAATCTGCCGAATCGAAGTCCTGTGATATCATAAATCTTGCCTCCCCGCAGACAACCACAGCTTTTTACCTTTCCCGATTTCAGCATATGCGCTGTCACCTCACATTGGTTTCCGCAGTCGCACTGACACAGCCAGCAAGTCCTGTTGTACTTATTTTTAATACGTCTGATCACTGTAAGCTTTCCAAAACGTCTCCCTGTCAGATCCTCCGCAGTACGGCCTCTGCGGGCGGAATCCGCAGGGATACAGCCACAGTCGGTGACAGTCCCGTTTTTCAGCCTCTTCGTACTGACCAGTATCTCTCCGCCGCAATCACAGCGGCACCGCCAGAGACAGTAGCCGTGTTCTCTCTGATCTGTCCGCTCCACAACTGTCAGTTTTCCGTATCTCATTCCGATCAGATCCACTTTTTTGCCATGCTATCCTTTCTTTCTTACTCGCCTCCACAGGAAACCGCCAGCCGCTGCAGCCAGCACCACAGAGAGGCCAGCAAAAGCCGCCAGTCGATACTGTTCCAGCCAGCTTCCCTTTCTCAGTGCCCCGTCTGACTGCTCTCTTTCCTCCTCATAGGGCACGCGGGTTCCCCGAACCAGCAGACGGTGTGTATTGATCCCATACGGCGTGCATGTCACCAGCGTGACATAATCTTCCCGGGCATTGATCTTCAGATCTTCCGTCTCCTCCGGGAGAACGACCCGGATCTGGTCCACCTGATATGCAAGGATCTCCCCCAACACATGGATATAAAAAATGTCGCCATTTTCCAACTGATCCAGGTCTGTGAACAGCTTTTTATCATTGAGTCCTGTATGAGCCGAAAGGACGCAGTGTGTTCCTGTCCCTCCTACGGGGAGAGAGCTCCCCTGCAGATGTCCCACACCTTTTTGCAGGACTTCCTCTTCCGTTCCGTGATAGATCATTAGCTCCACATCGATAGCTGGAATCCGCAGATAGGCCATTCCCCCTTCTTGGTCCACGTTCAGCAGTCCTGCATAGGGCATGGCGGAGGGATCCAGCTGGCTCATGTCAAAGGGATCTGTAAGCAGGACGCCTCCCTGCAGAAGTCCACGGTTGTATTCCCTGCACTCCTGCAGTTCTGCCGCCCGTTCATCTGTCGTCAGGTTTTCCACGACGATGCTGCCATAATGCTCCATCAGTTCTTCCTGCTCCTTTTCATAGAGAAGGTTGCTGACGACCGGGTAAGCCAAAAGAGAGATTCCAGCCAGAAAGACCAGGATTGCCAATATCGTCAATATCTTTTGTTTCACTTACTTTGCCCTCCGTTTCTACACTGACTGACCAGAAAAGAAGGATGGGCGGAATACTCCGCCCATTCCTGCGCAAATAACTTGTATTCTCGTTATTTAGAAGATTTTTTTCTTCTGGAAACCACAACAAGCACAACGCCTGAAGCAATCAAAAGAATCCCGTTCACCGTCAGCGCCCATGTGCCTGCGTCTCCGGTCTTCGGCAGGCTGAAGCCTTTCTGGTTGTACAGCTCAAAAGCAACGCTCGCAATTGCCATATCTGTGGAACTCTCGTTGTTTACAAAGCCCACATTAAGAGAAGTATTTCCCAGTTTGACACTTGTCTTACCCTCGTCGAGCAGCATTGCGTTCGGGTCAAGCTGTGCTTCAAGATCAATTGTGACATTCTCGTCAATCAGGTTATAGCCGTCTGCAGTATCGGTCTCCTTCAGGATGTAGGTCTCGTCATCATCCAGACCCACAACCGTCAGTTTCCTGCTGGTCGTATTAAGCTTTAGTTCTGCCGTCACATTGCCCGTTCCATTGGAATCAGACACAAGGATGTAACTTCCGGCAGAGCCGGTAAAATAGAGGAGCTCCTCATTCTGCCCATTTACCCTGTACAACTGGAATGTCACCTCACCAATCTCATCAGCTGAAACAGTAGCGTCGCTGAAGGTCTTTGTCAGCTCGATGCCGTAGGTGTACACCTCGGTGGAATCAGTCAGGCTGCTGTCAGATCCGTTATTGCTCCATACCAGTTCGGCGTCATTGACATTTACCTTCACCGCGTCAGTGGTAAGCCTTGCACTGTAGGTAACAGTGACTGTCTTGCCCTCATATGCCTCGAGAGCAGATGGTTCAAAAATGAGGGTGAAGGAACTCTTTTCATCGGCATAGCTGACCGGATTCAGTTTCGCAAGGAGAGTCTGTCCAATATAAAACGTATTCTCGTTAGTACCCGTCCCCCGTGTAGCAACGGTATTATCGATAGCAATTTGAACGCTGGCAGAATCAAACTCCTGCTTTTCCAGCGTATCACTCATAGTAAACTCAGTGAGATTGTCGTAGTCGGTCAGCGTAGGAACCTTTGCTGTCAGCCGATAGTCAAGCACATCTCCTGTCTCTGCAGTAAGCTCATCAAGCCATTGGTCTGCATCCTTCTCGCTTATCTTCTTTTCAAAAGGCAGATCCTCCGCCTTAAGGTTCATTTGAGCCGAGATATCACCTGTCGTGGCAATCATCACACCCTGCTTGAGGCTTAAGCCACTCGGAACGCTCTTAAAGTCGATGGCGTAGTAGCCCTCTTTAAGGTTAGTGATCGTCACAGATCCGTGTGTACCGACGCTTGTACCAGCTGTTGCTGTATGAGGCGTAGTTATGTTATTCGCCTCAATATACTTCTCAATCCAGGAATAGAACACACCTGCATTGCTTCCACCTTCACCGTTATCTCCAACGATACGGCTCACCAGGTCAGCCTCGCCGTAGGTCTTGTCAAGCGCCTTGGTGTTATCACCGGAGAAGGTGATGTACTCACCGGAAGCAGGCTGGGTCGTACCGGCAGAAAGATCATTGCCGTCTAACCACAGGTACACGGTGCCGCCAGTTCCGACAGTTCCAAATATTTCATCGATCGAACTGTTGTTGTCATCCGTATCGATGTTGAAAAATGCATTGAAGTCGTTAGTTACGGAATAAAGTTTCTTAGCAGGATCTGTCTCTGTGTCATTTACCTGATCCAGCACTAGATACGCATTTGCCTCTGTACCCGCCCAGTCTTTACTGCTATCCGACCATGCCGGTTCTGTAATCGTGATACTCGCACTTCCATCCGCAGCAAGCACTGTTGCAGGCACCAGTCCGACCACAAGCGTCAGTGCAGCCAACGTTCCTGTGAGCCGAGATAAGAATCTGTTACTTTTTTTCATAAGGTTTCCCCCTTCCTTTTCTTCTTTTTCATAAGACCTGATTTATATAAAAACATGGATACGCTTTTATATCATTGATTTACCGCCTTCTGCATCTGCGGCGCCGCGCGCCTGCATTTACAGTCATGCTCTTTGCTTTTTTACCTTCCACAGGATGACTGCGGCTGTCAGGAGCACTACCCCTGCTACCAGAAACCGTCCGATGCCGGAAAGACCCGTAGTTGGCAGGATCATTTTTTTATGGTTCGTCACCGTAAACAACAAATGATATACCGTATTTTCTCCATCTGAGGTTGGTACTGTAATTTTCGTCTGCTCATTCTCTCCCACGATCAGGTATCCTTCATCGTTCGTTTGAGGTGCGCTATATCCGGCCGGAACCGTAGCTTCCTTCAAGTAGTACGTTCCATTGACAAGAAGATTTGTGAACTCTGCAACTTCCTCGTAACCCGTAAGGGTACCCTCTTCGTATTTATTTTGTTCGTCGCCAGTCAGGCTGCGGTAGTAGAAGTAGCTCTTCGTGTCGGAGCCGTCAGTATGGACCGGATAACTCTTGCCAGCCGTATCCGTAAAAATCATATGCTTAAGGTCAAATCCTGAATCTCCTTCCGCTATCGTCTGCCGTATTCTCGGCACTGTGAGAACCGGACTTCCGACTGCCTGTTTGCCGCCTGTTCCAGCATCCTTATAGAGCTGGAACTTTGCACCTTTCAGCGGATCTCCCGCGCCGTCCCGCTTGGTCACAGCAATAGAACCGGGATAATATGTATTAACAAACGAAGCTGTTGTCGTTGCATCTTCGAGTGTACCTGAGGCGTTTCCGTCTTCAGGCGTAGTCTGATCAAAGCCGTCATTCGGATCATCTGTCTCGCTTACCGTATAGCTCCATCCATTGACAAGACCGTCGATATAGAGTTTCTCACCGGGTTTGAGGTCAAAAGTGGCAATGCCTTCAGTGAAATTCAATGAAGTTATTCCGTTTTCTACAGATGCTTCAGATCCGTTTCCATCATCAACTACATGCCTTGTGGTAAACGTCCCCGAAACCGGGGTACTATTACTATCACTATACGTCAGCGTCACTGTAAAAGAGAATTCCTGATTTGCAAATTGTCCAGCGTCAATTCCTTCTGGAACTTCAATGTCCTTTTCTACGGCAAGTGAAGCCGTTTTTACCGCAAGACGTCCGTTATTGCCCAGATGTATTTGTGCGTTTTCTCCGTTCATATGCGCATAATAGTAAAGCTGCGCAGTAGAAGTATTATTGATTGTCTTTTCTGCATATTTGGTATCAACACGAGGCGCGTTTATTTCGCCTGCTTTCACGTAATACTGATTATTTATTAGTTCGGTCGCCCCCTTGATTCCGGTAACCGAGCGGGTTTCGGTTACGCTTTCCATACCTCTGTAATACTGTACCTGATAATAGTAAGTTTTGCCGTCATCAGAAGTCGGTTGTTGCGTTACCGGAGTATTACATGTTTCGTCCGTATACAGAGGAATGCTTTCCTGAACGTAGAAATAAGGGTTGTTTTTCGCAGGTGTAAACTCAACGTATGCGTTGCCCGCTGTCTCCTGATCCTCCCACTTTATATCACCCGTATATTTGTTGCTGTAAAAATACAGACCGTCCGTTCCGGTATTTGCCTGCTTGTACGCATCGTCAATCTTTGAAAGATCCACAGTTCCGTCAACATTCTTTACGCCCTCCTGCACTCCTACGGTATAACAAAGACGCACAGGATAGGCATTATTGGTCGTATGACTTTTCACATTCCCGGATGAATCCAGCTCCACCGTGTTCACCCTCAGCGGAATCGCCGAAGCAGGTATCTTTACTGTAAGTGTCTGCGTCATTTTTCCGGTGTTATCCGTATTCGATGTAACCGTAATAACAATATCATTCGCATTCTGCGTTCCGTAAACCGGACTGTCAATCTCACCGCTGAAGGTATAGGTAGTGGTATTTCCGCTTGTGTTTGTAGTTATATTAGGATTTGTAAAATTCGTACCGGAGAAGATCAGGTTTTTTACATCCTTGACCTCCATATAATCGCCGATCTCATCGGTATATGTAATGTAGCCGCTCTGGTCGATAGCAGCACCGGACTCAATTTGTGTTGGCACCTGTGGGGCGGACATTGTGATGTCGCTGACAATCTGCTCAAACACATCTGTCACGGCACTGGCATTATTTGCCGCAAAGTATTGATCAACATAATTCAGGGTGTTGATATCCTCTCCACTATCCGGGTGTGTAAAAGTATAATTTTCATAAAAGTCTTCGTGTGGATTCCACTGATTACCCGTCCCTGAAATACTATATAAAATCTCCATCGTTAAAGACTGATTGTTCGTATATAAATTCCAGGCATTCTCAATATCCCCCACAATGCTGTATTTATAAACTGATGGAGCGTTGTGTCCAGTTCCTCCAATATTTTGGCTATACTCATCGTTTCTATACACATAATTTGAATTTCCAAGAACTTCTCCCGGGTTCAAGGTGATATCTGCTGAAGCCTGGGCTGCGGCAGGATATCCGTTTGGAGAATCAGATGCTTCCTGATGAATCTCCGTCAGCCCCATTCCAATGTTATATACTTTGACGCGGTAGTCTTCATCGTTCTGCAATCCATAATGCGCGTCTATCTCTTTTTTCATATAGGAAGCAGTCATAAGGGCTTTCATGCTGTTTCCTGCGGAAGGCCAGCGCACAACACCATTTCCGTTATTTGAATTGTTGTCAGGAGCCCACCATGTCTGACTGTCAGAAGAAACCGTCGGATTTCCATCAGAAAGGTGAATGACAGCAGGAACTCTCTTAACCTCTGTTCCATCAATATACTCAGTAGTTGTACACTGAGTCAGCAAATTCATCCCCGTATAGAGTCCCATTTGCGTGTTCGTTGCATCCTCAGTATGAATTGTATGAGAGCCGGAATTCGATCCTACATCCCATAAAACATTTACATTGCCGCGAGATGCAACGGCATCATCATTACTGCATGTAAAATATGTATCTTTCACATCGTAATGACCGAGCGGAACCAATACCTGTGAAGCAGTGACTGTTCTGTTTGTGTTCTGTTTTGGTAATCCAGAATAACGCACTACCGCCACCCTGTTATATTCATTGGCCTCCATCAGAGTCTTAATCGAACTGTTCAGCGCATCCAGCAGATTAGCCAGCCGACTTTCATTGTCATCCATTGCATTTGAGATCATCGATCCCGAAAAATCCACTACAAACACTACATCAAGCGGACTCTGAGCCTCTCCGGTAATGCTCTGTGTGGTCGCCAGCGCAGAATACGTCACCAGAAAATCCGAATCATTCTGCACAGTGATATTATTACCGACATCACCGCTGAATTTCTGATCATCGGTTGTTACCGTCTTGTCCGCCCACACACGCCCGGAAAATTCAGTAGTCAGCTCGCCGCTTGTTTTGTCATTCAAGTAAGTCGTATATGTCCCCCGTGTGTCATCATCTGCTGTATGGCCGGTCGTTCCACTTGTATACGCAGAAAATACGGAAGCTGTGTCTGTGAAAAGAAATACGCATAAGCAGATGACCAGGATGAACCCCTGCCTGCACTTTGTTTTTACTTGCTGTTTCATACTTACCTGGTATATTATAATTGACTCATTTATCAGTCATTAAAATATACCTTCTCCTTTCTATCAACTTTATTAATACGTAGTTGATGACGTTTAGGTTTATATGTAAAATTGAAATATGTGT
>NZ_NFLH01000005.1 GCF_002160815.1 Massilimicrobiota sp. An134 | reverse complement strand
GTTTTCTCTTATGCTGGTTTAAAATCACGGGAAATTCTATAATGGTATTATCAGGATATATCTTCTGAAATCTATAGAAAGAAAAAAAGATGAAACCCTCCCGACCAAAGTTGAGTCTCATCTTGTCCTAACGACAATATGATAATATTAAAAACCAGCAGAAAAATCAATACCATTAATCAAAAAAATTATTCCAATGTTATCTTTTCACTGGATTTGTCTCTTCTGTCATGTCCAAAATGCTCTCATAGAGGCTTGTCTGTTCATGGCTACTATAAAAGAAACTTCAAGGACAGCTCCATCAACATCCAGAGAGTCATATGCCCTCATTGCGGCAAAACTCATGCGCTGCTTCTTTTTCCCATGATTCCTTTCCTATCTGCTGTCTCCTTCGATGATATTGTTTCCATTCTTTCTGATTCAACAGATCATCTTATTATCGAACTGTCTCACATATACTATTTCATCGTTAAGCTTGGCAACTGCCCAATAGATGAACTGCTCATCTATAAGAAATTTTCCAGAAAACTGTATTTCTCTTTTCAAACCACATGACCTTTATGTCTTTCTGCTTCCATTTCCTCTATCATGAAGATGTAGAAAAAGAAAGGACGGGATGTTTTATGAAATTACAGATTCTATTGGCTTTGGATGGTGATGACGATGTGTGATAATACCACGACCATGTCCAGCTGCATCATTTCCCAGAATGATTTCCTTGTTTTCTTCAATATCGAGGACAAGGATATCGAAACATTCGATATCCATCATCAAAAGGATGGTATCTATATTGATGTGACACTGAAGAAGAAGCCCCACCAGTGTCCTGTCTGCCTCAACATGACAGACAGAGTCAAGGACTATAGTGTCAAGCATATCAACCATTCCATACTGACAAACAAGAAATGCATCATCAATTACAGAGCTCGCAGATATAGATGTCCAAAATGCCATAAGACATTTATGGAGTCCAATCCCTTTACCGTTGCTGGCTCAAGAATCTCTCTGGCGACTGTATATAATATCCTGGAGGATTTGAGAAAGCCAAACATGACATTCAGGGATGTGGCCGAACGATACCACATATCCCAGACAACAGCTGCACATGTATTTGACTCATTTGTCTCCATATCAAGAAGACCTCTGCCTGAGTATCTGCTGATAGATGAGGTCTATGCATTCAAGTCTGCTCACAGTAAGTACGTATGCGTTCTTGTCGACTTCGAAACACAAAATATTGTCGATGTCCTTCCGTCAAGAAGAAAGCAGACACTCATGGATTATTTCTTCTCCATTCCTCTTGAGGAAAGGAAGAATGTCAAAATTGTTTCCTTTGACATGTGGGAAACATACAGAATCGTATCGAAAATCATGTTTCCAAATGCAATATGTGCAACCGACCATTTTCATGTGAAGCAGGAATTTGGAAGAAAAATTGACAGAGTGAGAATCGATGTCATGAATAAGTATTATTCCAGAAAAAAATATCTTGAGAAGAAAAAAGAAAAAACCAAGACTGAAAAGCTTGAGTTAAAGGAAGCATCCAAGCATTACTATGCATTAAAGAAATTCAACTGGATGCTCTTCTCCAATGACAATAGAATATTCGACCCTAACGAAAAGAAGATATACAATCATACCCTTGAGGGGTATTACAACTATTATGATATCCTTGAGTTCATGGTCAGACATGACCCTGTACTGGATCTAGCCTATGATCTTAAATATGAGCTGGATGAATTTTACAGCAGATCCAATGAAAAAAACGCATTGAAGAACATAGAAGAGCTGATCATATCCTTCAGGAATTCCCAGATCAAGGAAATGATGGATTTTGGGAATACACTGGTCAAATGGAAATATGAGATTGTGAATTCATTTGTGCCGGCAAATGGAAGACGCATATCAAACGGCCTGATTGAAAACAGAAACAAATCCATCAAGCTGCTGAAACACAGTTCAAACGGATACCTCAACTGGCATCGTTTCAAGACAAGAATCATGTACAGTCTCAATAAAGACTCAACATATCACCTGTATCCAATCAAAAACAAGGGGGATTTTACAGAATGGTGACAAGAAAAAAGATTTATACACTGATTGTGGACAATCATGATGTAAGCATTATCAGCAGACAACGTCTGCTGGAAGACATACTATACAGACTCAATATGATATACGAATATGCAGATGAACTGGATGACTTGACTCAGGAAATCAATCTGAAGTTAGATAAACTGATAGAAAAAGCAGAAAAAAAGAACCATGACCCATCATCAGATTATGATTCTCCTATACAGTTTTAAAATTGTGGGAAGAACAGCCTTCCCACAATTTCTTATAATCCAAAACCCCACAACCCCGTGTTATTTTAGATTACCGAAAAAAATAAAAAAATGATTTCAAAATTGATTTGAAACCATCTTTTATACCTTACTCCTGTTGAAATTCTTCCAATATTTTTAATGAACTGCTTGTTCCTATACGACTGGCTCCTGCTTCAATCATAGCTTGACAAGTTTTCCAATCACGTATTCCTCCAGCAGCTTTGACTTTCACTTCATTACCTACTGTTTCTTTCATTAAACGCACATCTTCTACAGTTGCTCCTGAAGTGCCAAAACCTGTACTTGTTTTGATATAGTCTGGTTTAACCTCTTTAGCAATTTCAGCTATTTTTACAATCTCTTCTTTTGTTAAATAACAATTTTCAAAAATAACCTTACAAATCACCTGACTTTCATGACACAGTTCAACAATGCTTCTCATTTCCTGTTCAATATAATTCCAATCATGCATCTTTGCTTTACCTATGTTTATCACATAATCTATCTCATCTGCACCATCATCAATAGCCTGCTTTGTTTCAGCCAATTTGATATCTAGTGTTGTTTGTCCTAAAGGAAAAGAAATAGCTGCTCCCACATGAATATTTGTTCCTTGTAATAACTCTTTACATAACTTTACAGGTTCACTATTAATGGCTACCATTGCCGCCCCAATACTTTTTGCTTCATTACATAATTGAATAAAATCATCTCTTGAGGCATAAGCCTTTAAAAATGTATGATCAAATATACGCGCAAGTTCTTCTTTTGTCATGATTTTTTCCTCCCATTATGATATCTATAATTTGCAAATGATTCGTTATAATAAGATCACTTTCACTTTGATCATTTTGAAATTTTCCTGAATAATACGCTACTACTTTTAATCCTGCCTGCTTTGCAGCCTGTATTCCATAAGTACTATCTTCAACAACAAATAATGGTTTTTCCCCATTTTGATGTTTTAGAATAGATAAATAAATTTCTGGATTAGGTTTTGAATATTGAACATCTTCTCTTCCTACAAAATAAGATATATATGCATAAAGGTTTAATTCAATAAGCACTTTTTCTATAATTTCTCGAGGTGATGATGATGCAATAATTATATCAATATCTTTTTGAAAGATATTCTCAATACACTCTTGGACATGAGGGAATATAATTTGCTGATAATTTGGAATCTGTATTTGTGAAAGATACTTTTCAAAAAGATATTGAATTTTATCTTGATTTACAATATATTTTTCTAATTTCTTAAATGTATCTTTGGCATCTAAGCCCATCATTTCAATCAAATGGCTTTTTGGTATATCGTATCCTTGAGAATGTAGAAATTCTTTTAATTGATCCATATACCAACTTTCACTATCAATAATAACTCCATCCATATCAAAAATAATATATGGCTTCATTCTATCCTCTTTTAAAAGTTGCTGTCATATTAATAAAGGTCACATCTAAAGAAGAAATAGAATATTCTATAACTGTTCCATCTTCTGCATATCCAATATCTTGAACAAGCATTATTGGATTTTTTGAGCTAACCTCTAAAATTTTTCTGACTTCACTATCTGGTAAACTTGGAATTAATGTTTCACGAATAATAGATACTTTTAATCCTTTACTATCTAAATACTGATAAAAATGTTGTGCAGCTTCTTTTGCATCTTTATCAAAATCATCTAATAGTTTTTTATGAATATATGAACGTGAAAATGATGCTGCCTTTATCCCAGCATATCTGACTCTATCCATATACCATACTTGTTCACCTACATCTATTGATAAACGTTTAGCAATATCTGGAGTAGCTTCAACAGTCCCAACATTCATAAACTTCGTTTTACAAACATATCCATTTCTATTAATAACTTTATCTAATTTATATATTGTTGAGTTTATAATATCTTGTTGATCATTTATTTTCTTCGTTGATGAAACGAATGTTCCAACTCCTTTTCTTTTATATAAATATCCTTCCGTCACTAATTCATTTAATGCTTGTCTAACAGTTGTTCTACTTAATTGATATTTTTCAATTAATTCATGTTCTGTTGGAATAGTTTCATCTTCCTTATAAACACCATCATCAATTAAATTGATTATAATTTGTTTTAATTGATAATATAGTGGTAAAGGTATATTCTTATCAATAATATATTTCATTTTATTTCAACCCCTTCTGTTTTATTGTAACATTTTTTCCAAATCTTACCCATTTAATATTCTTATAAATTTGAAAAAAATAGGGTTAAATGCCCTATTTTTTTCAAAAAAGGGAGGTTTTATTGATAAGCATTTCCCATATCCATATAAATCTCTAAAACTGCTAAATCTTCATCACTTCTATTTTTAGGTTTAATTACATACTGACCTATACTAGCTGGAATAAAGACAGCTTCAGCATAATGCATTTCAATAGGTTCAAACTCATTGTTTGGACTTACAATCATAGCTTCTTCTCCTTCAACTAAAACATGAAGTTTTACATGATCTTTCGTTTCAAAAAAGATAGGTTTATTAAACCAATAACGATCGACTTTTAATAATTCATATTCCATCGTTCCACTATGTTCTTTTCTCCAACCTGTTCCTCTAGCAATTTCAGCTTTCTTTGAAATAAGGTGATCTTTTACAAATTGTGTTTGATATCTCTCTTGGATAACCTTTTCACCATGATCTATATTAATCGGTCTAGGTTTACCATCAGCATCAATACGTCCCCAATCCCACAACTTGAATGTTTGGAATCCAATCGGGTTAATTTCTAATACCAAAGTATCTTTACCAGATGCATGAATTGTTCCACTTGGTATATAAATATGATCATGGTTTTTCATAGGAAAATGATTAATCCATTTTTCATCATCAAATTTACCTGTTATTTGTGCATCTTTAAAAGCTTTTACTAAATCATCTTTTTTTACACCTTCTTTAATTCCTAGATAAACTTGTGAATTTTCAGATGTATCTAACATATAATAACTTTCATAATGTCCAAATGGGAAGTTAAATTCTTCTTGAGCATAGCTAATATCTGGATGAACCTGCAAACTAAGATTGCCACCACCCCAAGTATCTAAAAAGTCACATCCTACTGGACAATTATATCCAAACCAGAAATAATTTTGATTTCCTAGAAATTCAATAGGTTTGTATTGAACAATATCTCTACCAACAATTCTAAATTCATGATTTCCTAATTTTGCTAATGCATTTTGAAAATTCATCCATCCTGTCATACCCCAAGCAGTATTTTCTTTATCTAATCCTCCTTTCAAAACATCTTTACACCAATGTCCACCCCATACGCCTCTGTTAAAGAATGGCTCTAATTTGAAAGGATGTGAAGCAAAATAATTTAAAGTTTTTCTAAAATCATCTCCAGTTACCATAACAGGATTATCTATATCATCTCCATCAATGACATAATCCATATCATTAAAAAGATGTCGTTTATGATTATCAAAATATTTAGCTTCAACAAAATTGAAAATTTTTTCTTTTGTAAGTGGATCTTCATGAGGATTGTTCATTCCCCAATTTGACAATGATGAAAGATATCCATCTTTAACTCTTTGAATAGTTATATTATTATAAACAAGAATATCGCCTTTTGTAACCAATGCAGCTCCAATGCCATATACGACAATCATTCCTTGTGTAGTATTATGAATCAATTCTTGTGCTGTCTTTATTTTTTCACTATCAAAATATTCATCAATTTGTCCAATAGCAAATACACCATTAATGCGATCATTAGTGATGAACTTATCTAATCTCTCATGTAGTATATCATCATCTGCTCTCAGATCATCTGTACAAATAACTAATTGAGGTTTAATGTTATCTATGAAATACTCTCTTAATTCTTTATGATTAATATGATAATATGAGTCAATAACCAAAACACACTTCGATTCATATTTTTGCATTTCATGATCAATAATTTTGCTAATTTCTTGATATCCTTTCCATGATTGTGTTCCATCTATTGTAAAAACAGGATGTAAATCAAAGTTCGGTATTCTTTCATTTATTTTTTCGTACATAATAACCTCCTATATATCCATATAAATTTCTAATACTGCACATTCTTGAGATTTAGATTTTCCATATGGTTTAATAGTATATTGTCCTGCAGCTGGTGGTACAAACACTGCTTCTGCATAATGAATGACAACTGGTTCAAAACTATCATCTAAACTTTCAATAATAGCTTCTTCTCCTTCAACTAACACATGAATTACAATGCAATCATTAGGATCAAAATGTACTGATTTACTAAACCAGTATCTATTGACTTCCATAGGAGCTTCAAATGGCATTGTTCCACTTCTTTCTTTACGCCATCCATATCCTCTATCTACTTCTTGTTTTTTAGAAATAAATTGATCTTTAATCATTTGAGTTTGGAATTCTTCCTGAATAACATGTTTTCCATGATCTATATTAATTGGTCGTGGTTTTCCATCAAAATCTACACGTCCCCAATCCCATAACTTGAACGTCGTAAAACAAAACATATCAATTTCAAGTGTTAATGTATTTTTTCCAGCCGAATGAATTGTTCCACCTGGAATAAAGACATGATCATGTTTTTTCATTGGGAAATGATTTATCCATTTCTCATCATCAAATTCACCAGTTTCTTGTGCTGTTTCAAAAGCTTCTACTAAATCATCAAGTTTGACACCATCTTTTGTTCCTAAATAAACAGAACTTTCATCACAAGCATCTAACATATAATAGCTTTCATAATGTCCCCATGATGAATTAAATACTTCTTGAGCATATGCAAGTGTTGGGTGAACTTGTAAACTAAGATTTCCTCCACCCCAAGTATCCAAGAAATTGACATGTAAAGGACATCGGTTTCCATAAAGATACCAAATTTTTCTTCCTAATACTTCTTTAGGATTACATAAAATCAAATCAGTTGATGGAAACTCAAAAACTGCATTATTTAATTGTGCTGCTACAGCTTGACAATCCAAAAATCCAGTGATTCCCCAAGCAGTATTTTCTAAATCTTTTCCCGCATTTAAAACTTTTTGACACCAGTGACCACCCCATACTCCTTTCATAAAGATAGGAATAGGTTTAAATGGACTTGTTGAAAATTGAGATACAATCTTATCAAAGTCATTTTTTGTAACCATAACAAATTGATCATCTTTATTACAATCAATAACATAATCACATTTTTTATAAATCTCTCTTTTATGCTTGTCTTGAACTCTACTTTCTAAGAAATTAAATCTCTTTTCTTTTCTCAAATATTCTTCATCTTCATTATGTGCACCCCAATTTCCTAAACCTTGGTTATATCTATCTTTAATTGTTTGATAGCTAATTGAACCAGAAATAAGAATATCAGGATTACAAACAACTTGAGATGCAACACCATAAACTATAACTAAACCTTTGGTTCCTTGAATTTTATTTTGTATGTCTTTGATTTTATCAACATCAAAGAATTCTTCAATATTACCTACACTAAATACCCCATTAACACGATCTTCAGTAATAAACTTTCCAAACTTATTTTGAATCATTGATTCATCATATTTAGCAATATCAGAATGAATAATCAATTGTGGTTGTAGTGCTTTAGCAATATCTTCAAATAATATTTCATTAACACCATGATAATAATCAAAACAAACAACAATACAATCTTTTTGAATTGATTTTATCTTGTTATTAATTTCATCAATAATGTCTAAGATTCCTACTTTAGCATTAATATCTATTTTTTTCTTTGGATATAAATCAAAATTCGGTATTCTATTTTCTACTTCATACATATAATATATCTAACAATTTTAGAATTACCCATAATATGCTAAAACTGTCATTTCTCCTTTCCACATTAATTTTTTTACATTGGCACTAATTAAGAAAGAATCACCCGCTTGGAGTTTAACATCTTCTATTTGTCCTTGACCTTCAATGACAAAGGCTCCCAAATAAGGTTTAGGCATCGTTAATTCTCCGCTTCCATTTATAACATATTTATAAACCGAAAAATTCTTATTATCAGTTAATTTGATTTCTGTCACACCTTGATGATTTCGATAAGAATAATGTGTATCCTGACATTCAAATGGGACTAATATGTTATCTTTAGCCTTTTCAACATCAAGCTGTCTTGGTTTTCCTTGCTTATCTAATCGATCATAATCATAAAAACGGTATGTAACAGGACAAGGATTACACACTTCCATAAAAGTCGTTCCTTTTTGTATTGCATGTAATGTACCAGCTTGAATATTATAAAAAGCACCTGGAAAAATTGGATATCGTTTTAATAAACCATTCCAATCTTTATTTTGAATATACTCATCTAATTCCTGAATGGTTTTTGCATTATGTCCCATTACAATATCAGCATTGTGTGGACAATTGACAATATACCAACTCTCGCTTTTTCCATGACATCCTAAATTCTTTAATGCATACTCTTCAGTTGGATGAACTTGTATACTTAAATCAGTACATGCATGAGCTATTCCCATAGATACAGAGATATGCTCCCATCTTAAAGTGGATGGTGTTCCAAACATTTCTGGATGTTCATCATAAAGTTCATTGAGTTTTCGTCCTTTATATTTTCCATTCATAATTTCATTAGCGTCTTGTGGTAACCCACAAAATGCTCCTAAACCAGTAATTTCATCTATATTCATATCTTTTGGTACATATTTTTCAACATGATAATGATGAACTAATGAGCCATCACCCCAAATTGCAGTTGAAAATGTTGGTTTTAAAAATATATACTTTTCATCCATATCATTTATCACCTCTACTTATATTTCACTTTATAACACAATATAATTGAAGCTAATATAAACGTAATACAATTAGCCACTATAACTGCATAATCACCTATATATATTCCATGTATAAACCATAAGAAAACACCTATAACAAACATAGAATACATAATCAAAGAAATTCCTGATGTATCTTTTGTTTTAATAACCTGTATAGCTTGTGGTACAAAAGATAATGTTGTTAAACAAGCAGCTATCATTCCTATCATTCTTCTATCCTACTTTCTAAAATATCAATAGCTTCTTTTATGTTATCAACGACATATGTTGCTTTTTGTTTTGCTTCTTCATAACCATGTGTCATACAGAAACTTGTATGACAAAATTCAAACATTCCTATATCATTTAAACTATCACCAATAGCAATTGTATTATTTTTAGGTATATTATTGAGTTTTAAATATTGATTGATGCCTTGCTCTTTTGTAGCTTGTTTTTGAGTAATATCATAACTATAATCTGATGTTACTTTACATTGATATAGTTTTTCATGATCCAGAATATTTTTTTGATAATCTTCATAAAACTCTTTATGCAATTGTTGATTTGGAAAAATATAATTTATATGAATGATTGGTTTATAATCTGTGAGAATATACTCATTTATTGTTTGATGAATAACTTTGTTTGGATCTTTCTTAAACATATTTGCTGTATAAGATGATAATTTTCCATATATATATACATTATCTATATTTGTGACCTTAGCATAATCTTTATATTTATACATGCCTTTATATATATCTAAAAATTGTATGTTAGAAAAAGGATATAGACAAACAACTTTATGATCCATATATATTTCTGCACCATTCCAACCGATACAGTCAAAATCGTATTGTTTTAACTTTTGCGTTATATTATTTAAAAAAGTATGATGTCGGGCAGTACATAACACAAAACTATTCTTTTTAGCAATCCAATATTGAATTGCTTGAACATCTTCATTCAATATTTCTTTTGTTTCTGGTCTTAATAATGTATCATCTAAATCACAAAATATAACCTTATCCATACCCTTTACCTCATTTTATACAATACCTAAAACTCCTAAAACAATTGCAATAACTAAATAAACTCCAATAAGTTTAACAGCACTCATCTTTTTCTTTTTCAATAAGTAATATCCCAATAAAACTAAACACATTGGAATTAATTTTGGGAAAATACCATCTAAAATCTCTTGGAAATTAATCGTACTATATTCACTGACATATTGAGTTGTAATTGTTAAATTAACATAACTTGCAGTAATTGCTCCAACAACTGTTAATCCTAATACAGACATTGCATCTTGTATTTTAGTCATCTGCTTACCTAACAATTTTGAAACAGCTTCTCTACCAGATTTATATCCTTGCATATAGAACAATCGTGATAAAGCCATTTGTGATAAGTATAAACCTAAAACTGCAAATACTGCTCCTAATGGACTACCACCTGATGACAATCCAATTGCAATACTTAAAATAATTGGTGGGAGCGTTGCCTGTGTAACAGCATCTCCAATTCCAGCTAATGGACCCATTAAACCAACTTTTATACTGTTAATAAATTCATCAGTAATTTTAGCTCCATTTCCTCTTTCTACTTCCATTGAAGCGACAATTCCATTAACCATAGCACCAAATACAGGATTTGTATTATAGAAAACTGAATGACATTTCAAACGTGCAACCATCTTATCTGGATCTTTTGAATAAAATTTTTTCAAGATTGGTAACATAGATAAAGTAAATCCTGGAGCCTGTAATCTTTCATATCCAAATACAGTTAAGCAATATTTAAACCATATCCACCAGCTCTTATTAACTTCTTGCTTAGTTAACGTCACTTTATTATCTTCAGCTTTTACTGTTTCTACTTTTTCACTCATAACAATTCATCCTCCTCTACGTCATCATCATTTTGTTGAGTGGTCGATTCATTTTGACCACCAATAAACATATAATACATAACTGCTAAACACATACCCACTACTGCAGTGGCAACCATATTAAGTTCCAAGAAGGTAATACATACAATACCAATTAAGAAATAAATAATAAATTTAAAATCTTTTAATGTATAAGTGACAAGAATAGAAATACCTACTGCTGGTAAAATTCCTCCTAAAACACTTGCTATATGTAAAACTATCTCTGGAATTGCTGCTAATAAATCTGCTGCATACGCACTTCCAAGCATAACAATTGAGAAAGTGATACCAAATCTGATTACAAAACTTGTAAGAGGTGGTAAAACCATATATGTTAGTTTCATTTTCTTAATATCATTATTTGCAATGAATTTATCACCTAATGAATAGAAAACAGAACATAAAATTTCATATCCAGTGAAAACTGCTGCTCCTAAGACACCTACTGTTGCAGCCAATGTTACTGCTACTGTTGCATCCGCTCCCGCTAACATCGCTAATGCAATTGATGGATAAGATACAAATGCCATATCTGCTGTAGCAACTCCACCAATTAAAACTTGCCCTAGATACATAGCTTGAACTGCTGCTCCAATAGTAATACCTGTGGCTACATCACCTAAGATAAATCCTACAATCGTTCCACCTACGATTGGTCTTGATAATGCATCTGAAAAACCGATTCCTAATGGTTGTGCATTTTCACAACTTCCTAACCAACAAGCAATACCTATCAGTATAGCTTGCATAACTGTAATTTCCATAATTATTCTCCCTTCTTCAAATTATTTTTTACGGTTTCCCAACTTAATCCTTGTTC
The DNA here is from genome assembly GCF_002160815.1 of Massilimicrobiota sp. An134. Taxonomy (GTDB): domain Bacteria; phylum Bacillota_I; class Bacilli_A; order Erysipelotrichales; family Coprobacillaceae; genus Allocoprobacillus; species Allocoprobacillus merdigallinarum. Next base: position 105,528 of record NZ_NFLH01000005.1, on the reverse strand, counting down.
ATCAGGAATAAGTTTAAATTGAATTTTTATTCCTTTTTGTGTCAACTCATCACAGTGTTGAATATCATCTTCTGATAAGTAAATATTATTGTAAACTTTTCTCGTTCCTTCGGCTTTACTAGCTGTACCAAAAATAATTTCATCTCCAAAATCAATACCATGTTTATTCAATTGATAAAGTTGTTCAATTTTCTTTGAAATAACATAGTAGTGTTTCTTTCCTGCTACTGCTTTTGGTATTTTCTCTAAAGCTTGATCCACTGTAAAAATATAAACTTTTTTTCCAATTGCATTCCCTGCATTTAAAAAGACTTCTTTTAAAAATGGATCACTTCCTAAAGCATCATCTACCAAAAGAATAATAGCGTCTCCCTGTCTTACCTTTGACCACATCAATACAACCTGACCGTGAATCAAACGATCATCTACTCTTACCAAACTTAATGACATAATTCCCTCGCCTCTCTTTGTTATGTTATCGTGTTGTCATGACATCTTTACATTAATATAATAGCATTACTTTAATAAAAATGCAATGCTATAAACTACAAATAGAAATTTTTCCTGTTTCTATTACTTGATCAACTAATTGTTTCATTTCCATATCCAAAGAACTCATCATTCCTAACTCTATGACCATCGCGAGATTCATGCCAGAAATCAGACATAAATGAGAGTCTTTATGACTTAATATATATCTGTAACATTCATTATATGGCGTAGCATTTGGGATGTCAGTTACAATAATAACTTCTTTATATTCTTTTTCTAATTTTTCTATAATTGCTGCTAAATGAACTCTAAAATTATCCACTCCTTCTTCTGTTAAAGAGCATGTATATAAATTTTCCTTTTGTCCTATAATCATTTCGCAACTTGCTTTTACTCCTTCACACATAGTAGAGTGTGTCACTAATAAAATAGCTTTCATGTTTTCCTCCTTTAAAAATCTGCCATATCTGGATGAGAACCAATCTTTCCATGATCATGACTAAGATTTTTTATTTCTTGAATATCCTTGGCTGTTAATTGAAAATCAAAAACTTCATGATTACTTTTTATTCTTTCAATAGTTATAGATTTTGGTAAAGGAATAATTTCATTATCTATGGCATAACGAATACAAATTTGTGCTGGTGTCTTATTATATTTGTTTGCTATTCTTTTGATGATAGGATCATTTAACACTTGACCTCTTCCCAATGGACTATACGCCTCTAAAACAATGTTGTGTTTTTGACAATATGCTATCGTCTCTTCATCATAATAATAAGGATGGAATTCTATTTGATTGACCATAATTGGAATTTCTATTTGACTGCTTAACTCCTCTAAATGATGCTTCAAAAAATTACTTACCCCAATAGCTTTTATCTTTCCATCTTTATACAATTTTTCCATTGCACGATAAATTTCGATATTTCTTTTTTGATAAAACGATCTACAATCTTTAGGGGCTGGCCAATGGATTAAATACAAATCAACATAATCAAGTTTTAATTTCTCTAAACTTTTGTTAAAGGCCTCTATAGCTTCTTCATAAGAACACGCTGTATTCCACAATTTCGTTGTTATAAATAGTTTATCTCTGGCTATATGACTTTGTTTTATAGCTTCACCAACAGCATCTTCATTACCATAGATACTTGCTGTATCAATATGTCTATATCCACATAAAATAGCAGATTTTACTGATTCAACAGCAATTTCATAATCATTCATTTTCCATGTTCCAAAACCAATGCAAGGTATATTTACACCATTATTTAATTTTAAATCCATTATCTCCCTCCTTTTGTTATAATGATGTCATGTCATCATTATATTAACACTTACATATTTTTTTGTCAACACAGTCATCATAAAATAAAAAAAGAGATAGTTTCATTCCTATCTCCAAAAATTAGCATTTCCACTACCAAGAGAAACAACTTCAAATTTGGTATTATATGAAGTTCCTCCACCAAAATATTTATTTCCAGAACCTTCACTACCATTAAAAATATCTATTTTATTTCCCTTAATAGCTCCACCACGATCCACAACAATTCCATAAATAGTTCCTTCTGTATTCAAATTATGATTTGAAATTTTAATCACAGTTCCAAATGGAATAGAACGATCTGCCGCTAAACAATAATATTTCTTTCCATTATAATATAAATATGGCGAATTTGTATTATTGACACCACTTGTAGGTGATAGCTTAACCCCTGATGACGAAGTACCTCCACATCCTGTACAATCTCCACCATATAGAGTTAAACGACCAGTAAATGTTGTTCCTTCAAGGATACCACCATATTGAATAATTTTATCCACTGGCTTTTCAATAATTTCTTCTTTAATCATTTGTTTATTTGTTTCTTTTCCATTGGCATAAGTGAAAAGATAAGTTCTTTTTGCTTTTCCATCTTTTCCTTCTTGAACAACTGTTTTTGTCCAGCTTCCACTACCTTTTGTTTTTGTTGAGTATGGTATTTTCTCTATTTTTTCTACTGTTTTTGTTTCAACTCTTGTGATTTCAATATAATCATCTTGTTGAACAATCTCTTCTTTATCTTTATTTAAAGTATCTTTTGTATCTAACTCAACATTCAATTCATTTAAGACATTTGATACTGTATCCTGCTTGACCAAATAATCCTTTTCTTCCTGCAATCCATCTTTTAATGTAATGTCTACAGTTGGAATAAAATTCGTAATCTGATTGACGGCTCCAGATGATACAGTTGCTAACATAATAACAACGTATACAACCGCCATTGCTAAAATTCCTTTTGTTCGGCTATCAGCCGAGACAATCGCCTCTTTAGCTTTGTTTAACATAAAATATCCTCCTTATTTAATCCCAAACATTTTTTTGGCATTAAATGTTGTGATTCTAGCAACGTCTTCTATCTCCATGTTCTTTAGCTTTGCTATTTCCTGGGCAATATACACAACATTTGCTGGCTCATTCAACTTTCCTCGAAATGGGTGAGGTGTTAAATAAGGGCAGTCCGTTTCAATCATCAAATGATTTATATCAATTGATTTCGCAACTTCCTTAGGGACTTTTGCATTCTTAAATGTCACGGGTCCAGCTAACGATATTTCAAAACCTATATCAACATATCGTTTTGCCATTTCAGCCGATCCACTATAACAATGCATAATGCCATAATGTGCAGTTTGTTTTAAGATATTGTAAGTATCTTCATAGGCATCTCTAGCATGAATCACAATGGGCTTTTGATATTTTTTAGCAATTTCAATTTGCTTTACAAAAATATCTTTTTGCTTTTCATGAGGGACTTCTTCCCAATAATAATCTAAACCTATTTCTCCTAAAGCCACTACACATGGGTCTTGAAGCAATTTTTCAATTTCATTTAAATCTTCATCAGTTGTATCCTTACAATCATTAGGACTTATTCCGACTGCTGCATAAATAAATGAATACTCATGAGCTATCTCAACAGCCTTCTTTGATGACTCTAAATCATATCCTACAACAACCATATTTTCGACTTGATGATCTAAAGCATTTTGAATAAATTGATCTCTATCAGGATACAATTGTTCACTATTTAAATGTGTATGTGTATTGAAATACATCTCCATCACCCTGAGGCATAATAACAAATATTTAAAGCTTTGTCAAATTTCTAAAAACACAAATATACAATTATTCCCATTTTATCGACATTTTTCTTATTTTAAAGTATCCTCATTTGTTAATATAACAAATAGATAAAACTTTACTTTTGAAATATTCCAAGTTATCAATTATGCTCTTATCATGTCAAAAAACGTTAAAATCACAGACATCATATTTATAGTATGTCTATTTCTCAATCATTTAATCATATTTTCATTATCATACAACATCTATTAAAAAAACAAAAAAAGCAGTCTTGATTTTGATGATGATATAAGACTGCTTCTTACCAATACTATAACTGGCAAATGATTCACTTCTATTAAAAATATCTATTCAGTTTTCTTTTTCTTATAAAATACAATTGCACCTATAAATGCTGAAACACTTAATAAGAAAAACCATCCTGTTAAATAAGTCATATCTCCTGTCTTTACTGACTTTATGGTATCATTATTGACAGTCGTCGTTGTCTGACTATCTTTATCATCAGATTGCATATTATCATCAATTGGTTTTGTGGTCCTTTGATAATTTGGATCTTCAGCTCCACACATTACACAACGACCATCACTATAATGATGAGCAAGCATATTTTGATCTGTAACTTCTTTAATATTCGTATAAGTTTGACCATCAAACACTACTGTTGCCTTGTACTGTGTGACTCCCATATTTGTGCATGTTGCTGGTACTTTTACGATAGAAGAAACAACTGCTTTTGCTGTTATACTATGAGATTTATCATTTGTACAAATCAAGGTTGCTGTACAGTTTTCATTATCCATCCAGTTCCATTTGACTTCTTTATAAGAATGTCCTAATGCAGTAACCACAGTATCCTCTAATTGTATCTCTGTTGTCCCATTGACATCACTAAAATACTGACCACAACTTTCACAAGTCCAATATTCTGTATTTCCATCTGCTGTGCAAGTAGGAGCATTTGCTGCAGTATAAGTCATATTGCCATGCATCACTGTTACTTCACAAGTATCCATAAAGTTACCATCTTCCGTTTTAACCGTAATTGTAGCCTTGCCTGCCTTCTTAGCAGTCACATTTCCACTCTTATCTACTGTAACAACATTTGAATCACTACTTTCCCATATCACATTTTTATTGGTAGCATTATCTGGTTTCACTGTGGCGATAAGAGTTTCATTTTTGCCTTCAGTAAGATTCAAAGTTTTCTTATCCAATGATACTCCAATAACAGCTATTTTACCAATAGTCAAGCTCAATTCTTTATCATCACTACCCCAATGATTGGTTGCTGTTATGGTAAATGTACTTGTACCTTCTGCAATAGGTGTTCCTGATATCTCACCAGTATTTTCATTCAATGTCAAACCATTTGGTAACTTACTACCATTAGCAAGACTCCAAGTAATCGAATCAGTCCCAGTAGCACTGAGAGTAACACTATAAGGTTGCCCTACAATACCATTTGACAGACTTGTAGTTATTATCGTTGGCGTATACTTCACACTGTCGCCCAAACTGTTCTTGATACTATCATCTACCGTGCCGCCGTCCACGATTACATTATGGTTATTTGCGTCCAACCTCGCATTATTATCAGCTAACTTTAGACTCTCACCATCACCAATAATCAAATCTTCCTGCAAGGTCACATCGCCGTACACAATACCTTCTTTACCGTCAAAGACGGTGCCGTCACCGGAAGGGAGCACTGGCTGGAGATTTGTAGTACTTCCGGCACCGATCCCACCCCCTCTTGCGTCCACGATGGCGCTGTCGCTGATGGTTAAGGCCGTAGTTTTAGGAACGGTACCACTGCCGATAGAATCATATAGAATCCCTGGAGACCCGCTGGCAGTCAGGCTGCCGCCATCCACAGTCAGAGCGGCGGTCGAACTATTGCTGGATTGCACATTAACACCATAGCCGGCGGTATTGGTCCCCGTTGTTTCAACCTTGGCGTTCTGGATAAACAAAGTGCCATTGCCGTTGTTGCTCTGAACCCAGATGCCAGTCTGACTGGCGCTGGCATCCAGACTGCCGTCGCCCGTGATGGTCAGGGTGGCGCCGCCAGTAGAATTGGCCAACACATAGATCCCCTTGCCGACCTCTGCGATTGTATTGGTGCCCTCCAATGTGATTGTCAACTCCGCAGCGCCGTTCTGATTGTGCACGCCAATGGCAGCGCCAGCGACATAAGTGCTGGTATTATAGGGTACTTCCTCTTTAATCGTGGCGTTGTGCAGGGTCAGAGTATTGGTGTCTGCGTCATAATGGATATAGTTGTCCGACGGTGTGCCTTCGCCTGTGTATGCGGTGACATTCCCTTCGCTGTCTGTTGTCCAGTAGCCGGTAGAAGAGATTTGCACACCACCTACATAAAGCACCTGTCCGTCTGGCGCGGCCGCCAGCGCTGTGGCGGGCAGCAAGCTTAAGCACAGGACCAAGATCATGCACAGGCTTAAAATTCTTTTTTTCATCTTGTTTCCTCCTTGTTTTATTGATGATTTTGCAATTATAAAAATGATACTAAACACTATGAATTATGTTTTTATTATTTGTGTTAGTTAGGAAATATTTTATGTATATCTTATACTTTTATTATACAAAAATAGATAAGATATATCTATCACCCGTTTATAGGGCTAAAACGGGTAATGCTCACCTGAATATAGGTGAGCATTTTTATTTAAGCATATATTGTTTTAGATCTTTTCTGTTTTCTACATGTAGCTTTTTTATAGCCTGTGAGATATGAGTTTTAACAGTGTTGGCTGAAATATTTAAATGTTTAGCTATTTCTGAATTTGTCCATCCTCTAGCAGCAAGCATTGCGACTGCAAATTCAGTGGTACTTAAATCATCTGCTACTTCATGACCCGTTACAGGGTTATGAATCTTTCTCCACCCAGCAGAAAATTCATAGGTAATAGAGATAATACGTTTAAAATCTTCTGGCCATTTTGGCTTAATGACGGCTTCTAGCATACCCCCTAAAAGTCCATGATGTTCACCGAATCCTTCAATCAAATCATCTGGGCGTGCGAGTTTCCAAGCAATCAAGAGATGGTTTTCTGCTTTTTCTAACTGCTTGAGGCTCATATAATCCATAACAGCTGCCAAATGCAGATAAATAGCAGGGATTGGATATTGATTGGCTCCCATTGCTAGTGCAGCTTCTATCATTCCGATACTTTTTTCATAGTTTTTTTGCAAATAAAGATAATGTGCTTCCACATATAGTGCAAATGATCTTAATCCAAATGGTAAAATCGGTATAAATTCTTGCATGGATGGTATATCTTCTGGAAGTGGTAAATGCAAAAGAACTGCTGCTGCCATCGCAATAAAAGCATCAATGACTTTGATTTGTTGAGCTCTCTCTTTATCCTCTTTTAATGTACTTTTAATCTTTTCTAACACTTGTTTGGCTTGTTCAATTTGTCCTATGGACAAATTTGAAAACGCATAAATCAGACAAGCTGATAGACGTAACTCTGTATTTGAACAAGTCAAATATTGCTTAGCCATTTGTGCTGCCATTTGAGGATTTCCACGAAAATAATAATATTCAGCATATGCAATATCTTTTCTAGCTCCTTCTTTCATACTATTCAGTCTTTTTTTACACTCCCCTGGTTGAAAAGGCGTATTCATGAGTGGCATGAGATTTTGAAAAGATGGTTTTTTATCAGTTTCATTGTCTTCTTCTTTTCTTCTTGGATCTGTTGGTTTTATTGCATGACATGGAATTTCCCAAACATTTCCTGATTTTCTTGCTCCTTTAATACGCCCATTTGAACAATATCTTTGAATGAGTCGTATTGATACATTCCATTTTTTAGCTGCTTCTTTTGCAGTCATATACACCATCTTTAATCATCTCCCTTACGACGAACAGTTTTATTTCTGTTCGCTTCCTTATATTCATTTATACGTCATTTTTTCTTGATTGACAAGTCCATTATTCTTTATAAATACATCTTTTATTTCTGTTAAATTCCACTTTTTAACAAAAAAAGAGGCTTATGCCTCTTATCCTTTAAAATCAAAATGTTGGAATACATCACTAACAGGTAAATCATTTTCAATACTTTCAATTGTATATGCTAATAATTCAGCTACACTGATTTGTACTAATTTATCAAAACGTTTTTCTTCTGGAATAGCAATTGTATCTGTAATAATAACTTCTTTTGCGACACAATCTTTTAATCTATCTACTGCTGGTCCTGATAATACACCATGAGTACAAGCAATATAAACATCTTTAGCACCTTTTTCTTTTAAGACTTGTGCTCCAGCCACAATTGTACCAGCTGTATCAATCATATCATCAATTAAGACACAGTTTTTACCTGCAACATCCCCAATAATACCCATAACTTCAGCAACGTTTGGTTTAGGACGTCTTTTGTCAATAATTGCAATTGGACAATCCAATGCTTCTGACATTTTTCTAGCACGCGTTGCTCCTCCATGATCTGGTGATACAACACATAAATCTTCAATATTTTTATTTTTAATATATCTACAAATAAGAGGTAAAGCTTCCATTTCATCAACTGGAATATCAAAGAATCCCTGAATTTGACGTGCATGTAAGTCTACTGTCACAACTCTATCAACCCCAGCTACTGTTAATAAGTCAGCAACTAAACGTGATGTAATTGGTTGTCTTGGCTTTGCCTTACGATCTTGTCTAGCATAACCAAAATATGGTATAACTGCTGTAATTTCTTTTGCTGATGCACGTTTTAAAGCATCAGTTAAAACCAAAATTTCCATTAAGTTTTCAGTCACTGGATTTGATGTTGATTGTACAATAAAGACATCTTTTCCACGTACTGATTCTTCAATTTCAACTAAGATTTCACCATCTGCAAAATGATGAACTTTACTTTTCCCAACTTCTGTCCCTAAAATATCAGCCATTGAATGTGCTAATTCCTGATTAGATGATAAAGCAAATATTGTTATGTTATTTTTCATTTTTACCCCATATTCTCCTTATTTTTTATTTTTATTTCGTCTTTCGTATTCTTTTTCACGTATTTCTTTTAATATCTTACTATAACCTTGTTTATTTTCTTGTCTAGCTCTCGCAATTGCCATCGCATCTTCATCAACTTCTTTAGTAATTGTTGATCCTGCTGCAATATAAGCATTCTTTCTCACTGTGACAGGAGCCACTAAATTGGTATTACATCCAATAAAGACATTATCTTCAATCTTTGTGAGTGATTTATTTTTACCATCATAGTTAGATGTAATTGTTCCACAACCAAAGTTAACATCTTGACCAACCTGGGCATCTCCTACATAAGTTAAATGTGAAGCCTTGCTTCCTGCACCAAAGTCAGCTTTTTTCATTTCTACAAAGTTACCTAAATGTGCATTCTCATGAATATGACAATTTGTTCTCAATCTTGCATATGGTCCAATATCTACACCACTTTCAATAATTGAATCACTTAAAACAGAGAATTTAATTTCAACATTATCTTTAATTTCCATATTTGTAAATTCACAATATGGTCCAATATGACAATGACTTCCAATCACTGTTTTCCCTTTAATAATACATCCTGGTTCAATAATTGTATCGTGTCCAATCACAACATCTCTACCAATATACGTATTAGATGGATCAACAATCGTCACTCCATTTAAAAGATGTTCACGATTAATACGATCTCTTAAAAACTGTGTTGACTGAGCTAATGCTACGCGATCATTAATACCACCAACTTCATCAAAATCATCAATCTTATAAGCATCTACTTTTAAACCTTGATGATTCATGATTCCAATAACATCAGTCAAATAATACTCATTTTGCGCATTATCATTTGTCACTTGACTTAATGCTTCAAATAATGCTTTATTGTCAAAACAATATTCTCCAGTATTCATTTCAGTAATATCTTTTTGACTTTCTAATAAATCTTTAAATTCCACAATTCCTGTGACTTGACCATTTTCTTTAATAATTCTTCCATAATGCGTACTTGGATCACAATCAGCACTCATAATTGTTGCCTGATTATGACATTCTTGATGATACGCAATAAATTCTTTTAATGTTTCTTTACGAATCAATGGTGCATCACCACATAAAACAAGAGTCATTCCATCTCGATTAGCCAAAATATCTTTAGCCTGCAATACAGCATGACCTGTACCAAGTTGTTCTGTTTGATCAACAAAAGTGACATCATCCACAATTGCTTTGACTTGATCAGCTTCGTGACCAACAATCACAATTGTTTCATCTACACCTAAAGCTTTTAATTCATCTACAACATGATTAATCATTGGCTTATATAATACTTCATGTACTACTTTTGGTTTATCAGACTTCATTCTTGTGCCTTTACCAGCAGCCAATACAATAGCATATACTTTCATTTTTTTCTCTCCTTATCGCCACTATTCTAACAAAAAAATATATAAAAAAAAAGAGGAAACAGGGAAATACTTTCGTTCATACCCATATTTTTCCATACTTTTTTACAAAAACAAAAGTTAGTTATTTATAACTTCAGTGAATCCTTATTTAAAATCTCTGTTTTTCTGACAAAAGCATATCTATTCAAAAAGAACTGATACCCTTTTTCTAACAACTCCTGATCTTGAGTTAAACCAAATACACAAGAACCACTTCCAGACATTAAAGCGCCATCAAACCCTAATTCTTTCATTTCTTCTTTAATTTTTAATATATCAGGGACTATCTTTAAAGATGGTTCTTCTAGAGTGTTTCCTAAACAATTGACAACCCCCTGATAGTCATTATTTTCAATAGCTTCTTTCATATCCATGATTGGAGGATGCTCAGCATTTTTTAAGTCTAACATACCAAATGATTTTTTTGTGGATACTCCTTTTTTAGGTTTAACCAATAGTACATAACAATGAAAATCCTTTGAAATAAATTCAAGCTTTTCTCCAATTCCTTTCACTAAAGCTGTTTTTTCATAAATACAAAATGGTATATCTGCTCCTACTTCTTTACCAATATCAGCCAATGTTTCCAATGATAGATTTAATTGAAAGATTTGGTTCATCGCTTTTAAAACAGCTGCACCATCCGCACTTCCTCCAGCGAGTCCTGCTTGTGTAGGAATATGTTTATAAATATGAATCTTGACTCCATAAGGAATTTGATAACGTTCTATGAGTAACTGTGCAACTTTATACATGATATTTCTTTGATCTGTTGGCATACGATTGGTATTTGCAGTGATTTGAATACCATGATCAATCTTTTCAATATAAATTAAATCATGTAATGTAATAGGTGCCATGATCATCTCTAAATCATGATACCCATCTTCTCTTTTTCTGACAACATCTAATGCTAAATTGACCTTTGCATAAGCTCTTATTTTCATTTCTCTCATCCTCTCGTTGGATATATTTTTCTTGCGACACCTCTTGTATCAATACCACCCATACCACTTTGTTTATGCGATGTATGATTGATAATATCTTCAATATCACAATAATTTCTCACACTCTCATTAGCAACCAGACTGGCAATATAAACAGGATCTAAAGCATGAATATTCATACGTTTAGGACTGGAAGCAAAGTTAGCTCCACTCGCCAGTAACATTTCATAATACGATTGACATGCTCCAGCAATAATAATTAAGGCATCTTTATCTCCCTGATACTGTCGTGCTTTTTTCACTGCTGCCATATAATCTAATGAATGTTGATAATTCTGTCCAATACTTTTATCAGCATTTTTTCTTAACGCATCATGTCCAGTAATGACTAAAATCTGAGGCTTGTGTTTTTCTAATAATTCTATCACTCGATCAGGCATCTCACTTTCTTTCATATAATAACAATCAGCCCTAATCTTTAATTCCTCATATTTCTTTTGACACATCTTCAAATATTTTTCATCACCATCAAGATGTAAAACTTTTCCTCTGATCACAGGATGTCTTTCCATCACAAAACCATCTTCTAGCTGTGGCTGAACTTCACTCAACTCTAAATCATCCAACTCACTATCTGCAATCAACCTCAGTTCTACACCTCTTAAATAATAAATATTATCTTTAATATCAAAAATCTCAAATAATATATCGCGATTATATTTTTTCCTGACAACATAATCTCCAATTTTCATAAACCTCACCCATATATCATATGAATTTATAAATAATGTGTGAGTTTTATATAATCTTCAATCGTTAATTGTTCTGGTCTTGTTTTTAAATCAATACCACATTCATTTAATATTTTTTCTGTATCCTCTAAAAACAAATCTTTTAAATTATTATAGATTGTTTTTCTTTTTTGTGTAAAAGCCTGTTTTAAAATCTGTGTTAAAAGTGGGTTATATGTCTTTTCCATCATAATAGATAAAATTGCACTATCTACTCTTGGAGCAGGTGAAAATACATTTTTAGAAACTGTCATATCTAAAGAAGCTTGACCAATACTTTCTATCATAAAAGTCAATGGACTATGATAAGAAGCATCTGTTAATTTCAGTGCCACTTCTTTTTGAACCATAACATGTACACTATCAATATCTGCCTGAGAAGTGATAATATGTTCTAAAATATCTGATGTAATATAGTATGGTAGATTTGCTACAATACAAATCTTTGAATATTGTTGTCTATAATGATTAACTATTTGTTTTAAATCAACTGTTAAAAAATCTTGAAAAATAATCTCTACATTTAAACATTCATTTAATGATTCTTCTAAAACAGCTTTTAATCTTGTATCAATTTCATAGCTCACAACATGAACAGCCTGATAAGACAATTGTTCTGTTAAAGCTCCTATTCCTGGACCAATTTCAATAACACAAGTTTGTTGATCAATAGGCGTACAAGCCACAATTTTTTGAATGACATTTAAATCTATTAAGAAATTTTGTCCAAACTTCTTTGTGGCTTTCATATTGTATTTTTCTAATAAATACATTGTATTCGCTTTTTTTGCAATATCTTTCATTCTCTCACCTAAAACTTATTATAATCTAATTTCATCCAAAAGAAAAGCAACCTGTTTCAGGCAATAAAAAAAGTATCAATCTTAACCCAAAGTTTTGAATGATACTTTTTGAAACTGACCTCAACTCCACATTATTTGAGGACTGATTTTTTGATTAAAATATATTTAATAGATGCATATAGGATTGTCGCTAATGCTATAATCAAAAAGAAATAATGAGATACAAATCCTAGAAAAGTATTTGTATAATTTGAAAGGGGAAAGATTGAAAAAAAGATAACAAATAAACAAGCTAAAATACAACCATGTTGAAATTGTAATTGTGCATCTCTTATCAAATCTTCTCTTGTGACTTTGATCTGTGATATTAATGAAGCTTGATCTGTATAAAAAATAAATTCACCGTTATTTCTAAAACTGACAGGCACATTTGTAAATAATGTCCATCCCTGATCTTTCATATCTTGAATATATGTCTTTTCTAAAGAATCATCTTCGAATCTTTGATATTCAACAAGATATCCAATCTGTTTTTTATCTGATTTTTTAAAAGTAAACACCAGAAAATGTAATGGTGGAAATAATATAAATGGAACGATTGATTTTAAACAATAGCCTTTTGTCGCTTTTTTATTGATATATCTTTGAATGGCAGTCATGCCCATATCACTCTTTACACTTAGCATAATAACGCCTCCCTGTCTTTATGATTTATAATAATTGAATATGACTTTTATAAGCTCTACCAATTTGTAATGTTTCAGCATTCTTTAATAAAACATGATCAGAAAAAATATTTTGGATCCATTGTTTATTGACAATAAATGATTTATGAATTTGGATAAACTGTGATGATTGAATTGTATCTAGAAAAGCTTTTAAGTTTTTTCTTTCTACCATTGTCCCATTAATAGAATGAATGATAATCTGATGTCTTAATGATTCTACATAATAGATATGCGATAAACGAATCTGAGATACAATACCATTTCTCTGGTATTGATAGTATTGAAATTTATCCTGAATATCATGAAGCATAGTCACTTCATACTTTTTGAAGTCTTCTGTTAATGACTCTTTTGAAAAATAAAGATTCACTTTTAATCTCATACATTCACTAATCAAATCATAGTCTTTAGGACCAATGACATAGTACAATGCATAATCAAAATGTGGTTGTTCTTCAATCAGTTTTAAATCTTCCCTTTGGTGGATTTCAAAAATGTAAATATCCTGATGCGTATTTTTTGAATAAGAAACAATTTGATATTCTAACTGTTCTTTTTGAAAGAACTTTTCAAATAATTGTTGAATCACTTGATTATTTTTTGAAGAAATGCTAACTCTAATCATTTTGACTGCTCCTTATCTATTCTTTCTAAGTAATAAGAAAGATGTTCATGAGAATGTAATGCATCCAAGATATGATAACCATCTTTAAAATGAATACCTTGTTCCTTCATGAAATCAACAGCCTGATTAAAATCTTTTCTGCCTGATAATGTTAAAGCTATAAAACTATATATAGAGCCATCATACATATGCACATGAAACCAGACATCATAACCAATGGCTCCATAAGGTAAACGTGGAACTTTCGCATATGTGATGGCAATATAATCAATCTGACTGAGTTCTATTGTCATTTGATATTCTATACGATGTGTATGCAAAAGATGTTTAAAGAAAGACGAAATCTTCATCAGCATATTATCATGATAAGTGTATTGTAAAACATTTTGATCAACTTTCCACATCAACTCACAATAACTGATACCTGGAAAAACAATCAATATTCCTACCAAAATAATCAGTATACCTACAATTTGCATTCCTTCCCATGCATCAGCAATAAATATACTGACTCCAAAAGCACAAATAAACAAAACATATGTGAAAGCTGTTTTGATTTTAGGTCTACCTACAATATATTTCATTAATGATTCCTCCTTTTTATATAACTTTAAAATCTCATTCTAAATAATTCATTATGAGCATTGAAAACTTCAAATTCATCATCTTTACAGTTCAAATGCTCCACAACAAATGCTTTGATTTGTTCTTTAGATAAAGAGGACCACCCTCTCACTGATTTTTGACCATAATGAGTCCATCTTCCCATTTGATTGAATACTTTCAAAGAAATATTATCTGCATTTTTAAAAACAATAAAATAATCGAATTCTGTGTTTTCATCTAAATGCAATTGAAAAGTGCCAAGAAACGGTTTTAATTTGGATAGAAATGTTTTTTTCATATTTCCTCTCTCCTTTCACTTTTTCATTTTATGCCTTTTTATACCATTGTAAATAGATATGACACCAACGACATCTTATAGACTTATTCTACTTTATTTTATGGTTGAAATCATTTATAATTTGTTGTGAGGTAAAACATTATGGATAGAAAAGAAAAAATTATTGAAGAAATCAAAAAAAGCGATAAGCCTGTATCAGCATCTACACTGGCAAAAAAACTTGGCGTTTCCAGACAAATCATTGTCGGTGATGTGGCATTAATACGTGCCAGTGGAACCAATATTATTGCGACACCAAGAGGTTATATATTAGATTCTAAACAACAAAATCAAACTTATACCATTGCGGTCAATCACTCTCAAGAACAAATGGCTGATGAATTATATACGATTGTGGATTTGGGTGGATGTGCTATTGATGTTATTGTGGATCATCCTGTCTATGGACAACTCACTGGTAAATTACATTTATCATCTCGTTATGATGTTGATCAATTTATAAAAAAAGTCAATAACAATCAGGCTAAACCTTTAAGTCAATTAACTGATGGTTTGCATTTACACACGATTCAATGTCCAAATGAAGACACATATCAACGTATTGTCAGTGCATTAGATGAAAAAGGATATTTATTTAAGAAGGAGATTTAATTCTTCTTTTTTTTATTGACACATTTTCTTTTTTGAATATAATAAGTCATAACATGTGTCTTGACACATTAATTGACAAGGAGATGTAGAAATATGAAATCACATAAACATATGCAAATACTCGTTTTAGCTTCATTATTAATTGCTGTAGGAACAGTCATTCCTATGTTAATGCCCAAAATTATTGTTGGACCAATGTCTTTTACCTTAGCTTCACATGTTGCTGTCATGATAGCCATCTTTATTAGTCCAGCTGTAGCCATTGCTGTTGCTTTAGGAACAACACTTGGTTTCTTTATGGCAGGTTTCCCATTTGTTGTTGTCATGAGAGCTCTT
Organism: Massilimicrobiota sp. An134; assembly: GCF_002160815.1. Classification (GTDB taxonomy): domain Bacteria; phylum Bacillota_I; class Bacilli_A; order Erysipelotrichales; family Coprobacillaceae; genus Allocoprobacillus; species Allocoprobacillus merdigallinarum. The sequence goes on along the minus strand of NZ_NFLH01000005.1, from coordinate 89,665 downwards.
ACTCATGTCATTTGGGCTTATCTAGGAGCAAAATACGCTCAGAAAAAACCTCAAATTTTTGAAAAGCCTCTTAAAACATTACAATTCAATCTTATGATTGCGCTTATTCATGCATTAAGTGAAATGATCATTGTCATTCCATTCTATTATGGCAACGGTATGGATTTACAGACATTTGTTTATATGGTCTTTGGTCTTGTAGGTTTAGGAACAATGATCCATAGCTCTATTGATTTTTGTATTACTCTTCCTGTATGGAAAGCCTTGAGTCAAAGCAGAGTCATAAATGGTATTTCTCAAATCAAGAAAATCAATTTAATTAAAAATGCTTAACTGCTTATACAAAATTTAAACTATACAACAAAATCGCCACTGTCTACTTGACTTAGGCGATTTTTTTAAACATGTATCATTTAAGTACAATGATGATAAAAAGCTTGTTTGATCATTTCATAAATAATTTAGCTATTAATATCGATTATAAAAAACGATATTAATAAGGTGTATCTTAAAAGTAACATTCATGTCTTCTTATCAACAAAGTATAAAAACGATTTTATTTATTTAATTTTTCTAAAATATCCTTTTTTTCAATTCCAGCCATATTTAATCTTTTAAATAATGTTTTCGCATTTCCATAACCTAGATGAAACAAATCATAGATAGCTAATCTTTTTTGTTTATCACCAATAATATCTAAAGAAATAAATTCTTCCCATGTCAATGACTGACTTTCTTTAGAAAAGCTCACAACATTTTCTAATGCCTGTATAATGGCTTCTTCTCTTGCTTCAGCAATCCCCAATTTCTTTTTCCCAATAGCATCTTTTTTATCTACAAAAGCCTGCTTAACATGAGGAACTCTTTCCATAATCATATTTCGAATACGCATACCAGGATAATCAGGATCGGTCAAGATAATAACTCCTCTTGTTTTTTCTAATTCCTCAATCAAGTCCAATGTTGCTTCATCTAAAGCTAAACCATGTGTTTCTATTGTATCTGCATCAAATAATTTTTGAATCACTGCTGTGTCTGTTTTTCCTTCTACAACAATAACTTCTTTTAATTTCTTTTTCATTTTTACTCTACATGTCCTTACAATCACCATAAAGCTTAAAACAAATTGATTCTTTATCATGTTTTACTTTATAAAGCAATTTATCAAGATTTTCTATAAGGCTTTTTTGTGGTTGTTTTTGACAATAAATACTACCAATACTGATTGACAAATCAATATCAGGATAGTTTTCTATCTTAATTTGTTTTACAGCATCTCGAATCTGATATAAACGTTTTTTAAATGCTGTTTCACTAATATCTCTAAAAACAACTAAAAATTCATCCCCACCATAACGAACAACTGAATCACATTTTCTTGTCATTGACAATACAACTTTTGTTAATTCTTTTAAAACAACATCTCCAGCTAAATGACCATATGTATCATTAATCATTTTAAATTTATCTACATCAAACATCATAACACCATCATATTGTGATAAAATTCCTTTTGCTTGTTCATCATAATAGGCACGATTATAGACTTTTGTAAGAGAATCTGTATATATTCTTGAATTTAACTTCGTTATTATTTTGGCCATTTTATTTTGACCTTGTGCAGCATAAAAAGTTTCATCATTAGATTGAGAAATCATTTCCAATATAAACGCTTTTTCTTCTACTTCAATATATTTTGAAATAATAAAATATATATGGCTGTCAATAAATTCATATTTACATACTTGACCTTTGGTTGTAAAAGCTTTAGCTGAACTACAATTCTGACATTTTTTTTCTTTATTCCAAAATTCAAAACACTGGTGTGGTTCAACACATAAGACCTTTTCTTCATCCAAGTAATAAATTTGGTTTGTTTTAACGTCTACAAGTCTTACCTGATCAAATATTTTCTCCTGCAATGTAATAAATCTTTTTAACTCCTCTTTTGTTAAAAAAATCATTACTTCCTGGTTATTCATCTCCGTTCCTCCTCTATTATCAAAACTACATTTTAGATATAAAATTAAAGGTACTTAGCAATTTTCATTTTAATCATAATTTCATAGAAAATCAAGAATAAATAGATATTAAACATTATATCATTTAAATTAAATCAATTTTACACATATTCATCTATATTTTAATATCATTTTTTATATTTTTCAGTATAATAAATTAGCAAGGAGTTGAATATAATGAAAAAATATAAATATTTGTTATTTGATGTTGATGGAACCTTATTAGATTTTGATAAAGCAGAACAACATGCCCTCGAATACACTTTTCGCCATTATGATATACCACTCACTTATGAAATCAATCAAAGATATGAAGAAATAAACAAAAAATTATGGAAAGATTTTGAAAATGGTTTAATTGATAAAAAAACAGTTGTTTATTCACGTTTTGTACTTTTGTTTAAAGAATTTAATATTCCTGTAGATGGTATTGCTTTTGAAGATGATTATCAAAAGGCATTAGGTCAAGGATATTTTGTTTTACCTCATACAATTGAAGTCTTAAGCGCACTTTATCAAAAATATCCACTTTATGTAGTGACTAATGGTGTTTCACAAACACAATATAGTCGATTAGAAGGAACAGATATCAAAAAATATTTTCAGAATATATTTGTTTCTGAAGATATTGGACACCAGAAACCTTCTAAAGAATATTTTGATTATTGTTTTAAAAATATAGATAAAATTGATTTAAGTAAAACACTCATTATAGGTGATTCTTTATCAAGTGATATCCAAGGTGGTATCAATGCTGGTATTAATACTTGCTGGTTTAATCCAAATCATCTTGATAAACCTGAAGCAATGCCTATCAATTATGAAATTCACGACTTAAGAGAGTTATTACAATTATTATAATAGAAAAAAATATCTCATTTCATGAGATATTTTACTTTAAAAACGAAAATAATTTTTTTGTACTATGAAAATGAGGTGTAAGCAATGTACGGTTATTAACAACACGTTTTGGATTTTCGTTCATCAATAAATGAATATATCTTTCCTGATAACCTTTTTTCAATAAGTAATCATAACATTCTTTCATATTAGGTACACGAGTTCCTTCGGCTTGATGTGTATCAGTAGCGATGATATGAATCAATTGAGAATCAATCAGTTTTAATGCATTTTTATGGTGCTGAGCATGAGATAATCCTAAGATACTTGTTGTATTCACTTGAATATAACATCCCATGTCTATTAAATATCTTATAAACTCTAGATCAATATCATCATGGAAATAGCGTTCAACATGCGCGACAATTGGCTTATATCCAGCGTATATAACTTCTTTAAGATAGATATCAAATACTTCTATAAAATCCGGTTCCTTTTTTCTGACATCGTCTTCACAAAGAAGATAAGGTGTTTTTCCTATAGGAATAAATAAATCTTCTGCCAATGTGTCCTTAATCTTTTGATTTAACATGAGTTCACAACCAAAAGTAACATCGATAGAATAACGCTGAGCCAATTTTTTAAAACTTTCCATCCTTTTCATTAAAATTGCTCGATTATCTTGATCTATTTTTCCACAGCACATATGTGGGGTTGCTACTATATGACTGATGCCTTGCTGTGAAGCAATTCTTAGTGCTTTCACTGTTTCTGGCATTGTTTGGATCCCATCATCAATATCCCAAGCATAATGACCATGTATATCTGTAAATTTCATAAATTCTCTCCATATAAAAAAGAGGGGAAATCCCCCTTTTTATCTTATTTTTGTTTTTTAGTTCTATATGTTAAACCAACAATTGCAACTAATGCAACCACTGCAACACCAGCATATAATGCGATATTTGATTGGTCAGATGTTTGTACACTAGAACTATCATCTTTATCTCCAGCTGGTTGTGAAGTAGATGGTACATAAACTACACCAACAGGTGATAAGTCAGCAAAAGTCGCAGTAATTGTTTTGTTAGAGAAATCTACTTGATCTGGTTTAATGATTTCCCATACATTTCTTACTGTACTATAATGAATAACATAAACATCACCTAATCCACTTGTTAAATTAGGAACTTCCCATGTTACTTTTACATTTTTGGCATCTTTCACTAAATTTCCATTTGCATCTTTAACTACTAAATCCTGAATTTGTGTTAATAACTTCAATGAGCTAACATCTAATCCTTCAGGTGCTTGAACAGAAGCAGTATCTAATACTTCAGTGATAGCTGTACCTGCATTTAATTGTGAAATTTTTGTTTGTTCACTTTGTGAAACATCTTCATATGAAGATTCAAATAAAACCTTTGTTCCTTCAATCACTTCTCCATTAATTGTCACTTCACCAACGACACCACCATTAGCAGTAGCACTTGGTAAAGCAAATGTTGTAGAAAGTGTTAAAGCAAATACAGCACTAGCCGCTAATAAAATACTCATTAATTTTTTCATTGTTTTTCCTCCTCAATATAAAACAACTTTTTGACCAGAGCAAGCAATGCTTCCTGATCAACATTGTACTCATCATGATAATTCCCTACAATATTTTTCCCTTCTAATGTATAGCAATTTGAATTTGCATCAAAATGATATTCGAGAACCATATTTGCAAAATCTTCCATATCTGAAAAAGAGATATTGCTTGTTAAATTATTAATTATATCATACACCTTCGTCACAGTGTTGTCAAAATCTTTTTCTAATTCTTTTTTAAAGGCTTCAAAGTAAGCAATAAGGTATGCTTTTTGTCTTTCCATTCGATCTTGATTTGAAAAATCCTGATCTGTATCTCGAGCTCTTAAAAATGTTTCCACATTATCTGAAGTTAACGTAATCGTTTGTCCTTCTCTCCAACTTGAATGATAAGAAACTAGAGAATTGTTAGGAACTTTTACATCTAATTTTCCTACAACATTGTGTACTCTTTCTAACATTGAAATACTAAGTGCTGCATATCTTGTAATAGGTACGTTTTTCAATAAACGAGAAACAGCCTGTGATGTATACATGCACCCAGATTCAGGAGTGCTGCCATATGCATAAGCTAAATTTAAATGTTGTTCTTGCCAGCCCAAATCATTGCCTTCCACATCAAATAATCGAATATCTGTCATTGTATCACGTGGAATTGACAACAAATAAATTTCTTTGTGCTCTCTATCCAACAATAATAATTCGATAGCGTCTGCCTGTCCTCTTTCATCAATGTTTTCAACATCTAATCCCAATAATAGAATGGACACGATAGATGTATTATATTCATAAGATTTTCCATCTACAACAAGTGTATGATAATCTTGGCTTTCTGTGTTATCAACATCTTTGATAAACATTTTTTGCGAAAAGACTATGGTTATGATCAAAACAATAACCAGCCCAATAATTGTGACCAATATTGCTTTAGACTTAGTAGTATTTTTCATAACCATAACCACTATATTCTATCTGATTTTTCTTAACACGATTTAAAACAGCACCAACAATACGTACACCATTTCTTTCTAATTCTTGTTTTGCGCGTTTTAATAATTTTTTCTTAATAAATTCATTACGAATGACCATCAGTGTTCCATCACAAACTCTTCCTACAATCACTGCATCCATTGCGACCGTTGTAGGTGGTGTATCAATAATAATGTAATCAAAACTTTCTTTTAATTGTTCAATAAGTTTTTCAAAAGAAGGACTTGATAAAAGTTCTGATGGATTTGGTGGTCTTTTTCCAGCCAATATGACGAATAAATTATCAATATTTGTTGGTTTAATATATTGGCGAGACTGTTTTGTTAAACCCTCTGTTAAACCTATTGATTTACGTGAAATAACCAAATAGTCATTTAAAGAACTTCTTCTTAAATCGCAGTCAATAAGTAATACTTTTTTATCCATTTGTGCAAAACTGTTAGCCAACTGAAAAGCAACGACAGTTTTTCCTTCATCAGGAACAGTACTAGTCACGGAAATAACCTGAAGATTCTCAGTATACATTAAATTTGTTCTTAATGTTTTAAATGATTCCATTAAACCAAATTTTTTATTTATATTTTTTATTTCTATAACATCTCTTGTGTCTTTTTCCATCGAGTTTCCTCCTATTTCCCTGTCGAATACTTTTTCTTAGTATAATTTAAAGCTTTGTCTTCTACGACTACAGCTAAAACAGGAACACCAATTGTATTTTCGATATCGTCAACAGACTGTACGTTATCACTTAAGACAAATTTAATAAAAATTGCTCCCATTGCTATAACTAGGCCAGCCAACGCTCCTAAAACCGTCATCTTTAATGTTGAACTTCCATTTGGATATGAACTTGCAATTGCTTTTTCAACCATATAAGGTTCCTGAGAATCAATCTCACGAATATCATCCATACCTTGTTCAACAGCACTGTTGGCTATATCTCTTGAAAGTTCAGGATCAGTAGAAGTGACTGAAACTTGCAAGATACGAGTATCAGAAATATTACTGATGTTTATCATTCCTTTGAGTTGTTCTGGTGTCATTTCTAAATTGAGTTCATTGATAACTTTTTGCATATTATCTCTTCTTTTAAAAAGTACAAGATAATCATTAGATAAAGCTGTACTTAATTGTAAATCTGAAACAGAAACACTTTTAGAACTTCCACGCAAATAAATTTGTGCAGTTGATGTATATGTTGGTGTTTTTAAAAAGACTGAATATAAAGTCATAACGATAGCTCCGATCAGAACTCCCATGACTAAAATATACCATAAAGCCTTCATTTTTAAAAATAGGGCCTTTAAATCTATCTCAACTTCCTGATCTTCATTTATTATTTCTTTATTCAACCAAAAAACCTCCTTTATCACTATGAAATCCACTTTAATATATCACAATGAATATACAAAATTCAACAGTTTTATAAAGTATTTCTATTAAAACCTTAATTATTCATGAGATTATAATATAATCATGAAATATCCTTATTTCATAGGCATTTTCTGCTTTTATTTATTCTTTTTCTATTCACCCGTTGGGTGAATAGTTTTTCTTTATATATAATAAAAGCTCCTGTATAATGTAAGTGACCAAACTACAATACAAGGAGCACTTATATGATACAATCTATTTTCAATTTTGACAACATAAATTTTAACGGTGGCAACATTTCCTGTGATGGTGGCAGCATCTTGCTTCTTTCATTTCTTAAAAAGTACAATCTGCTATCTTCATTAGATGACATTCCTTTCAATGATACAAGAAGATTGCCTAAGTATTCCAATTCTGACATTGTCACTCAAATTGTTTTACGTAACCTTTTAGGCTACTTCAATCAGGCTGATCAAATGACACTTATTGATGATCCACTTTTATCACAATGCATCAATGCCTGTTCACAGCCTACTTTATCAAGATTCTTTGATAGAATCAACATGAAAACCAACATGACCATTAAGGAACATATTCAAAGATTAGATTGCGACTATGTCAATAGGCATGTTGAGAATATCATTCTTGACGTCGATTCAACAAAAACACAAACTCATGGACATCAGGAAGCTTCTGCATATATCTACCATTATGGTGTCAATGGATACCATCCAATGATGATTAATGAATATAATACCAAACTGTTGTTAAGTTCCAACTTTAGAACAGGAGCAGCATACTCATCTAATGGATTCATCAATGAACTCAAGGAAGTACTGGCACATCTTGATAGAAAAGGCAAGACTGTTTCCATGAGGGGTGACAGTGCATTCTACAATACTGAATTCATGGATTATATGCATCATGAAGATATTCAATACTACATTAGAGCCAAAAGCTATGAAAAGATTCAAAATATGATCATTGAACATCTGGAAGACAATGGAATTGATTATTTGAATTACACAAATCAGGAACCCTATTATGGAGAGATAGAATACTCACCTAAAAGTCTATCCACACCATGCCGATATGTTTTTAAGGTATTTCCAGCACAGGACAAACAGTTGACAATGTTCCCAGTTATCTATTGCATCATAACAAATGACATGAAAAGATCATGCGAAGACATCTGTGACTTCTATGAGGAGAGAGGAAACTCAGAGAACTTCACAAAGGAACTGAAAGATGATTTCGATGGAGATAATGTAGGACATCATGATTTTGAAAAGAACTGTTTCCAGTTCATGATATCATCACTGTGTTATAACTTCTATCATCTATTTAGGATTCTTGTATTAGAAGGCAAAGATCAGAAGATACGAATGAATACATTTAGAAACAAGTATCAAAAGATAGCAGTAAAGGTCATACGACATGCAAGAAGAATCATATTGTCATTTAGCAGTGCATATAGATATAAGAAGAAATTCTTAAAATACTATCAAAAACTGCAGAATTAAAACATAAAATCCATAGTTTATTGAAAGTAGTTGAAAAACTACACTTTTTTAGCTACGGTTATTCACAATTTTACGGTGGATAACATTTTTTAAGCTAGAAAATAGACATGATTTATAAATTTTTCATCACAAATTTGCTTTCATGAATAATTTGGGTATTATTTATCATATTATATCATTAAAACAAAAAAGAGTGTGTAATCTATTAAGAAATATTATAATCAAAAAAGTTAGATATATTTAAAATACATCAATAGGATTATTGTAAATGTGAACATTAAGTTTTTAAATATTGTTATAGTTATTATATATAACAGATGAAAAAACTGATACTATACGTAAATATAAAGAATAACTTTCTATAAATAAATTCGTTATTTCAAAGTGATGCTTAAACTATAAAAATAATTGATTTTAATTAGGGTATGCCATTGTATGATTGTTTAAATTCTTTTTGTTTTTGTATGATTTAAAAACTTTGATAAATAACAACCAAGCAACCATGTTAAATCATGAAGATCCAATAATAATTTATCTTTTATTTCACCAATAGCTAATCGTAAACTGTCTTTTTTTGAATGATTAACAATATAAAAAAACATATCTACAATTTCATTATTCTCTTCTTGACGCTCTATAGAACTCATACGTCTATTTTTATAATGTTTAGATATATACACTATTTTTGCAATTTCCTGGGCAATAATTCCTTCAATATCACACCAATGAGGATCCTTTAAAGACTGCCTATTTTGAATACAATTTAACCAATAATTATTCTTACAAATATCAATCATTTTTCTCAATAATTCATCCCTAATAATATTTTCTTTTAAAATCACATTCACTGCAGATTTTTTAAATCCACAATCAATAAATTCATGATAAATACGTTTTCTAAAAGATCCATCAATATCCTCAACATCTTTGTTATGAAATACCATACAAAAATTATAAAAATCAATATACTTTGTATATAATCCATGTGCCATATCAAACCCATTACCAATCATTAATATCCTCTTCATCTTTATTCCCTATCCATTATTTTATTTCTATATAACTATCACTGCAATGATTTTTCCTTTTCATGATTATTTTTCCATTCTTTATCACATCATTTGTAATAAGTATCTTTGTATTTCTTTTCATCAACATATCCAATATTTCTTGATTTGGAAGAGAGTCTTTCGCTTTACCAAAGCGACCATTATTATGTGAAATAATAGCAACCTTCGGATTAATATATGATAATATTTTATTCGTAAGATTTTTCTTACTGCCATGATGAGGAACTTTTAAATACTGAGAATATATTAGTTCATCGCTACATATCAAACGCTTGAATACTTTCTCACTGGCATCCCCCGTTAATAAGAAACTAAAATTCTTTTCTTCATATCGAAGCACAAGACATGTATCATGACAAGTTTTCATATATTGACGATATATCTTAGACAAACGTTTTCTTGTTGGTTTATGATCAAAAGCCATTAATAACTTTCTGTTTCTCATAATAAAATCGACTACATAATTTCTTCTTGATATATGATTATTTTTATCCTTATTATATCTATTCTCATACATCATTCGATCTTCTTCATTGTCTATATGAGAATATCTATAAACATATTCAATCAATTCTTCTGCAAACTCACTTTCAAATAAAGTATTAAACAACTCTTTCATTTCATTTTCATCACATTCTTCAATCCATTTATATACATCAAGATATTGAGGGGGATTTAAACATTTCATACTACCGTAAAAAGTATCACCTTGATGACAAACCTGTATATGTCTACTTTCTGATAAACTTTCCAAAAAATTATAGTTATCAACAATATCATTTAATTCATTAATAAATTCTAAACAGTCTTTTGCGCTCTTAATTCCTTTTAAATTCAAAATAGCTTTTGCGATGAAAGTCAGTTCATTTAGATAATCAGGAACATAGATATTTTTAATACGATAAAACTTGTTACCAATAAAATATCTTAAACCACCCATATGATCATGATGATGATGAGTTAAAAATATATCAATTTCATCATCCTTTGCTTCTTTTGTTATATCTACATTTCCAGGACCTAAATCAACATATACAGTCTTTTGTTTCCCTACACATTTATCATACAAATCATTAAAAACAACACAATCTCCCTGTCCAACATTCAACACTTTAATATTACTCATATTATCACTCCAATCCCATAAAACATTATGTATACGCTTACATTATACTATAAAAAATATATGTATCAAAGAGTATTATTTTGATACATATATTTAGTATTTTCAATTTAATATTTTCTCCAAACCATTTTATTGACTACACCAGTATAAGATTGAATTAACTTAACAACCTTAGTACTTACATTTTCATCAACATAATCAGGTACTGGAATACCAAAATCTTGATCTAATGTCATTTGTACTGCTGTATCCACAGCTTGTAACAATGAATTTTCATCGATACCAGCAAGTACAAAGCACGCTTTATCTAATGCTTCAGGTCTTTCTGTACTTGTACGAATACATACAGCTGGGAACGATAAACCTCTCGATGTAAAGAAACTACTTTCTTCTGGTAAAGTACCACTGTCACTGACTACAGCAAATGCATTCATTTGTAAATTATTGTAGTCATGGAAACCTAGAGGCTCATGCATAACTACTCGAGGATCTAATTTAAAATTCGATGTTTCTAATCTCTTCTTACTTCTTGGGTGACATGAGTATAAAATAGGCATATCATATTTTTCTGCCATTTTATTGATTGCTGTAAATAAAGAAATAAAGTTTTTATCAGTATCAATATTTTCTTCTCTATGTGCGCTTAATAAAATATATCCTTTTGATTTTAGATTTAATTTTTCTAAAATATGAGATGCTTTGATTTCATCTAAATTGTTATTTAAAACTTCTGCCATAGGGCTTCCTGTAACATATACACGTTCTTTAGGTAAACCACATTCATGTAGATATTTTCTTGCATGTTCACTATATGCTAGATTGACATCAGAAATAATATCTACAATTCTTCTATTTGTTTCTTCTGGTAAACATTCATCTTTACATCTATTTCCTGCTTCCATATGGAAAATAGGAATATGTAATCTTTTTGCACTAATTGCACTCAAACAGCTGTTTGTATCACCTAAGATTAATAATGCATCTGGTTTAATCTGATTCATTAATTTATATGAACAATTAATAATATTACCAACTGTAGCACCTAAATCATCACCTACAGCATTCATATATATTTCAGGATCATCTAATTTTAAATCATGAAAAAAGATACCGTTTAGATTATAATCATAATTTTGTCCAGTATGTGCTAATATACAATCAAAGTATTTTCTACATTTTGTAATAACTGCCGACAAGCGAATAATCTCAGGACGTGTACCTACAATAATTAATAATTTTAATTTCCCATTATTTTTCCATTGAACATTTGAATAATCAGTTGTAATTTCCACTTTAATTCTCCTTATCAAATTCTATATTAAATATTCTCTCTAATGATTTTCTTTTACCATTAGGCAACTCATTGGTTAAAGCTCTAAACTTATTTTTTGATGTAAAAGAACTTTTTAATGAAATTCTCTGTCTACATACATACTCCAATTCAATTCTAAAACAACTTTTAGGCGTTTTAAATAAACAGTCGTCTTTCTTTTCAGATAATTCGTAGGATACAACTTTACATTTTATAACACTTAATAGCTTGTCTGTTTTATCAAATGGATAATATGTACATAAAAAAAGATAATCACCCACCTTAATGTCCTGATACAAATATGAAATAAAAAATCTTTCACCTATATTTATATGAGTAAAGATGTCTTTACTATTATTTTTATTTAATACTACAGCATAATTCACTACTTACACCTCTTCGTAATATGTATCAGGATGTTCAGGATCAAATGCTTCATTAGCCCACATGATTGTTACCATATCATTGTCACCAGTATTGATGATATTATGAGTGTATCCTGTTGGAATATCAATGACTTCCAGTTTATCACCACTGACTTTGTATTCAATAACTTCATCACTGTAAATATTTCTAAACTGAATCAGGCCCTGTCCACTGACAACTATGAATTTTTCATTTTTGCTGTGATGCCAATGTTGCCCTTTTGTAATCCCTGGTTTAGAAATATTGATACTGACCTGTCCATATTCCTTTGTCTTTAGAAATTCTGTAAACGATCCTCTTTGATCAATATTCATCTTTAATGGATAAGAAAACTGATCTTTTGGCAGATAACTTAGGTATGTACTATACAGTTTCTTTTCCAAAGAATCAGGTTCCATTTTAGGAGTCATTAGCGTTGCTCTTGATTCCTTGAAAGACTGAATTAAGTCAGCCAATTTTCCCAACGTAATATCATGAATGGGATGAACTTCGTAGATTCCTTCAACACATTTTGTAGGATGCCCAATAAGAGCATTTAAAAATTCATCAACAACATCATCAATATAGCATAATGGCAGTTCTACACTAGAATCGCTGATTTGAATGTCTAGACCATGAGCAATATTGTAACACCATGTCGCAACCACACTGTTGTAGTTAGGACGACACCATTTACCAAACAGATTAACAAGGCGATAAATATAGATTTTTGAATTCATGGTCTTACCATGATTTAAAAGATAATCTTCACCTTCTTTTTTGCTTTTACCATAGTCATTGTCTCTTCCTACCTGAATAGAAGAACTAATCAGAATTGGACAATGATTATCATATTCTTTTAATAATGAACACAATGTTTCAGTAAACGAAGCATTACCTTCATAAAACTCACTGGCTTCTTTTGGACGGTTGACACCAGCCAGATGAAACACAAAATCACAAACTTGTGTATATTTCATTAAATCTTCAATAGTACTATCAATATCATAAGTATATATATCTTCAATATAAATATTACGTGTTCTATCTTTACCAGTTTTAATATTTTTTAATGTACTAACTAAGTTTTTTCCAATAAAACCATTAGCACCAGTTACTAAGATTTTCATCTAAACTGTTCTCCCAACTTATAAAAATTTTTTTCATCGTACATGTGACACAACTGCATTTTTATTTTTTCCTTATCCCAACTACACCAATCAATACTAAGTAAAAAATCAATAGTATCATTATCAAATCTTTTTTTTATTTGTTTTGCAGGAATACCACCCCAAACAGTATATGGTGGCACATTTTTAGTTACAACAGCTCCTGCAGCAATGACCGAGCCTTTTCCCACTGTGATTCCTGGAAGTATAATTGCATTACTTCCAATCCAAACATCATCTTGTATAATAACTTTAGGAATATTTACAAATTCATCAATATTTTTATTTATAAATCCTCTGTTCTTGTAATATAGAAATGGATGAGTTGATAAATAATTTAATGGATGATTCATTAATCCTATTTTTACTCCAGGTGCTATTGAACAAAATTTACCAATTTTTGTACCAGATTGAATTAGTGTATTCTTACTATCAAAACCATATGTATATTTTCCAATCTCAATATTAAAACATTTTTTGTAGTATTCTCTTAACAAAAATGATTCATCATTATCAAAACGTAATACAATTTTCCAAAATATTTTTCGTTTATAAAAAATACTTATCGCTTTTTCTAACAAAATATTTTTATTCATAGTATTCCTCCCCAAAATCATTTTTAATTATGTCAAAAAAAACTTTTGGATACTTTGTATCTTTTTCAATATTTGTAATAACTGTCTTTGTTTTTTCATAATAACATAATGCAGTATTTTCCTTATAGTATGGATTTGTTATTTTCTGATTGCCATCTATATTTAAAACCATATTTACAGCTTTTACAATTTCTTCTTCAAAACATTTTACATCAATAACACTATTACCACGAACCCGTCCTTTTTGACGATCACCAATATTAACTGTTAAAATATCCAAGCTTGGTGCCTCGATGATTCCTGAAGAAGAATTACCAATTAAACAAATACTATTTTTTAATAAATAGTGGTATGCATTAGTGTGTAAATTTTCAAAATATACAACATTTTCATTTTCTTCTACAAATTTCTTGACTTTACTTCTAATCACATTTGAATCAGTATCAGCGTTACTTCCAAGAAATACAATGCTATAGTTATTAAAACAAGAAATAGCCGCTAACAATTCATTTATTTGATTCAATGTACTTTGTTTGGTAAGCGTTTCTGGATGAAAAAGTACAACAAAATAGTTTTTTTGGGGTAATTTTTTTACTGTCTCAGGAACATTTCCATCATTAATATACATGCAATTTTCAGCACCAAGGGCACCTAGATAAAAAACCTTGTTTGGATCTTCACCAAGTTGTATTACTCTTCGTCTGTATTCCTCTGTTGCAGTAAAATGATATAAACTCATTTTAGTAATTGCATGTCTAATAAATTCATCATAGTTTCCATAAGTGGCTTCTCCACCATGAATATGCAAAATTGGAATTCGATGCATTGCTGCTGCTGTCGCTACTGATAACATTTCATATCTGTCTCCTAAAATAATGAGAAGATCATATCTATTTTTTGAAAAATGTTCAGCAAAGTCATCTAAAGTTTCAGCCATAGTATGCAGAACTGCCCTATTAGACGATGAATCTAAATCAACTTTTATTTCCGCTGCAATATCAAAACCATCTTGATATATCAATTTAACCTGATTCCCATATTCCTCACTAAGAAGGGCTCCCGTAACTAATATTTTTAAATTAATATCTTCATCATTATTTAATAATTCAAGATACCTACGCATAATTCCGTAATCAGCTCTTGATCCTGTTACAAAGGCTATTTTTTTCATATCGTATTCTCCTGTAATTTTTTTTTCATACAAAAACATGCAAATTCATAGTCTAATGCAGTATCAATATCAATCGAATCAAAATTCTTCATTTTATAGGCTATACTTTTAGCACCAAAAAAATGTTTTTTCTTTAAATATTCATCAGGTTTTCCAATAAAAATTGCACCATTTGGTGAATATTCTTTATATACTTGCCTACGATAATTTGAAAAATCTGTATCAAAATACTTTAAACTTTGATCATCATCAATAGGTTTTACAAGAATCCCACTATGTTCAGCTTCCTTTACTGAAACAAGAAAATCATATTTATTTATAACATTTTCAAAAATATTACAAGCTTCTTTTATATGAGCTTCATCTCTCATTGGTGATGTAGGTTGTAATAATACAAAATAATCAACTTTATCTATTCTTGATAATAAATCTTCTATTACCATATATGTTGTTGCATTATCGTCAGATAATGATTCCCCACGATAAAATACCTCAGCACCATATTCTTCAGCAATACTACCATATAATTTAGAATCAGTAGAAACAATAATTCTAGAAAAAATTTTACTTTTTACTGCTGCTTCTATCGAATATGCTATTAGTGGCTTACCACAGATATCAATTATATTTTTATCCTTGAGCCCCTTTGAACCAGCTCTTGCTGGAATTATTGCAATTTTTTCCACTACATAGCTACCTCCTCTTCAATAATATTTTTAAATATCTCATATCCTTTTTTTGATAAATGCAATCCATCTGTTGTATACTCTGCTTTTAAATTTCCAAATTCATCGTCCAAATCACTCATATCAATTCAATTAATTGTTTTTAAATTCAATTTTAAATAGTCATTCAAATAATCAATATATTTGTTGCTTCGATCAAGTCTACCATTTACATGCAAGCATTTCAAAAAGTATATTTTACTATTTGGTTTTATATTTCTTATGTATTCTATTGTATTATTAATACTTACAAATATTTGCTCGAAAGTATAATCATACACAATATCGTTAGTACCATGCATTACAATATAAATATCTTCCACACATGATAATAGCTTACTTTTTAAAATGTATTCTGTATATTCAAAACTAGAAATCCCACAAATACCACAGTTTCGAACCTTATAAGAATTAATATTATTAATGTCCCAATTATCAATTTGTGAATGTCCTATTAAACAAATTCCATTTTCTATTCCTTCATTTTGAAAAGTTTT
Source organism: Massilimicrobiota sp. An134 (assembly GCF_002160815.1). Classification (GTDB taxonomy): domain Bacteria; phylum Bacillota_I; class Bacilli_A; order Erysipelotrichales; family Coprobacillaceae; genus Allocoprobacillus; species Allocoprobacillus merdigallinarum. The sequence continues at coordinate 73,256 of NZ_NFLH01000005.1, read as the reverse complement.
TTCTTTTTCTTTTATTCGTTCTAAAATCTTTTTCTTTAATAAAACAAGATTATTCTCTTTTTTCTTTAAAACCAATGCAAGTTCGAAATCTTGCCTAGTATTGATAACCAATGATTCTTTTAAAGAAAGATTAAATGTCCGTTTTATTGAATCTCGACCGTCAGTAACTAAAAACGTGTTTACAGTCTCCATTTCACATCCTTGTAAAAAAGATATATTTTCTTTAAAATTAAGAAAATCAATAGTATTTCGTTTCGTTGTAGAATATAAATTTCCTTTTTCATAATAATTGATAACTGTTTCTATAGTAGCACTTGTTAAAAATACTGCTCTTCCTGACAATAGAAAAATAGGGTATTCAGTAGGAATTATATCCACTATCTTTATTTCATAACATAATTTACTACATAATTTCCTAATTTCATCAGAATTCGTCACTACATAAACAGATTTACATTGTCTTACTTTAAAAAGTTCTTCTATTACATATAAAAAGACGGGTTTTCCCCATAAATTTAAAGTTAAAAAATTATTTTCTAATTTTTCGTCTACCCTACAATCTACACAATAAAGCATTTTTTACTCCTTTAATTTTTCTTCCAATAACTTTTTAAGCACTAAATAACCAGTTTCATTTAAATGCAAACCATCACTTGTATATTTATAATCAAGATTTCCAAATGGATCATCAAATTTTTTTGTATTAATCCATATAATATTTTTTCGTATATTACACTTGACAAGACTATTTAACATATCAATTTGTTCATTACTTCGATCTAATCTGCCATTTACGTGTAATGTCTCAATATAATATATAGGTACATTAAATTTCATGCTTATTTTATCAATAAGATTAGTAATAGAATTGGCTATATCTTTAATTGCTAAAGGTAACATAATATCATTTGCGCCAATTAAAATAAATATTCTTCCTCTAATATTTTTTATCAATTGCTTTTCAAAAATATCTTCCAAATATTCTTTTGCTGTAATGCCACTGATACCAAAATTATAAACTGAACATCCCATTAATGATGAAATATTCCATTGATCAAATTGTGAATGTCCAATTAAACACACTTCATTTTCTTCTACAACATGAGAAAATAAACTCATTTTTATTTGAATACGTTCTAAAATTTTTTTTCGTAACCAAATATGTTTTTCTCTTTTTCTAATTAAAGCAAGAGATAATTCAAAACTATTAACATCTTTAACAATAATACTCTCTTCAGGATTTAAAATAGTATTCTCTAGACTAAACATCAATGACTCATTCATATTTTTTGCAATTTCTTCCAGTGTATTAGTAGAAATATTAACAGCTTCCCCATTTATTAATAAACCATTTTTAGGAAAAATATTTGTAATGATTATCTCATTCTCAAATAACTCTATAACAATATATCGAACATACTCACTCTCCGTAACAACAATGATATTTAAAAAAAGTTTACTGTCTAGGGCGGTACGAATTGGATAATAAACTACTGGTTTTCCCCATAAACCTAAAGTTAAATATTTTTCATCCTTTGTTGCATCAATAATGCAATTCATTTTATATTTCCTGCCAATCAAAACCAGACACAGTTATTAATTCATCTTCATCAAAATCATGTTCTGCCGTTTTTCCTAAAACATCAAACCAGTATAAAGGACTAATACCATTACCAGGACGTTTGCAAGTTATATTATTTTCAGTAAAAACTTCCCCAGCTGATATTTTAGTTAGTGCAACTATTGATTTTCTAGCTACAACTTTATTTTTTCTTTCCGATTCTGTTACAATTTTTGCACCATTTCCTGCCATTTTTTCAATCCTACGAACATTTTCAACTAGAGCTTTTAATTCTTCGGGATTTGCAGATGCTTTATGATCAGGCCCTTCATAATTTTTGTTAAGAGTAAAATGTTTCTCAATAAGCTCAATTCCCAAAACAGTTGCACCAACGGCAGCAATATATCCCACAGAGTGATCAGAAAAACCAGTTTTTACGTTTGGGAAATTTTTTTTCAAATCATTTATTGCCAGAATATTTACATCGCGGTCAGGTGTAGGATATTCTGTATTGCAGTGAAGAAGAATAATATCTTTTTCATCTGTACCAGCATCTACTAAGATTTTAATACAATTTTTAATTTCATCAATAGTTGCCATCCCTGAAGAAAGTATTATTTTCTTTCCTTCTCTTTTAATAGATCCTATTTTCATCAGATAAGGAAGATTTGTAATTTCTCCTGATGGTATTTTCCAGAAACTTTGACCTATTGAATCTAAAAATTCAACAGATCCTATGTCAAATGGTGTAGAAAACACTATCAATCCTAAACTTTCTGCATACTTTTTTAATTCGATAAAATCATCATGAGAAAGTTCAAGTTTTGCAGTCATTTCTAATTGTGAATCATCTGTACCAGTTGTAGCTTTTTGATAATCTGCTTTAGGCGCATAACACGAAATTAAATCTTTTGCTTTAAATGTTTGGAATTTAACAGCATCCACACCACATTTTTTTGCTTCTTCCACCATTTTTCTCGCTAACTCTTTGTTTCCATTATGATTGCACCCAATCTCAGCAACAATAAATACCTTTTTCATCCTAACATAGCTCCTTTATTAATTTCTTTAGCAGGAACACCAGCTACAGTCGTTCCATTTCCAACATTTCTTATTACAACAGCACCTGCTCCAATGGTAGACCATTTACCAATACTTAATTGACCAATGGTCACAGAACACGAGCCTATAAAACTTCCTTCTCCAATAGAAACATCTCCATTAATCACACTATTTGTTGACATATTTACATGATTACCCAAAGAACAGCCATGTTCTATCAGTGCTTTTGTATTAACAATACAATTATCTCCTATACTAGAATTACTATTAATAATTGCCATTTTACCAACAAAACAACCTTTCCCTATCTTAGCTTTAGTAGATATAATTGCAGTTGAATCAATAATATTTATTATTTCTAAATGATATTTTTCTAATTGTTTATACCATCTTAATCTGTTAAGGTTATTTCCCACTGTTATAAAATAAACATATTTATTTTTATCTTTTATTTGTTCTAAAGATTGCGCTACTATCGGATAACCTAAATGTTTTTTTTCTTTCTTAAATTCATCAATAAACCCCACAATATTATATATTTCGAAATCAATTGAATCTATAACAGATTTTGCATATCCACCTGCTCCTATTAATATTAATTGTTTCATATTCCCATAAACTCCTTAGTAATTTTTTGTAATTCAATTAAATAATCATCATATTTTGTTTCTAGGCTATTAAAACATTCCTTTAATTCTTCAATATTAGATACTTCAATTACTTGTTGACCAAATATTTCTTTATTTTTAAATTCTCCATATTTTATTGTGATTGTGGGACACTTAAATTGTGTTGCTTCGTACAAACAAGTAGAATTAACTGTTATATGTAAATATGATTTAGCCAACAAATCATACAATTCTGCATCATTTCCATAATAAACAACATCTTTTCCAAGATGCTGTTTATAGAGATTGATAATATCATTTCCTTCTCTAGGATGTAATTTGACTCCCAACTTATATTTTATATAAAATTTATTCTTGTTTAAAATATTTAATATTTCATTAAGATATGGAATTATACTATTATAATAGTTATTGCAAATACCATCTTGTTCAAATGGTTGTGATGTAAACAATATTAAACTTTTATTTTCTATTTTCATATATTTAGAATTCAGGTACATCTTAATTCTAGGATTCCCTATAATTTGAATTTGAGAATCTTCAAAAACTGAATAATTACATAAGATATTTTTCGAAGATTCTCCATAAACCAATATTTTTCTATCAAATAAATAACATGAATTTTTTTTAACAAACTCTGGATAGATATAGCCTGTATGTTCCTTTGTTAATATTCCATGTTGTAATTCGATTAACTTAGGATTATTCATGAAAACTGGATAAATATTTTCTCGAGCCGATCCAAAAAAATCAACAATCATATTGGGATAATAGTTTTTAAATATCTTAGAAAATATAATATGAGATATTCCTGTGTTTGCGTAAGAATTACACATATTTTTTTTCAAATAATCTATCCAATTAAAAAAATCATTGTCCTTTTTTTTAAAAATATCTTCTAATAAATTCAAACAGTCATTATGCAAACGATTATATTCTTTTCTGTAAACAAAAGAATATAATTTTGATAGCACAAGATAATAGTCAATAGGTATTATATCTCTTTCTTTTTCATATTCCAAATCTTGTCTTCTATTATGATTTGGCCATTCAAATACAATACTATCGGGATACATCTCTTGTAAATATTCAACACCAAAATTATGCAAATAATCCCTTCTATATGACGAAGAAGAAAAAATTAAAACTTTCGCACTCCTATGCTTGTGTATTCCTATAAAAGAATCTACAATTCTTCGAAAAGATATATATTTTTTGTTTTGATTAATATTTATTACTTCATTTATATCTATTTTACAAGCATCTATACCATATAATGCCTGTCTCATAACAGTATATACCGGGAATCCATTTATTTCTATATCATAAAGACCTGGGTATTTTTTTTCAAATTCAATTAATTTATCAAATTGACTCATATTTTTCTGTCCTTTTCATATTTTTATAAACTGAGATAAAATAAATCTCCTAATCTTTTATAAGATTTATCCAATAGTATTTGTATATAGTATATGTGTAAAAAGTATTCTTTGATAATGATAGATATTTCTTATTATTAGTTACTAGAAAACAAATTTTTTAATTTGTTACTTTCTACTACGTACAATAAAGATCACAAAAGTATTTACTTGAATTTAGTTCCATTTCTATCTTCTCAGAACTCGTAAAATTCCTTGTATCTATTAAATTTATAATATTCAGATAAGTAAATTTCTCATAAGCTGTGATAATTGAAGAATGCAATTACAATACAAACATGAAACTCATATTTATAATCATAAACATGACTATTATCTTAAATTCAAAACAACCATGTATTCCGGTAAAACAAAAAATTTCTCACTAAAAATACTAATAAAAATCATTATATATAGTCTGTTCATACTTGAAAGCTTATCCTTATTTCCTTTTTCTCTATATTTAGCTTAACATCTAACTACTGCATTACTATATTATGATTTACTTATATTTATCAATAAAATTTATTAATTTTATATACCTTTTCAAAATATTCTTCATAACGTTTAATTATTTTTTCCCATGTGTATAGCTGAATACTTTTATAAGCTGCATTTGACATTTTTATATATATATTTGGATTATCTAATAGAAATTGTAATTTCTTCTGCATAGTTTCTAAATCTGAAACTGCATATCCATTGATCCCATTTTCAATAAAATCAACAGTATAATTTTCATTAATATAAATACATGGTAATCTCATCTGTGCCGCTTCTTGTATGACTTTGGGAAGGCCCTCATACTTAGATGTCATCACTAACAAATCACATTCTTCCATTTCTTGATACACCTGACTATTGGGAATGCGACCACAGAATTCTATATTGTTTATATTTTTATTTACACAAATATTTTTTATTTCCTTTAACATATCTCCATCCCCTATCATTTTAAATTGTAGTTTAGGAAATGTTTTGGCAATTTGTATTAGATATTGTGGCCTTTTATTTGATTTTATGTTTCCTACCCAAATTACCTTTTTTACTTTATTTTTTTTTTTAATTTGACAGCTAATAGGAACTGTACCTAGTGGAATCACATCGCTGTTTATACCCCAATATTTATTTATACTATTTGCAATACAATGGCTAATTGAAAAAAAGCTAGACATATTTTTTATATAATAAGATTTAAATTCTTCTGTATTGTTAGTTTGTTGAGTGATTACTCCCTCAACTGACGCAACACATATTTTACTTTTGTTTTTTTTCGCAAATATTCTGTCAACACCCTCCATTTTTGGCAAATAATAAATATCATAATTTCCAATCAACATTACCAAATACTTTGACCACCACCATATAAAACGATGATGAATCAACTTGTGTAAATGAATTCCCATATCTTGATACATTTTTTTATCGATTTTCATTTTACTCGTATACATTGTATGTACTTCAAATTTATCTTTATCCAAATATTTTGCAATATTATCGCAATTAACATTTTGTGCATTTGGAAAATTCACATATGCTCCTAAAAATATTTTTATTTTTTTCACTTTCTATTCATACCTCTCAATTTGTTATCTAAATTTTTTTATCATTTCGATATATTCTAAAGCAATCTCATTCTTACCAATCACTAGAAATATAATATAAATAAAACCACCACCTATAACTTTCAATAGTAATTTAAGAACAAAGATTGTTATACTTTTTTCTATTATTAAACAGAATACAGACATTGCTATACATGATACAAATACAGACAAAATAACATTACTTATTTTTTCCAATTTTACTAACCCTTTACATTGTCTCCCGTTAATAATCAGTACTACAAGTTCTGCTACAACAATTGCTAATGCAGTACCATCCTGTTTCATAAATGGTATACATAATAAATTAACTATAACATTAATTATTGCTGCAGAAATTGTTCCAAACAAAACTTTCTTTTCTTGTTTTGATGTTATTAATATACATCCAGCAATTGATGCTAAAATCGACCATAATATACCTATAGATAAATAACGCAATGCACTGACAGATTGCATAAATCCGCTACCAGCTACGATTATGATAACTTCTTCTGCAACTAGATTAATTCCAATCACAACAGGAAATAACATTACAATTATTGTTTTAATTAACTTTGAGACGGTATGATTATATTCATCTTGCATGTTATTGTATTTATAATACGCAAGTCTAGCTGTTGTGACATTTAATACCGCTATAATCAAACTTTTAATCATTACATAAATTTTTATTGCAACAGCAAGAAGTCCAACTGCTACATCTCCAGACATTAATCCAAGCAGTGTATTTCCAATATTACTATATATTGATGATGCTATACTGCTAGCAAAAAACACAATTGAATATCTTAAATGAATAAAAATATTTTTGTTAAATTTTAATTTCAAACTTATATATTTTCTAACATGAATAAAATTGAATATATTCCCTCCAACACTAGCAATAACATTAATTGCTGCATACCAATAAAAATCATTTATATCTCGCACAAATATAAACATTAAAATTAATGATAAAATTTGCATTGCAATACTTCTTAATGTGATATATAGATAATCTTCAAATATGGTGTAAACCCATTCCATGCCTAAAGTAGAAAAAATAATAGTAATACTGTAAATGATTAAAAGACCTGTATATGGATGCAAACTTGGCACCATTACTAAAATGATTCCAAATATAATATAAGCAAAAACTGTTGTACAAAGATTTAGTGATAATAATTCTGCACAAAAATTACTTAACTTAATTTTATCATTTCTAAATCCTGCACCTTCTCTTGCCGCATAACTTGTTAATCCTAATACTGCTATAAGAGAGAAGTAACTTAGTATAGAACTTGCAAAATTTACTTTTCCCAAATTTTCTGCCATTAAAACACGTGTAACATAAGGATATGTAATCATTGGAAAAATAATAGACATAACACTTCTAATAGAGTTCAATATTGCATTTAAACGGATATTAGGTTTTTTTTGATTTAATAATCTCATATATTTTCTCCTAAACTATCTCCATAATATACATATACATAAAGCCACATCAATAATCCCCAAAACAGAAATCCTTCTGTACTTCCTAAAGATGTCATTGCAGAACTACCTATAAAGCAGAAAAACATATTGATACAAATCCAAATTACAGTAAATATAGTAATATTTTTTGTTTTTATATAATTTTTTAATCCCTTTAACATAATAAGAACATAGTGCATCAATACAATAAATAAACCTACAATTCCAATTTCTATGATTGTAGACAAATAAGAATTATGAAATGAAAATCCATAGTCAGTATATCCTGGAATATAACCAAGATATTCAATAGAATTTAACTCCTGATTAACTCCATATCCCCATCCAAATATTGGTTTTTGTTTCCATAATGATATCCCTGCTTCCCAAATCGCACCTCTACTTCCACCTTGTTCAATAAGTCTTTCAACTCCGGGTAAGTGATACAATAAATCTAAAACCGATGTTATGTCAATACATATGAATAAAATTACAGCTATCAGTACTAAATATTTTATTTTACTTTGAAACATTACTATAAAAAAAATTGAGATATTTAATAAAATACATATCGTATATGTTCGAGATCCAGATGCTATAGCTGTATACACTGACATCAGTGCTATAGCAACATATAGATACTTTATTTTTAAATTTTTTTCTTTTTTTATATAGTAAACAGAAAAAATAAATGCTACATTTGACCATATTCCTAATGAATTTGCATTTCCTGTTATGCCTGTTGCTCTAACCCCTCCGCCTATAATCGTTGAAATAAAATTAGCCACTTCATAAACAATAAATCCTTTTCCCAAATAATACGGTATATTTATAAGAGTATGGTTATTACTTTGATATCGATAAAACATAAAAAAGAAAAGTGTCATAATCAAATAAGAATATACTCTTCCAAATGAGTAACTAACATTAATACTATATAATGATGAAACTATAAACATCACAGCTATAGCCACCCATAATGAACCTTTTGGATATAAAATCTTCTTCGTTTTTTTTAAAATAAGTAACATCAAGAATACTGGATATATCCATCTTAAAATATGGGCATATGGAATATTAAAAAATGCAGAATCTAACGATATAAAAATAAGTACGAGAAAAATAAAATGGATTTTATATGCGATTCCTTTTTTTACATTAATCACTGCACACCTCCTGCAATACTTGTTCCCAAATTTTCATATAAGTACGATGATTCCATCTTTCATTAATATCAAAATCTTTTTCACATGTTCTATGGTTTAACCAAAATTCTAATTTTTCTATTAATTCTTGAACATTGCCTGCCTCAAATACTTCACCATTTAATCCATTTTGTATTAAATCATCAACAGAACCTACTTTATCACTAGCAATAACTGGGGTAAAACAGGCTAGTGATTCATTTACAACTAACCCCCATGGCTCAAAATCAGATGGAAGTACAAACACATCCGCTAAACAATAATATTCAGCCAAGTCTGGCAATAGTTTATAATTTTCAAAATAAACATTATTTATTCTTTTTTCTTCACATTGTTGTTGCAACTTAGATTGTAATGTTCCTTTTCCAATTAATAAGCAAGAAACATCAGAATTTTTTTTACTTATTTCATGAAAAGCTGATAGTAAAAGTTGTACATTCTTAACACTTTCAAATCTCCCAACATAAAGAATCACTCTTTTATTTTCAAAACCATATTTTTCTTTATAATAACTTTTATCATGTTTTTTTGCTACAGATAAAAATTGTTGCAAATCTACTGTCATAGGCAAAACATGTATATTATCTTTCAACATTCCATAATATTCAAATAAATATTTTTGCCTTGTTCCACCAGCAAAACCATATGCGTGTTTGCCATGAAATATATATTTAAGGTACATATATTTTAATAATCTTTTTATCAAATTATTTGGTATTAATAATTGAGTATCGGTTTCAATTGCATATGCAATTTTATTAAGTTTGGCATATTGTATTAAAAAAAACCTAAGGCTGTCAGCATATCCATTTATTTCAATAAAATCATATTTTTTTGATCGAAGTATCGATACCAGTTGCCTTAATTTATTTACCGTATTTCCAGATAAAATTCTAGCATTCACCGGTAATGTTTCTCTAGTTTTATGTCCACTAATACTCTCATTACAGTACACATAATCGCAAGAAATGTCTTCGTGTTTTTCATAGACATTTCTGATTCGTGCTATATTATAAGAAGTAATTTCAACAAATAAAATAAGTACTTTCATTTTTCCCTCCATTCCCATCCGTCTTCATTATCCAAACACAGACATGTATTGTGATTTTATTTTATTATTAATTAAAAAAACTGAATATTAATATACATTTTATTATAAATGATACAATATATAACTTCTTTATCATCTAATCGATTACTTATATTTTTATTTACTATGTCGTCTATAAAATCTATGAAGAATATCGTTGTTATACACTACATCTCTTATCGTCTTTCTTACTTTTTTGTATGTTATATACTTCATTTTTCTATACTGTGACATAAAGACTCTTACTTCGTAATTTCTTGAAACATTACAATCCCATTGTTTCTTATAATCATAAGCACCACGCATCATATCAACCACATCTATTCCTTCTTTATAAGCCCTTTTAATGAGACAATACCTCACATAGTGACCTAATTGTAATTTCTTAGTTTTCTTAAATGCAGTCAACCAAATATAGTTATTATTATTGAATTCAAAGAAAATTAAGAATGCTACCCTTTTGTTTTCATACATAAGAGTACTAATTTTTAATATTCCTCTTTCATGTAACTCTTTTACTATTGATTTTGCCCATTCTAAAGTAGAAACTCCTATTCTATCACCTTGCCTATCATCATATATATCACTAATATCTTTCCACAAATCATCACTATAATTTTCGATTTGAAAAACAATATTTGCCTTTAAACAAGGTTTTATAGCTTTTTTTCGTAGACTACTACTTATTGCTTTGAAATACCCCTCAAAATTTTTATATTCGAATAAATTTAAATTCGCTGTATCAACCTGTTCTCTAACTAAAGAATTAGGGATATCTTTTAAAATTTCTCTAATTATACCCAATTGATCTCCTTTTTCTGAAAAACAATTTAAAGTAATACCTAATCTACTTTCTTGAGAGATTTTATATATATATTTAATAAACAATTGAATTATTTCTCTTTTTCTTTCTGCGCATATAAAAGATCCATAATCAAAATGCTTGTCTCCAATAAACTCAATAGAATTATTTTTTATTACAAGAGGCGCGTATCCAAATATTTCTCTATCTTCAAAGGCTTCTAAAATCAATAAGTTACACTCTTTATTTTCAACCAACAACCACCAATTGTAATTCCAATCCCAACTTTGAAATGGTGTCTTTATTTTCATATTATTTACAATCTTATTCCAATTTTCTCTTGCGTCATAAAATTTTTCTTCTTTATCTATTAATCTAATTTCCATTAACAATTCCTCACTACATCCTGATAAATATCATATAATTTTCTTGCAGAATCCAGCCATGTATACTGTTTTTCTACTGTTTTTCTTGCATTTTTTGACACCTCAGAATAAATATTATGTTCAATCATTAATAATTTATTGTAAATTTCACAATAATGTTTTCCATGTACCAAAAATCCATTTACACCATCTGTTATTATTTCATCAATACCATTATCATAACAACCTATAGTTGGTATTCCGCAAGCCATTGCTTCTAAATATACACATCCCAATGCTTCATACCAAGATGGCAAACAAAATAAAAATGCATTTCTCATTAATTCTGCAATTTTTTCATATGGCACATATCCTAAAAAATCCACATATTTAGAAATACCAAGTTCCACAGTTAATCTTTTAAGTTCTAATTCTAATGGACCCCTACCTGCAATTTTTAGTCGTATATTTGTCACTCCACTATTTACTAATTTAGCAAAAGCATTAATAGTATCATCATGACCCTTTATTGATATTAAATTACCTACTGCTAAAATGTACTTTTCTTTTGTAATTTTATCAGTTGGATAAAATTTATTTACATCAACCCCATTAAAAACAACATAACTTTTTTTTTGGATATCCATACGTTCTTGAATACAATTTATTACTTTTTGACTAACTCCAACAATTGCATCTGCTCCTTCATATACTTTCATGCAACATTCAATAATTTTCTGACAATTAGGAGCGTTTTTATAACTGACATCAAAAAAAACATCAAGACCGTGACCATGTACTATAAATGGTATTTGATACTTTTTAGATAATCTTAATGCAGCATCACCTGCTGGTAATGGTGCATCTGCATGAATAACATCATATTTCTTAAAATTAATTCCAGATAATATTAATGAAAAGTATAAGAATTTACCAATATTTTCATATCTTTTTACTCCGGGTAATTTAAAAAAACGAATATATTTAATTTTTACTCCTTCATAATCCCAAACTTTTTGTTTAACCTCTTTATCATAAATTGTTATTGGAACAATAACATCGACATCTACATTTACCTGTTTTAAAGCTTTTACCTGCTCATGACAAAAAATACCTTTTTGAGGATATACTGGTGTTGGATACATCCCCGAAATATATAATACTTTCATATATTAATATTAATCAATCAATGTCATATTGATTAATCCTTTCTCCTTTCCAATTTTCGATTTCAAGTCTTAGCTTTTGAATAATTCCTTTCCAATTTAATTTTCCTTGTAATTTTTTTTCAAAAACTTCTAAAGTATCATCATTTGAAATTCCTATTCTAGGTAGTAATTTATTATCTAAATTTCTTACCTTAGCATGCCCATAAAAAGAAGCAAAAATAAATTTATATTTTTTATTTTTTTTCAATTTTTTTATACTTTTATAATCATATTTACCATAAGGCATACAAAAGGCATTTACATGAACATTTAATCTTTTTTCAAATAAATACTCACTTTTTATTATTTCTTCATTCATTGATTTATCGTCCAAAGTTCGTATGTCCACATGTTCATGTGTATGTGCTGCAACGGAAAAATTTTTAGTATCACATAATTTTTTTATTACATCCCATGACATAAAATATGGATTTTTCTCCTCTAGATACTTTGTAGGTAAAAATATATTACCTTTAATATTATATTTTTCCATGATTGGTACGGCATTTTCATAAACCGACTTAAATCCATCATCAAATGTAACTAAAACGGCTTTATTTGGTAAAGGTTTTTCCATATCTTCAAATAATATGGATTGATACCCATTATCATTCAAATATTTCATTTGACTTTCAAAATGTTCTTTTTCTACTTTTTGATAACTATATCCTTTTCCACTTTCTACAATATCATGATAATATATAATAATTAGTTTTTTCATCTATTCCCTCTCAATTCAAAAATATCTCTATATCCAGTATTCTCTTTTGATTGTTTAACTTTATCTTTAGCTAATTTTATTGCTTCATCTATGATTTTATTTTTCTCTTTGTCACTTAAATTCATATAATCTAATAAAGCTAATTCAAATGACTCTATTGTACGTGATACAACATAACCAGCATCTTTAGTTTTTATAATATTCCAAGGAGTTTTATCACTAATAATAGGAATACATCCTACTGATAATGCTTCAAATATTACATGTCCATAGTTCTCACTTTTTGTAGGAAGCATTAAAACATCTTGAGTAGAAAGTATATTTTGGACATTATCAGATTGGACATCACCTTTATATGCCCATATAAGATTTAAATGATTTAATTTTTTCAGACAATCATTCCAATAATTTGAATCTTGAATTGGACCAAAAATTGAAAATTCTATATTTTTGTCTTCAATTCTAGAAAGTACCTCTATGACAATATCTAACCCTTTATGTTCACAAATTCTTGACAGAAAGCAAACTTTTAAAACTTTATCATTTTTTTTTATTCTTCCAGGAACACTGGTTCTTGGAAGATCTTCTGCTATAATATATATAGACTTCTTTCCTATAATTTTTTTTAAATCTTCCGCTTCTAACACAGATGTTACTGACCATGTAATATTTTTAAACAGCCTCAATAGTTTACATCCTGTAATAAATATTTTCTTTTTTAAAGATTTATGAGCAAGTGCTTCTTTAGAGAAAATTCCCATAGATGCAATAACTACCGGACATGAAATTTTATTTAGTTTTTTTAAATATAGTGTTTTATATCCATATTCTTCATAAAAACTTGTCAAATAAATAAGATTTTTATCTTTCGATAAGCTTAAAATCATCTTATTCGTAAACTTATTTGGTTGAACATACCAAACCTTTGCCTTTCCAACACTATTCCATTCATTGTTAATTATATTTTTATATGGCTCTATATCTCCATGATCTCTATCATAACACGCTATATAAAATTCATAATCATCGCCCAAAGCATTGGTTAAATTTATTAAAGTTCTTAATGGTCCACCATCTTTATGTCCTGGTAAATAACGTCCTGTTAGAATTAAAATTTTTCTTTTTTCGATTTTAATCGCCTCCCACTATAATCAAACTTGTTACTATATTTTCTATAAAACTAAAAAAATAAAATAAATAATAATGTAAGAATAACCTTCAAGATTAATCTAAAATTATCCCGTTCCAAACAAGCTTATTAAAACTTTATAATGTACCAAATAGATAAAAAAACAAATTTTGCCTACATACTTAATTATACTATTTTCTATTTTTAGAAAAACATCCAAGTATATCAATATTATGATAAAAAAATGCTAGCAAAAATTCTCATTATTATTTGATAAAATCTCGGATCTTTTCTACCCTGTACTCCATATATAAAAGTAAAAAAACAATATTAATATGGTATAATTATTTTTTTATTTTTAGACCAAAAATAGCCTTTTCTTTTTTATAAAAAATAAATACTATTAGTAAAAGTATTTTATTATTAGTAGCAGTATATTTAAATATAAAATAAAATACTATGTATTAAACTATATATACCACATTGTTGTATCAAATGCTAATATATCTATAATATGTAATAAGTTAAAATTTTGTAGTATCTTAACACCAATTAACAAATATAAGATGTCTACTAACCAAAATAGAATTAAAATTTTAACCAATGTTAAAAAAATCATTTAAATAATTTACTTTTTTGATACAATTCTGTTAAACCATATCCTGATAAAAACATAAAAATTAGCACATCTATAAAACCTAAACAAAAATATTCAATCCATTTAAAACTTAAGAATAATGATAAAAAAAATAGCTAAAGCTTTTAATATTAATATCTCTTCCTTAGATATATATAGATTTTTATATGAAGTTATATTATTTATAAGTCTATTAGTCAATTTTTTTCTCCTGTTCTAAAATTTTTGCATCTACTAAAAATCTATACCAATACGCTTGCATAAAAGCAAAGATTTTACCTTCTTTTCCATCTAGAAATCCTAATTTAAAGTAATATCTATATAAAAAATATAAATGTGCTCTTGTTCCTAATGGCAATTTATAATAGATACTCATTTTCACAAATCTTTTAATTTTTGCTGATTTGTTAAGCTTTTTGCTTTCAATATTGTTATTATTAAAGTAATCCTCAACTTCTCTAGATGAATATTTATTATGTTTATCAATCCATGAAAACAAATCTTTATAATCTTTATGAAATGAATCGTTTTTTAATTCAATCGATTTGCCCTCACTAAGAATGATATGTTCATCCATAGCTCTATCTTCCATATATCCTTTATCTTTTTTATAAACAATCATTTTTTTAAATGGATATATACCACCATGTTTTAGAGACTTCCCTAAAAAATTAACCTCAAATCTAACAACTATCCCATTAATATCAGTATCTTTATTTTCTTTACAAATTTTCTCAATTTCTTTAGAGGCTTCAATTGAAATCATTTCGTCTGCATCTAAACGCATAATCCATTGTGTATTTATTTTTAATGTCTCAATTGCATAAATAAATTGTTTTGCCTGATTAATAAATTCATGTTGAATTACTTTTGCACCTAAATATTCGGCTATTTCTACAGTTCGATCATTTGAATAACTGTCAACAACAACAATTGTTTTTGAGATTTCTTTTACAGAATTAATTGCATTAGCAATATTCTTTTCTTCATTATAGGTTAAAATAATAGTTGTTAAATCTGCCATTACTTATTCTCCCAAGCTTCTAATTCTTCTCTAACTAATGGTACTTCTAATAATTTGTTTTTAACTTCTTCCACACTCATTAATGCTGTATTGTTAGAATTAAACTGTGTTAAAGTATTTACTTTCATTCCTTCAAAGAAATATTTATCATAATTTAAATCTCTCTTGTCTGCTGGGACTTTATAGAAATCACCTAAATCAATAGCATTAGCACATTCTTCATCTGTAAGCAATGTTTCATACATTTTTTCACCATGCCTAATTCCAATCACTTTGATTTCATTATCAACTTTGAATAATTCTTTGACTGCTTGTGCTAATACGTCAATTGTACAAGCTGGTGCTTTTTGAACAAAAATATCACCAGATTCACCATTTTCAAAAGCAAACAATACTAAATCTACTGCTTCTTCTAATGTCATAACAAAACGTGTCATTGTTGGCTCAGTCACAGTTAGTACATTTCCTTCTTTAATTTGATTAATGAATAGTGGTACTACAGATCCTCTTGACGCTAGAACATTTCCATATCTTGTACACATAATTGCTGTTTTTTCTGGATCAACTGTTCTACTTTTCGCAACGATAACTTTTTCCATCATTGCCTTACTTGTCCCCATAGCATTTACTGGATAAGCTGCTTTATCCGTACTTAAACATACAACTCTTTTAACACCACATTCAATTGCTGCAGTTAATACATTTTCTGTACCTAATACGTTTGTTTTGACAGCTTCAATTGGGAAAAATTCACATGATGGAACCTGTTTTAATGCTGCTGCATGATAGACATAATCAACCCCATGCATCGCATTTTTAATCGATTGAATATCTCTAACATCACCAATATAGAATTTTAATTTATGAAATGTATCAGGATATTTTGCTTGATATTCATGTCTCATGTTATCTTGCTTTAATTCATCTCTACTAAATACTCTAATTTCTTTAATATCTGTTTCTAAAAATCTGTTTAATACAGCATTTCCAAATGATCCTGTTCCACCAGTAATCATTAATGTTTTATCTTTGAATTGTGTCATACTATTTCCTCCAACATTTTTTCTAATCTAGAAATTAGTTCTAATTTATTAAAATTTTCTTCTCCGTATTGATAAGCTTTATCCTTATATTTATCTAAGCCTTCAGAATTCAAACAAACAAATTTACGGCACGCTTTGACTAATGCATCTACAGATATTTCTTCACTAACAATTCCAGCTTGAGACTCTTCAATAATCCGTCTACCTTCACCACTTACACAACCAAGTATAGGAACTCCACATGACAAATATGTTTGTAGTTTAGCAGGTATTGTCATTTCAAAAATAGGATTTGGCTTAAGAATTAAAAGTGCTGCATCAGCATTTTTTAAGAACTTTGGAATTTCTTCTTCAGGATGAAATCCATAAAAAATTACTTTATCAGTAATTTTGTAATCTTTTACCATTTTTTCTAATTTATCTTTATTTCGTCCATCACCAACAAAATGCCAACATATTTTCTCATCTTTTAATACGTTAGCTGCCTCTATTGCTAAATCAATTCCCTGAGCTTCTCCAATATTCCCAGTAAAAACAATATTGAAAAAATCCCTATTATATAGAGATATATCTTCCTTAGTTTTACTTACAATTGAATACTGTGGCCAATATTTAACTTTATCTTTATTTTTAATTCTTTCTTTAATTTTATCTACAAAACTAGGGCTAGCAGTTAAAATAAGATCACAATGCTTATATATATAGTTGACCATTTTATTTATTAATCCAATAATGATCAGATTAGTTATCCCAGTAACTGCTACAATATTTTCTGGCCATAAATCTTGAATATTTATAACGATTGGAATATTCTTTTTCTTTTTAAACTTAATAGCAGGCAAAGCTACTGTTATTGGCGATACTTCAAAAACATATATTAAATCAAAATCTTGATTTTCAATTTCTTTGATTTTTTTATTAGCCTCAATAACAAAACTTAAATAATTTCTTATCAAATTTACAGAACCAGTTTTTCTAGGGCGAAGTTTACAACGATAAATAGGAATATCAAACCATATCTCATCGCAATTTTTATTTTTTGAATAACCAGAATAATACTCTCCAGAAGGATAATTTGGTAAACCAGTAAGAACTGATACTTCGTGACCTCTTGTTTTTAATTCTATAGCTAAATCATTGATTCTAAAGTTTTCAGGATAAAAATACTGAGATATAATAAGAATCTTCATATTACTTTACCTCAGTTTCATGAATTGATTGAACAAAATCGTACTGTTCTACCAAGTTATCTTCCATATCATAAACCATATTGCCAAAGGCTTTATTACACATACCACTTACTTTTCCTGGAATCTTAGAGCATATGTATACTACTGGATTTAATAATCGAGTAACATAAATCTTCTTATGGTGTTCATATGCTATTTGTTTAACAAGTTCTGATGTTGATATATATTTAGCATTTTGAGGAAAGAATGTTCCTTCTTTATTCTTATCAATAATGTCTTTAATGTAAAAACACAAATTACCCACATATAACATACTTCTTTGATTTTTAATATTTGGAAAAATGGGCAACTTCTTTGCTAGTTTAGATAATAATTGATAATTCCCCTTACTGCCTGGTCCATAAATCATAGGTGGTCTGACTATACAAACTTTAAAATCATCTTTTGATAATTTATTTAATTGAAAATCCGCTTGTAATTTACTATCACCATAAAAATTTGATGGATTTGGTTTTGTATGTTTAGTTATAATTTTACTTTTACCTAAAGGAGCACTTTCACCATAAACAATAATTGATGACATATAAATGAATTGTTTTACTCCTTCTTTTTGTGCCTTTTTTGCTGTTTCTACTGCTAAATCACAATTAACTTTATAATACATCTTCTTTTGTTCTTCGCTGACATGCCCTATATCCGCATGTGCAATCCCTGCAACATGAAAAATTGTGTCATAACCGTAAAATTTGCAATCCATCCATTTTGGATCAATCATATCAATCGTATCAATTTGATATTCATTAGGAAAATTATTTTGTAAATAACTTTCAAAAAAAGCCCCAATATAACTATTAGCTCCTGTAATTAAAATCTTTTTCAAAGGCATTCACCATCCTTTTTATGTAATTCTCCGGTTCCTCCTTCAACAACACCATCTGACTTAAGAACAGATGTAATTGTTCCAAAAAAGCATTTTATATCAAATAAAAAAGAGATACGATTTACGTATTCTCCATCTAATTTCGCTTTTACTGGTATTTCCAGTTCATCTCTACCATTGATTTGTGCCCATCCTGTAAGTCCTGGTCTCACATCATTAGCGTGATATTTATCTCTTTCTGCTATTAAATCATCCTGATTCCATAGCGCTGGCCTTGGACCAATAATAGCCATTTCACCTTTTAAGATATTTATAATTTGTGGCAATTCATCTAATGAAGTTTTTCTTAAAAATTTTCCTGCTTTTGTTATATATTGATCAGGATTAGATAACATATGTGTCGGCATATCTTTAGGTGTATCAATATACATCGTTCTAAACTTATATATATTAAAATATGATTTATGAATTCCTATTCTTTTTTGTTTAAAAAGAATAGGTCCTTTACTATCTAACTTAATCCAAATACATAAGATAAGAAAAATAGGACTTAAAACAATTAAACCTATAAATGATAATACAAAATCTATACCTCTTTTTATTCCATTTTTGTACATTATTTCACCCCATAACCAAAGTCTTTATATACGAAAAAAAATCATATTGTTAAATATGAGTTTTATATTTTTTTAATAATTTCTAATGCGATTTGGACAATTCTTGATTGTCCTAATAATGAGACTTCTATAAATGCAATTCTTTTATGTCTATCAATCTTGCGAATCAAGCCTTCTATTCCCATCAAAGGACCACTAGTCACCTTAATCGTATCTCCCTCAATATATCCAATAGAAATATCGATAAGATGTTTTTGACCACCAACCTGTGATAGAAACATAGCTTCTTCTTTATATATAGGATAGATGTTTTCTCCATCATTTCCTAAAAGTTTTGTCAGATCTGGAACTTTTTTAAGTTGGGTATACAAATCATCAACATGATCAGTAATCATAAAGACATAACCTTTAAATAAGATATCATCAACTTGTTTCTATTCTCTTCTAAACTTCTTCATTCTTTTACATCGAGGAATAAAGCATTCTTGATAAACACCT
Source organism: Massilimicrobiota sp. An134 (assembly GCF_002160815.1). Taxonomy (GTDB): domain Bacteria; phylum Bacillota_I; class Bacilli_A; order Erysipelotrichales; family Coprobacillaceae; genus Allocoprobacillus; species Allocoprobacillus merdigallinarum. The sequence goes on along the minus strand of NZ_NFLH01000005.1, from coordinate 53,115 downwards.
TGATCGATTAATATATCACATGCTCTGACAACTTCATCTTCTTTACCGCTTCTCACTTGAACGGCATACCAGTTTTCAAACATCGTTATCCTCCTTTAGGGTAGGCTTCGCCTATCGAAGAATGTATCATTCTTCGACTAGATCAATATGACAGAAAATTGATCATAACGCGACCCTGCGACGATTATCATCACTTTTTCATTTTTAAGCTTCAACTAATTCCTTAATTTTTCTAGGAACACTTGTTGGTTCTTTTTTATATTGATAAGTTGGAACTATATGTTTCACAGCAGCTTTAATATGACTGTGTTCATCATAAGTAACTTTATATAAATCATTGAGTTCTTCAAGGAATACTTCACTATCAAAATCAATTGGTTTTCCAATGTGAATTAACTTGTTAGGCGTTGTTTGCATTCCTTCTTCTTTCATCAACATTTCTTCATATAATTTTTCACCTGGTCTTAACCCTGTAAATTCTATCTTAATATCGACATCAGGTTCAAAACCCGAAAGTTTGATTAAGTTTCTTGCCATATCTAAGATTTTTACTGGTTTACCCATATCTAAGACAAAGATTTCTCCACCTTTAGCGTATGCTCCTGCTTGTAAAACAAGGGAAACAGCTTCAGGAATTGTCATAAAGTAACGAATGATATCAGGATGTGTGACAGTTACGGGTCCACCATTGGCTATTTGTTTTTTAAATAATGGAATAACAGAACCATTTGAACCTAATACATTTCCAAATCTTACAGCGACATATTCTGTTGCAGACTTTTTATCAAAAGTCTGAACGATCATTTCACATAAACGTTTAGAAGCACCCATGATATTTGTTGGATTGACAGCTTTATCTGTTGAAATCAAGATAAATTTTTTCACATGATATTGATCACATGCTTTGGCTACATTTAATGTTCCAAAGACATTGTTTTTAATCGCTTCATGTGGTGCATCTTCCATTAATGGGACATGTTTATGTGCAGCAGCATGATAAACAATATCTGGATGATAGGTTTCAAATAAATCATTGATTTTATTTTGATCTCTTACTGAAGCAATCATGACTTGAAGATCAAGTTTTGGATATTTCTTATTTAATTCCATTTGAATATCATAAGCATTATTTTCATAAATATCTACAATAATTAATTGTCTTGGATTTCTTTCTGCAATCTGTCGACAAAGCTCACTACCGATGGAACCACCACCACCTGTTACCATAATAACTCTATCAGTTACATAGGACATGATTTCATTTAAGTTAACTTTGATTGGATCTCTTCCAAGTAAATCTTGGACTTCTACATCTTTTAATTTATTTAAGATGATTTCACCATTAATAAATTGGTACATTCCTGGTAGTCTTTTTAACTTACATTTTGTTTCTTTGCAGATATTTAAAATATCTGCAACTTCTTTTTTATCAACAGAAGGTAAAGCAATATATATTTCATCAACTCTCAATTTTTCTACAGCTTCTACTACACGATAACGATTTCCATAAATCGTTATATTATGTATTGATCTTCCTTGTTTGGCTGGATCATCATCTATAAAACATACAACTCTTTTATTCAGACTTGGCGTATTAGAGATCTCTCTATATATTTTTTCACCTGCAGCTCCAGCACCAACAACCATAACATTACTAATAGCTCCATCATTTCTTCCAAATAAATGATGGCGTGAAATATAAAGACGAACAAATCGATAACCGAAACGACTTCCTCCTACTAATAATGTTAATAATAAGAAATAAACAATATAAAGTGCTGAAGGAACATATAATCCTAATACAAGACTTATTATACATGCTCCAAAGGTACTCCATAATGTAGCCAAAATAATATTCATTAATTCTGTCACTGAAGCAAACTGCCATAAACTTGTATAGAGTTTAAAGAAGATAAAAATACCCATAGTGACAATCCATAATGATACGGCTTCTGGAAGCACATAGGTTATAAATTGCATAGATAATAAACTATTGTAAAAAATCATGAATGATGCATAAAAAGAAACGAAAATACTCAATGAATCAAGTAGCAGTAAAATGATTCTTCTTATTAGCATTGGTGTTTTGCTATTGTTTTTCATTGCTCATTCCTCCCCAAACTTTATTTTCATTCACCCTAAACAAACACATTTATAATAGTATTTTTTGCATTAAAATTCAAGGAAAAAGTCGTTTATTTTCCTTTTTTGTAAAAATCATTTTTTTATGACAATAACATTGCTAATTATTCCCATTTTATGAGCTATTTTTGTTATAAATATAAAAAAGCCTTGCATTTCTACAAGACTTTCACCTATTTTAAATTCCTAAAAATATCTAAAACATCCTCAGATAACCCATCTGATACAATCACCATATGATCATTCACTTCTACTTTTCTTTTATCATCACCTATAGTCTTTTCATTCATGATACGATCAAACTCATCACCATCATCATAACGATAAACATCAATATTTCCATTTGCTGTTACATAACGATAACCTTCAACACCACCAACATCTGATGCATCTAAAACATTTTTAGATGAATAATTAATATTTCCATCTTTTAATCCATTTTCAAATTTTGTATACCAGTCATCTGTTTTATCCGGTGTTGACGTATTGTTATTGTTTTGTGTTGTATTATCCGTTACCGGATTATTGGATGCTGTATCATCAACAGAATCATTCGTTGTACTACATCCAGTAAAAAAACTCATACATAAAAGTAATGCCAAAATTTTCTTCATATTCTAACCTCCACATACATAGCATGGACAAAGATTTTAAGAATATACAGAATTTATAGAAATAATCATATATATAGATATTTATTTTCTCTTGTAAATTATCGGTTCGTCAAATCCAAATACTTTTTTTCCACGAACTTCCATTGATTCATCAACTTCTAAATAATCTTCACAAAATCTTTCAAATAAATGAAATTTTAATACCGGTGAAAACATACTGTCACTTCCGCCTTCCCATACTTTCCCAGTGTAATGATAGATAGCTGGTGTAAATTTTTCTGATACATTTAAATCTTTATAAGATACTTCTTTCATTTGCTGATACGTAAAACTATCTTTATCATATCCATCAGGTAATTCATAAGATGTTAATTGAACATCTTGTCCTTCTTGAGTGAATAAAAACAAATGTGGTGTCGCACGTGTTTGTCCATCCATCGTATAATAACTTTCTTCAACCATAAAAATTCCCTGAAAATCATCTGGAAGATCTGTTATCTTATCATTACAGATCGTATTGACATGACGCGCATATGGATAAGCAATTCCTGCTTTTTCTTTTTGTTCAAATTGTTCCTGATTATCAAAATTTCCTGTTAATACACTCATAAAATGATTTAATTCTTTCATATTGTTTCTCCTTATCTCCTTAATATTTTATCTTTAACTAAAAACATAGCTGTAATACCTGGAATAAAAACACTACCCACAAATGACATCACTATATAAATAATCATTTGTGAACTTCCTATACTACTTATAACACTATATATAAATGAAAATACATAACATATACATGTTAAATAAAATCCACGTTTGTCATTTCTCAACAGTAGCTCAATTAATCCTATAATAGCAACTATTGCTAAAACAACACTTATCCATCTTGCTTCAACAACATTTATACATGTTGTAAGTGCACAGATGGCTATTGCAACAAGCAACCATATCTTTGTCTTCTTTTCCAAATCTATTCTCCTTCTCTTGTGATTTTCTTTAATATGTTGATCATCTGTTGGCGTTCATCATAACTTAATGACTTTAATATTTGTTCATCCCATTCATGAAATAAATCTTGGCTAAAATGAAAAACATTTTCACCTTCCAAAGTCAAACATAATATTTTTGCACGTTTGTCTTTTTCATTTGGTTTTTGTATTAAAAAACCATTATCTACAAGTTTATTGATTGTACGATTCAGATGACCAGCATCTAATTTTAAAGCCTGCGAGATTTCACTAGGCGAACATGACCCTTTTTTACCAATATAAATAATGATATATAATTGACCATAACTTACACCTATTTCATTTAATCTCTCACTACAATATTTTGTAAATTGCTTTCTTAAAAGCGTTATATAAAATGCAAATGAATCAGTCATAAATCCCTCCTATTTACTTGACTAAGTCAAATATATACCATTTAATTGACTTGGTCAAGTATTTTATAATATAAAAGACTTACATTGTTAGATATTCATGTAAGTCTTTCCTTTCTTATTCATTCACTTTTTCAAAAGCTTCAGGTATAAGATGTTTATCTTCTTTATTTTTAAAACGATAATAAAGAATTGTTAATAATGAACAAATGATAAATATACCTACAAAAACAATCATTTCTGTTGATATGGATGCATGAGCCATACTAATGACTTTTCTAAATCCATTCACACTATAAGTATAAGGTACAAATGGATGAATCATTTGATAAAAGAGACTTGATGTTTCTAATGGATATGTTCCTGCTGATCCACCAAGATTGATAATCATAAAAATGAGTAGTAAGAATTCTCCAATATACCCAGTTGTAAGTGATAACAACATCACAAGTGACATAAATGCTGCAGAAACAATAATTGCGAAAAGATATGTCATCAATAATTGTTGAGGTTCAAAACCACATATCCACCTCAAGCTTGTAATTAAAACGATTGCTGCTAATGTAGAAATACTATACATAACAGAGGCTTTTGATAACCAATATTTGACAGGTGATGAAGCTTGTTTTATACCTTCTCTGATTGGATACATCAATGTCAAAGCCAGTGCAGCAACATATAATGCTACGCTCATCATATAGGGTGCCATCGCATGCCCATTATTTTCTACAACTGAAATTTCTTGATGTGATGTCTCTACAGGAGCTGACATCATATCTAAAGTCTTATCATCGATATCAAGACTTGCTTTTTTTACACCATCAGCTAAACTTTCATCTAAAGTTTCGAGTCCATTTTGTAATGTCTGTAAACCTGAACCCAATGTTTGAGAGCCATCACTTAACTGTTGTGATCCATCTTTGATTTGGGTAGAACCGTCACTTAACTTAGCAGAGCCGCTTATTAATGTATCATTATTGGATACGATTTTTGAAGTTCCTTCATATAATGCTTTTGCTCCTTGATCTAATTGTTGAATGCCATCAATAAGTGCTGGTGTCTGTTTTTGAAGAGCTGATAGCCCATCATTCATTTGTTGACTACCATCTAGTAACACTTGACTTTGACTATTCAATGTTTCTAAGCCACCATAGACTTGTGTTACACCGTTCATATAAGTTTCAAAACCAGGTTTCAATGTTTCTTCTACTGAATTATTTAAAGATTCTAATCCTGTTTGTACTTTTTGACTTCCTGCTTCTAATTTCTGTGTATTCCCATAAACTTGTGTTAATCCTGAACTTAATTGATTGATTGCTTCTTGATTTCCACTTGTGACAGTTTTTACCAATTCTGTATATGAATAATGCGTTAATAAATATTGAGCAGTTTGATTATCCTTAGCAATAAGATTAGCTTCATCCATGCTCAATGACCTATTCATCCATGTCTGAGCAATGGTTGGATTTGTAGTAAGTATTTGATTTAATAATGTTGTTGCCTGATTCAAAGAATCATTTGCTTGATTTGCTGAAGATATTTTATTCATATTATCAGATGATAAATTATTTTTTAATTGTTGATCCAACTGTGTTAAGCCTTGTAAGACTTGCTTATTTCCATCAACGAGCTGATGAACACCTTGATTGAGGCTATCTATTCCATTATTTAATGCTTCATTGTTTTCAATAAGTTTCTGTGTCCCCTGATAAGTTTGTAAAACACCATTTGTATATTTTTGGAGACCTTCATTCAATGAAGAAGAACCCGTTGCAAGCTGTTGAACACCATCATTTAATGGTTTTGTTGAATCATTGAATGTATCTAAACCTGTTTTTAAGGAATAAACGCCATTATGAACAGTCAATACACCATCTGTATAATCTTTTAACCCCTGGCTAAGTGTTTGAACACCATCATCAAATGTTAATGAACTGCTTGCTAAAACTTGAAGATTATCCGAAATAAGTTGATTTCCATCTGTTAATTGTTGCGAACCATCTACTAATTGACTCGTTCCATCCTGTGCTTCTTTCAATCCATCTGTTAATGTTCCCACTTGTTCAAAGATAGTTTTCGCATATGTTTTCGTTACTGTTTGAGAAACTTCTTCTTTTATTTTTTCAATAGCTGAATCATCCATCTTTGAAGCAATATAATTACTTCCTGGATTTGTTATATATTGAAGTTTCATCTTTTGTGGTTGTTGATCTAAAAGCGTCGTTGCATTTTTTGAAAAATCTTCAGGAATACTTATAATCATATAATATTGACCGTTCCTTAAACCATCCTGTGCTTTTCCTTCATCTACACATTGAAAATTCATACTTTGATTCTCTTGCAGACGATCAACCAATTCTTCTCCTACATTCAAAGTTGAATTCCCATAATCAACCGCTTGATCATGGTTGACTACAGCAACTGGTATTTTATCCGTATTTCCGTAAGGATCCCACATAGACCCTAAAAAGATACACGCATATAAACTTGGAATCAAAATGATTGCAACCAGTACAACTTTTATCCAAGTGTGATGAAAAATATTTTTCCATTCTTGCTTAAGCATAAAATTCCTTCTTTCTTTTCATCTTTAGATATTTATTATCCATAGATATATAATATCTATGAAGTATTATATAAATTTATACATATTTGTCAACTCTTTTAGATACAAAGTGTTATTTTTCTGTTAAAATAAAAAAGAAGGTGATAAGGATATGAAGATTAGAAAAAGTTTTGAACAGGCTATTTGTATATTACTTTTAATTGGGGCACAGGATAAACCTATTAAAAGTCATGAATTGAGTGAAAAACTACTTGTATCAGATTCTTATCTCAAAAAAATCACCAGACAACTTGTTGTTTCTGGCTTAATTTCATCCATGGCAAATAAACGTGGGGGATTTGTGTTAACCAAATCATTGGATTGCATTTCTTTATTAGATATCTTTGAAGCTATGGAAGGCAAAGAAGCTTTTGTCAAGACAACACATCTGGTAGAAAAGGTTTTTGATTCTCAATTGAGAGTCAAAGAAACTGAAGACTTTATTGTTGATTATTTAAATGCAGCAGAATGGCAATACAAAGAAAAATTAAGAGAAATCACTTTGGCTCAAATTGTGGATGCTGCACATCAAAAGGAATAAGGAGATTATTTTATGAATGCATACATACTTTCTATTTTAAAAGATATTATGGCTATTGATAGTCCTTCTGGTTACACTAAAGAAGTGATTCAATACTGTCAAAAAGAAGCTCAAAATTTAGGATTTGAAACTAAACTGACAAATAAAGGAAATTTACAGATTTTTGTAAATGGTCAAGATGACTATACTGTTGGGTTTTGTGCACATGTTGATACTTTAGGATTAATGGTAAGAAGTATCAAAGATAACGGAACTCTAGCATTTACAAATGTGGGTGGTCCTATTATTCCAACTTTAGATGGTGAATATTGTCGTATCATCACAAGAAATCAACAAATATATACAGGAACGATTCTTTCTAATTCACCTGCTGCGCATGTTTATGAAGATGCTAAAAACAAAGAAAGAACATGTGATACAATGCATATTCGTATTGATGAAAAAGTGAAGACAAAAGAAGATGTGCAACAATTAGATATCTGTAATGGGGATTATATTGCGATTGATCCTAAAACAACAATCACAGATTCAGGATTTATTAAATCAAGATTCTTAGATGATAAAATGAGTGTTGCGATTCTTTTTGGTGTTTTAAAACATCTTTCACAAAATCATATTCAACCAAAACATAATCTTTATTTTATGATTTCCACTTTTGAAGAAGTAGGTCATGGCAGCAGTTATATTGATCATCATGTAGATGAATTGATTGCGGTAGATATGGGATGCATTGGGCAAGATTTATCATGTAGTGAATATGATGTCAGTATCTGTGCTAAAGATTCAAGTGGTCCTTATGATTATGAAATCACATCTACATTCATAGAACTTGCGAAAACTCATAATCTTCAATATGCCGTTGATGTTTATCCATTTTACAGCAGCGATGTTTCAGCTGCATTAAGAGGTGGACAAAATATCAAAGGCGCTTTGATTGGTCCTGGTGTTCATGCTTCTCATGGTATGGAAAGAACACATATGCAAGCAGTAGAAAATACATATCAATTAATTCTTGCTTATATTAATAAATAGGAGTCTTGTCATGAATAAAAAACTATTATTATTTGATGTAGATGGAACCTTAGTGAGTTATGATGGTATTGTACCTCAAAGCTGCAAAGATGCTTTAAAGCAGGCAAAAGATCATGGACATTATGTTTTTGTCGTTACGGGTAGAACGAAAAATAGAGCAACTGTTGGAAACATTGAAGTGAGTGGTATGATTTGTGGAAACGGTGCTTATATTGAATGTGAAGGAAAAGTTTTAAAAGATCAGAAGCTATCTTTACAACAAGTCATCGACATCACTGATTATTTAGATCAACATGACTTATGTTATTTTATGGAAGGTAATGATGGACTTTATGGTTCTCATGATTTTGAAACCAAAGCTGTACCTGCCTATCAAAAATATGGTCATGGAGGAACACCTTGCATTAGAGACATCTATCCTATGATGGAATTTCCTCAAAGTATGTATCAACAAAACATCACAAAAATCAACTATGTTTTAAATAGTTATCAAGATTATTTAGATTTTAAAAATCATTTTCCACAGTTTCAATGTCTCACTTGGGGTGGACAAGGTGAAGAAGCTTTATTTGGTGATTGTGCTTTACCAAATATTGATAAAAAAACTGCTATTGAACAATTAATTCATTATCTACAAATCAATAAGCAGGATATTTATGCTTTTGGAGATGCTGAAGTGGATATTCCAATGTTTGAATGTGCTGGTACAAGTATTTGTGTAGGTAGTGGTAGAGAAGCAGCTAAACAAGCGGCTGACTATATCAGTGATGATGTTAAAAATGATGGAATTGCCAAGGCTTTAAAACATTTTCATATCATTTAAAAAAACTTGTTTTCTAACTTGAAAGTGCTATGATAAAAGTATAAGATATGATAAATTTTAAAGGAGGCGGCAATATGAGAACAATCTTAGGTCAAGTCGTTTATCCATCAATGATTCAGGCAAGACCAATCATTGAAATTCAATTAAAAGAGGATATTTCTCAGTATATTATTCCTTCAAAATTAATCCTTACAAACAAAACAAAGAAATCCCCTCTTTTTCAACATGACACTATAAAAATTTCAAAATAATTTATCATATCTGTTCATATGAAAAATTTCGTTGTTTAAAGCAACGAAATTTTTTTACTCTTTTAAAATATATTTTCATCAATAAATGTAAAGACTTTGTCCCAATAAGCCTCAACATCATAATCTTTTGATTGAGCATGTCCTGCCTCATCTACAATATATATATCCTTTGTTGTTGGATAAGCCTCATAAACTTCATAAGCCATTTGAACTGGCACAAAATCATCTTTTCCACCATGAATAAACAACATTGGCTGATTTGCATTTTTCACTTGTTCTATACTTGAAGCTTCTTTAAAATCATATCCTACCTTGATTCTGGCTAGAAAATTAGAAATATCTAAAACAGGAAATGTTGGAAGTGAAAAACGTTTATCGAGTTCACTTGCAAATATATCCCATACACTTGTATAACCACAATCTTCAATATATCCAACGACATTTAAAAGACGATCTCCTGAAGCCATCATAACAGTGGCTCCACCCATAGATACACCATGTAAAAGAATCTGTGCCTGCGAATCTCTATTATTAATCCAATCTACCCAACAGGCAATATCATCTTTATCTAACCATCCCATTCCAATATATTCGCCTTCACTTTTTCCATGAGCACGATTATCTGGCAAGACAACATTATATCCATTTTCGTAATAAGTAGCTCCATAGGACATCATTTCTTCATTGCTTGATTTATAACCATGAATCAAGATAACCCACTGATGAACATTATCATGATCTAGATACTGTCCTTTCAATCTTAATGAATCATCTTGACTTACAATCATCGGTCTTGTTTTATTTTCAAAATCCACACCTTTTATAAATTCAGCATTAGCATTGTCATCAATCTGTTGTTGAACATCTCCTGTTAATTTGATTTCATCTTCCTCATCAACCACTCTTTGATCAGATTCACTTGCTGGTGATAAAGCATAATTCACAAAATACGTTCCTACACCATAAGCTCCACTTAATAAAATAGCTATAATGATAAAAGCAATGATAAATCCTCTTTTTTTCATTATCTTCATTCCCTTCATGTTGGCTTTATTGTACTGAAAAAATATGGACTCTTCAAGAAAACCACCAATATTATATTTTATTTTTCATATTTTTTTATATACATATACTTGCCTTCAAAGCTATATATTGTATTTTGAGGTTTTTTCAATTTATATGCAACATAATGAAAAGAATCTTCAGACAATCTTTGATCTATTTGAGAAATATTTATTTTAATGAAATTATGATCATACATATAAAACTCTATTAAATCTTTATCATAACGATCTCCACAATAGTGAATTTCACTTGTTTCATTTAAAACTATATCAGAAACATTATGTAATGAATGACCCAATTGACTTAACATCTCTGTACTTTGAAAATCACTACATTGAATCAATGATGATGGTATTTGTTTGGTTTGATAAACTCCACCTAATTTATTAATAAGGTAATTTTTGTTTTGAATCTTAGCATAACATAATGGCTGAACCTCTTGAACATGCACTTGTATATTTCCCATAAAATCAATTTCAACTAAAAAATTTTCAAAACGTTTCATTTCTTCTATATCCTGAACTATATTGTCTTTAGAAAACAACATATCTATCCATGTATAATCTCCCATATATCCTGATAGCTGTTCACTTATTTGTTGTTCCAATTCTGCATCATTGACACCTATGACATGAATTGTTTTAATTTTCATAATATCAGACAATAAAATAAAAAAACAAATCCTATGATTCCTAACACAAAGAATAATCTTATCACTTTTATTCTTTTCTTTTTTCTTCTTTTCATCATTAATTTTTTTACCTGATTATCCCTATATTCATCCATCATCTTACCTCCATATCTTTCATTATATAAATAATATCTATAAAAATAAATAAAAATGAGCAGGTCTTGCCTACTCACTGATTAAATCATTTTCAATTAAGAATTCCCTTGCGACATCACTTGTCTTTTCATTCAACTCATCCACTCTATAATTCAATTCTACCATGACTTCATCACTGAGATAATTTTGAAGCTGATTGATCAGTTCAACAACTTCAGGATACTCTTCGATAACTGTATTATTCGCAATTGGTATAGCACGATAGGGTAAGAAGAAATTTTTATCATCTTCTAAAACCTGTAAATCAAACTTCTTTAATAGTCCATCTGTTGAATAAGCATCAATGACATCACATTCATTGTTCATTAAAGCTGTATAACGTGGTGCTCCATCAATAGGAACAGTCTGTTTGAAATGAATAGGATATGCTTTTTGTAATCCTACCCAGCAATCTTCTCTTTCCATAAACATTAATGTTGGTGAAAATGTGAGTTGTTGAGAAACTTTACATAAATCACTTATTGTTTTGATATGATACTGCTCAGCTGTATCTTTTCTAATCGCAAGTGTATAAGTATTGTTGAAGCCTAGAGAATCTAAAACATTTAAATCATATTGTTCTTTCATCTGTTCTTTGACAGTGTTATAGACTTCATCAACATTTCCATTAGGTTCGTTGCCTAAGACATTACCATAAATTGTTCCTGTATATTCTACATACATATCAATGGATCCCGTACGCACGGCATCTAAGACAATAGAACTTGAACCTAGAGATAATGACTGTTCAACCTCAATATCAGTATGATCCTCTATATAATATTTCAACATATAATTTAATATTTCTTGTTCAGTAAAATCCATGCTTCCAATTCTAATGACTTGACTCCCGTTTGTCTTTGCTAAGCCTGTATAAACAAAGCTGGCTGCTAAAGCAAGACATGAAATAACAATGACAACTTTATCCAATGTGCCTTTCATTTTAGATCTTGGTTTTGATAATTGGAAACTCTTTGGTGTGACTAATCTCTCTAAAATAGAAAATATATAATCTATAAGTAATGCCAGTAAGCAGGCAGGTATAGCTCCAGCTAAGATTTGAGCATTATTGACCGTTCGAATACCCGCATAAACCAAATATCCTAAACCATCAGCGCCAATAAAAGCTGCCAAAGTCATCAAACCAACCGAACTAACTGCACTGACTCTGACACCAGCCATGATAACAGGTGCAGCTAATGGAATCTGAACTTTATATAAAACCTGAAATTTATTTAAACCAATACCTTTAGCGGCTTCTAAAGTTTCTCCGTTAATATTGTTCAGTCCTGTGACTGTATTTTTAATAATAGGTAATAAAGAGTAAAGTATCACCATGACAATGGCTGGTTTTGTTCCAATTCCTAAAAGAGGAATCATAAAACCTAATAAGGCCATTGATGGAATCGCCTGAATAATATTTGCTAATGCCATAATTGGTTTTTTAGATGGCTTAAAATAAGTAATAAAAATACCTAAAGGGACACCTATAATAATCGCAATCAAAATAGCCATAACAGTCAATTGAACATGACCTATTAATAAATCAAAAATCTGCATATAGTTTTGGGAACAATAATCTATAAATGCCTGCATTATTCTCCCTCACTTTCATCATATTTTTTAGAAAGCGTTGTAACCAGGGTACTCTTGGTAATTAAACCTTTTAAGATCCCATCATCTACAACAGGAATTGTATACATATTCTTCTCTTTGGTGATATTTAAAACATCAACGATTGATTCCTGTGAAGAAACTGTGATACATTCCTTTTGCATAACATGACCCACAATTTCATCTTTATTTTTTTCATCAGCTGCATCAGCCGCATGAATAACACCTTTAAAATGTCCCTGACGATCTATTACCATCAAACTATCAACGCTTGAATTAAACATCATATTTAAAGCTTTTACACATTTTAAACGATCATAACAGGTAATTGGTCGATCTATCATAATGTCTGCTGCTTTGATTAATTCTGGTGAATCCCAGATACGCTTTTTCCCAACAAAGTTTAAAACAAAGTCATTGGCAGGATGTTTTAAGATTTGTTCTGGTGTATCGTACTGTTGAATTTTTCCACCGCTCATAATACATATACGATCTGCCAATTTGATAGCTTCTGCCATATCATGAGTCACAAACACAATCGTCTTTTGAACACTATTTTGTAATGTCAACAGTTCATCCTGTAATTGATTTCTCGTAATAGGATCTAATGCACTAAAAGGTTCATCCATTAAAATAATATCTGGTTCACTTGCAAAAGCTCTTGCAACACCTACACGTTGTTGTTGACCACCACTCATCTGAACAGGATACTTATCTAAATATTCATCTGGATCTAAACCAACCATATTTAAAACATCTTTCACTTTTTCCAAAAGATGTTTATCATTTTTATTTTTTAACTTTGGAATCAGTTCAATATTTTCTTTCACTGTCATATGAGGAAATAATCCTGTTTGTTGAATAACATAACCAATATTACGTCTTAATTCAATTTCATTTTCCTCACTAATATCCTTTCCATTTACATAAATTGTCCCCTGGCTTGGTTTAATCAACCGATTAATCATCTTTAAAGCAGTCGTTTTTCCACACCCACTGGGTCCAATCAAACAAACAAATTCACCATCATTCACTGTAAAATTGATATCTTCCAATACATGTTTATCTTTAAATGACTTGTAAACATTTTGAAATTCTATCATAAGCAAAACACCTCACTTAAATACATTTTATATCTTAGATGTGACTCTTATGTGAATTTTTTAATTATCTATATCTTTATATCCTTAAAATATAGAGTTTTTTTATTTATATCCTAAATAATAACATAGATATCATTTGAATTTTGACGAAAAAAAGAATATGAATTATGACTTCATATTCTTAAATGCAGTTGAAAGCATCAACTTAATTCTATTTAATTGGTTAACTTCACTCGCACCTGGATCATAATCCACAGCCACAATGTTACTTTGTGGATATTTTTTACGTAAGGCTTTAATAACACCTTTACCTGTTACATGATTTGGTAAGCAGGCAAATGGCTGCATACACACAATATTTGGTGCACCTTCTTCAATTAATTCAATCATTTCTCCAGTTAAGAACCATCCTTCACCTGTCTGATTTCCAATAGAGACAACTTCACTTGCTTTTTTCGCAATTTGATCAATAGGTGTTGGTGGATCAAAACGTTTTGAATCTCTTAATGCCTTAATCATATCTTTTCTTAAGAAATCAACAAACCAAATGGCAAAATTACATAACCATACTGAAGATTGTGACGCATCAAAATGTTCATGTTCATACCAAGTGTTATAGAAACAATACTGGAAGAAATCAATTAAATCAGGCATAACGGCTTCTCCACCTTCTGATTCAATGATTTTCACAATTTCATTATTGGCAGTAGGATGGAATTTGACTAAGATTTCTCCAACCAATCCAACTCTTGGTTTTTTAATATCTAATAATGGCAATTCATCAAAATCTTTGACAATTTGATAAACATTCTTTTTAAATTCTTTCATACTACCATTTTTCACATTTTCCTGACATTTTGCAACCCATGATTCATAAAGTTTATTGGCTGAACCTTTGACTTTTTCATAAGGACGTACACGATAAAGAACGCGCATAAATAAGTCCCCATACATAGCACCAATGATTACTTTTTTAGCAATCTTATATGTAATCTTAAATCCAGGATTACTTTCTAATCCAGATAAGTTTGCAGAGATAACTGGAATTTGTTCCATATCTGCATCTTTAAGAGCTTTTCTGATAAATGCAATATAGTTCGTTGCACGACATCCTCCACCTGTTTGAGAGATAATCAATGCCACTTTATTTAAATCATATTTACCACTATTTAATGCATTCATCATTTGTCCTACAACTAAAATACTTGGATAACATGCATCATTGTTGACATATTTTAATCCCTGTTCTACTGCATCTTTATCAACTGAAGGCAACACTTCAAAGTTATAGCCTTCCGAATTCATTGCGGTTTCAACAAACTGGAAATGAATCGGTGACATCTGTGGACAAAGAATTGTATAACGATCTTCTTTCATCTGTTTTGTAAAAGGTACTTTCACCTGTTCATACTTCTTAGATAAATCAATAATATCTTCTTTCTTTTCAATTGTAGCTTTTAAAGAACGAATACGGATACGAATAGCTCCTAAATTGCTTCCTTCATCAATTTTAATTAAAGTATATATTTTATTTCTTGCTTTTAAAATTTCAGCTACCTGATCAGCTGTAACAGCATCCAAACCACAACCAAATGATGTTAATTGAATCAACTGTAAATCTTTTTGTGATGATACAAAAGATGCGGCTTTATATAAACGAGAGTGATAAGTCCATTGATCAACAACACGTAATTTTAAATGTTCTTCATCTAAATAACAAACACTATCTTCACTTAAGACAACAAATCCTTCACTTGTAATTAAATCTGGAATTCCATGATTAATTTCAGGATCCACATGATAAGGACGACCTGCCAAAACAATACCTTGCATATGATTTTCTCGCATATATTCCATGGCACGTTTTCCTTCCTGACGAATATCTTGCTGACAATGATCTAATTCTTCATAAGCTTTATCTATAGCCTGATGTAATTCCTGATCTGTAATATGAAACTCACTTAATTCTTCTTTTAAAACATGGAATAATGTTTTCTTATTATTTAAAGAAATAAATGGATTTTTAAATTTTATATTTTTCTGTTCAAGATTATCAACATTATTTCTAATGACCTCTGGATAAGAAGCCACCACAGGACAATTGTAATGATTTCCGGCATTTTCATTTTCTAAACGTTCATAGGCTACTGATGGATAGAAAATAAATGGAACTCCTCTAGCAATCAGATTTTCAATATGTCCATGTGTAATTTTAGCAGGATAACAAGCACTTTCACTTGGAATAGATTCAATTCCTTTTTCATAGATGGCTTTAGATGAACGAGATGATAAAACAACTCTAAATTTCAATTCTGTAAAGAATGTATGCCAGAAAGGATAATTTTCATACATATTTAAAGCTCTAGGGATACCAACAATACCTCTAGGAGCATCTTCTATTGGTAAAGAATGATAATTAAAGACACGACGATATTTATAATCAAATAAGTTTGGTAATGATTTAGATTTTAATGGTAAATTAGCTCCTCTTTCACATCTATTTCCACTAATAAACTCTCTTCCATCATTAAATGAAGTAATTGTCAACATACAGTTATTTGTACATTTACCACAATTTTTCATACTATTTTGATATGTTAAATGTTCTAATTCTTCACGTGTTAATAAAGTTGTCCCTTTGCCATCATCTTTTTCTTTCGCAATTGTTGCCATTCCATAAGCACCCATCAATCCTGCAATATCAGGTCTAATGACTTCAATACCTGCTTCTTTTTCAAAAGCACGTAAAACGGCTTCATTATAGAATGTTCCACCTTGTACAACAACATTTTTACCGATTTGGTCTTTACTTCTTAACTTAATAACTTTATATAAGGCATTCTTGATAACGGAATATGATAATCCTGCTGAAATATCTGCTAAAGATGCACCTTCTTTTTGAGCCTGTTTCACTTTTGAATTCATGAAAACTGTACAACGACTTCCTAAATCAAGTGGATGTTTTGACATCAATGCCATCTCGGCAAATTCATCAATTTCATATCCTAAAGAATGAGCAAATGTTTCAAGGAAAGACCCACATCCAGATGAACATGCTTCATTCAATGTAATATCTTGAATGACATCATCCTTAATGGTGATAGCCTTCATATCCTGTCCACCAATATCTAAAATAAAGTCAACATCAGGTTCAAAATGTTTAGCTGCTGTGTAATGAGCAATTGTTTCTACTTCACCATAATCCACTTTTAATGCTGCTTTAATTAAAGCTTCACCATATCCAGTGACACCAGTTTTTTGAATATGACATCCTTCAGGAATTAAATCATAGATTTCCTTCATAATTCTAATAATTAAATCTAAAGGATTTCCTTCGTTAGAATTGTAGAAAGAATATAATATTGATCCTTCATCATCAATTAATACAACTTTAGATGTTGTTGAACCAACATCAATTCCAACATAAATATTGCCTTGATATTTTTTTAGATTTCTTTTCTTTGTCATTGCTTGAAGATGACGATCTCTAAATCCTCTTAATTCATCTTCATTATGAAATAAAGGTTCTAATGTATGAGCTGCTTCAGTTCCATTATCTTTTAATGTTTTTAAATCTTGAATCAATTTTTCTAATGAAAGTGATTCTTCAACATCTTTTGCATTTAATGCAGCTCCCATAGCTACAAACAATTGGGAATTATCTGGGAAAATAATATCATCATCTTGAAGCTCTAATGTTTCAATAAAACGTTGTCTTAGTTCACTTAAGAAGTATAGAGGTCCTCCTAAAAAAGCCACTTTTCCTTTAATAGGTTTTCCACAGGCTAACCCACTGATAGTCTGATTAACGACCGCCTGAAAAATAGAAGCCGCTATATCTTCTTTTCTTGCGCCTTCATTGATTAAAGGCTGAACATCAGTTTTCGCAAAAACCCCACAACGAGAAGCAATTGGATAAATACGCTGATGATTTTTGGCTAATTCATTCAATCCTGAAGCATCAGTCTGTAATAAAGTGGCCATCTGATCAATAAATGCACCTGTTCCACCGGCACAAGTTCCATTCATACGTTGTTCTAACGAACCTTCAAAGTATGTAATTTTCGCATCTTCTCCACCTAATTCAATGGCAACATCTGTTTGTGGAATATAAGTTTCTATTGTTTTGGTACATGCAATCACTTCCTGTACAAATTTGACATTCAATGATTGAGAAATTGACAATCCTCCTGATCCTGTAATAACTGGATAAATATTGATTCCTGGATATTCTTGATGAATTTCTTCTAATAATGTAAGTATTGTATTTCTTACATCTGAATTATGTCTGACATAACGTGAAAATAAACAGACATCCTTTTCATCTGTTAAATAAGCTTTAACTGTTGTAGATCCCACATCAATTCCTAAATAATATTGACTCATAACACTTCTCCTTTAAACATTACAACTTATTTTATAATTTTCAATCTTAACGAATTTCGACATCTTTTTCAATCTTTATGCTTTATTTTAAGGCCTTAATAATCTGATTCACTTTACGATACAAACGTAGATATTCCTTTGTATCTTCTTCACCTAACATCTCCAGCATCTTTTTAAAATAATCCTCTATTTCTGCTCTTCTTTGTTGAGCAAAAATTCTTCCTTTGTCTGTAATAAATACTTTAATCTTACGTTTGTCCTGTAAATCAACGACACGCTCTATATATCCTTTTTTAGATAAAGCATTTAATACAGCGGCTACCCTAGAGGTATTAATATCAAAACGTTGGCTAATTTCAGATGCATTCACTCCATCATGGTCATCCATCAAGTAAATGAGGACAGCACCTTCTCCTCTAGCGATTTCACTAACATCATGATTACAGAATTTAAAATTCTGTTCATTTTCCACCATATAACAAATTAATTCTTTTGCATATTTTTGATAATCCATTTTTATTACCTCACACTATGAGCATTTTATACAACTTTATCACTTTTGTCAATTTTTTTGTTTATTTGTCTATTTGTGAAAAATAAGCGATATTGTTTGATGTTCAAATTTGATGTTGATACAATAAAGAAAAGAGGGGGAGATACATATGTATGAAAAAATAAAAGAACTTGCAAAGTTATATTATCCTGATACTGTAAATTGTCGTCGTGATTTACATAAGTATGCTGAAAAAGGCTGGTTAGAAATGCGAACAGCCTGTTATATTGCTTCTACATTAGAGGAATTAGGATACGAAGTGCTTGTTGGTGAAGATATTATGAAAAAAGAAGCACGTATGGGTGTGCCAGCAGAAACAATTTTACATTTAAATTACCACCGTGCTCAAAAACAGGGAGCAAATCCTTACTATTTGGAAAAAGTTAAAATGGGAATGACTGCCGTGGCAGGTGTTTTAAAATGTGGCGAAGGTCCAACACTTGCTTTAAGATTTGATATTGATGCTTTAGGCCTCATTGAAGAATCATCATCAAGTCATTTTCCTTTTACACAAGGCTTTGCTTCTGTTCATCGTGGAACAATGCATGCCTGTGGACATGATGGACATACTTCGATTGGACTTACAACAGCTAAAATACTTATGAACATCAAAGACCATTTACATGGAACAATCAAACTTATTTTTCAACCTGCTGAAGAAGGTGTTATGGGAGCCAGAAGTATTGCTGAAAGTGGATTCTTAGATGATGTTGATTATATTTGTGCAGCTCATATTATGCCTCAAGAAGATCAACCTTATGATTTGTATTTTGGTATGGATGAATCTTTTGCGACCACAAAACTTGATATTACTTATCATGGTGTTTCGACTCATGCTGCTGAATCGCCACAGTTTGGAAAAAATGCTTTATTATCAGCTGCCAACTGTATTTTAAATTTACACTCTATTCCTCGAAACAGTGATGGTCAGACACGTGTGAACGTTGGAACTGTTCATGCAGGAACGGGAAGAAACGTTGTACCTGAAACAGCTAAACTTGAAATTGAAGTTCGTGGGGTGACAAGTGAACTCAATCGCTATATGGAAATCTATGCCAGAGATATTATTGAAGGTTCTGCACGTATGCATGATACTGTTGTAGAAATCAAAGAAATGGGTAAAGCCTATGCTCTCAACTGTGACGATGACTTCATGAATACCATTCGCTCTATGTGTCAACAGTATCTTCCTGATCTAAAATTACCACCTTATAATTTAAGTCCACTTGGGGGTAGTGATGATTTTTCATATTTCATGGAACGTGTTCAAGCTCATGGTGGCAAAGCAACTTATATGAAACTTTTAACACCTATTGTTTCATCACCACATAATGATGCTTTTGATTTTGATGAAAAAGTTCTAGCATTAGGACCTCGCATCTTTGCAAGTCTTATCTATTATCTTTCTCATGAAAACAAGGCATAAGAGATACAAATCAAGTATCTTTTATGCCTTTTCATTATTTATTAGCTTTCTTATAACGTTTTCCTTTGGTTACACCATTATCAATAAGTTTTTCATTTTCTACTAGTTCTTTTAATAATGTTTGAACACGTCTTTCCTTAACACCCAAAATATCTATAAAATCTTTTACCTTATACCATTGTCCATATTCCATATAAGAAAGAATTTGTTCATATTGTTTGAATGTTTTTCCTGAACTTTTTTTCTCGCACTTTTTTTCTCGCACTTTTTTGAAAATATTCTAATGAAATAATTTTATATAGCTTTTATATAACGTTCAAAATTATCACTTAAATATTCCTGAACGAGTGCATTGAGCTTTGAATCAATATCTAAAATACGTTGATGATTGACTGTAGGATTAATATATCTTTTTTTAGCGTTCACCTTTAAATATCCAGTTTGAGGAAATGAAGATCTCAGAACTTTATGAAAGTGTGTATAATTTTCATAAAGTTCTTTTGTTAAGGAATGACTTATTAATTTTTGGATAACTTGTGTTTCGGTTGTATATAAATCATCATATGAACAAACATGATGATTTATAGCTAAACGCATTAATCTTGCAAGATATTCCATACAATAACGATTTTCATCACTTGTATAACATAAACTGCATTTCAACATCACTTGAGTAAATAGTCTAGCTATCTTGAAATCATCAAAAATCAATTCGTCTTTGGAATCATTGACTTGAACATGTTTATAAATATTGCCTATTTCTTCTTTAGTCATTATTTTATAATAGACTGCATTTGATAATGTATATTCTAAACGATCAGCTGATAATTGGGGTGTATCATTATCAGCAATGGGATAATCATGATAATTCATGACTTTATCACTATCAATATGATAATATTCAAAAATAGATTGAAGTTCTAAACTCTTTTGAATCATTTCCTCTGTTAAATTTTCTGTTGTTTCTTGATGTATATAATCATGATACATAAAATCAATCACATGAGCAAATACAGGTGTGGCTATATCATGAAGTAATGCAGCAATCGTTTGATGTTTATCGTGTGTAAAATGATAAACAATCAAAGCGACTCCTATACTATGATTATATCTTGATACACCTCGACAATCTTTAAATGGTTCAAACTGAGTATACTCCATACCACAATTCATACCCACATCTTTCAATCTTTGAAAAAGAGATGTTTTCATTATATCCTGTACATAATCAGGAATAAATTCATGATATAAATTATAAAGACTGTTACTCATGAAATAAAGCTCTGCCAATTCTGACTATTGTTGCCCCTTCTTCTAAAGCAATCTGATAGTCTTGTGACATACCCATTGATAATTCATGTAATGGATATTGTGGATATGTTTCTTTTAATCTTTCTAATAATTCTCTTGTCTGTCTAAAATAAATACGTGTATCTTCTGGTTCAATATTTGGTGCCATCATCATCAGTCCATCAACAATCAAAGATGGACATTTCATCAAATAATTCATCACTTCATCCATTTCTTCTATATCAAACCCATGTTTGCTTTCCTCTCTAGCAATATTTACTTGTAATAATATATGAACTTTTAAATCATGTTTTTTTGCCTGTTTTTCTAATTCATCAATCAAATGATAACTATTCACAGAATGAATCAAATCAACCTTATCAATAATATATTTCACTTTATTCTTTTGTAATGTTCCAATAAAATGCCAATGTCCTTGACCATGATATTGTTCATATTTTTCCAAAAAAGCCTGAACTCTATTTTCTCCAAAATATAAACAACCACATGCTTCCAGTTTTTCTATTTCTTTTTCATCTATATATTTCGTTGCTGCAACAAGTTTAGCTGGTTTCACTTTCTCTAATATTTCTTTTACTGCTTGTTCATTGACATACATAAAAAAGCCTCCCATCTTTATTCGATATTTCTATTATATAATCTTTTTAACATAACTTAAATTATAAAATCATACATTTATCAAAAAGAGTTCATAAAATCGTGTTATAATGGATGCATAAATGAGGTGAAGTCAATGAATGATTTATTAGAAAGATATCTAGGTGCTGTGTGTTCTTATTTTTTTGGAAGAAAACGCCAATATGTTTATCATGATTTAAAAACTCAAATCAGTCAATCGGTACATCAATATGAAGATATGGAAGACTTATTAATGAGTTATGGACATCCACTAAGTGTTGCTTACTCATATGGTTATCGTCCTACAATTTATCATCATTTTAATCCTAAAATAGTTAATTTCATTGAAAAACTTGTTTTTTTAATTTCAGGTATTTATCTTTTTTTATCAACCCTTTATTATCTTGAACAATTTGGTTGTTTATCATTTCAATCAACAAACAATGTTGTGACAACAATGAATACTTCATCTATCTTTGAAGCTTTTCTTTCTTATCCAATCATTATAATGATTGGTATCATTGCCATAGCAATCTTAGCTTTAATCATATTGGATAAAAAAGAGCCTATTCCTCAAGATTTAAATCTATGTTGGAATATACAAGATCTGGATCATTTACCCCATCCATCCCATTATCCAAATCATACTATTGAAACCATCTTTATGATTATATTTATTACTTTCTTTATTTGTTATGGTTTTTTCTTTTCTAGTGATATTATTATTAAAATACAACATGAATCATATCAAATGATTCATATGATGACCTATTTCTTTCAACCATTTATTATGATCATTATTTTTGATTACTTTATAGATATGACCAAAAAAATATATACTAAGAAATATTTAAAATATAGCTTTATCATTAATTTATTTACTATTGTTTCTTTAACAATCTTTGTTGTGAATTCTCATTTTTTAAGTCAATATTTATTACCTATAAATACAAATTTTCAATATATTCTTGTTAATGCATTTATTATTATAGCTTTATTCTTTATCTACTTTATTTCATTATATAAATTAGTGAGAAACATAAAATCATATCGTTTCTTATTTAAAAAATAGACCATAGAAATGATTCCATTTCTATGGTCTTGTGTTTTTATCTTATTTTTGTACCATTTGGTAAGTTTTCTACAGACACAAGTTCTAACATTTTTTTCTTAGATCCTGCAAGAATCATACCTTGAGATTCAACACCTCTTAATTTTGCAGGTTTCAAGTTAGATACAACAATAACTTTCTTACCAATCATATCTTCTGGTGTATAGAAATCTGCAATACCACTGACAATCTGTCTTGTTTCTTTACCAATATTGATTTGAGAAACTAACAGCTTATCAGCATCAGGATGTTTTTCACATTTTTCAACTGTACCTACAACCAATTCAATTTTTGCAAAATCATCAATTGTAATTTGATTGTCATCCTCTTGTTTTTCTTCTTTTTGAGGATATAAAGCTGCTACTTTCTTTTCTACTTCTTTAGGATCTAATCTTGCAAATAACTGTTGAGGTTTTTCAGTGACTTTTGTTCCTTCTTGATATAAACCAAAAGTATTTAAGTCTAAGAAGTTTCTTTGATCTGTATTGATTTGATCTAAAATCTTTGTAGATGTAGAAGGCATATATGGTTCTAATGCAATAGCAGCAAAA
This sequence comes from Massilimicrobiota sp. An134, assembly GCF_002160815.1. Taxonomy (GTDB): domain Bacteria; phylum Bacillota_I; class Bacilli_A; order Erysipelotrichales; family Coprobacillaceae; genus Allocoprobacillus; species Allocoprobacillus merdigallinarum. The sequence continues at coordinate 29,162 of NZ_NFLH01000005.1, read as the reverse complement.
CGGATGGCTTCAATTAAGTTATAAAGAACTGTTGCGAGACGATCTTTCTTGCTTTCATCTTTTGCAAGTGCCCAAGGCATTGTATCATCAATATATTTATTTGTTCTTCTTAGTAATACAAAGATTTCATCTAAGGCTTTAGATGCTTTAAATTCATCCATGTAAGCCTGAACTTTCTTTGGCATAGCTAAAGCAATTTCTTTTAATTCATCATCAACAGGTTCACTCACACCTGGATTTGTCACAATACCATCAAAGTATTTATTTGTCATGGCAATTGTTCTATTAACTAAGTTACCTAAAATATTAGCTAAATCAGAATTAATACGTTCAACTAATAAATCCCATGTGATACTTCCATCATTGTCATAAGGAATTTCATGTAAAACATAGTATCTGACAGCATCGACACCAAAGATTTTAACCAAATCATCTGCATAGATTACATTTCCTTTAGATTTAGACATTTTGCTTTCACCTTGTAATAACCAAGGATGTCCAAAAACTTGTTTTGGTAAAGGAATATCTAAAGCCATCAACATAATAGGCCAATAAATCGTATGGAATCTCACGATATCTTTACCAATTAAATGTAAATCTGCTGGCCAATATTTCTTATATAATTCACCATGATTTCCATCAACATCATAACCAAGTCCTGTAATATAGTTTGTTAAAGCATCAATCCATACATACACAACATGTTTAGGATCAAAGTCTACAGGGATAGACCATTTGAATGAAGTACGTGAAACACATAAATCCTGTAAACCTGGTTTTAAGAAGTTATTCATCATTTCATTTTTTCTTGAAACAGGTTGAATAAATTCAGGGTGCTCTTCAATATGTTGAATTAAACGATCAGCATATTTAGATAATTTAAAGAAATAAGCTTCTTCTTTCGCATCATGAACTTCTCCACCACAATCAGGACATTTTCCATCAACCAATTGAGATTCAGTAAAGAATGATTCACATGCTGTACAATATTTACCTTCATAATGTCCTAGATAAATATCTCCCTGATCATATAATTTCTTAAAGATTTTTTGCACTTGTTTCACATGGTATTCATCTGTTGTTCTCATGAAACGATCATATGTTGTATCCATCATATCCCAAATTTCTTTGACAACAGCTGCTTTTTCATCAACAAATTGTTTAGGTGGAATACCAGCTTCTTGAGCTTTTAACTCAATCTTTTGTCCATGTTCATCAGTTCCAGTCTGAAAATAAACATTGTATCCTTCCTGTCTTTTACTTCTTGCGATAGCATCAGCTAAAATAATTTCATATGTATTTCCAATATGAGGTTTTCCTGAAGTATAAGTAATCGCCGTCGTTAAATAATAATCTTTTGGATCTTTCATCATATCTCCTCCTTCAAAATAAAAAACGTCCTTATAAAAGGACGTATTATACGCGGTACCACCTTTTTTTATATCTGTCGATATACCCTCAAAACTTTAACGCAGTTAACGTTTATCTCTCACTATTCAAGATAACAGCTCCCAGCCCATCTTCATAAAAGTTATGTCCTGATTTGCACCAACCATCAGTTCTCTACAACGCCCTTTTAATCTCTGCTGTTCTTTGCCTTTTTTATACTCTTAAACATTATCAAATATTTTTTTTAAAGTCAATAAAGTTTCATAACTATTTTTTGCGAAATAGAAATCAATCTTTTTTTTAATAAGCGAAATCAATGATTTCATTGCAGTTCTAATGATATAATGAAATTAATAAGAATAGAAAGGACTGATTTTATGGGTTTATTTAACAAAAAGAAAAAGATTGACGTTTGGGATGATGCTTATAAAGCTAAACCTCATTTTTATAAGCAATCTGATGGGAGTGTATTTGGTGCAATGAGTTTAACTGAAGGTGTGAAAACAATGTTCTTAAAACAGCCTCAAATACATTTTGAGGTTGAAGGTCAGCGTATATCACAATGGAGAATCGCTCTTGTCGACGCGACAAATGATTCGATGATAGGTCAAATGGATTATGGAACATGTCTTAAAAAATTACAGCCTTATATCCTTGCTGAAGATAGCAATTTTATTTTAGTAAGAGGATTAACTTTAGATGAATTGAAGAGTCTATAAAATAACTTATAACAATTATAATATTTTGATTATTTGAACAATCTTATAAATATAAATATTGAACACATGAAAGGAAGGTAAAAAAAATGATTTTAGGTATTATTTTAGAGTTCATTGTTGTTTCTTGTATCATAGTCAAGATTTTAAACATAAAGTATCGTAATCAAAGTTATCTTAAAAAAGCCAATTCTCTTTTCACTGCTTTGTTATTGATTTATCTACTGATTATCAACACGCAAAGAGATAGTGTCATCTCTTTTATTTCTTCTTATTCTATTATATATATCATAACTTTGATTATTTATATTGTTCTTATCATTATTGAAACCATAAACACGATGAAGGGAAAAGGATAATGTATAAAAAATAATGGTCAAGTTTTATCTTTTTACTATCACTTTTTTAAATGTTATAATATTGATAAGGAGTGAGTGCATATGAAAAAGCTGATTATTTGGGTTGTGATGCAGTTTTTATATCGTGGTATGAAAGTTCTTTATCATGATGATCCACGTATGAAAGAAGAATTAGATGGATGGAAACAAGATAAATTTTTAACATTACAAGTCATGCATGGACCTTCCATCACAATCAAATACACATATCAAAAAGGATTACAGAAAGTCAAAAATGTAAAACCTGATATTTGTATTACCTTTAAAAGCATTCAGACAGCTTTGCTTGTTTTTACAGGTATAATGAGTGTCAAAAGTGCTTATTTAGAACATCGTTTTTCTTTAAGAGGAGATGTTTTTGAAAGTATGAGATTTGTCAGATGTGTTGATTTGGTGGAAACTTATCTTTTCCCTCGTTTTATGACAAAACGTATTTTAAATCATCAGGAAAAGAAATATAAACCGACTTTATTGATTTATATAAAAGCTTTATTTGCTTAGGAGGGATCATTATGTATTTTGAATTTGTCAATAAAACAAAGGTATGTGCTGGGCAAAATGCTTTAAGCCAACTTGAATACGAATGTCAACAATATCATATGAAACATCCTCTAATTTTAACAGACCATGTTTTATATCAACTCAAATATGTTGATATTCTTACCAAACATTTATCATTAGATTATAGTCTATATACAGATATTCCTGTTGATTCTTCTATTCATACAATTGAAGATATTCAAGATTATTATATGAAAGAAAATTGTGATGGATTGATTGCTTTAGGTGGTGGAAGTGTTTTAGATACTGCTAAAGGTGTTTATTTGATGTTATCACAGGAATGTGAATCCATTGAAGATATTTTAGGTTTTGAAGATTTAAAACTTGGTCAAGATGTGCCATTCTTTGCTATTCCAACAACAAGTGGGACTGGTAGTGAAGCGACATGTGTCGCCGTAGTCAGTCATCCTGAAAAGCAAGTTAAACTGGAAATCATCTCACAGCATATTCAAAGTCATGTTGCTTTCCTTGATCCTGTTTTAACACAAAATCTTCCATTAAAAACAACAGCTTCTACTGGTATTGATGCTTTAACACATGCGATTGAAGCTTACACATGTTCACAAAAAAATCCTATCAGTGATGCCTATGCAATTTTAGCTATCCAAACCATATCACAAAATATTTTAAAAGTTGTTGAAAACCCTAAAGATGAAAACATTCGACTGAATTTAGCTTTAGCTTCTTATGAAGCAGGATGTGCTTTTTCAAATTCAATGGTTGGTATTGTTCATGCGATTGGACATGCTTTAGGAGCTGTCTGCCATGTAGCTCATGGAGATGCCATGAGTATGCTGCTTGTCCCTTGTATGCGTTATAATCTTGAAATCAATAAAGACTTATATGGGGATTTGTTATTATATCTTGGACAAAAAGAACTTTATAGTCAAACACCAAAGGAGCAGTTAGGACAAAAGGCGATTGATTATATTGCGCGTTTATTACAAACTCTACATGAAAAGACAAATCTTCCTGTATCACTGGAAAGTGTTGAAAGTTTGCCTGAAAATATCAATGAAGTGGCTGAGAAGGCTTTAAATGATGGAGCTTTAATAGTCAATAACAAATATGCAAATAAACAAGATATTATCAATATATTGGAGGGTCATTATGGATATTAAAGAATTAGTGAAAACTCAACGTGAATTTTATCAGACACAATATACTAAAGATATTAATCATAGAATACAAACTTTAAAAGCTTTGAGAACTTGGATTTTAGAACATCAAAATCGTATTATTGAAGCCTTGAAAAAAGATTTGAATAAAGATGCTGTCGAATCTTATATGTGTGAAATTGGTTTGGTTTTAAGTGAATTAAACTATCAGTTAAAACATATTAAAAAATGGAGTCGTAATAAATATGTCTGGACGCCAATCTCTCAATTCTATGGAACAAGCCTTGAATCTTATGAGCCTTATGGTGTGACATTGATTATGAGTCCTTGGAATTATCCTTTCATGTTATCAATTGAACCAGCAGTTGGCGCTATTGCAGCTGGAAATACTGTAATTATCAAGCCGAGTGCTTATGCTCCAAATGTTTCACATGTGATTAAACAAATGGTGAGTGAAAGCTGCGATGAAAGATATGTGGCAGTTGTTGAAGGTGGAAGAGCTGAGAATACGGAACTTTTGGAACAACGTTTTGATTATATTTTCTTTACAGGTAGTGTGAATGTTGGCAAACTGGTTATGGAAAAAGCGAGTCGTTATTTAACACCTGTAACTTTAGAATTAGGTGGGAAAAGTCCTTGTATCGTTGATGATGATAAGAGCTTAAAACTGGCAGCAAAACGTATTGCTTTTGGTAAGTTTTTAAATGCAGGTCAGACATGTGTGGCTCCTGATTATTTATTAATCAAAGACAAATATAAAGATCAGTTCATTCAATATATGAAAGATGCTATTCATGAATTCTTTGGTGATCAACCTTTACAAAATCCTCAACTTGTTAAAATTATTAATCAAAAACACTTTGATAGATTATCACATTTATTAGAAAATCAGGATATTGTCATTGGTGGTCATAGAAATCCAGAAACCTTACAGATTGAACCAACGGTTGTTGATCATGTTGATGGAAACAATCCATTAATGCAAGAAGAAATCTTTGGTCCTATTCTTCCTATCTTAACTTATCAAAACATTGATGAAGCTATAGCCTTTATTAATCAAAGAGAAAAGCCACTGGCTTTCTATATCTTCTCTCAAAATAAGGCGATTCAAAAGAAATTATTAAAACATTGTAGCTTTGGTGGTGGATGTATTAATGATACAATTATTCATCTTGCGACAAGTGAATTAGGTTTTGGTGGTGTTGGAAATAGTGGTATGGGATCATACCATGGTAAAAAGAGTTTTGAAACTTTCTCTCATACCAGAAGTATTGTCAAAAAGGCAACTTGGATAGATTTACCAATGCGTTATTATCCTTATAATTCAATGAAAGATAAACTGATCAGAATGTTTCTCAAATGATTTCACATATTGTTAATATTGATTTAAAATATAATATATATCATATATATAAATACAACATAAAGGAGGAAATATAATGAAGTGTCCTGTATGCAAAGATGTGACATTACTTATGTCAGAAAAACATGGTATTGAAATTGATTATTGTCCTGAATGTCGTGGAATTTGGTTGGATCGTGGGGAACTTGATAAAATTATTGAACGAGCTTCAGGAGAACAAAAACAGCATTCATCTAAAGATTATGAAAAATCACACAAAAAGAAGAAAAGTTCTACTTTAATTGATATTCTTGAAATCTTTGGTGGAGAATAAAAGCTGTCAGGGATAAGTGAAATGCTTATTCCGACAGCTTTTTTTAGTTTTCTAATTGTGATGTACAATGAGGACAACGTGATGCCTCAATATGAATTTCTGATTTACAAAACGGACAAATTTTCTTATCAGGAATAACTTCATCCTCTTTTTTACCAATACTCATGAGTTTATTCACAGCCTTCATAATACAAAATAAAACAAAAGCCATAATAAAGAAATTTACTAATGATGAAAGAAATGCTGATGCAAAACCTGCAATATCCTGTAAAGTATATATTTTTCCACCAGTGACAAAATTCAAAATAGGGTTAATAAAATTGTCAGTTAAAGAGGTCACAATGCCAGTAAAAGCTCCCCCTATAATAACCCCAATAGCCATATCCAGCATATTTCCACGTAAAGCAAACTTCTTAAATTCATTTATAAAATTCTTCATATCTTCACCTACTTTTTCATAGAATAACATATTCCAACAAGAAAATACAGAATATCTTATTGAAAAAAAGTCAAACAATATCATGTCTGACTTTAATTATTAACCCCATGATGTGGAGTAAATGATGTATCATCTATTCCTTTAAATGTATAACCTAATTTTTGATAATGTTCTATAATTTTTGGTAAAGCTTCTACAGTTGTTGATTTTGCAGCTGTATCATGCATTAAAAGATTAATATTTTTTGCTTTACTTGATGTTCCATTTTTCACTAGGACTGAAACAGCCTGATTGTTTCTTACAGCATCTGTTGAATCAGCATTCCAATCATAATACTGATAACCTCTATTTTGGACTTCTGTCACTAATGTTGTCATTAATCCTTTACAATAACTTGCTGATTTGGTATTAGAACTTCCCCCAGGGAAACGAATATATTTAGGTACAAAACCAATCTGTTCTTTAACCATTTGTCCAATTTTATTTAAATCATCAAAATAAGCATCCATTGATGAATAAACTTCCTTATAATCATGACTATAGGTATGTAATCCTATCGTATGTCCTTTTTCATAAGCTTCTTTAATATACTTATTACATTTTTTATTGTTACCAGTTACAAAGAATGTTGCTTTCGCATCATATTTATCCAATATATCAATAATTTTCTTTGTATTTTCAGATGGTCCATCATCAAATGTTAAATATACAATTTTCTCTTCACTTGATGGAACAGCCTTTGTCACAACTTTTTTCAACACTTTAACATTTCTAGTAAAAGTATCAGCATTACCACTTCTATCTTTAACTGTATATTTAACTGTATATGTTCCTGTTTTCTTCAAATCAACATCGCTGGAATCAACAGTGATTTTTGGACTAGGATCTCGATTATCTTTAGCAGTTAAACCTGAAAGATAATCAATATCTCCATTGACTTTTACAGTTAAATCATGTAATCCTGTTAATTCTGGTTTTTCAGTATCTTTGACAATATTGACTTCTATCTCTTTCTCTGTTTTATTACCACCTTCATCTTCCACAACAACAGTGACATTTTGTTTACCTTCTTTTGTAAAATCATAATCTTTTTTAAAATATGCTTTTGTTTTTGTTGCATCTTTAATGTCTGAAACAACATCTTTAACATCTACTTTCATACCAACATCTATATCTAAATTTTTAACTTTAAAAGTAGGTGCATGTGTATCTACAACTTTAACAGTTAAATCATATTTTTTATCATTTAATGCATACTGGATAGTATATTCACCTAATTTTTTTGTATTCACTTGACTTGCATCAATTTTTACATCGCTGCTTTTATATTTTCCATGTATCTCTTCTATATAAGAAGTTGGATCAATACTTTCATTTATTTCTACTTCAACCGGATTTTTCTTAAATGCAATCAAAGGTTTATTGAACATTTTAAAGATAAAAAACACAACTGTAACAATACATAATATTCCAACCAATAATATAGCTTTTTTCTTTATATCCTTTTTTAATTTTAGACTCATATATAACACCTTTCCACGCTTTTCATGATATCAAATTGTTTTGAATTTCTTGTGGATATTTCTACTTATTTGTATTATTTTGTGCTGAATCTTTTAAAAGATGAGTTTGAACTTCATCAATAATTCCATTTGCTATAGCTTCTCCCAATTTTTGTAATTTTTCATCATCACTCAAATAACTATAGTCATTTTTATTATTAAGATATCCCATTTCAATCAAAACAGACGGTACTGTATTATCTCTTAAAACTTGTAGAGATTTCCCTCCATCTATAATACCTCTTTTTTTTGAATAATTTAATGTTTCCATATGTTTTCCAATATTTTGAGCTAATGATTCGCTCTCATTATTTTTTTTATAAATTTCAAATCCAGAAACTTCATCAGATTCATCAAATGAATTCACATGAACAGATACAAAATAGTGTGCATTATTTTCAGCACTTGTCGCTGCTCTTTTCTTTAAATCTTCTATTTTATTATCCGATAAAGAGACATCACTTTCTCTTGTATAGACAGCCTTAATATTGGCTTCTTCTAAGGCTTGACCAATTGCTTTTGCAGTTATTAATGTTATATCCTTTTCTAAGACATCATTGACATTAGCGCCTGGATCCCAATCTCCATGTCCAGGATCTAACACAACTGTTGCTATATACTCTTTAACCTTTTCTTCCTCTTTTTCTTGGACAACTTCTTGTTGAACTTCAGGTTCTAATAAAGAAGAAATTGTATGAATCATCCAAGATGTTCCTTTATAAATACCAAAACATATAACTAATGCTAATACACAAACAATAATCACTCTATCTTTTCTAATTCTTTTCTTTTTTCTAACCACTTTTTCACTTCCTTTGCAATCGTTGTTATTTTATCATTTTTTGTCGTATAATCAAATGTTTTCCATAAAAAAATCATATTGACTCTCATCAATATGATTTATTTCTTTGATTCTATAAGTTGAATCGCTTCATCAAGAACCTTTTTCCCATTCATCATCCCATAATCTTTCATATCAATAACGGCAATAGGTTTATTTTCATCAAATAATGAACGAATATGTTCTTCCTGAAAACGAACTTGAGGTCCTAACATGATTGCATCAGCATCTTGACCATATTGAACTGTATCTGCAATTGGTCTGGCTTCAATATCAACATCTAATTGTCTTTTTTTAGCAGCAGCTAACATTCTTTCAACTAACAAACTTGTTGACATTCCTGCTGAACATACTAGTAAAATTTTCATAAGCATTCCTCCATTTATTATGATAACAATTTCAAAGGAAGTTGTAAAATTTTTTAATCAGTTTTTGAAAAAAACATAGAGATAACTCTATGTTTGATGTGTTGTTTTCACATTTATTCTTGTTATTGCTTTTTTCAATGCAATTTCAGCACGTAAAACATCAATGTCCTGTGGTGTTTTTAAACGATCCTCTGCTCTCTTTTTGGAATTTTGAGCACGTAATAAATCAATTTCATCACTTGATTCAATAGCACTTGTGATAATGGTTGTATCTTCTTCACCCACATAAACAAAACCACCTGCAATCGCAAAATAATGTTTATCATGATGAGAATCAACATAATTCATTTCTGATATATCTATGCTACTGGCTAGAGGAATATGATGGGCAAGTATACCAATTTGCCCTGTTGTTGTTCGTAGATTTAGCATTTCAACATCTACTTCCTGATAAACACCTTTAGGTGTTACAATCTTTAATTTAAATGTTGCCATCTGTTAAAGTTTTTGCTTTCTCAACTGCTTCTTCAATAGATCCGACATTATGGAAAGCCTGTTCAGGTAAATCATCCCATTTTCCTTCAAGAATTTCTTTAAATCCTTGAATTGTATCTTGTACACGAACATATTTTCCTTCTAATCCCGTAAACTGTGAAGCAACAGTAAATGGTTGTGATAAATAATTACGAACACGTCTTGCTCTAGCAACTGTGACTTTATCTTCTTCACTTAATTCATCCATACCTAAAATGGCAATAATGTCCTGTAAATCCTGGAATCTTTGAAGAATCTGTTGAACACCATGAGCAACTTCATAATGTTCTTTTCCGACAATCAATGGATCCAATGCACGTGATGATGAATTCAATGGATCAACGGCTGGATAAATACCCAACGCAGCAATAGAACGATCTAAGACAACTTTTGCATCTAAGTGAGCAAATGTTGTTGCTGGAGCAGGGTCTGTTAAATCATCTGCCGGAACATAAACAGCCTGAACTGATGTAATAGACCCTTTCTTTGTCGATGTAATACGTTCCTGTAATTGTCCCATTTCTGTAGCTAAAGTAGGCTGATATCCTGCTTGTGATGGAACACGTCCTAACAATGCTGACACTTCTGAACCTGCCTGAGTAAAACGGAAAATATTATCAATAAACAATAAGACATCCTGATGTTGTTCATCTCTAAAATATTCTGCCATTGTCAATCCAGTTAAACCTACTCTTAAACGTGATCCTGGCGGTTCATTCATTTGTCCAAAGACAAGTGTTGTTTTATTTAAAACGCCACTTTCCTTCATTTCATAATACAAATCATTACCTTCTCTTGAACGTTCTCCAACACCTGCAAATACAGATAAACCACCATGTTGCGAAGCAATATTATTAATCAATTCTTGAATTAAAACTGTTTTTCCAACACCGGCACCACCAAATAAACCAATCTTTCCACCTTTGATATAAGGACAAATTAAATCAATAACTTTAATCCCTGTTTCTAAGATTTCTGTTTCTGTTTTTTGATCAGCATATGTTGGAGCATTACGATGAATTGGCATTTTTTGAATATCTGAAGGTAATGCCTCTTTTTCATCAATCGGTTGCCCTAGTACATTAAACATTCTTCCCAATGTTTCATTTCCTACTGGTACACAAATAGGATGCTCAGTATCTTTGGCTTCCAAACCTCTTTTTAAACCATCAGTAGACCCCATCGCAATACAACGAACCACATCATCACCAATGTGTTGTGCGACTTCTACTGTCAATAATTCGCCATTATTATCAATTTCAATAGCAGTATTTAATGCTGGTAAATGTCCATCATCAAAAGCAATATCAACAACTGGACCTACCGCACGTACGATTTTTCCTATATTTGACATGCTGCACCTCCTTATTAAGCATTGGCTCCTGCCACGATTTCACTAATTTCATTCGTAATAGCACTTTGCCTTGCCTGATTATATTTCAATAATAATTCTTCTATTAAATCTTCTGCATTATCTGTAGCATTTTCCATAGATGTTCTTCTTGAAGCATTTTCACTTGTCACTGATTCTACCAAATATCCATAAATAACTGACTGTAAATACATAGGTATCAAATCATTCAAAACAGCTTCTGGACTTGGTTCAAATAAAGTCGCTTTTTTAGTTAAAGTCATATTTTCAAAATCCTGTGTATGAACAGGCAATAAATCCATCACACATGGCTGGAATGTCAAGTTATTAACAAACTTTGTATAAATCATTTGAATACTTGCAATCTCTTGATTTTGATAACGTTTTGTTAATTCATGAACAAGTCTAATGACATCTTTGAAATCTAATGTTGAATTTAATTCTACATATTGTGAATGATAGTCAATATGATGATGTGCTAAATAGCTTGCACCTTTACTACCAATCATATAAATTTCATCATCTGGCTTTAAACATTCAACCATGGTTTTAAAAACATTTGCATTATAACCACCACATAATCCTAAACTTGACGTGACAATAATATAAATATGTTTTCCTGCCTGATTTTCTATTAAATATGGACTTTCCACCATACCTTTATTGCTTTCTAAGATTTGTCCTACCGTTTCTTGAATTTTACTATAGTAAGGTCTTAATTCATCCATCTGATTTCTTGCTTTTCTCAACTTAGAAGTTGCGACAAGCTGCATTGCTTTTGTAATTTTCTTTGTTGATTCAACGGATTTTATACGTCTTTTAATAGACTGCATATCATTAGCCATAAACTAACCTTCCTTATTCACTTTTAAGAAATTTTCTACAAAAGCATTCATGACATCTTTCATTTTTAAAGATAATTCATCGCTGATTGATTTTTGTTGTTGAATATCTGTTATCATTTCAGGATGTTGATTTTGAATATTTTGATAAAGTTCATCCATGAATTGATTGATTTTAGCAACTGGAATTTGTTTTGTATAACCATATTTTAAAGCAAATAATGTGATAACCTGCTGATCTACACTACGTGGAGAATATTGAGCCTGTTTTAAAACTTCTCTCACTCTTTGTCCATGTTCCAAAGTTGCTTTTGTCGCAGCATCCAAATCACTACCAAATTGTGCAAATGCCTGCATTTCACTATATTGTGCAAGTTCTAATTTTAAAGAGCTTGATACTTGTTTCATAGCCTTAATCTGTGCTGATGAACCAACACGACTGACAGATAATCCAGTGTCAATAGCCGGTCTTATTCCTGAGTTAAATAAATCCTGTTGTAAGAATATCTGTCCATCTGTAATAGAAATCACATTTGTTGGAATATATGCTGAAATATCCCCTGCCTGTGTTTCAATAATTGGTAAAGCTGTAATTGATCCTCCCCCATGTTCATCATCTAAACGACAAGCTCTTTCCAGTAATCTTGAATGTAAGTAGAATACATCACCTGGATAAGCTTCACGTCCTGGTGGTCTTTTTAATAATAAAGAGACTGTACGATAAGCAACCGCATGTTTAGATAAATCATCATAAACAATCAAGACATCTTTACCTTCTTCTAGCCATTCTTCTGCCATAGCACATCCTGCATAAGGCGCAATATATTGAACAGGAGCTAATTCACTGGCCCCAGCAGATACAACAGTTGTATATTCCATTGCTCCACCTTGACGTAATTTTTCAACAATTTGAGCAACAGTAGAATTCTTTTGCCCAATAGCAACATAAATACAATAAATATTCTGTCCTTTTTGATTTAATATTGTATCAATCGCAATAGCTGTCTTTCCTGTTTGTCTATCACCAATAATTAACTCACGTTGACCTCTACCGATAGGAATAATTGCATCAATACATGTAATTCCTGTCTGAAGTGGCTGATCAACAGATTTTCTTGTCATAACACCTGGTGCAATTTTTTCAATAGGACGTGTATGCTGATAAACAATTTCTCCTTGTCCATCAATAGGTTGTCCTAATGGATTGACAACACGCCCTAATAATCCATCACCAACAGGAACTTCAATAATTCGTCCTGTTCTTTTGACTTCATCGCCTTCTTTGATAGAACCTTCATCACCAAGTAAAACAGCACCTACAGCATCTTCTTCTAGATTCATAACCATTCCATAAACATCGCCAGGAAATAACAACAATTCTCCTAACATGGCATTATCTAAACCATGAATCAATGTTACACCGTCACCTACTGTCATAACAGTTCCAACATCTTTTGATTCTATTTGATCTGCAAAATGTTTAATCTGTTCCTTAATTAACGAACTAATCTCATCTGGTCTTAAATCCACACTTTCACCTACTTTCTTAATAATTCCTGTTTCAATAACCCCATCTTATAAGATATAGAATTATCATATACATGATGATCAATCTCAACTTTAATTCCACCAATTAAAGATGGATCGATCGCTTGTTTTAATAAGACTTTCTTGTTTGTCTTCATAGACATGGCTTCTTGAATTTTCTCTATTTCTGCTTGAGAAAGTTTGTAAGCACTCCATACTTTTCCAACTTGAATACCCAAGTATTCATAACATAAATTTTGAAATTGATGACAAATCAAAACAATATATTTGATTCTTCTTTTTTTAATCAGCAATAAAAGAAATTGATAGACATATGTTTCAATTTGTCCTTTTAAGCATTGATTCAATACCTGATATTTATCTTCATCATGAATCGCAACATGACTAAAAAACTGTAAAATACTTTGATCATGAAAGATATCTTCAACTTTCTCCATATCTTTTTGATATGTTTTGACAGCATTTTCCTCTTTTGCTAAAGCAAATAATGCTTCAGCATATCTTTTTGCAATGGTATCCATTAATGAACAACCTGATCAACAAAATCTTCTACCATTTGTTGATTTTCCTTTGAATTCATTTCTTTACTCATTACTTTTGTTGCTGCCTCAATAGCTATATTAACCATTTCTTTCTTCATGTCTTCTCTAGCCTGTTGTTTTTCAACTTCAATTTCTCTTTCTGCCTGTTCTAGCTTACGAGCAGCTTCTTCTTTTGCCTTTGCAACTAAATCTTCATGAATTTTTAAAGCATCATTTTTAGCCTGTTCAATAATATCATGATACTCTTTGGCAGATTGACGTGCCTGTTCTTCACTTTCTAACATAAGCTGCTTTGCTTTTTGCTGAGATGTTTTTGCATCCTGAATTTGTGATTCGATAAAATCAGCACGTTTTTGAAAATACTTTTGTGTTGGAGCCCAAAAGAACTTTCTAAAAATAATCAATAAAACACCTGTGGATAATAATTGAATCACGATTGTCGCAAGATTAGGGAATAATTTCCCTGCAACATCAATACTCATTGTATGCCTCCCTTCTTATAAAAAGCCAATCACCTTTTTATAAATATAAAGCTGGGAATACGAAAATTAAAATAATTGAAATCAATAATCCATAAATAGCAACTGTTTCAGTTAATGCGATACCTAAAATCATCATTGTTCTGATTTTACCTTCAGCTTCTGGATTTCTACCGACTGCTTCAACTGCTTTACTTGCAGCAATACCTTCACCAATACCTGTACCTAAACCTGCACATACTGCAATTCCTGCAGCGATTGCAACTAAACCTAAATCTGTCATATTTTATTTACCTCCATTATATTTTTTTAATTATCAAAACTATATTTATAGTTAAGATCAATCTTCATTTTCCATCATGATTAATATAGATGAAATTGTTACAAACACTAATGTCTGAATAACACCAGCAAATAAATCAAAATAAACATGGAACACTGGCGCAATAACTGGTCCTAAAAAATTAACTGTCGTTGGAATAATTAAACTTGATAACCAACCTGTAAACTGATAAAGCAACGACATTAAAATACTACCACTTAAAATATTACCAAAAATACGGAATGATAACGATATTAAGGGAGCTATTGTTCCAAAGATATTCGTTGGTGGCCAAACATTACCCTTGATATATTCTTTAATTCCTTTTTTTCGAATTGCGTTAAACTGTATCAAAACAAATGTAATAATTGTCATAGCCAACGTAATAGAATAATTGGATGTTGGTGCATCAAAACCAATTAATCCACTAATATTAGCCACGATCAGATAACAAAACAGCATTGCAAAATAAGGATAATAGTTCTTTTCAAAGCGACTAGGCATAATTGATTTCAAATAGTTATAAATCATTTCTACACCTGTTTCAACGACCAGAACTAAACCTTTAGGTCTCTTGGTTGCATCTGCTAATGCAATCTTTCTTCCTGCATAAATAAAAAAGACTGCTAACATGGCTATGATAATTAAAGAAAATATCAATTCTGTCTGAATCACTATATGCATCTATTTCATCTCCTTTCTTGTTTTTAAATTTAACCAATGAATTGTGATAGGTGTAATCAAATAACCAAAAAACACACTCAAAAGATGAACGTATTCTTTCCATATAACAGCTATCATAAATCCTACAATCATCAAAAATAATTTTAACATAAACATCAATATAATTAATAAAATATGATGTCCTTCCTGTAAAATTGTATGACTAAATTTAATTGTCAATATAAAATTGATATAACAAATGATATATCCAACAATGACTCCTAAAGGATAGGCCATATTCTTCAATATTAGACCTATCAAACAAAAAAAGAGCAACATGATTAAAAAGATTTTTTTAGACTCTGTTTGAACATCTTTTTCATTCACATTGCTCACTCCTTATTTTAACACTATCTTGATTATACCGTGGATAATCAAAAATAACAAATCTTTTGATTGCAAGATATAGTTCAAAAGTCATTTCTTTTTAGTATTTGTCAAGATAACTTAAATCATACCATTATTCACACTATACAATTTTGACATATAGCTAATCTGTTCCAAACAAACGATCTCCAGCATCTCCTAATCCTGGCACAATATAGCCTTTATCGTTCAGTTTCTCATCTAGTGCTCCAACAATTAAATCCACATCAGGATGCTCAGTTTCAATCACCTGAATACCTTCTGGAGCAGCCACAAGACAAGCAAATTTAATATTTTTAGCGCCTCTTTTTTTAATGTTTGTAATAGCAGCACAAGCACTACCACCTGTTGCTAACATTGGATCAAGGACAATCACATCAGCTTCTTTTAAACATGAAGGAAATTTAGCATAATATTCCTCTGGCTGTAAAGTTTCTTCATTTCTTGACATTCCTATATGTCCAACTTTGGCTGTTGGTATCATTGTTTTAAAACCATCAACTAAACCAAGACCTGCTCTTAAAATAGGAACCAAAACAATAGGACGGACTAATTTTTTACCAGTCATAGAACATATTGGTGTTTCAATTTCAATATTTTGTAATGGTAAACTCTTTGTCACTTCATAAGCCATTAACATCGCAATTTCATCTAAGTTCTGTCTAAATTCTTTTGTACCTGTTTCTTTATTTCTCATAATGGTCAACTTATGATCAATAAGAGGATGATTTAAAATAATTGTTGCCATTTCTAATCCCTTCTTTCTTTCATTTCTAGTATCATTATATCAAATTATCCCTATAAAGCCTATCTTTATCCATCTTCATGATCAATAATCAAAAAAGAGAAGATTAAACTTCTCTTATTTCAAATATGTTTTATCTTGATACATTGTCACTTTATCAGTTAATGCTTTTACTCTTTTTAAACATTCTTCTTTAACACTATCTGTTTCATCATTTTTTAAACGATACGCAATAATTTTACCAACTTCTCTAAAATCATTTTCATCAAAACCTTTTGTTGTCATCGCTGGTGTTCCTACACGAATACCACTTGCTTTAAAAGGTTTCTCAGTATCAAATGGAATCGCATTTTTATTAGCTGTAATATGAATTTCATCAAGCAATCTTTCCGCTTTTTTTCCACTCATGCCACAACTTGCTTTAACATCAATTAAAATTAAATGATTATCCGTTCCATCAGCCACTAATCTAAATCCTTCTTCTTTTAAAGATTGTTCTAATGCTTTGGCATTTTTTATAATCTGGTTTGCATAATCTTTAAACTCTGGTTGTAAAGCTTCATAGAAACATGCGGCTTTCGCTGCGATAATATGCATTAATGGACCACCCTGCATACCAGGAAAAACAGCTTTATCAATCGCTTTTCCTAATTCTTCTTTACACATAATGACACCACCACGTGGTCCTCTTAATGTTTTATGTGTTGTTGTTGTGACAACATCAGCATAAGGGAAAGGTGAAGGATGTAAACCAGCAGCAACTAAACCAGCAATATGTGCCATATCTACCATAAATAAAGCACCATTTTCATGAGCAATCTTGGCCATATATTCAAAATCAATAATTCTTGAATAGGCACTTGCTCCTGCAACAACTAACTTTGGTTTGATTTCTTCGACTTTTCTCTTATATTCATCATAATCAATCGTTTCTGTATCACGAGAAACACCATAACTATAAAATTCATAATTGATTCCTGAATAATTGAGTGGATGTCCATGTGTTAAATGTCCTCCATCAGCAAGTGACATTCCTAACACTTTATCCCCATGATTTAATAATGCCAAATAAACAGCTGTATTGGCTTGAGCCCCACTATGAGGCTGAACATTTGCATATTCACAGCCAAATAATTCCTTTAAACGATTGATTGCTAAAGTTTCGACTTCATCTACAAATTGGCATCCTCCATAATATCTCTTACCTGGATATCCTTCTGCATATTTATTTGTTAAAACACTTCCAGCTAATTCTAATATCTCTTTGGAAACAAAGTTTTCTGAAGCAATTAACTCAATATTATTTCTTTGTCTATTGAGCTCTCTTTCAACACTTTCAAAGACTTGTTCATCTCTCATCTTTATTCACTCTCCAAAGCCATCATCTTGGCAATTCTTTGATCATGTCTACCACCTTCATAATCAGTATGTAGCCACGCATTTAAGATTTCTAATGCTAAACCTTCTCCAATCACTCTTTGCCCCATTGCTAACATATTTGTATCATTATGAGCTCTTGTTGCTTTGGCACTGAACACATCATGAACTAATGCACAACGAATACCTTTGACTTTATTACATGTAATAGAAACACCAATACCTGTACCACAAACGACAACACCTTTTTCACATTCTCCATTTGCGACAGCTTTGGCAGCTTTGGCAGCATAATCAGGATAATCACAGCTTTCCTCATTATATGTTCCAAAGTCTACAACTTCATATCCTTGTTTTTTCATTTCTTCCATTAATACATTTTTTAAACGATATCCCCCATGATCACATGCAACTGCTATTTTCATTTTATTGCCTCCTCTATCTGTTCTTTTGTTATTTTTCCAGCTCTTAATATTTTGATTTCATCTTGACTCACGTCAACAACTGTACTGGCAATGTTATCAGATGTTTTACCATCAACGACTAAATCAATACGTCCATCCAATTGATTCAATACTTCTTGAGTTGAAGTTGTATTAGAATGTTGAGATAAATTCGCACTTGTGACTAACATAGGTCCTACCTTTTTTAATAAAGATAAAACAAATTCACTATCTGGAATACGTATTCCTATGGTTGATTTTCCATTTGTCATGCTATCACGAACAGATTCTTTTTTCTTAAAAATCAACGTAATCATTCCAGGCATAAATTGATCAATCATCTTTTGTGCCTGTGGACTAATGTAAGCATACTGAGAAATATCTGCTTTATCCGCAACCATCAAAGTAATCGCTTTAGAATAATCTCTATTTTTTGCTTCCATTAAACGCTCTAATGCTTCTTCATCATCAAAATGAATACCTACGCCATAAACTGTTTCAGTAGGAAAAGCCACAATACCACCTTTTTGAATCACATCACAAATTTCATTCATTTGATTTTCTAATACAACTTTTGTCATCTTCATCACCTTAGCTGATATTCTAACACAAATGCCTTTAAAATTATACAAATATCACTTGAAAATAAAAAATAGGCGATAGATTCTTTATTTTCTATCGCCTTATTATTATTCTTTTGAAATATTTTTAAGTTCTTTGATCCATCTCATACCTTTTTGAATCACTTTCCAATAAAATAATCCTAGACCCCAAATCAAAACAAACACACCACTATAAATAAAAACTACTGAAAATGAAGAAAGCGTATATTCAGCTAATGAACCACCTAAAATCATTAAAACCCCTAGCCCAAAAATTTCTATTAATTTCTTCATAAAAATCTTCTCCTCTTATATATCATAACAAAAAGATATGGAAACATTATGACTAAATCTGTGACTTGATAACTTTCCATTCCTCTTCTAGCATTGACATCAAAATATCATCTACATACTGATTGCCAACTTTAATAGCATCTCTTAATACACCCTCATGTTTAAAGCCTACTTTTTCATAAGTATGAATAGCTCTTTGGTTGAAGACAAAGACATCTAAAGAAACATGATGTCATTTTAAAATAACACTTTTTCAATAATATGCTCCCTTTAATCAAAGAAAATAAAATCATAATGATCTTTTGCTTCTACAAAGCGAATAACTTCATCACGCTTATAAGATGATGGGCTCTCAATAAATTTTATAATTTATAAACCCCATATTTTTTATAAAGTCTTGCTCTTTTCAGTTTATTCAATATTCATTTTTTATTGTACAATGACTCTTTGTAAATGAGGAATTATGAGCATGCTTTTTTATTTGAAATATTTTCTTCATTTTCAATATGATATTCTATATATGAATTTGTAAAAGAAAACCCATATGATATTTTCACATGGGTCAAAATTATTATTTATTTGTATAAGATTATTTTATAGTTCGTAATCAATAATAACTTTAATTCCTTGTCCTGAAGCCGCAAATTCTAATGCTTTACTGATATCTTCATGTTTAAATTTATGTGTCACCATAATAGAAGCAATTGGCGTTTTTTTATTTAATATATGATCAATAACTTCAACAATTGTCTCATGCGTATAACCTTGAGAACCATAAATAATTGGTTGGGCTGCAATAAAAGGTCTTCCTTCTAATTCAACCTTTTGGAATACTGAGATTATTGCATATTTTGTATGATTTCTCGCATAATTAAATACTTCTGATAATAATGGTGGAGCTCCTGCTGCGTCTACATACATATCCACATCAGGAATTGGATCATAACTTGGATAAGTACCAAAAATCTCTATTAATTTATCCTTCAAATTTTCAGTAGAGGTATTAATTGTTTTTACTCCTAATAATGCTGCTTTGGATAATCTCAATTCATTTCTATCTACGACAACAACATTTTTTATACCTCTTCCAAGCAATCCCGCAGTAGCTCCTAATCCAATAGGACCTGCACCTAGCACAACAATCTTGTCGTCAAGTTTAGGATTAAATGCTAATGCTCCTTGGGCTCCAACAGACATTGGTTCAATAATAACCGCTTGATCTAAATCGACATCATCATCAAGTGGGTATAGATTCACACCAATTTTTGCATTTTGTACCAAAGCATATTCAGAAAATGCCCCTGCCATAGTTGAACCAGCAACTCCATACGGTTGACTCATGACAGGATCAACAAATACTTTTTCTTCTAATTTAATATCATCAGATACATTTTTTCCTTTTTCGACAACAATACCTACAAACTCATGCCCAAATTGTGATCCGGGAAATACACCATAGTTTTCACCACCATGATAATAGATACCAACATCAGAACCACAGATTCCAGCTCTTAACACTTTCACAAGAACATCATTTTCTTTGACTTCTGGAATAGGTCTCTCTTCAACAGTCACATTTTGAACAGAATTATAAATTGCACATTTCATCATTTTTGTCATAAAAACATCCTCCTTAAAAATATTTTAACAAAATAGATTAAGTGTTCAATTTACATTTTCTATAAAATGTGTAATATCAAGACTACCAGTTTGTTTTTTTATTAATGATAGACTCATGCATATTTTCGTAATTTTTATGTGAATCAAGATAGACTTCAGTCATAAATTCAGGCGATTCTACCATCCCATTATTTAACCATTTCTTGAGAAGCATCACTTGAGTAGAAGCATATTTATATGATAAATAATCTAATTTGATTTGATCTTGAATAATATCTTTATATAAATAAGAAAATACTATTTGATTTCTTTCAATAATTGTATCAAATAAAGAATTTTGTTCATCATCTTTTATAGCAACGATGAAAAAGTTTTTGTTTTTAAAAAAAGCTTTATAAATCTCTGTAATAAACATTTCTGTAGTCATTTTTTTATCAAAACATTCTTTAATTGTACTTTCTATAGTCTCAATATATATATCTTCTGTTATAGATTGTCGATCTGCATAATAATTATAGAAAGAACGTCTTGATATTTTGGCTCTTTTTACAATATCTTTGACAGAGATTTTAACCGTTTGTTTTTCAATGACCAATGCAATAAAAGCATCTTTAATTTTTTCTTTTGTTGTCATATATAATCATCCTATATTTCATTATTACTATTTTTCTATTTTCATCATATAAATTATTTTAAAAGAATATTTTGGATAAATTCCAGTTAAAGAACTTTTTCATCTCATCTTACTAAAACTATATTCCTTAAGACAAAACTATCTAAAGTTTTAAGATGTTTTTTTAGTTAAGTCAACAGCAATTCATAAAACATCATTGATTAATTGTTTTTCTATCTCATCAATCATGAAGCTTCTCTTTTTAAAAATTCAATTTCATTATATGATTATATTATTTTTTAAAGAGAAGAATAATATAAATTGATAAAAAAATAGAAATCAAATGAAAAGATAGTTAGAAATACCTATTGTATTGTCGCTAATTATACATAGTATTTATATATTTATCTTTCTATATAACTACTATTTTAACACTATTCTCAAATTCCATAAATATAAAAAGCATTTTTATTCATTGTTTATATATTCTTACTTTATACTAAAATGTAAATTTCAATCATCTTTATAAGATTCATCAGTATCTTCATTTTTTGATATTCTTAAAATATATCCATCTTTTTGATACATTATATTTTCACTACCTATATTAATTATAGTTGAAAAAGAGTATTATTTTCGTATAAATTTATGTTATAATATTATCATTAAGAAAGGAATGATGATATTGAAAAAGAAAACTCTTGCTTATGGTGCTTTAATATCTGGAGCTATTATTGGTTTTGTTGGAGTCACTGCAATTGATTTTGCCTGTCATAAAAGCACACCACTTAATAAAATGAAACCAAAAGTTGATCCACGTATTGAAAAATATCTTCCTTGGTTAAAACAACAACATTTTGAAACATGGGAAATGACTTCAAATGACGGTTTAAAACTCAAAGCTAAATTTTTAAAAGCTGATAGAGATACAAATAAAGTATTAATTGCTGTTCATGGTTATCGTTCATATAATTTAAAAGAATATGCCTATTATATTAAATTTTATCATGATCTAGAATTCCATATTTTATTACCAGATAATCGTGCTCATGGAGAAAGCGAAGGAACATATATTGGATTTGGATGGTTAGATCGATTAGATTGTATTCAATGGATTCATCAGGTTAAAGATTATTTTCATAAAGATTTACAAATTGTTTTACATGGTATATCAATGGGAAGTGCCACTGTTCTCATGGCTAGTGGTGAAGAACTTCCTGATGATGTCAAATGTATTATTTCTGATTGTGGATTTACAAGTGTTCTTGATGAATTTAAACATGAACTTCATCAAAGACATATTCCTGCTTCTCTTGTCTTACCAACTGCAACTTTATTAAGTAAAAAACGTGTAGGATATAGCTTCAAAGAAGCTTCAACAATTGAACAAGTTAAAAAATCTAAAACACCAACTTTATTTATACATGGTGATCGTGATAATTTTGTACCAACCTATATGGTTTATGATCTTTATAATGCATGTAGTGCTGATAAAGATTTATTGATTGTTGAGGGAGCTGGTCATGCGCAAAGCTATTTGGTTGATCCTCAATTATGTGAAAGCACAATTATTGAATTTATGAATAAATACGTTAAAGAGTAAAAAATGACTGATTTTCAGTCATTTTTCTTTTAATAATAAATTCTTATATCTGTTAGTGATGATAAAATGGACATCTTTCTTTGATACATTGTTGATTCAAATGAGAAAACTCACATTTTTCATCAGTATCTTCTAATAGAATACCATACGTTTCTTCAACGAATTTGATAGCTGTTTTTAACGAAAGATAAGCATTTCTTTTACAACATCTTGGTCCTCCAATTTCAGCTATGTTGCCAAGTGCTAATGAAGTCAATTTTAAATTATCTTTATAATATTCATTGTCAGATAAAGGAGTTGTCTGATGAATAATAGCTAAAGCTGCACCAACAGAAGCACTTGATCCACAAATTCCCCATTGTCCACAAGTTGCTCCTGGCATTTTCTTTCCTCTGATTTCTAATTCATCTAAGGCTTTTGGAAAATCAAATTCAACTCCTACATTATGCATAGCAGTCAAAAAAGCAAAACCATCAATGATATGATGAATAGGTCCATGGATTGGTATATTTTCAATTTTCATCAATTTTTTCACAATTTTTATTGGATTTTGACTTGCTTCTTTTAAACATATATCTTTTATCATTTGCATATTTTCATCCATAAATCTCACCTCTCTCTTTATTGTATATAAACATTCTTAGACATTCAATAAATTCAAAAATAAAAAGATGAAATCATTATAATTCCATCTTATGAATGTTTTCTTTTATAAATAGAAACACATATCAAATAACTAATAATATTTAATATAATTGCAAGAATACTTCCAATTATGATAATAACATACATTGGTAATGATAGTAAATAATCTACTGTAAAAGCAAAATGTAAAATAATATAAGCAAATGAAAATGTAATCACAAAAATCATATAAACAACAGTTCCTTTTTTACTTCCTAACCAAAAGAAACCTATACTCGTTAGTGAGTTCATAATAAAGGAAAGAATAAATCCTAACATCCATATGAAAAATGAATTTTGAACGGATGTCACATGATAAACACCAGTAAATAAACAGACAATAGGTAATGAAAGACATAATTGTACGAATAATGTAAATAAAATAGTAGATATAAATTTAGCTTGAACAATTTGTTCTTTTGTGATAGGAAATGTTAATAATATCTTATCATATTTGGATATTTCATCTTGCTCCATAGAATACTGTAATATTGAAATGCCAATCATTGGAAAGGCAACAACAATAAGAATCATACTATAAATACTTTTCATTAAAATTAATATAGCGATTAAACATAGAGATGAAATAATCATACCTATTAGATTTTTCTTGATAAAAAAACTTTCATAACAATCTTTAATCATAATTCCTAGCATTGTTTTTTCACCCCTTTGGCATAAAATAACATAATTTCTTCAATAGTCGGTCTACTTATTTCTAAATCCTTAAAAATTTCTTGAATTTGTTGTCGATTTTGTATCAAAATAGATACGCTATAAGGTTCAGTTATATAACTGACAATATCATCATGAGATAACGTATCAAGCAAATTTTGATTCCCATGAATAATCCCATAATTTTCTTTCATATCATCATAAGTCTGCATAAATAGACATTTTCCCTGATGGATATAAACAATATAATCAGCTATTTTATCTAAATCACTGGTAATATGTGAAGACATAATCACTGTATGATTCTCATCTTCAGTAAAATCTCTAATTAAATCTAAAATTTCATCACGAATAATAGGATCTAATCCACTAGTTGCCTCATCAAGAATAAGCAATTTGGCATCATGACTAAAAGCTATAGCAAATTCAAGTTTCATTTTCATTCCTCTAGAAAAGAATTTTAATTTCTTATGATAAGGTATATCAAATTGTTTTAAATATTTTAAATACAACTCATGATTCCAATTTCTATACGTATGACTTAAAATACGATCAATCCATTGTGCAGTTAATTCAACATCATAATGTGATGTTTCAAAAATAACAGCTAAATCTTCTTTAATCTCTTTTTCATATTGATGAAAATCTTTTCCAAAATAAGATAATTTCTGATATTGAGATTGAACAATTCCAAGTATAGCATTGATAAAAGTTGATTTTCCTGCCCCATTTTCACCAACAATACCTACAATTGTTCCTTTAGGAATATTAATTGATATATCTTCTAATATAAAATCTTTATATTTCTTTGTTAGATTTTTAATTTCAATAGCATTATCCATAAACTATTTCTCCTTGTCTATTTCCTCAATCATTTCTATTAATACTTTTTGAGAAATGCCACTTTCCTGAGCCAATGAATATGCATCTTTAATTAAAGATTTGATTCTTCTTAAATTTTCTTCACGAATAAAATCTTGGTTTTGACTTGCAACAAAAGCTCCTTTTGCAGGAATAACAACAATAAATCCATCTTTAGATAACTCATCATAGGCTCTTTGAGTTGTAATAATACTGACATGTAAATCCTTTGCTAACTTGCGCATAGACGGCAAAGAATCATTTGGTTTCAATTGGCCATTCATAATCATTGCTTTGATTTGAAAGACAATTTGTTCGTAAATAGGCTTTGAACTTGTTTGGCTTAATATAATTTCCATGCATCTTCTCCTTGTAATCATATATACTGTACATATCTTACATATACAGTATATATGATTTTTCTATATCTGTCAATACTGTATATATACAGTAAAAACAAAAAAAGAATGCTTATTTTCATAAACATTCTTAATCTTTTATTTTATAAATTCAACAACACTTCTTATCATGGCTCCTGTTGCACCAGTACCATCATTGTCCGCTGTTCCTGCAATATCTAGGTGAATCCATTTTGTACCTTCTTCTACAAAAGCATTCAAGAAATTAGCCGCAATGCTTGCTCCTGCACCAGGTTTTCCCATAGAATTTTTGAAATCTGCGCTATTTGATTTAATTTTTGCAAAATATTCATCATCCATTGGTAATCGCCATCCCTTTTCATCAGCTGCTTTCATGGCTTGTTCAAATTCTTGATAATAGGCATCATCATTAGCGAAAACACCTGTATAAACATCTCCTAAAGCAGCTACGCATGCTCCTGTAAGAGTCGCTAAATCAATAAGATGAGTAGCTCCTAGTCTTTGTGCATACGTGATAGCATCACATAAGATCAATCGTCCTTCTGCATCTGTGCTTACGACTTCGACTGTCTTTCCTGATAGTGTTGTGATGACATCCTGTGGTTTATAGGCTTTTCCATTCACCAAATTCTCTGTCACTGGAATGATTCCATAAACATTTGTCTTAGCTTGGATGCCAGCAAGAATCTTCATGATTCCTAAAACATCTGCACCTCCACACATGTCATACTTCATGCCATAGCTGTTTGATTTCAGGTTGTATCCTCCTGAATCAAATGTGATTCCTTTTCCTATCACGGCTTTATGCGGTGCATTTCCATTATGCGTATACTTCAATACAATCATGTAGGCTGGTATATGACTTCCCTGATTGACGGACAGAATGCCTCCTGCTTTCATTTCCTCCAAGGCACTTTTGTTGAGTATTGTATATTCAATGTTATACGCCTTAGCCAGTTCGACAGCTTCTTTGACCATGTCTTCTGGTGTCATCAGATTAGATGGTGTATCAGCAAGTCTTCTGGCATAGTTGATGCCTTCTCCATAGATTCTTCCTGTTTCGATATCCTTTTCAACATATCCTGATGATACAATATCCAAATCAGCTATCATTTTCACATCATGTCCAATCTTGCATTCCTGATACTGGGCAATGATATGTGATTCTACCCATATTCTGACAAAGGCATGCTTGTCAATACCTTCATCAAGATGATCAGTCATCAGCTGAACAGGCTCGTTAATATTTTTTGAAATATTCAAAACTAACTTTCTAAGTCTGGCAGTCGTCAGTTCACTGACATCACCAAGTCCCACAAAAAGAATATAAGGGAAATCATATTTTCCAAGTGTATAGACTTTTGTTGAATGATTGAAGTCTTTATTAATGATTGTGTTGATATCATATCCTAAGGTATCACATATATCATTCAAGACACTTTGATGGTGATAAATCGGATAAATCATTATTTTATTGTCTGGTTGTTTTAACTGTTTCATGAAACAATCCTCCTTATGATATATATCATATCACTTTTTGATAACGAAATAAAATAATTCATTAATTTTACCCTTAATCCTATAATATTTGCTTATTCTCTTATTTTTTAAAGAGAATAAAAAAATATGAAACATATTGTTTCATATCAAAATAGCCAATCCCATATCAAGGATTTTGTTTCTATATCTTCAGTTGTTTCACAATAATTGACCTTTAAATCTCCTGTTAAAGTTTTCCCTTTTCCTTTTCCTAAAACAATAGTATAAACACCCTGTTTAAAGGTTGCCTGATAATCACTCTGGTGATCAGCTAAAGCCTGATCTGGATTATCAACCCCTTTGACCCATTCTTTATAATCTGTTAGTAATTGATTTTTTATATCATACATGTCTTGAATATCAGTTTGATGATAACTGTTAGATATAATTTTATATTTAGGAACGTCACTTTTCGCTTCAACACTGACACATAACATGCATACAAGTATAATAAAAACGATTTTTTTTATATTGTTCATATTGTTTATCACCTCATATGTGAATTATGAACACATATAAAAACTTTATACCTCAATAAATAATCTTTTTTGAAGAAGATATTGCCAGACTTTAATAAGCCTACCAATCATAACTGCTGAAATGATAGTTCCTATACCTATTCCCATAATAGGATTATGTGTTATCCAACTTAAAACAAGCGAACATAAAATCATAGAAATATCAAACATATTTTTGACATTATAGAAAGGATAATGGAAAACTTCACTTATTGTTTTCACAATGCCATCGCCTGGATTCAATACAAAGTTTGTTTCACTTGTCAAATAAACGCCTAAAGAAATACAAAGTAAAGCGATACATAATAGTAACAGTGAATGTATAAAAGATGATGGTGTTATATGAATGATATAATCATAAAAATCATTAAGATAACCAAATACAAAAGATAACGGTATTTCTAAAAGGTATTCCTTAGTTATTTTCTTTGATAATAAACATTGTATTCCAACAAACACTATATACCAGATAATAGAGGCTGTTCCTCATGATATATGAAATATTTGACTTGTTGTATAAATGGAACTTGATAAAGCAGCAACTCCCAGTCCTGTAGAAATATTCAATACAATTCCTAATGCTAAAAAATTTAAACCAATAATATAAATAATGATTTTTTTCATAATCTAACTCCTTCAATTTATACTTATTTTAATCAATTTATTATAATTGTCTAATATAAAAATAATATAATAACTAAAAGTTATAATAAAGGAGTTTTTCTATGAATATTCAACAATTAAAATGCTTTGTCAAAGTTTCTAAAACTTTAAACTTTACAAAAGCCAGTCAAAATCTATTTATTTCTCAAACAGCTGTTAGTAATCATATTAAACATTTAGAAGAAACACTTGGTTTTCATTTGTTTATAAGAAACAAAAAGCATGTTCAGTTAACTCAACAAGGAAAAATCTTTTTAAAAAGTGCTCTTAAAGTCTTGGAAGCAAATCAAGAATGTTATCAAACGATTCAATATTTACATCATGAAAATTTTGGTCAATTAAGAATTGGATATTTAAAAGGTATTGAACATTGCATTATGATTAAAAATATTCAGAATTTTTATCAACACAATAAACATATGGATATTCAGCTTTATCGTGATTCTAGACAAGAAATTGAAGAGCTGTTAAAAAATCATAAAGTCGATTGTGTATTTACTGCTAGAGTTGGTCATGATCCTATTCCTTTTGAAGATCAGTCTGATTATCTCCATATTTATTCTTATCCATTTGTTGTTGCTATGAATAAAAATCATATTTTATCTTCATATCCTTCTTTAGACTATTTTGATATAAAAAAAGGACAAAATAAATTTTGTCCATGGCGATTAATCATCTTTGATGATTATCGCTTTTTTGTATTGTATAATCATCTTAGGTGGTGTTCTTATGATTGATCTCTCTACTCC
>NZ_NFLH01000049.1 GCF_002160815.1 Massilimicrobiota sp. An134 | reverse complement strand
TTTAGTTTTGCAGTTTCCAGGCCGCAATACTATTATACAGGAGGTTTTTAACATTATCACTACGCTAAAGCTTTTTACTGACCCACAGACTATCTGTGGGTTTTATTGTATACAAAAATCTGTTAACATTTCGTTAACAGATTCCGTTTATTACTTTGCACTTATTATATTTATAGAATATGAATAAACATTTGTATGATTTGGTTCAACATATTGAATATTACGTTTTTCATCAAATATGTCACTTTCATCTAATCCTGTTGATAATCCATTCCATGGTTCTATTGCTATGAAAGGTCCATGATTTGCTGATGTCCAAAGAACTAGATACTTAAAATCTTCAAAAGAAACCTCAACCTGGTAATTTGATTTTTTTGATTTTAACTTTACGTTTCTTGATTGTATTTGATCTAAGATAAGTGAATCTACAAAGAACAATTGATAAGATAGGGAGATGAATCGTTGGTTTTGCATAAATTCAAATCTTTTATCAAAATCAATCAAACCTGATTGTTTTATTGGAGTAGGTATAGTTAAAGTTTCTTCTTTTTCAAATTCTAAATAATAATCTTCATATGTTTCGTTTTCAAATAACGGACAATTTAATGCTGGATGAGCACCAATGAAGAATGGCATTCTTTTATCTCCATAGTTTTCAATTAAATATTTAACAACAATTTCTTTTCCTTTAAGAATATATTGTATCATTAATTTAAATTTAAAGGGATATGATTCATATAAATCATGATTTGTATATAGAGAAAATAAAATATAGTTATCTTCCTGATGTTCACATTCGAATTCTAAATGTCTAACAAGACCATGTCTAGGCATTTTGACTATGTCCCCATCAATTGTCTTTGCCTGATTATTTCTTATGCTTCCACAAATTGGAAATAGTACTGGCGCTTGTCCTTTCCAATAAGTTTCGTCACCTTGCCATAAATATTCATTTCCTAAAGTATCTTTAATAGAAGTAATAGTTGCTCCTAAGGTATCAAATGTCAAAGAAAGATATTCATTCTCTAATTTATATTTCATAATAAAGTAGATTTATCCTTTCCATGACTGCCACAAACTTTAATTTTGTTCATTACATATTTTTTAACTTCTTCTCTTCCTTGGGCATTATACTTCTTAGGATCTATTGCTTCAGGGTTTTTATTCAAGAATTCTTTAACTCCTTTAGAAAAAGCAATTCTTAGGTCAGTTGCATAATTTACTTTACATATTCCTTTTTGTATACATTGTTGTACTACATCATCAGGAACACCTGATGTACCATGTAAAACAAGAGGAATAGATACAACTTCTTTTATTTGAGCTAATCTTTCTAAATCTAATTTAGGTATTCCTTTATATACACCGTGTGCTGTTCCAATAGCAACTGCTAATGAATCCACACCTGTTCTTTCTACGAATTCTACAGCTTGCATAGGATCTGTATAAGGGTTATTATCCCCACCATCTAAATCATCTTCTTTACCACCAACTTTACCTAATTCTGCTTCTACACATACACCAGAAGGGTGACATGCTTCTACAACAGATTGTGTTAGTTTAATATTATCTTCAAATGATTCATGAGAACCATCAATCATAATAGATGTATAACCAACTCTAAGAGCACGCATAGCTAATTCAAAACTATTTCCATGATCTAAATGTAAAGCAACTGATACTTTAGCTTTATCTGCAGCAGTTTTAACATTTGCATAAAAATAATCTAAATCTGCATACTTAACAGTCGATGGTGTAGTCTGTAATATAACTGGTGATTGTAATTCTTCTGCAGCCATAACAACTGCTTGTACCATTTCCATATTTTCTACATTAAATGCTCCAATAGCATATTTATTTTTTTGAGCATCTAATAATAATTTTTTTGTTGTTACTAAAGTCATAATCTTTCCCTCTTTCTTAAGATTTAAAAATTATAAATAGGTATTTTATATTAATCGTGATATTCTCCACGATCCCATTTTTCTAAGAATTCATCAAAGAAATGATCATCACCAATATAATCAGTTCTATCAATTAAATTATCAATCTTATTAATTAATTCTTTATTTTCATCAGTTGGTTTATATTCTGCTGCAAAATAAGCATCCATAATATCTTCGATCATACCAATACCAGAAACTCTTCCACCAACACCAATAATATTACAATTTAATTCTTCTTTTGCATAAACTGCTGCTGCCACATCACCAACTAATGCACAACGAGCACCTTTAACTTTTTGAACTGCATTTGTAATACCTACACCAGTACCACATAATACAACTCCTAAATCAACTTCTTTTGTAACAACTTTTTCTGCTACTCTTTTTCCATAAATAGGATAATGAGTTCTTTCAAAGTCATATGTACCACAATCTACTACTTCGAAACCTCTGTTTTCTAAATATTCTTTAATATGGTTTTTTATATCAGTAACGATATGATCGCATCCAATAGCTACTTTCATTTTGTTTTCCTCCTAGCACATTTTATTTAACATATCTACTCTAATTTGATGACGTCCACCAGAATATTGGGCAACTGCAAATCTATGAGCAATTCTTTTAGCTACGTCTTCACCAATAACACCACTACCCATTGTAATGACATTAGCGTTATTATGATCTCTTGTCATTTTTGCTGAGTGTTCATCATTTAATTCAGCACAGATAATATATTTAAATTTATCTGCCACCATAAATGGACCAGCACCAAATTCATCAATAATAATTCCTTTATTATTTTTAACATCTTCTAAAACCATTTGTGTAACTTTGATTGATGCATCATAGAAATCTTTATCTCCACCTTCTGAAACATCAATAACTTCAAAGTTTAATTCTTTTAAATATGAAACAATTGTATCTTTTAATTGTAATCCTTTTTTATCTGAACCAATAATAATTTTCATACTCGATCTCCTTATTTTATTCTTCTTGTATATTTATTCTTGAACAAGTTTTTCTTGATGTGTAGCAAATAAATATTCATCAATTGTATTAGTAATACGATCTTTTAATAATTCTTCTGCCTTGTTTTCTAATAATCCTTCTCTGATTTTTGTATATTGAATTGGCATAAATTGACTAATTAAATTTAATGGGATTTCTGGTAAAGAATTTAAATTATCCATTAAAACTTTCTTAGCTGTTTGCATTGGTTGTGATGGCATATAATATCTACATCTATCTGAGAATGAATATTTACGTTTAATATATCTTTCATTGTCATTACCTGTATAATACTTTAACCATTTGCTAGGATCTTTTAACATTTCTTCTTCTAAAACATCAATAATATGAGATGTTTCTACATCTGTATCATGGAAAGCTTCTTCTTCAATTCTTGCTAATGCAAATAAACCTTCACGCATAGAGAATGTTAAACCCGGACCTACTTTTAAGATACCAACACCATCTTCAACTAATTCTCTTAATTTATATTTTGTTTGATAATCAGTTGAATGACCTTCAAAAATTAAAGTTGGATATTCTTTAATAGCAGCAATTAAGTCAGCAGCTTTACTTCTATCATATTCTGTACATCCTGCATCTTTTTCTTCAACACCTGGTTGAACAACAACTGCAATAACATCTTCCCAAATATCTGAGATATTTTCTTCTGCAAAAGCTTTTTTGAAAGCTTCTACTGTTGCTTTAAAGTCTTCTACTTTAGTTACCTGCATACCTGTATCTTCAGTTTGTGATTGTTGCCCTCCAGGAATAGGTACTTCACTACCAACGATATAAACTGGTTTAATAGCTTCAGGCTCAGTCTTTAATAATTCTTTGTAAGCTTCATTAGCAACTTTTGCTAAGCATGCTCCACGTCTTGCGATAACTTCGTCACTTAAAGGAGCATTTGGATCATCATCTGCCACTCTCATTGAAGTATCGATATGGATTTTTGTAAATCCTGCTAAAACATAATGCTGAATTAGAACTTTTGCATTTTCCATAGCTTCAGCTTCATTTAAATGTGTCCATGTTAATGGACCTAAGTGATCTCCTCCTAAGAATAAACGATTTTCACTTAATCCAGCTTTTTTTGCTAAATCTAAGCAATAACTTCTAAAATCCTTTGGAGTCATACCAGTGTAACCTCCATTTTGATCACATTGGTTTGCAGTTGCTTCAATTAAAGCAACGCTGTTGGTTTTTGCAGCTTTTTCAATAACAGCTTGTAATACATATTCATTAGCACTACATGCTGAATAAATACCTACTACTTCACCTTTGTTTTTTCGATTAATTAATTCTTTTAATGGGTTATAGTTCATTTTATCTTCCTCCTCACCAAGAAGATACACCTTTTCAGAACATTTTTCAATACATTTTTGTTCATTTTTAACAATTTATTGTTCGTTTTGAACTTTTGTGTGTGTTTTTACTTAATTTTTATCAATTTTAGCTGTTTATATAGCACATTTTATATATTTTATCTTTTATTCAACTTATCAATTACTTCCTAAAATCTAAATGATATATTGATTAGAATAACTTTTTTATTATGATTTACAACAAAAATGTTTGAAATCTCAATGTAAAATGTTTGTTTTGAACATTTTGTATTGATTTTCTTTCTCCAATGTTATAAACTATCCTTGGAGGACGTAACTATGTTAGAACAATTAAAGAAAACAAATTCAAATATTAAATTTTTTACAACAAAGGATGAAAATTTCAAAAAATATGGAAGAGTATTAAACCTAGATGCTACTTCAATCATTGATCATTTATCTACCCAAGAAGAAAAAGATAATATTAAAAATGCAACAAAAGCATCTTATGTTACCGATAGAGAAGATTTACATGATTTTGAATGTATTCCACAAATTCAAAAAGAGATTTTTGGATACTTACCTATTCAGGCTGGTGTTGTAAAAGGGAAAAATCAATCTTTAACTGGTACTGAATTTCATCAAGGAAGTGAAGTAAATATTGCTGTTACAGATTGTTTATTGGTTTTAGGAAATAAATATGATATGATAGATAATGCAATAGATGTTTCACAAATGGATGTATTTTATGTTGAAAAAGGAGAAGTTTTAGAAATTTATTCTACAACTTTACACTATACCCCTATAGAAGCTAACAAAGATGGATTTTCTTTAGTGGTTATTTTAATTGAAGGGACTAATACTGATATTGATTTTGAAAAAAATTCTGTTCTTTGCAAAAAGAACAAATGGTATGTTTGTCATTCTTCTCAAACAGCAAAAATAGAACAAGGATTCAAAGTTGGTTTAATGGGAGATTTATTAACTATAAAATACCCTAAGTAATTTTATATAAAGGAGATAACCAAATTGAAAAAAGAAAGAAGAGATTATATACTATCTCAACTTGAAAAAAATTCACTTATTAAAGTTTCTGACTTACAAAAAGAACTTGGAGTTACAGAAATGACTATAAGAAGAGATCTTACTCAATTAGAAGAGGAAGGTTTATTAATTAGAGTACTAGGTGGTGCTCAAAAGATTCCATCAGTTCCATCTCTTAATCAGTCAACATTATTATCATTAGAACATGAAGAAAGAAGAAAATTAAATAGAGAAAAAAAGGAAATGATAGGTAAAAAAGCTGCAGAACTAATTAAAGACAATGAAGTTATTTTTGTTAGTGCTGGATCTACTAATGAATTTATTGCTCAATATTTAACTGCAAAAAATGTTAAAGTTATTACTAATTGCTTATATATCTTTTTCTTATTTAATAATTTACCAAATACTGAGACTATCTTAATTGGAGGTAAATATAATTCATTTATTCATTCTTTTTTAGGAACAATGACTTTTGAAGGAATTAAGAACATTAATTTTACAAAAGCGTTTGTTGGAACAAATGCTGTTTCTAACAACAAGTTATATGCTTCTAACGAAGAAGAAGGACTTTTACATAAGACTATTCTTGATAATTCTATTGAGAAATATATTTTATGTGATACAACAAAGTTCAACACTGCCGCTTTCTTTAATTTTTATGATTGTAATCAATTAACAGCTATTATCACTGATGATGATACTTTCGAAAATATAAATGAATATCAAGAACTATGTCATTTAATGTAATACATACAACAAAACCACAGAAGGTTAGTCTCCATGTCAATAATGGAGCCTCTATTACAAACTATGAAACTGTTTAACAAAGTATTAGTCATCAAATAAATCATTAAAGGAAATAATCTCATAGTTTTCTTTTTTTATATTTAACTTTTTTGGCTTATTATCTATTGTTGAAGATACTGTATTATTATCAATTTTATTTTTTATTTGATTTATGATATTTTCCATCTTTAATAAATCATTATTAATTATGTTAAGATCTTCATTACTCATCTTACTTAATATTTGCTGATCAATAGACTCCAATAAAGAAATACCCTTTTGAATTTGTGACACAGGTAGTTTTTTTATTTCTTCTCTTTTTACCTTTTTTAAATAAGTATCCATAGATTCTTTTAATTGTTGAGAAATATCCTGATTATGAGTTATATGTTGTTTTATTAACTCGTTGTTAATCTCGTTATATTCTATTATTTTTTTCTGTTCTTTAGTGCAATTTCCTTTTGATCTTTTAAAAAGTCGCTTTTATGAGTAGTGCTAATAATGTCCTTGATGTTGCGAATAAATCTTGTTAGATCTCCATTAGGCTGCATTAAGATATTATTAAATGCACAAATCTTTAAATCATTAATCTCAGTTTCATTCTTACATTTTTTTATTAACTTACCTAATTCTTCAATTGGAGATCCTATTTTTATATCTCTTGCAATATAGAATTGCCTTGGTGCATTGATATATTCTAAAAACTCTACTAAAAGTTTCGCTACGTCTAGTTTATTTTTCAATACATTTATACTTTCACTAGTACTTTTTGCATATTCCTCTATAGTAAGTAATTTAGTATCAACAACATCTGTATATAGACCTGCTAAACGATCAATAAGATTATAATCAACTTTTGCTTCTTCACCATACTGAATCGATAATTCTAACATTTTAATCTGTTTTGAACTATTTTCAAGATTACGATCTAATATAATGGTTTCTAAATATCGGGTCTCTAAATTTTGGCGGGGTTTGTCAAAATAAGACTCTATAATTTAGCGGGGAGTATCAACTCCCCACTTTATTTAGAGTTGAAAAAAGGTATCTAAAATCTAGGCTACATGTCAAGAGTGGAGGATAAAGGAATAACTATTGAAAGATAGGGATTCCTTTTTTTCTGTCTTTGTAAATGAAAGTGTAACTATAACCAAGATGTAAAAATATGCGTTTTCTTAAATTGTAGAAATATCTGAACCCATGTGCATTTCTTTTGATAAGTTTGATTTTATTGTTCATTCCTTCAATGAATCCATTATTGAAGCTCGTTCTATAGAATCTGTCTCTTCTTTTATATTTAGTTGTATAAGATAGTGAACATAGAAGTGGAATAAACCATTTCTTTCTAAAGTTTTTAGCAGTTATCTGATAATAACTATTGTGAGTATCAAAGATATAATCAAGCCATCTGTTTAATTCTTTTTTATAGTCATTATGTTTTTCATGAATAAATTTCAATAGATTTTGATATATTTCATAGTTATCAAGCATTTCTAAAATAACAAGAGAATCGAACATCGTACTATCATCACAGTCTTTATTGTTTCTTCTTTCACTAAGATCATAAAGATAATCAATATAGGAAGCACAGGTAAAATATCTCTTCAAATGAAAATCATACCATGTTTTTTCATTGTCCAGATCTTTTCTGTATTTATAAAATAATCGAAGTTGTCTTTTGATTGATTTGGCTAATGGTTGATAGTGAAGAAAAGAACAGACATCAAGTCTTGACTGGATAAAATTCTGACCAACAAGTCTGACATAATGAAATCTGTCACATATGATCTGAGCATGAGGGAAAAGAGAATGCATGATGCACTGAAAAGCACCAGAAAGATCCATAATGATAAACTTAACCTTTTTTCTTTCAGTAAAGGGAAACCTGAGAAAATAGTTCTTTAGAAAAGAAGCTTTTCTGTCTTCGATAATATCAAGAGTCTTACCAGTGATAGGATCAACGATATTAAAAGCATAGGTTCCTTTATCACTGGTAGCCTTAAATTCATCAATGGAGATAACAGAGGAAAGATGATAGAATCTATCAGGGATATAGATGTTTTCATTGAAGATGCGATACATGGTATTTTTACCAAGACCATGCATTCTGGAGATGGAAGCCATAGAATGATTTTCATTCATTTCAAAAAGAGCGGACTGAACATTAGGAATAGTTGCCTTTCTATTATCGAATTGAAAAGGGATATCTTCAGCAAAATAAGAAGAACAATCATTGCATATATATCTATGATAAGATACGACAAGAACAACAGGGAGAGAACCAAAGGAGAAATGTTTAAGATTGATAGATCTTGTGCCTTTGGATATGTGATGATTGTAGGAACCACAGTGAGGACAAACGAGATTAATGATAGTAGATTTAAGATTAATATACATAGTCATAATTCCATCATCATTGGCTTTTTTTAAAATGCAACTGTTCGTTCCAGGGAAAGGAAAAGGAACAAAGTTATGAGAAAAATCATTAATTTGTAGAATTTCAAGAATATCATTGATATAATTAATTTCGGACATAATATATAACCTCCTTATGATTTTTGGTAGCACATAAATTTTACAGTAGGGTTATAGTTATGTCTATTTTTATATAAAAATAAAACTGAAAGATTTATTTAAATCCTCCAGTTAAATTATAGAGCCATAAAGTGCACCACTCAGGTGTGCTTTTTTGATACAATAAAGGAGCTCACCCGACGAAAAGGAGCTCCTATATGAATTATAAACATTTAGATGAAAAAATGAAAGCACAAATTGATATTTTATACCAGCTTGATTGCTCAATGAGAGAAATCGGTAGGCGTCTCAATATCTCTCATTCCACTGTTTCCAGGTATCTTAATAATGTTCATAAACAAAGATCAATTGTTAATATTCATGTCAAATATAAAGATTTTATCGATTATCTTATTAAACATTATGATTGGAGAGTCAACTCAATTGAGGCATGTGTCTACAAATTTAGGAAATACCATCCAACAAAACCATCAGTAAGTGTTCAACAGGTTTATAACTGAATCAATGATGGAAAGATAGAAATACAAGTAGAACATACCTGCTATAAAAGAAGAAAGAAAAAGAGAAAAAGAAAAAGCGGAATGATGAATCACCTTAAATGGAACATAGATCATAAAACGGTATTACCAATAAGATTAAGGCCAAAATACATAGAAAAACGGGATGAGCCAGGGCATCTAGAGATAGATTCAATCATTGGTAAGAAAAATGAGTATGCCAGTATCATATCAATAGTAGATAGATGTACAAGGGTGATGTGGCTTATCAAAGCAGAAGGAAGAAATGAATACTACATAGATAAGTTGATAAGAAAATATATTGAAGAAAATAAAATAGAAGTAAAATCAATAACAGTTGATAATGGAAATGAATTTAATGCATTAGGAATCGCAGCGAAAAGAATGAATGTAAAACTGTATAAATGTAATCCATATTGTTCATTTCAAAGAGGAACAAATGAAAGAGCAAATGCACTTGTAAGAAGATTCATACCAAAAGGAAAATCGATGTACAATATTGAACAACAATATTTAGATGATATAAGTTTCAAAATCAACTCAATGAATAGAAAAACGTTTGACTTTAAATCAGCATATGACATAGAATGTGAATATATGATAAATGGTGCACTTTAAATTTTAAAAAAGAAAAAAATTGTGATATTTTTTTATTTGGCATACATTTTGGAATACAAAATTAGTTCAATATATTAATATTATAAGCATAATAGCAAAAATAAAGAGTGTATACTTATGAAATAACATATAAAAATATGTGTTAAAAATCTATGAGAGTTGAAATGGATTTAGATTATGTAGAAGCATTGGAATATGGATTACCACCAACAGGTGGAATGGGTATGGGTATTGATAGATTAGTGATGTTATTAACTGGTCAAGAAAGTATACAAGAAGTTATCCTCTTCCCACAGATGAAACCAAGAAATAAATAGTGATGAAAATTAAAAATGTATAAATAGGTAAAATGTAGATATACTTGAAATTAAGCAGGTTACATGCTATAATCTGCTTGTAAATCGAGAAGCATTGTATCAATGCAGAAAGGTAAGGGATATTACTCCTTACCTTTTCTAGTCTTTATAAGAGATTTAACACTAAATAAGTTTCCATTATAAATACAATGCCTCATGAAATCTATAATACAAAAAGAGGACAAAAAATATGTATGAATTTTTTGATAAGAAGAAAGCCTTACAAATCATATTAGACATAGCCTATCATAAAGGAATATCTCAAGCTCAGTTGATTGAAGGAATTTATGACTATTCTCATTTCAATAGAATGTGTAATGGCAAAGAAAATATAAAAATAGATATACTTGTATTATGCTGTATAAAACTAGAGATCAGTTTTGATAAAATCATACAATTAAGTAAAGAAAAAACTTTGTTAGAATTGGATGCCTACTATGATCAATTTGAAATCATAAGACAAAAAAGAAATTACAATGAATTGTCAAAATTATATCAATCAATCATTTTCAATAAAAAAATAAAAGAATTAGATAAATATAAACAATTATCCACTCATATTCTTGCTATTATTGAAGGTCAAAACAATCATAACTTTGAAACAGCAAAACGCTTATTAGAACAGGCATTTGAACTATCAGGATATTCAATACAAAAATATAACCAATTTCATTTAACCAAAGAACAAGTAGAGATTTTAATTGACTATTCTATATGTTGTTTTTTTTAAATGATTCAAAATGGCAGGAAATACTGCTGTATTTAAAAGAGAATAAGAATAATTTTATTGATGAAGAAACTTTTGACTATATATATCCAAAAATTATATACAACTTAAGTACGATATTTTTCTATAATAAAGATTATATCAACTCTTTAATCTATAGCGAAGAAGCAATACAATTTTGCAGAAACAAAAATAAATTCATAATTTTACCTTATCTATATTATAATTCTGCTTGTTGTCTATGTATGTTAAAAAAATATGATAAAGCTAAAGAATACTTAGATAACAGTAAAAGCATATTTAAAATCCAAAATAATTTAAAAGAATTTCAAAAAGTATATCAGACAGATTACCAAATCTATTTCAAAAATAGCGGCTTTACTATATAAACAACTTCTCAAACAATCAAATGAATCCCAATTCAAATAAATTGTACGTAGTCCTATTTTTATCATCATAATGACTAATAAAATATTCTAAATACAAAGGAATAAATTTGTTCTCATCAGATAAAATAATTTATATATGAACAAATTCAAATAACATATATAAGACTGAAGAAAAGTTTCTAGATTATCTCCATATTCAAACTATCCCAGCATTGCTTATAGTGATTTTCATTTTATAACGGTAATCTAAAATAACACGGGGTTGTGGGGTTTTGGATTATAAGAAATTGTGGGAAGGTTGTTCTTCCCACAATTTTAAAACTGTATAGGAGAATCATGATCTGATGATGAGTCATGGTTCTTTTTTTCTGCTTTTTCTATCAGTTTATCTAACTTCAGATTGATTTCCTGAGTCAAGTCATCCAGTTCATCTGCATATTCATATACCATATTGAGTTTGTACAGTATATCTTCCAGCACTCGCTGTCTATTGACAATGCTTATATCATGATCATCCACAATCAGTGTATAAATCTTTCTTCTTGTCATCATTCTGTAAAATCTCCCTTGTTTTTGATTGGATACAGGTGATATGTTGAGTCTTTATTGAGACTGTACATGATTCTTGTCTTGAAACGATGCCAGTTGAGGTATCCGTTTGAACTGTGTTTCAGCAGCTTGAT